>JBBRAA010000043.1:0-30434 GCA_038207205.1 Aggregatilineales bacterium
CCGAACACGCGCGTGGTAATCGCATCGTGTACCGCGTCGCGCGCGGCTGCTACGTCTCGTTCTGCCAGCACGCGCGCATAAATGCGCCGCAGCACCGCCGCTAAATACGCGCCTGTCCCGCAGCACGGGTCTAAAACGTACACATTCGGGTCTGCCAAACCAAGCGGAATATTCAGATCGGTCTGCAAACTTTGATCGACGCGCGCGACCATGTAATCGACAATTTCATTCGGCGTGTACCACACACCGAGATCGCGGCGCAGGTCAGGGTCGAATTCTGCAAGAAACGGCTCGTAAAAGTATTGTACGGCGGTCGCTTGGTCGAATCGGGCAAAGAACGCATCCCGATCTACCCGATTGAGCGCGTCGCCTGTCCATTCGAGCAAGGGTTCCAAATTCAAAGGCTCGGTCATATCGGGGTTGGTGAACTGATAAAAAAGTTCTTGTAAGACGGGGACGGAAAAACGGCGTGAGTCACGAAAAATATCGAAGGGACGCCCGGACGTGATGGCGGTCGTCTCCGTCCAGCGAATCCACGCCGAAAAAATGCCGTAAAACAGCGTTTGGACTAACGTGGAACGGAAGAAGCGTTCGCCATCGGTGCCTTCAAAATGAATCCCAAGTCCATCGTGCAGGTCGGCACGGAGCGCGACGAACTCGGCAAAATCGGTATTGCTGTGTTCGATCAACTCACGCGCCGAACGCGCATACGACGCCAAAATGCGCGCTAGATCGCGCGGGTCGGCAAGCGGGGCATTGCGCTGCAAAACGCGCGTCAAATATTCGTTCAACAAGGTCGCATGTTCTGCTATCATCGCGCGTGGATCGGCAGCTTTTTTCCAAAAGTCGGCGGCGCTCCCCGCCAGTGAATAGCGTTCTTCGATGCGCGGCGTGCCGTCGCTTTGCCGGGTGATGAGCATGAACTGATAGTAGTTCGTCACCAGCACCTGTCCGTAATTTTTGACGTAACGCGCCACTTGTTCGCTGGTGGCGATCACATCGATGTCGGCATCAACGCCTTTGACTTCGACGACGCCATGCGCGGGTTTTTGTCCGGCTGCCTGATTTTTATCGTAAATGCCCACATCGGGCAGGTTACGTTCATCGCTTTTAGGATGGACTTTGGCTTCAATTTTGAACGGAGTCGCCACTTCGTTCAGCACCGTCGCCAATTCGCCATAATACGCGGTTTCTGTCACTTGTCTATCGCGTCCGCGTACTAAACTTATCAAGTATTGTTCCAATGTTTTCATCGAGGCTACCATAACATTTATGTTCTATTACTAGATGGTGATTGTAGCACGATTCGTGCCAAATGCTTTTCGCGCGTTACACTCTGTCTATATCGAGAAGACGAATAGGCAAAGGCGGATAATGCGCTTTAGCGGCTGGTATATCGGCGCACTGCTGCTTGTCGCCACCTGTCAAACTGTGCCCACATCCCCCAACACTTACTATGTCAGCAGCATCGACCCGTCTGCGAACGATCACAATCCCGGCACACAAGCACAGCCATGGCGTACGCTGACACGCGTACAAAGCGCACTCGATTCGCTCAATCCGGGTGATCAGATTTTACTTCAGCGCGGCAGTATCTTTGACGGGGGCTTATCGTGGGTGGGCGCGCGCGGCACCCCCGACGCACCGATCACGCTTGGCGCCTATGGCGACGGCGACAACCCGATTTTAAGCGGCGCGGAAACCTTGCGCGAGTGGATCAGCATCGGCGTGGATCGCTGGCAGGCATCCTGCGCCACGTGTGAAGGCGCGGTCAATGGCTTGATGATTGACGGTGAATTACAGGCAATGGCGCGCCACCCCAACCCTGATCAAGGCGATGACGGATATCTGTATTTCGACTCTGCCGCCAGCCGATTCAGCATCAGCGATGACGCGCTGCGCGGTGACATTGACTGGTCAGGCGGCGAACTGGTGGTGCGGAGTATCGCATGGGTGCTGGATCGGCTGCCGATCAGCGCGCATGAGGGCGATACGCTGGTCACGACTGACCCAGCGAGCTATGACTTGACATCTGGATATGGCTACTTCATTCAAAATCACGCCGACGCGCTCGACCGCGATGGCGAATGGATCTATGATGCCGATACGCAGATGGTGACGTTGTATTGGAGCGCGGGCGAACCGTCCGCGTTCGATATCGAAGTGACGGCGCGCGACAGTCTGCTGCGCATCGAAGCCGCACACCACATCGAGGTGCGCGATCTGACATTGCACGGCGCGGATGCGTTGGCGCTCTACATCGAGCGATGCAGTCATGTCGGTATTGTGGGTGTGTCGGTGATCAACGGTGGCGCAGACGGTATCAGGGTCGCTTCATGCGATGATCTCAACGTTGCTAATAGCCGTATCGCGCATATGCTGAACAACGGTGCGAACATCGACGACTGCCAGCGTTGTACCCTTTACGGCAGCACGATTGAATATATTGGATTGTTGGCAGGCATGGGCGGGAGCGGTGACGGAAAGTATCTCGGCGTGCGCGTCGAAGGGGAACAAACACGTTTCGAGCGCAATCGTATCGAGCATATCGGCTATATCGGCGTGATTGTGGTGGGAAATGTATGGGTGCAGCAGAATGTCGTGCGCCATTTCACACAAGTCAAAATTGATGGCGGCGGCATTTATGCCTATCGTACACAGGGCAGTCATATCATCGGCAATCTGGTCGTGGATGGCATGGGCAACACGGCGGGGACTCCGTTGGAGTCGCCGAGCGCTAACGGCATTTATATCGATGACAATTCGATGGATATCGATGTGCGCGCCAATATTATTGGGTGGGTGGGCGCGGCGGGGATTTATCTGCATAATACGCGCGACGTGCGTGTGACCGATAATCTGGTCGTGGCAGCCGGTGAAAGCGCGCTCCGGCTTAGCGACGACGATCTGGGCACATACAACCTGGAAAATACGCTAATCACGCGCAATCTTTGGGTCGCGTTTGATCCAGCGGCGGCATTGGTCGTGTTCGACTCGAACAACAACGCCAATATGCCATTGATGATTGGCACAAGCGACCGCAACCGATTTTTTCATTTCAATAACACACATCCGCTCCGTATGATCACGTATCCGCCTGCCAATGCGTTCGACATGGCGTATACATTGAACGAATGGCGCGCAGCGTTTGGTCTGGAAGGCGAGTCGGTGGGCGTGGGCGCTCAGCCGTGATAATAGATATGACGCTGCACATAGCACAGATTATTCACGGTTTCTGGACAGTAATGTTATTTACATGGAAACTTGCACTGAGTAGACTATCATGACGACACATTTCATCTTATCATCGAGGTTATTATGACTGCGACGATTCCCGCCGCACCCCGCAACAATTTGCGCCCGATCTTACTAATCATCGGCGTATTGGCATTAACCGGAGCGCTGTTCGTTCGCTTCGTCTCATACCCTCAGTATGCACAGCGCATTCCACCGGGCTGGTCGTGGGATGTCAATTTTATCGGGACGAACTTGTACCCCGACCCAGACACAGGTGAATTGACCATCGACTCTGTTTCGATCTATGTGCGCACTATCGAAATCATAGACGGCAGCGCGCCCGCCGGATCGGTGCTGCTGCGCGATACTTACGAAGTCAGCGATCTCGATACCGGACAAGTCTCGTGGATTTATCCGTTTACCGCACCCGTCAACCCGGCGACGGGCGCGCATACCACACCTGAGTATGAAGGTGATATTTTCGTGTTTCCGCGCAACGTGCAAAAACAACCGTACAGTTTTCGCGCTGGGTCGTATGAAGGGCTGGACGTGGCTTTCGAACGTGAGGAAGTGATCGAATCGGTCACGACCTACGTATTTAGCTATCAGGGCTTTGCCGAATACACCGCGTCATATCTCAACGCACAAGGCGAACTGCCGTTGATTGAGGACGGTCAGGAAGTGCGGTGCGGTGATGACACGCTCAATCTTCGCATGTGGGTTGAGCCAATCACAGGTGAGATCGTCAAATTTGAAGAAAGCTGTACCGACGGCGACTGGATTTATAACAGTGCGACAGGTGAAAAAGTCGAGCCGCTCGGCACATGGGCAGGGGCGACGACAGGCGACACCGTAATTCGTCGGTTGAACGACGTGGCTAATCAGCGTAATACGCTGCAACTGACCTCGGTCATCGTCCCGATTGTGCTGTTGGTTATCGGGGTTGGTGCGCTACTGATTGGGCTGATGATGAATACGGCGATCAAGCCTACTGCTGCGCCGAAAGCGCAATGAGGACGCTATGACCCTGAAACGGCTGATTAACTCTGTACAATTTTTGCTGCCGGTCTTGATTTTAGGTGGCATCCTCACGGTTGGTTTTTTTGGCTTTAATACTGCCAGCAGCGCCGCCGATCTTGAATATACCCAGCGGTCGGTGGCTATATCCGCGCGCCAAAGTCGTAACATCATTCAAATCGGCTTTTACGCGGATCGTTATACCGAAACGCCGAATCAAAACGAGCGCGAATCGCTGCGTGCGACGATTGTCGAACTGTCGAACAACTTTGAAGCGACGCAAATCGCGCTGCGCGACGGCGATGAAGCGCTCGATATCGACCCGATCACCAGCCGCGAAGTGCTGGCGACGATGGACGAACTCGATTTTCGTTGGGTGACGTATCGCGCGTTGGTGCAAGAGTACATTTTCGCGCCGCTCGAAACGCGTCTCGCGCTCAACGAAATCATCGACAGCGAAGCAATCATCGTCTCGGTGTTTGCCGACCGCGTGGTCTCAGCGCTCGACGCGGTGGCGCGTGTTCAGCGCCAAAACGCACAAACCAGCATCTTTCAAGCCGCGGTCGCGCTGATCGGGTTTGGCGTGTTGGCAGTGGTGTTCGTCTTCCGTACCGTGCAAGCGATCACCCGACTACGTACGACCACCGAAAAACTGGCGGCGGGCGATATGACCGCGATGGCTGATACCCGGACGGTGACGGAACTGAGTGATGTCGGGGTCGTATTCAATCAGATGTCAACGCGGCTGCAAAAATCGATCACCGCGCTGGAAACACAGGTCGTCATCGCTAACGAGGCGCGCGCGCAAGCCGAACAAGCCGATAAGGTCAAATCTTCCTTTCTGGCGTCGATGTCGCATGAGCTGCGGACGCCGCTTAACTCGGTCATCAATTACACCAAGTTCGTCAGCAAAGGCATGATGGGCGATGTCAACGACCGCCAGCGTGAAACACTGGGTAAAGTCGTGGATAGCGGCAAGCATTTGCTCGAGTTGATCAACGACGTGCTCGATATGTCGAAAATCGAGGCTGGATCGCTGACGCTGTTCGTCGAAACCGATGTTGATGTGCCTGCCGCGCTTCATGCTGCTATCGACGGCGTACAGCCCATTCTGGTCGATAAACCCGTCGAAATGAACGTGCACATTCAACCCGAACTGCCGCTGATTACAGGCGATAAACAGCGTGTTCGTCAGGTGTTTTCCAACCTGCTCACCAATGCGTGCAAGTTCACCGAACAAGGCTCGGTCAAGGTTGAGCTGACGCGCGACGGCGATAATTTCTTGTTATCGGTTACGGATACGGGACCTGGCATCGAAGACGCCGAAGCGGTCTTTACTGCATTTCGACAGGCGAAAGCGGGGCTGCGGCAGGGCGGTGGTACAGGGTTGGGGATGCCGATTTCGCGCAGTATCGTCGAAGCGCACGGTGGACGTTTGTGGTTCACCAGTGAAGTCGGCAAAGGCACAACCTTTTTTGTGCTGCTGCCGGTCAAATCGGAAAAACTGGCGCCGACACTGGCATAAGCACAGTTGCAAGCATAGATCGAATATGGTTAATCAGCCCCCACCCCCTAACCCATAAACAGGAAGGGGGGAACCGACCGATGACGTGATCAAAGTGAGCGCCATGCAGCCTGTGATCTTGTACGTAGAGGACGACGAACCCAGCGCCGATATTATGCGGTTGTTATTGTGCGAACAATTGGGCATTAAGAACGTGACGTTTTTCGACCAGACCGCCGACTTTCTGGCGCGCGCGCATCAAATTGCGCCCGTACCCACCCTGTTCTTTCTCGATATCCATATCGCGCCGCACGACGGTTTCGCGCTGCTGCGAATGCTGCGCGCGGATGCCCAATTTCATCAATCTCCGGTAATTGCGCTGACTGCAAGCGTCATGAATGAAGAAGTGGCACTGCTGCGCGAAGCCGGATTCGATGGAGTCATCGCCAAGCCGATTGATATCGATATCTTTCCAACGCTGTTAGAACGTATACAAAAAGGCGATACGATCTGGTAGGTTTAAGGCAGAAACTAGGACATCGGAGATGGCAATTCTACACAAACGTATTTTTATTGTTGAAGATAATCTGGAAAATCGCATTATCACGCGTTTGGCGTTGTCGTCACTGCGGATGCACCTGGAATTTGATATGTATGGCTACGATACGCTGCGACGGGTGCGCGCGTCCGCGCCTATCGATTTGATTCTGCTCGATTTAATGCTGCCGCGTGGCGCGAATGGGCTGAATATTTACCAGGAACTGCAAGCCGCGCCCGACCTGGCATCGATTCCGTGCGCGGCGGTGTCGGCATCTGACCCGATGGAAGCGATCGCAACATGCCGTAAATTGGGGATGAAGGGGTTCATCGCCAAGCCGATAGATGACGATTTATTCCCACAGCAAATTCTTCAACTGATGGCAGGCGAAGAAGTGTGGTATACCGGAAGATAAAAGGGAAAATAAAATGACGAAGATTCACGCTTTAGTAGTCGATGATGACGCCAATAACGCCACGGTGCTGTGCGAATTGCTCAACATGATGGATATTACCTACACCAGCATCCAGAATCCGGCGCTGTTGGCACGCACGCTCGAAAAATGCGACCAAATCGATCTGGTCTTTCTCGATCTGGAAATGCCGCAGTTGAATGGTTACGACGTGTTCGCGCTGTTAAAAACGACGCCAACATGCCTGAACGCACCGATCATCGCGTGTTCGGTTCATACCAGCGAGATCACGAATACGCGCGCGATCGGTTTTGACGGATTTATCGGTAAGCCCGTCGATCTGGAGCGTTTTCCGGGCTATGTTCAGCAAATTCTCGATGGTGATGCCGTGTGGACAACGACTTGAATTCAGTCATTGACTTCACTTCACGTCGTTCGACGATATACGGGCGACGCGGTATGGTCGCAACGAGCAACCCACTTGCTTCACAGGCGGGGTTAGCGGTGTTGCGCGCGGGTGGCAACGCGGCGGACGCGGCAATCGCGGCGGCGGCGGTCTTGAATGTGACCGAATCCGCATCGACGGGGATCGGCGGCGATTGTTTCGCGCTGTTTTACGACGCGACGACGAAATCTGTCAGCGCGCTCAATGGCAGTGGACGTGCGCCCGCCGCGCTCAGCGCCGCGCACTTGCGCGGTCAAGGTTGGACGGCGATCCCGCCGCGCTCGGTACACGCGATCACCGTGCCGGGCGCGGTCGCAGGGTGGTACGATTTAATCGAGCAGCACGGGACGCTGCCTATGTCCACGATTTTGGCGGACGCGATCCAGTATGCCCGCGATGGTTTTCCAGTGCACCCGCTCTACGGCGCAGCGTGGCGGCGCAGCGCGACATTCCTCAAAAACAGCCTGCATACCGAAGATTATCTACCTGACAATGACGCCCCCGAGATTGGCGACGTGGTGCGTTTGCCTGGTCTGGCGCGCACACTGCAAGCCATCGCAGAGGGTGGGCGCGCGGCGTTCTATGAGGGCGCGACCGCCGATGCGATTATCGAGACGATTCAGTCGCTCGGCGGCGTGATGTCACATGACGATTTGCGAAACCATACATCGACCTGGCAACAGCCGATCGCGGTCGATTATCGCGGCGTGCGCGTTTATGAATGTCCTCCCAACGGGCAAGGCTTGGCGGCGCTGCAAGCGCTGAACATCCTGAACGAGATCGCGCTCGGTGAGTTGGAATGGCATGATCCCCGCCGCATTCACAACATGGTCGAAGCGATGCGCTTAGCCTTCGCGGACGCGCGCCAATACATCGCGGACGACGACACGAATCGTGCGCCGCTCGACTTTTTGTTGAGCGATGCCTATGCTGCCGAACGGCGCGCGTTGATCGAGCCTGAACATGCGATGACGCCGCCCAGTTTTGGCGCGCCGATGGGTGGATCGAACACGGTCTATTTGTCGGTCGCCGATGGCGAAGGCAATGCGTGCTCGTTCATCAACAGCCTGTATATGGGCTTCGGTACGGGCATTGTCGCGCGTGGGACAGGCGTGTTTTTGCAAAATCGCGGCGCGTGTTTTTCGCTCGTGTCTGGTCACGCTGATGAACTCGCGCCGGGCAAACGTCCCTATCACACGATTATTCCGGCGATGGCGACGCACGATGGCGATTTGTGGGGCAGTTTCGGCGTGATGGGTGGGTTCATGCAGCCACAAGGGCATGTGCAGGTACTCAGCGCCATGATCGACGATGGACTCGCCCCACAAGCCGCGCTCGACCGTCCGCGCTGGTGTCTCGATGGTATGGACATCCCGCAAGCGGGGACATCCGATGATGCGGTCATCCTGGCGTTGGAGTACGGCATCCCAATGGAAACGATGGCGCGGCTGGCGGATTACGGGCATCGTGTGCGCCCTGTATCAAGGTATCTGCGTGGCATGTTCGGGGATGGACAGATCATCCGCCGCGATGCCAAAACAGGCGTATTATCTGGTGGCAGCGACCCGCGCAAAGACGGGCAGACAGCAGCGTTTTAGCGCTATTCATAAACGCCAGTCACCGGGGCGCCAAAGATAACACGCGAGCTAAAGAAAGCATCGCAATTGACACCATTCGGATCGGCACCCGAACCGAAACCGTCGTCGTTATACACATCGGTGCTGAAAGCGTCGCTGCTATCCGCGCCAGGAAAATACACGCTCAAGACCGGGTCGAGCGCACGGCTGACACCATCAAAATCGCAGACTAAAGTCGCAATGATGTTCTCGCCCGCGGCGAGTTCGACCTTCTTGTCGAAGATGTGTGCAAGTCAAGAACTTTGCACCTTAAGGCTCTTCTTAGAGCAACACTAAATTTTATTCTAGGCGATCTAAATTTCGTAACGAACTGGTTAAAAGTTGTAAACGAAGGGTCAAAAACTTGATCTGCTATAATGCTGTGCATGTGAAAAAGACGTGGGTCAAAACCGCCTATGTATATTCGCCGGAATTACTCCGAGCCCTTTTTTGGCAACCGCCGCCGCCGCCGCGGTGGATTACGGTTGATTATTTTCTTCGCGCTGTTTATCGGCGCGGTCTTGTGGTTTGTCGATTCGAATTTTGGAAGTTTGCAAACGATGGCATTAGAGGCGGTCGGGCAAGCACCGCCGCCAACACCGTACGCCAGTGATTTTGCCATGCAGGGTATGCAGGCGTTTGCAGCGGGCGAGCTGGCGGCGGCAGTGGGGTATTATGAACGCGCCGTCGCGCAGCAACCCGATAACATCGATTATTTGTACGAGTACGGACGCGCACTCTTCGAACTGGGTGGCGATAACCCAACGCTGTATACGCGCATCATCGAACTGGGCGATCGTGCCATCGAGGTTGCGCCGCGTGACGCCCGTGGGTATGCGCTCAAAACGCGCGCGCTCGATTTGAGCGGCGACAGCGCCAACGCGATCCCGGTTGGGCAAGCGGGCTTGGCGATTGACCCGAATTTCGCCCCGCTGCACAGCGCATTGAGCAGCGCGTATCGTGAGATCGACCGCTACGACGTGGCGTTAGAACGCGCCGAACGCGCCATTGAACTTGATCCGTATGACTCAACGGCGCGGCGCGTGTATGCCTACGCGCTGATATGGGTCGGCTTGCCGCAAGATGCCATCATCCAGTTGGAGCGCGCGGTCGCGTTAAGTCCGAATTTGACGGGACCGTACTTTGAACTGGCACTGATGTATTTGAACAACCAGGAACCCGAACTCGCCATCGCCACCTACGAACAGATTTTGTCGATGCAGCCGGAGAATGCGCGCGCGTATCAACGCTTGTGCGAAGCGTATAACACGGCGGGCGAAATTCGCCGCGCGATTGGTTATTGTCAGGACTCGCTGGGAATCGACGATCAAGTTTCGACGACATGGGCGAGTTTTGGACACGTGCAGTATCGCAACCGTAACTACGAAGGCGCGATCGATTCGTTCGAGACGTGCGTCGGGTTGGGCGGCGAAGATATTCGCTGCTGGTATCTGCGTGGCTTAGCCCATTACTATCTCGGTGAATGCGACGATGCGTGGAGTGTGTTGGGCGAGTCGGCGGATATTATTGGACAGCCGACTGAGTTCAACCCGGTTTATGAAGCGGTGTTAGAAGGTTTCCGGTTGATCACGATTTCGTGTACTGGGTATCAAGCGCGCACGCTGCCGACTCCGCCGCCGCCGACCGCGATTCCACCGACGCCGATTGGCGGCTAATCATGTATCTGAAAACGCCGAAACGGTATAAACCCGGCTATCGTGAACGCCGGGTTGTGAATACACGCTGGTTATGGTTATGGGTGCTGGCGCCGATTTTGATCGTTGGCGGCTTGGCGCTTTACGATAACCGCGCGCAAATCGCGCCGCCGATTCAACAGATGATCGAAGGTGCAGTGAACAGCGCGCAGGATGGCGTTTCTACCCTGAACGCACCGACGCCCGCGCCGACCGAAAACCCGGCGGCTCGCTTAGTGCGCGCCGACGAAGCGTGGCAGAGCGGTTCGATCAGCCGTGCCATCGATGAATACACGATCGCCGCGCCGGGTGTTCCGAACGACGCCGCAGTACATACGCGACTGGCATTGGGTCATTTAATTGAAGGGCGCAATGCCGACGCATTGATCAGCGCTGAAATCGCTGTCACAGCCGACCCGTATAACGCCGATGCGTGGGCGGTGCGTGGGTTCGCACTGGCGCGCAACGACCGTGCCAACGAAGGCATTGCATCGGCGCTGCAAGCGCTGTCGCTGAGCGAAGATGACCCGCTTGCGCTCGCGTTTTTGGCGGAGGCGTATCGGTTGGCGGGGCAGACCAGTCTGGCGCTGGAGACGGCGGATCGCGCTATCAACGCTGACCCAAATGCGTATGAGGGCTACTTCATGCGTGCGCTCGCCAATTATTATTCGGGCACGGATTACGATGCGGCGCGCGAAGATTTTGCTGTCGCGCGCGATCTTGCGCCAAATTTGCCGTATATTCCGGTCGAAATGGCGTGGCTGGAATGGCAATACGCCAATACCGATGTCAGTATGGATATGCTTGAGCAGGTGGTCGAACTCAACCCCGAAAATCTCGATGCGCTGTACGCCCTTGGCTATTTCTACTACCAGACATACGGCGATCCCGAAAACGCGGTCGAGTATCTGATGCGCTGCACGGCGGCTGATCCGGGCAACACGGCGTGTTTAAGTTATCTATCGCTGGTGCAATCGGTGACGGGCGCGACCAGCGATGCACTCGAAAACTACCGCAAACTCATCGATACTGGCACCACTAATCCGCGTCATTTCCTGAGCGCGGGCGGCTTGTTCGCGGATACAGGTGACTGCATCACGGCGCTGCCAATACTCCAGCGTGGCTATGAATTGGAACGTGCTGCCGACGCCTCGAATACCGATCGTATCGCCTCGTTTGAAAGTTATCTGGTGGATTGTCAGCCAGGTTTCGTGCCAGAGTTCGTCCCGCCGCCCGCCGACATCATCGATGAGTCGGTGGATGGGGTGTCGTGATAAACGTCACCCCGCACGCTGGCACATCCCGCCTCTGCATCGGAGAGCGGCGGTTGGGGGTGCGGTTGTATTTGGTATTGATGAGCCTTACAGTTCATAACAGATCGTGCGCCTTAATGATCGTGTTTAAGCGAAAGTCTTGATCCGATCTTAACATTTGTTCGGATCATGGGTTGGGATAATTTGGGATAAGCCGACTCCCCCACCGCTTCAGATACCTGTTCAACGTGTGAATTTTGTCGTTTTATCCCGCAATCGATCATTAATTCGACCCCCCTGCCCCAATGAATCCTTGATCGATCGATTGAGATATATCCCAAATTTGGGATATAAATAGCGATCAATCGGTTGCGATCACGTCTGATCCCTCCTGATCCATATAACGAAACGTACTATTTGCGCATCCGGTTTTTGACATATGGATAATAATCAAGAGGTGTTTTCATGCGTGTCGTGGTGCTGTTGTTGATGTTTTTCAGCTTGACCATTGTCGCGGCGGCGCAAGATGATGCACCCGATTTGAATGGCTTCCCCCTGCCCGCGCTTGAGGTGATCACACGCGACAATCTAGACCGGATCGAATATTTGGCGCGCATCGGCAATGGTTTAGCACGAGATATTGCCTTCAACAATTCTGACGTGGTGTATGTCGCGTCTACGATTGGTGTGTTCCAGGTCGCGCGCTTGGGCGACCCTTTACCCATCGAGCTGACGCCGATCCCGATGGTAAAGTTAGCCATTCATCGGGACGGAACCCTGCTTGCGGCGGGCGGCGATGATGGATCGATCCGGCTGTATGACTTGACTCAGGGCGCGCTGATACCGAGTATTTTAGAAGCGCACTTGTACACGATCTCGATACTGGAATTTTACGGCAGTGACGATTCAAAGTTGGTATCGGCGGACATCAGCGGTGTCATGCGTACATGGGATGTCGAGGGCGAAACGGCGGTCGAAACGAGTGTCACCGCTTATGACGAGTCGATCCAGCGCGTCTTGATCACCCAAAACGAACTAACGCCCGTGTTCGGTGAACGCATCACCGAGGTTGAATTTCCGCGCTTCTGGTTAAGCACTAAAAGTGTTGCATGGACAACGCCCACGTATATCGATGAAGTGATTGATCCTTTGCTCTCAACCGCCGACTCTTCTTCCTTATCGTTCGGCGCGGATGGGACGACGACGCTGGAGCGCGACGGACAAGTGATCGTCCGATTTTTCGGTCATCGGCGTGCGGTGACATCGGCGGTGCTGAACCTCGATGAAACCGTGTTGTTTTCTGGCAGCCTGGATATGACCATCAACGTCTACGACGCGACGATCACGGGTGAAGCGGGCGCGCTGCTCACGTTGACCGGGCATAACGGCGGCATCGTCGAATTGGCGATGAATAGCGATGGCACGTTGTTAGCATCGAGCGGTTACGATGGGACGATTCGGTTATGGGGGGTGCGGGCGGGTTGACGAACCTCACCCTTAACCCCTCTCCTATGGAGTTATAGAGAGGGGAGAAAATCAGGGTCATGGAAGCGCTAGTTCAAATAGTTGGTGGTGGGGCGCGGCGGTGTGCCAGATGGCGTGAAACCATCGGCGCTGAGCGCGCGCACATCAATGAGATAGATTTCCAACACCCGATCGACCAGCGACATAATCACATCGCGCTGGGGATGATCAACGAGTTGATCGGCGTAGGCACTGGCAGGACGTGAGACCAGCAGCGCTTCGAGATACGGGAGTTGATGATCAACGACGCAGAAAGCATAGAGTGCGATGAGCGGGTTATCGTGCTGGTCACAAAATTCGGTGAACAGGGCGACCGCCTTGGGGCTGCGATGGAGGGCTTTCTGCACGACGTGAACCGCATAAGCCTTAAGTTCAAGGTATGATGAAGTCATGCTTCCCTCTTGTGTACATTCCGCCACAATGTATTATAAATAACGGAACAGAACACTTAATGACGATGATTCAATCATACGGTAAAGCGCCGCCTTAAACACCAATAGACCTCGTTAATAGCGTAAATTTTTTCAGAGTCGCAAAATTGCAAAATCCGAACATCTGTTTCCTATGAAAAGAACTTTCGTGCTATTCTGTTCGCTACAAGTGCGGTCAGAAAACGAGAGTGATAAAGATGAGAAAAGACAAACATCAGATATTGTGGTGGCAAGACCGCAAATTATGGGTCGATCCTGGTGCGCATCGCAGCATCGTCGAAGCCGAAGCGCTGTACAACCTGCTGCACGAAAGTCCGCGCCGTATCAAGCGCAAAGGGAAGCTGAAGAAAAGTGTGTGGAACAAATTCATGTTGGACGAAGACAAATAAACCGCAGCCCGTACGTGGTCGCGTACGGGCTGCGGTTTTTAGACGAGCGCACCGATTACGGCTACCCGACGAACGTCGGTGTAATATCCGGCGTGAGTTCTGGTTCAGCAGTTGCGTCGGGGATGGGTAACCCTAGCGCTATGCGTAGTTCATGCAGTGTGCGGATCGACAACAAATTGCGCAGCGTCGCGCCGTAAAACGCTTCATCCGCTCCCAGAAAGCGCAGTGAGGTCGCGCCGCTGCGCTGCATATGCACACCATCGATATCCAGTCCGAACGCTGGAAGCGGACGCGACGCAAGCCACAGATTGATGACCGGAACATTGAATTCTGCGCCCAGCGCAATGATCGCGTTGTTAAACGCGACCGACTGCCGCCACAAGCCTGCATTTTCGTTATAGCTGAACGTCGATAGAACCGGAATCACGCCTGCATCGACCGATGCCTGTACGATCAACCGATACTGCTCACTAAAGTACGGCGTATCGACGCGCAAGATGTCGTTGGGTCCGAACAAAATCAAGGCGATACTCGGACGTTTAAGTCGGTACTCGCACATAAGCGCGCCCTCGCCTGCTTCGCAGCCTGGATCGGTCGCCCACTGTGAATCAAACATCGTATAGGTCGCCATGCCGATGATCGCCGCGCTGCTTGGTTCGGCAGCGCTCGCAGCATAATAGCCGACGGTCTCCGCCAGATAATCGTAATGCCCAAGTTCGCGCGGCTCAGATGCCATCACCGATAAATAGAGCGGGTCGGCGGATAAACTGTCTCCGACTTTCGTAAACGTATCGGCGCGCAAACCGAGCGCTTGTCCGCGCGCAAAAATGGCGCGTACATTGTCGAGCAGTGCGCCTTCGAGCCGAGGAATGATGGGCGCGCCGTACAGCGTCGCCAATGCAGGATACGCCGCCGCGTCAGCATCGGGGAGCGCGGCGTTTTCATAGACTTGACTGAACGCGAGTGCTGGATGCAGCGCGAGATAACCTGTATACACCCAGCCTTCAAGCGCGATGCTGCCGTCGGCGCGCGGATACTGTACATTGAGCCATGTGCCAACGCGATTGCGCTGTGCGACGCGCACGGTTGCGCCGCCAGGAATGATGCCGACTTGCGCGAATGTCGAACCAGGACCCGAACGTACATTGACCTGACGTGTTGACTGGGCGATGAAGACATCATCGGTTTGCGCCAGTGTTTGCACCGCCAGCACGGACAAAAACACAAACATGAACAGGCTGAATACGGCGCGCGGCGTACTGATCAGGGTGATTTTCAAGCGGACAGACTTTCAGTTGAGCGGTCAGATTGAGGGCGCATTTTAGCGCACAACGGGGGATTAAATGAAGGTACGAAACATTGATGACTCACAAGGACGGGTCGCCGACCCGTCCTTGTGAGCGATATCAGAGCGACCCATGTGGATCGCCCCGGTAAAAGCGGTCTTGAACTAACTCACATCGACGATGTTGATCGTGACGCCAGGAAAGACCACATTGTTCCACGACGAACCGGGGATATTGCTGGTCAGCAGCACGTTAATCATCGTGGTGTGCGGACCTTCGATGCCATCGCCCAGATTGGCAGTCATCGTGACATTCTTGATATTGTTCGCATCACCAAAGCTGTACAGACGCGGATTCGGCATGAACGTCAATTCATTATTCGTATCGCTGAACGTCGCGGAGACGACTTCGCCGGGCAGCAGCGGAATCGGGCTTTCGAAGCGCACGCTGAAGCTGCGCGGCGCGCCTTCGGTGATGGTGGTACCCGCGCTCAGAATAACGTGGAAGACCGGACGCACAGTGGCGGTCGGCGTCACAGTCGGTGTATTGCTCGCCGTCGGCGTGCTGGTCGCCGTATCGGTCGGCGTATCGGTCGGCGTTGCGGTCGCGGTCGCGGTCGGTGTCGGCGTGATGTCGATGCACGCCGTGGGAATCCACTGACCACGGACTTCACCACCACCGTTGTTCGTCGTGTGGATGTTGAAATAAGCGCGATTCTCAACCAACGCATCGATGGTGAGCGCCGGGTTTTGCAGCGCCGCGCCACTGATGGACAGTGTCGAGAACGCCGACGGGTTGTTCGTCCATGCACCATCAGTGAGGAAGTTGTGGCGGACAGGACCATTGACGCCCGCAACACCTTCGTGGATGTGCGACATGGTGATCGTGCTGGTCAAGTTGATTGCCGTCGCTTCGAGGCTGTACGTGTTGTTCGGGAAAATCACCAAGAAGCCTTGCGAGCTACCCTGGCTGCCCGTTACCGGTGGTACTTCCTGACTGGGCGTGCCGTTGGCGACGAAGCAGATCGGCTCGACGATTGGCGTGTTGGTGGCGGTCGCGGTGATCGTCGGCGTGTTGGTGGCGGTCGCGGTGTTCGTCGGCGTCGAAGTTGCGGTGGCGGTGCGCGTCGCTGTGCTGGTGAGTGTTGGCGTGCGCGTCACGGTCGCGGTTGGTGTCGCGGTTGGCGCGTCGTTGTCATGGATGGCGACCGTGATTTGCTGGCATTCTGTGAAGGGACCACGACCGGGTTGATTGCTGGTTGCGATGTGGGTGATGAACGTCAAATGCGGGTCAGCTTCGATCACTGCATCATTGACCACAAAAATGGTGAAGTTCTTGCCCGAACCGTTACCCGCAGGGGTAAGTTGGCGCGACAGAGGGCTGAACGTGATTTGACCGCCGGGTGATGACGATGGGACAATCGTGATCGTCTCATTGAATAAGAATATACCCTGAATACGCACGTTGTATACAAGGCTGTTGGCGAGACCTGGTTGTTCATCCAAACCAGCCGACGTACGGCTGACCGAGACACAAGTGGTGCTTTGGGCTTGTGTAGGAAGTGAAGCAGGTGTGAAGAGTGCGGCGACGCCCAGAATTGAGATGAACGCAACGACACTAATCCGAAGAAGCCATTTCGAAATTTGCATTGTTTAACTCCTGATTATCCATGAGCTGATAGAAGAGACGTATGCTTTATATCTCATTTGCCAAGCATACAAAGAAATGATCGAAAATGATGATCAAATCTGTAAAAAAGGCATAAAGGTTGTACACGATTTTTACAACTAGTTTATGCAGATGCAAAGTTAATATTAGCGCACGACGTGTTATACTGCCAGTTTGACATTTTTGAAATCCATTGACCGAGACAACAACCGATGACCGCATTGACCGAACTCAGTTTGAGCGCGGCGCTCGACGCGATGCGCCGTAAAGACATGTCCGCCGTTGAATTGACGCGCGCTTACCTTGAACGCATCGACGCGCTGGAGCCGAGCTTGCGCGCCTACATCACCATGACGCCCGAACGTGCGTTGGCAGACGCAGCACGCGCTGACGAGGCACGGGCGGCAGGCGATGATCGTCCATTGTTAGGGATTCCGCTGGCGATTAAAGACGTGCTTTCCACGCGCGACATTCAAACGACGTGCGCCAGCCAAATTCTGAAAGGGTATGTGCCCGTCTACGATGCGACGGTCGTTAAGCGGCTGACCGATGCAGGCATGGTCATGTTGGGCAAAGCCAACATGGACGAGTTTGCGATGGGGTCTTCGACCGAAAACTCGTCGTATCAGATCACGCGCAATCCTTGGGATACATCGCGGGTGCCGGGCGGTTCATCGGGTGGATCAGCGGCGGCGGTGGCAGGTCAGCTCGCGCTGGGCGCAGTCGGCACGGATACTGGCGGCTCGATCCGTACGCCCGCCGCGTTCTGTGGGATCGTTGGGTTAAAGCCCAGCTATGGGCGCGTCAGCCGTTACGGGTTGATCGCGTTTGGGTCATCGCTCGATCAAGCGGGTCCTATCACGCGCACGGTCGAAGATGCAGCGCGGATGTTCACCGTCATGGCGGGGCACGATCCGCTTGATTCGACCAGTATGGATACCCCTGTCAACGATGTGATGGCGACGATGCGCGACGGCGTGAAAGGCGTACGCGTCGGCGTGCCTAAAGAATACTTTATCGACGGCATGTCGCCGGAAAGCGAAGCACGCGTCCGTGAAGCGATCGCGCAATTAGAGGCACTGGGCGCCAAGGTGGTCGAGATCAGTCTGCCGCACACGCGCTACAGTTTGCCCGTTTATTACATCATCGCGCCTGCCGAAGCCAGCGCGAACCTTGCCCGCTTTGACGGTATACGCTTTGGACCGCGCCTGGAAAAAGGCGAGCTGTGGCATACGTACAAGGCGACGCGCGGACAGTTTGGTCCCGAAGTCAAACGGCGTATTATGCTCGGTACGTACGCGCTTTCGGCTGGCTATTACGATGCGTTTTATGGCAAGGCACAACAGGTACGTACATTGATCAAGCGTGATTTTGAACGCGCGTTTGAAACAGTGGATGTGATCGCCGCCCCTGTGACGCCAAAAGGGGCGTTTCCAATCGGCAGCAAAACGAGCGACCCGCTCGAAATGTATCTGGAAGACGTGTTCACGCTGCCCGCGAGTTTGGCGGGCGTGCCCGGAATCAGCGTGCCTTGCGGATTCGATGACAATCATATGCCGATTGGTTTGCAGTTGATCGCGCCCGCATTCCGCGAGGACGTGCTGATCCGCGCTGCTTATGCGTATGAACAGGCGACGACATGGCATACGCTGCTGCCGCGTGTGACAACGGCGTGATCAAGGCGGTACAGCGCGACGGGCAATGTCGCAATCATGCGCCGCCAACAAACGTTGAAGCTGTAACTTGACACATCTAACAAATTAGATAAACTTAAAATTAGACAAGTTTTAATTTGAGGGGTATCAAATGACAGAAATCACGCTGCCGCGTAACGAGGTATACAAACGGCTGTTAGCGCAAATCAAAGCGCTGGCGGATGAACATCGGTTGGAAATTTTATATTGGCTTGATCAAGGTGAATGTAATGTGACCAGGCTGGCGACGACGCTGGGGTTGAGCGAACCTACGGTTTCGCATCACCTCGCTAAACTGCGCGAGGCAGAGTTTGTCACACTGCGCGCCGATAAAAATCAGCGTTTTTACCGACTGAACAGCACAGCGCTGAACAAGTTCAAGACGGCACTGCAAACGCTCGAAAAAATGCCGCCATCAGTGGAACCAGAGTCGGACGATAGCTGGATCAATGCGCTTCCAGAACGCTTTAGTGCTGCCGATCGTGATCTGCTGCGCGAGATGACCGTCAACGGTCGCTTGAAGCAGCTGCCGAGTCAGCGTCACAAACGCGAGAAATTGACGGTGGCGCTGCGCTGGTTGGCAAGTAAATTCGAGTCCGATATACTGTATACAGAGAAACAGGTCAACGAAATTTTGAAGACGGCGCACGACGATTTTGCGTCGATGCGGCGCGATATGGTCGATCTCGGCTATTTGCGCCGCGAACGCAGCGGTCGCCAGTATTGGTTAGGGAGCGACGGCGATATCAAGGTCGATTATCGCGATCGATTTGAAGATGTGTAGGCGCGAAAACACAACTCAATGGCTATGGTAGGGGCGGGACTCAGACCCGCCCGGTATGTAACGCCCCAGCTATCCCTCATCCTAAATCCTTCTCCCTCAGGGTGAAGGACTTCCCCTACCGCGACGGTTTTTCACCCCTCAGTCCCGCAGGGTAGAGGGGCAGGGGGTGAGGGCTGAAAACGAGAGGCTTGCATAAGATGAGTTTTTAACATGAAAATTCTGCATGTCATTAAAGCCACTGGGATCGCCGGGGCGGAGAAACATCTGCTTACGCTGATTCCCGGCTTGCGCGCGCGCGGAGTCGACGCCCGTCTGATTGCGTTAATCGAGCCTGATCGTCCAGTCGATGAACTGCAAGCCGCCGCCGAAACCGCCGCTATTCCATTCGAGCGCGTCGTCATCCATGCCCACGCCGATCTTTCACTGATCCCACGGCTGCGCGCGCTGTTTCGCGCTCAAAAGCCCGCTGTTGTGCATACCCATTTGCTGCACGCCGATCTATACGGCATTCCCGCCGCACGTTTAGCGCGCGTCGCCCACGTGGTCACCAGCCGTCATAACGACGATGATTTTCGCCGTGCTGCCCATTGGCGCATGATCCACCGCACGCAGTGGCGCATGGTCGATGCCGGAATCGCGATCAGCGACGCGATCCGCTCGTTTTGTATTGATGTGGAAGGCGCACCGCTGGATAAAATGCACACCGTGCATTACGGGTTAAGTGCTGACCTCTCCCCCAACCCTGTCTCTGTATACAGGCAGAGAGGATTGTCAGCGCGGAGAGACAATCACAAAGGCGACTCGGAGGGCGGGGGCGCTTTGCGTATCGGCATGATCTGCCGCCTCATCCCGCAAAAAGGTGTGCATTATGGCATCGACGCCTTCGCCCATCTCGCGCCAGATTTTCCCAACGCGCGGTTGATCATCGCGGGCGACGGTGATTTACGCGCTGACCTCGAAGCGCAATGCCAGCATTTAGGCATTCAAGATCGGGTTGAATTTTTGGGCTGGCAAGCCGATATTCACCCGATCATGGCATCGCTGGATATATTTCTGATGCCCAGTTTGTGGGAAGGTTTTGGGCTGGTGTTACTCGAAGCGATGGCGCATGATCTGCCCATCGTCGCCAGCCGCGTCAGCGCCATCCCCGAAATTATCGTCGATGATGAGACGGGTTTACTTGTGCCGCCGCGCGATGTAGAAGGCTTAGTATCGGCGCTGCGCCGTTTGTTGAGCGACCCAGCGCTGCGCCTGCGCTTGGGGTCGTCGGGCGGCGCGCGCCTACGCGAGCAGTTCAGCGCGGACAAGATGATCGACGCGACGATGACGATTTACAAAAACATAACACAGAGGCACAGAGATACAGAGAAGACTCTAATAAAATAACTGCTTCGTGCCTTTGTGTCTCCGTGTTTTGCTTTTCGCCTCTGTTTTAGGAGTTTCTATGTGCGGTATCGCTGGCATTCTTTACCTGGACGGGCGCACGCCAACCGCCGATGAAGTCGAGCCGATGTTGGCGCGTATTATTCATCGTGGACCCGATCAAGGTGCTGTCGTCGTCGATGGCGCGGTCGCGTTGGGCAACCGCCGCTTGGCGATCCAGGATTTGTCTTCGGCGGGTGCGCTGCCAATGCGATCACACGACGGACGGTATACGCTGGCGTTCAACGGTGAAATTTACAATCATCTCGAATTACGCGAACGGCTGCCATCGCTCCGCGATGTGCGCTGGCGCAGTCACAGCGACGCCGAAACCATCATCGAGCTGTGTCGTCAACCCGGTTGGATAACGCTCGAACACTTACGCGGCATGTTCGCTTTTGCGCTGTGGGATAACGTCGAAAAAACATTGTTCGTCGCGCGTGACCGCATGGGCGAAAAGCCGTTGTATTACTATCGTGACGCCCATATCTTTGTCTTTGCCAGCGAGATCAAGGCGCTGTTGGCGCACCCCGCCGTGCCGCGCGTACCGGCAATGACTGATTCTGACACGCTTTCGCGCTACCTCGCTTATGGGGCGCTTTCTCATCCGCACACCGCTTTTCAACATATTCATATGTTGCCACCTTCGCACGCGCTCTACATTCATGATCATGTAATCCATCCACCCCAAGTCTATTGGTCTATTCCTAGTAACGAGCGAACCAGTGAGTCGCCCGTACAACCGAACGATTCTGTAGACGTAGGAGCGACCCGTGTGCGTACCGCACTGTCGGAGTCGGTCAAGCAGGCGTTGATCAGCGATGTACCGTTGGGCGCATTTTTGAGCGGCGGACTGGATAGCTCGCTGATCGTCGCTTTGATGAAGCAGCACGCCGCCACTGTCAAGACGTTCTCCATCGGCTTCGAAGGCGGTGAGGGCTTCGACGAAACCCGCTGCGCCGAACAAGTCGCACGGCATTTAGGCACGGATCACACCGCGTTCACGGTCAAACCGGACGCGCTCGATCTGCTGCCAATGCTGGTCTGGCATCACGATCAACCATTTGCAGATAGCAGCGCAATCCCGACGTATTTGGTGAGTAAACTGACGCGCGAGCATGTCACCGTCGCACTGACGGGCGACGGCGGCGATGAATTGTTCGCCGGATACGACCGCTTCTATGCGGCGGGTTTGGCGAGCCGACTCGGTTTTATCCCCAAACCGCTTTGGCGCGCGGCGGATCGTGCGCTGTCGGCGCTGCCAGAAGGCACGAGCTGCTATAATTTACTCAAACGCGGACGCCGCTTTGTCCGCGCCGCGTCGCAGCCGCCCGCGCTGGCATATTTCGATTTGGTGCGCGTATTTTCGGCTGATTTGACCAAACAATTGGTAAGCGCAGCATACATGCCGCCCACGCACGGAGTGAGGGGCATAGCCGACCCCGCCGCCGACTACTTCACCCGTTACGCGCGAAACGGTGATTTAGATGGACTCATGTACGCGAACATGGTCACGTACTTGCCCGATGATTTGCTGATCAAAACCGACCGTTCCAGTATGGCGGTCAGCTTGGAGACACGCGCGCCGTTTCTCGATCATGCGCTGGTCGAATTGGCGGCGCAAATTCCGAGCAATCTCAAACTTAACGGGCGCACGACCAAGTACATTCTCAAACAGGCGGCGCGCGGACTTTTGCCGGATGCGATCATCGACCGCCCCAAACACGGATTTGGCGTGCCCATGGGCGCATGGTTGCGCCGCGACGCCAGCATCGTGCGCGATACGCTGCTCAGTCGTCAAGCACGCGAACGCGGACTGCTCAATATGGCAGTCGTGCAAACATTGATCGATGAGCATGTCAGTGGGCGGCGCGATCACGGGGGGCGCTTGTGGGCGCTGCTTACGCTAGAATGGTGGCATCGGCTGTTCATCGACCCGCCGACCATCATAGGATATTGATTCATGTCGAAACCCACCCCGACTGTCCGTATTTTACGCATTATCGCGCGTCTGAATATCGGCGGTCCCGCCATTCATGTCACGCTCTTGAGCGAGAAACTTGGCGCGCCACTCTATGAAAGCACGCTGCTTACTGGCAGCGTCGCCGCCGACGAAGGCGATATGATGTATTATGCCGAACAGCATGGTGTGACACCGATCATCATGCCAGAACTCGGACGCGAAATCAGCCCGATCCGCGATTTAATGACGATCTGGAAGGTTTATCGCGTCATCCGCGCGCTTAATCCGCATGTCGTGCATACGCATACCTCAAAAGCGGGATTTGTCGGACGGATCGCGGCGAAACTCGCGGGCGTGCCGGTGATCGTGCATACCTTTCATGGGCATGTGTTTCGTGGGTATTTTTCGCCGTTCGTCACACAAATTTTCATCAACCTGGAGCGTATCACCGCCCGCATGAGCGACACAGTGATCACACTGACCGAAGGACTGCGCCGCGAACTGGCGGATGAATATCGCATCATACGGCGCGCGCGCATTACCGTACTGCCGCTCGGGCTCGACCTACAGCGCTTCGCAGATACCCCGCGCAAACAGGGCGTATTTCGCGCATCGCTCAACATCCCGCCAGACGCGCCATTGATTGGCATCGTCGGGCGGCTCGCGCCGGTCAAAAATCATGCGCTGTTTTTGCGTGCCGCCGCGTTGATCGCTAAAACGATCCCCGCCGCACGATTCGTGATCGTCGGCGATGGCAAACTGCGCGCCGAACTCGAAACACAAATCGATGCGCTCGGTTTGCGCGCTTGTGTGCAAATCACGGGGTGGATTGCCGAGACCGCGCCTGTGTACAGCGACCTCGATGTGCTGGCGATCAGCAGTGTCAACGAAGGCACACCCGTCACTGTGATCGAAGCGTTAGCGGCGGGCTGTCCGGTCGTCACTACGAATGTCGGCGGCTTGAGCGATTTACTCGATGGTGGCGCGCTCGGCGCACTAGTGCCGAGCGAGAACGTCGAAGCACTGGCACACGCGTTGATCGACGCGGTGCAGTCGCCGCCAGATAACGCCGAGATCGCGCGTGCGCAAACGTTGATGTTGGATCGTTACGGGATCGAGCGTTTGGTCAGCGACATGGACAATTTATATCGGGCGCTGCTGGCAAAAAAGGGACGTAGCTGATTGCGGTGACGCGTTAACCCAAAATCACTTTACATTGCGCCAATTCGGTGGATTATTCCGCAGCCGCCACAGCCAACCAACTGGATACCCGATCATCTTGGCAATATCACCAACCACGCGAATCACCGGCACCAATGCCAGCGCTTCAATATTGCTTGTCAAGGTGACGCGCACACGATTGGCGCGCGCCGCGTCAGATAAGACCGGACTGAGCCGACGATACGCTTTACGCAAATAAATCGCGCCGCCGAGCGCATACAGCAGCCACATCAGTGGATGTATACGCCGTCCGAACACATACACCAACGGAATCAGCACGCCGTATACCCCATAACGCACCGCGTGACGTTTGCGCCATAAATCGGCTTTGCCATCACCGCGCGCATACAACCAATACTGCTTGAAATACCCTGCCAGCGTGGTACGTGGACGGAAATACACCAGCGCATCCGGCACAAACGCGAACGCACTGTATTTCTCTTTCAAGCGCAAATCAAAAATCAAGTCCTCGCAGTAATCGAGCCATTCTGGGTAGCCATCGACTGACTGCCATGCACTTTTACGAAACGCGATACTGCGGCTGCTCGGCAAAAATGTCGCCGGATCGATCTCGTCCACGAGCGGCAGCACGGTCGCGCCCATCGTCGCTTCGAAGATCGTCTGCGGGTCAGCGCGGAAAAATCCACTCACTACATTGACGCGCGGCGGTTCGGCGCTATCGTTACGCAACGGCTGGGTGATGCGCTCGACCCATGTTGGCGCGAGCATGACGCCCGCATCCGTGACGGCGATGATATCGCCTTGTGCGGCACGGATGGCGATATTGCGCCCCTGACTGATATTGCAGCCAGGCGCGACGATCACGCGGAGCGGCAGGCGTCCTTCGTAGCGGCGCAGCAGATAAATCGTACGGTCGCGGCTGCCGCCATCGACAATCACAATTTCATCGGGTTTACACGTTTGTTTTAACAAAGAGTCCATCAGGCGTTCGATGGCTCCGCCTTCGTTCAACACGGTAGCGATAACAGAGATCACGAGCGAAAAACCACCATCTATTTAAGAGAAGATTACAGACTCATTGTAGCGGATTCGTGCGCGCGTGGCAAAAGCGGGGACGATTTATATGCTCACCTTACACAAGCCCCTCGTTTTCAGCCCTCATCCCCCGACCCCTTCTCCCTCATGGCGAGGGGTGAAAAACCGTCGCGGTAGCGGAAGTCCTTCTCCCTCAGGGAGAAGGATTTAGGATGAGGGCAATCTGCGTAAGGTGAGTTATTAAGAGAAACCGTCACAGCAAATTATTCGGCGGCTTCGAGTTCGACGATACGGGCTTCGAGTGCTGCAATACGTTGGAGCAGCGTGGCGATATCCGCGCTCGCCGCGGTCGGGAACATGAAATCGGTGATTGGCGCAATCGAGCTGAATTCGCCATCAGCCGACGCGAATAACTCATCGACTTCGAGGTCGCCAATCGTGCCGAACACACGGAATTCATAGTCACCCGGCAGCATCGGAATCAAGCTGGCGACGTAGTGCGCATAGCCGGTGGTTTCATAGGTGGTATACAGCGGAAATGCAGGTTCGAGTGTCATAGTCATTTCCTCGCCGCCGAACATGACCGTCGCTTGCAGATCGACTTCTAAGGCTTCAAGCAGCGCCTGCTGTTCTGGCGCTGCTTCTTCGTTGCTATGGAACGTGATAAAGATTTCGGGTCCGTTGGTCAACCCGGCATACGCAGGTTCCGCTCTCCAGCCGAACGAAATTTCGATGTCATCGCCCAATTCGCGTCCTTCATGCGCCAACGCTGGCACAGCGAACGCCAACACGGTCAATACGACCAGCGCCAATCCAATAAATTTCTTCATGAGTGCGATCTCCGTGATAGATTTTGGTATTCATCACAGAAAATATCATAATTCATTCAACGGCGCAACGTGTTTCGCGGCTGTAACCGATAAAAACTTGTATGAAAAAGCGTCTTGGCATCCCAAGACCCTCACACCCTATGGAACGCATCGCGTTTGATGCACAGCACGCCCAAGTACAACCACAGCGGTATTTAGCTTTTCGCCCCTCTCCCCGTTTGCGTGGGAGAGGGGCTGGGGTGGGGGGAAAACTGCAATTATCGTAGTGGTCGGGTACTAAGTACAAGCAAGAAGAAAGGTCAGGATGTAAAATGAGGTAGGAGGAGGATATGAAAGCGATACAGTTACCGCCTCAAACCCCTGAGCAACTTCAAGCCTTAGCGGCGATGTAGCGCACGACGAAAGATGGGCGTTTACGCAGTCGGGCGCACATGATCCTGCTGGCGGCTGAAAAGGGATGGACAGCCAGCCTCATCCGTGAAGTGGTACGCTGCGATGAAAATACGGTGCGTTTATGGCTCAAACGATCCATCGCTGAGGGGATCGAAGGCTTGAAGGATGAACCCCGTCCGAGGATTACGCCGAAAGTCACGCCTGCCTATGAGGAGCATCTGGTCGCTGCGGTACGGGTGCGCCCGCGCAACCTCGATTTGTCCTTCTCCACACGGATGGTGCAGCGCTTAGCTGACTAGATGGCGGAACAAACCGGGATTCGGGTGACAGGTGAAACGGTAAGGCTGCCTTGCGTGTCCGTGCCAACCAATTACACCAGTCTTTATATGCCGTTCAGCACGCGCTTTTCAGCGACTACCTCCGCGCTCGACTTCGTCAGCCTCACATTCCAGCTTTTTCTATGCCCTAAGCGAAAGTCCTGATACTTCCTCTTTTGATTCATACTTGTCAATTAAGCGATAGGCGGTGTCGGCGGCGTAGTCTCGTCGATGACTTCATCGCGTTTTGCACCGTCGCCCAGCCCCTTACGGAAATTAGACACTGCACTGCCCAATTCGCCACCGATGCGCGAAATACGCCCGACGCCGAAAAGTACTAGTACGATCACCAAAATAATGAGCAGTTCGCCTGGTCCCAGATTCATGGTTTTTCTGTCCGTTCACTCACAACTAACCGTCACTGACCTTCATTATAGCACTGACTTATGACCTTACCCCAGTTTGGCGGACGGAGAAAATGTCCGTTAGACTGAGTGTAAGGAGAGAACGATGGGACGCTACAAAAAATACATGGATGAGCTCAAGCGGGATGTGCTGGCGATGATGGCGGAAGGGACGTGGAGCAGCGTCCAAAGCGATACCCTTCGGCGACGGCGACCCGCTGTGCTGCTATTCCGACCAATCCATCCTGCTGCTGTGGGATCGCGCCAATTGGCACAAAGATGAGGCGGTGCGCGCCCTGTTGGGGCGAATGCCTCGCCGGAAGTGTGGGAGCGGTTTGAGGGAAATGTAGATTGGGAGGTAGCGTTGTAACTAAATCGCCCTCATCTTCCTCAAAGATAAGGGCGCGTCGTTTAGTATAGATTCATGGGCAGGGAGACAACTGGCTCGTGACGCCATACTGCGCAGACACGATCTCCTTTGCCACCGGTTGGCTATTAGCATCCGCCGTCATACGCGCCACAACCTCCCCAAACCCATTGGGCAGATTTCGCGCCATCAGTGCCAAAATGATCGGATGTGCCAAACCGTATTTCGGCGTGACCTCGAACCAAATCATGACCGTGGAACCCGCACCGCTTGTACTCACCTCCCATCCCCCTGTCATGGTCTTGAACGGATAGGGGAACTTCGGCTCATTAGCCAAGAACTCGAACGCGACACTGCGCGCTTGGGGGTCATAACGCTTGCAGTATTCTCCCCATGTTTTACCGCCTACATCGGTGCATTGGCGCACTGCACCGACGCCGGACACGGCGTGATCACGTAAGATGACCTGCGTCAGGTTAGGCGAATAGCGGCGGATACTGGGCAGGTCGGCAATGATTGTCCAGATTTTTTCGGCAGGTGTAGGGGTTTCCACTGCCACGCACAAACGATGAGTGTTGGGCTTGCCCTCAACTGCATAGCATTGCGCGATGCCCTGAAGTTGTCGCACGCCAAAGAACGCGACCACGCACGCCACAACCAACAGGGCAGCTACCCCCATCGGCTGCAACACCCCTATTCCTGAGATCATCAACAGCGCTGTGCCAACGACCCACAGACCATCTGCTACGCTGATCAAGGCTGCCCCAAATATGTCGATAGGCTTGCGTGTGCCTGTCCAGGCGACGAAACCGGCAAACCCTAACAGCCCACCGCCGACGGCTTGATAAATCAGCGCGTCGCCCACACCGATTAGGTCAGCCACCGGATGACTTAAGAACAGCAACATGATGCCAGATACCGCCGAAAAAATGGCGTTAGACAACAACGCGGTCTTCAACAAAGCAGATTGCATCTCATAACCTCCATACAGTGATTGAACCCTCGTAAACCTGACGGCGTTTACAGCGCCATTCTTTGCACCTATTCGGAAGCGAGCGCTTCCCCTCACAATGGGTGTGAAGCCGGCAGCCTCCCACATCGACCAACTTGCCGGTTGGGGGATGCGCCTCACGATCTCACGCCGCTGAGTACGTCTGATACATCAACCCGATCAGCATCAATACACCCAGTACCCCGAATAAGACCAATAGACCACAAAACCATTGCATCGCCGTGTTGTCCTTTCCAACACCTCAGTTTCAGGATACGATCAAAAGGTAATCAATACGATTACCTCACAGGTAAATAATCATGTTCCATCAACCCGCTATTGATACCTTCGGTGACCTACTCAAGCACTGGCGCAGAACCCGCCGCTTCAGCCAGATGGAGTTGGCCTTGACCGCCAATGTCTCCACACGGCACCTGAGTTTCGTCGAGACCGGGCGCGCTCAGCCGGGATACGACCTAGTACTGCGTCTTGCCGAGGTACTCAATCTGTCCTTACAGCACACCAATACGTTGTTGGTGTCCGCCGGATATGCCCCGCGCTACAGCGAGTGGTCACTCGACGACGATAAGACGGGTATGGTGCGCGCTGCCTTAGAGCGCATGTTGGCACAGCACGTGCCGTACCCTGCTTTGGTCACGACGCGCCAGTATGACCTGATCATGGTCAATAACGGCACAAGGCGGCTGATGGGCTGGCTGACCGGCCAAGATGATGTGATGTCACGCTTCAGCAACAGCTACCAGATGTTGTTTGCATCGGATGGCTTGCGGCCTCATCTGGTGAACTTTGACTTGTTGAAAGGGATGATGTTGAAGCGCCTGTATGAAGAGAGCATCACCTACCAGAACGAGGCGCTGTTGCGGTTATACAAGGCGTGTGCTGCGGAAGTGATCGATGTAGAACCGTTGTATCAGCCTGCAACCGCTCCCCAACTGCCGGTCATGACACTGAACCTACGCAAGGATGATGTGGAGCTGTGTTTTTTCTCCACCGTGACGACCTTCGGTACCGCCATTGATGTCACTACGCAAGAACTACGGATCGAGAGCTTTTTCCCAGCCAACGACCAGACACAGCGTATCATTCAGCGCGTATTGGCTTAAAACGCCAACATGCACTCCTTTTAGGATGATTATTTGGAGGTTGACCTTACAGGGCAAACGCATCAAAATTTCTGGGAGTTCATCAAGGGTCAAGAATGCTCGTAGGGGAGGGGCAATGTCCCCTCCCGCCATAAAAAGCACGGGCGACCACGCGAGGTCGCCCCTACACGTCCGCTCTGACCACGATACAAATATCCGCTGATTTTGATGCATTTGCCCTAATAGTCTCCTCACGAAATCGTATCAAAAGATCGGCTCTTGGAGTCGATTCACTCCGTTTGTGGGATGAGGCGGTAGCCCACGCCGCGCACTGACTCGATATACAAGCCAGTCTCCGGTTCGATGCCCAGTTTCTTTCGAAGATTGAGTACATGCGCGCCGATGATTTCACGCGCTTCATGGCGAGAACATGTATAGCCACAAGCGGACTGCACCAATGCGATGTAGCCGATAGTCTCGCCGGGCGCGTGCGCCAGCTCGATCAGCAGGCGAAACTCGGTTGGAGTGAGGTCGAGCATTCGACTGCCTAAACTGGCGCGGAATCCGCCCACATCGAATGCTAATTCACCATAGGCTATAGAAGTTTTGGTCGTTTGTGCGGCGGTTTGCATATCCGGCTGCACGACATCCAATAACTGTACGGCGATCTGTTCGAGCCGGTCGCGCCGCTGCTGATGCGCGCGGTTTTGCAGTGCAGCAGCAATCGTCGAGAGAATGTCTTCGTTCTTCGCCGGTTTGAGCAGATAGTCATGCGCTCCCTGACGCAGCGCGGTAATCGCCGAAGGGACGGTCGCGTGTCCGGTCAGCAGAATGACAGCGAGATCGGGATAGCGTTCTTTGGCAGCTCGTAACAGTTCAACCCCATCGAGCCGATCCATCTTGATGTCGGTGAGCAGGACATCAAACGCGGCACC
>JBBRAA010000044.1:0-30211 GCA_038207205.1 Aggregatilineales bacterium
GGATACTCATGGTTTCCTCAACGCTGAAAAATAACCATAGTCTGCCCACGCTATCACGTTTGACGGTCAACGTCTTGATTTCGCCCAGCATTGGGCGATGTTGAACAAACCGATAGGTCACGCCTTCAATCTTCAGGCTCGACCGCGCTCGTGTGTACTTCTCATTACGCTTGACTTCGTTCTGATCGAAGGACACGAGTTGATAGCCCGACTGCGGAAAGGTGAACGAGGCGTATTTCTTCGCTTTGCGAAACCGCGGACGCCCTTTTGCCAGGAGGACGTGCTTATTCATCGCATTGAGCGAAATGTATTTCTTCGTCAGACGGTAATAACGTCGTTGGAGGGCGATGAAGTGATTCCACACCGTAGACGCAACAAACAGCTTATGCCGCAGCTTCCGATCTTTCTTGTCGGCGCGGAAAAGTCGGTATTTGTACATCTTGTGAAGGGTGATAGAGTCGTTCATACTTTCGATGCTCTTACGTCGGGGGGTGGTTGGGGATGTTTTCTCATCCTCAACTTCCCCGATTATACCTGTTTCAGCAGAAGAAAACACAAGACCGACGCCTTATATCTCCATGCCTGAAGGCAGGGGTTTTACGGCGCTTTTCAGATAAAAACGGGCACAGAACGCTGCAATTGCCGAGGGCGACCCACCGGGTCGCCCTACCAATACCGCATCAATGTGTAAATCGCTTACGGAGCTTTTACAAACAGACTATGCGGCGTGCTAATCCCCGATGGCGAATTCGGGTTCAGCGACTTCGTTTTGCCAGAATTCAGCATCATAAGCTGGAAGTTCGCAGCGCAACGGACGATCATCGCGGAAACCGAAGGCGTAATCAGCTTGCATCAACTGATGAATTTCGCTCGTGCCTTCGTAAATGACTCCGCCTTTGCTGTTACGCAGATAGCGCTCAACCGGGTATTCATTACTAAAGCCATACGCGCCGTGAATCTGCACTGCTTCGAGCGCCGCTTGCACGCTGTGATCGGTCGCGTACCACTTGGCGACGCTGGTTTCGCGCGTATTGCGAATGCCTTGATTCTTCATCCAGCCGACGCGCTGGCACAACAAATTAGCGGCGTCATACCACTGCTGCATATAAGCGATTTTTTGCTTGATCAATTGGTGTTCGGCAATCGCTTTACCGCCGGTTTTGCGTTCCAGCGCGTACTTGGTACTTTCTTCCAGACACGCGCGTATCAAGCCGGTTGCGCCGCTTGCCACGGTATAACGTCCGTTGTCGAGTGCCGCCATCGCAATCTTGAAGCCTTCGCCTTCTTCACCGAGCCGATTTTCAATCGGCACTTCCACATCTTGCATGGCGATCCATCCGGTGGAACCAGCGCGCACACCGAGTTTGCCATGAATATCGCCGGTCGTTACGCCGGGCATATCGTTAGTGACGATGAACGCCGACATGCCGCGATGTCCTGCGTCAACATCGGTTTTGGCGATGACGAGAAAGTGATGCGCCTTGCTCGCCAGGCTGATCCACATCTTTTCGCCATTCAAAATGTATTTGTCACCAACGCGGCGGGCAGTGCTGACCATGTTCAGCACGTCGCTGCCTGCGTCGGGTTCGGTCAAGCCAAATGCGGCATATTTTTCGCCGCGTGCTTGCGGGACAAGAAAACGCTGTTTCTGGTCTTCTGTTCCCCATTGCAGCAGTGATAGGCTGTTCAAGCCAAAATGCACGCTCATAATCACGCGCAGGGTGGTGTCGGCGCGTTCGAGTTCTTCACACACCAAGCCGAGCGTAATGTAATCGAAACCCTGACCGCCATAACGCACGGGGATCGAAATGCCGAGAATGCCGAGTTCACCCATACGCGGCAAGATCGCCGGGTTCATCTCTTGTTTATGATCCCAGTCACCGATCGTGGGCATGACTTCTTTGCTCACGTAATCGCGTACCATCTTTTGTGCTTGTAAATGTTCCTGACTAAGGCTGAAATCCATGAGTCTACCCTATTGGTAAAAACTGACAATGAATCATGCTCGAACTTTGGCTATCCGCCCCATCGAGTCCATGATCAATTTTACGGACAATAGACACATTATAGCGAAATTTGATGGTCGTCGTGAGGTATTTTATGGCACTCGCTCGGCAGTTTATCCCCGAAACACTGGTTACTTACCACCTGCTCATGAGCGATCCAGCGCAGTTCAAGCCCGCGTATGCCGATAACACGCGCGGCGTAAGTATCGTCGAGATGGGTGCGCCCGATGTCAGCTTTTATCGCTACCTGTACGAAGGCGTGGGTGAGTCGTTCGGTTGGCGCGACCGCTGCATTATGAGCGACCACGAACTCGAAGCGGCGATCAGCGCGGCGCATATCAGCATCTATGTCATGTATGTCGATGGCGTGCCTGGTGGCTATTTTGAACTCGGTCACTATGGCGATCATACGCAGATTGAATATTTTGGCTTACGTCCGAAATATCATGGGCGTGGCTTGGGGAAACACCTGCTGACGACCGCAATTGCAAAAGCCTGGGATCGCGGCGTGGACACGGTTGGCGTGCATACCTGCAATCTCGATAGCGTATCGGCGCTGCCCAATTACACCAAGCGCGGTTTTTTCATCGAACACACTGAAGAAGAACCGATGCCACAGCGCTACGCTGACTAGCGCCAATTCTAAAATGAGCGATGATAAAGGCATGAACGACGACTCGTCTCATGCCTTTTTTATTATGTAAAGGACTTTTTATGTCGGATTATCTGACGCGCGCGCGCGCCGACACGACCCCGCTCATCGATGAACAATGCGTCACATTTGTGTGGTTTGGCGACCACGCGCCCGATTTGATCGGCGACTTCAACGGATGGAATCGAACACAGCCGCTCGCGCTGACCGAGATTGAACCTGGTGTATGGGTGCATACGCTGATGTTTCCGATAGATGCGTATGTCGAATATGCGTTTTTCGCCGATGACGCACGCGTTATCGACCCGCATAATCCGCGCATGACGTGGAACGGTATCGACGAGATGCAGCAGTGGGTACGAATGCCCGATAACACGCCAAGTCCCTATACCGCACGTGTACCCGGCTTAGCGACGCGCGGCATCATCATCGAAGATCGCGTGCGCGGGAACAATCTAATCGTTGGTGGGTCGCGCGATGTGTTTTTGTATAAGCCGCCGACCGATGAGCCAGTGCCGTTGATCGTGGTGTGGGATGGGCGTGATTATCTCAAGCGTGCGTATCTCGCCAATATCGTCGATAACCTGATCGCGGCGGACAAAATTCGTCCGGTCGCGCTGGTCATGCCCGATAACGGCGCACAAGCGCGTTTTATCGAATATTTCACCACGGATGTCACGGTCTATTTCGCGGCGGATGTGTTGATCAAATTCGCCGCGCAGCACCTTACATTGATCGATTCAGATGAACAACCGGGTATTCACGGCGTACTCGGTGCGTCGATGGGTGGCTTGATGGCACTGTATACCGGGCTGCGCGCACCAGAGATTTTTGGTCATGTGATTACACAGTCGGGCGCGTTCAGTTTTGAAGTTCGCGGGCGCGAAAGCGTGATTTACGAAGTGATCCGCGCGCACGACGTGCTGCCAATCAAAATTTGGCAGGATGTGGGCACCATGGAATGGCTGCTGCCAGGCAACCGTAAAATGAACGCGCTCCTGCGCGAAAAAGGCTACAACGTCGCGTACCGCGAATTCAGCGCCGGACACAATTATACGGTGTGGGCGGATCAACTCGCGGACGCGCTGATTTTTCAGTATGGAAGGTGATGCGTAACGAGTGATGAGTACTGAGGCAACGTGAGAAACTCAGCACCCATCAATGCTTTTCTTATTCGCCTTGTCGTACTGGATTCAAGACGATACGGTCAAAGACGCGCTCCGAGACACAGCGCCCTTGACGCGTCCCGTTTTCGACGCCAGCGCGGAAGTGAATACCGCCGTAAATACGCGAAATTGCGGCTTCGGTTGCGGCTTGCTCGAACGAGAAGTAGGTGCGCGGTGCGAACCCACGTCCAACATGGGTACTATCGGTGAACGCGACCTGACCGAACAACTGCGTCAGCGTATCAGCGGCGGCAGCGCTGCTCACGCTGTGCCCGGATGGATATTCGGGGAAGGGTGGACTTTCGACGAATGGTGTCCAACGGGGGCTGATGTACTCTTGAATATACGTGACGGGGCGCAGCAAATTAACTTGATACTTCAATGACCAGCACGAAATGAACGAGTCTGCCAGCGTAACGCCGAGCATGGCATACATTTCGGCTGTACGCTCAAGATCGAGGTCAAGTTGTTCGACCAATTGGCTGCCGATCATCATCCAGTGCCCGGCGGGGGCGCCCGTCAAACCGGGCGTATCGATCCAAAACTCGACGGTGTCGCGTTGTTCTTCGGTCAAGTCATTGCCGATTTCGTAGACTTCCATCGCTTGTTGATAGAACGCCGAATTTTCTTCGGTGCTGAACTCGTAGTTCATTTCGACGTTGCATTCATCGGCGTAATCCATCACGAACGGACGAATCTGACCCCACAACGGTTCGATGGCGCGGCTGCCTTCGGTCGTCAACTGCCAGAACGACTCCGCGCCTGTCAGCAGCGTGTACACTTGCGAATCGGCGCGCGTATCTTCGTAATTGTCGTCGCTGATCCATTCCAGCACGCCCGCCGCGAATTCTTCACCAAACGCAACCGAGTCCGTGATCACATCGTCGCCCATGTCGGCGCGGCGCGCTTCGACATGCGTATCGCGCAATTCAACGAACGAATCGAGAATTGTTTGATCTTTGCCTTCAAACAGTTTGTTCAGCACGGTTTGCATGGCGGTCGCGGTCACGACTTGCCAATCGTAAATGTCGGCTTCATCGGGGTAGGGCAAATCGCGCAGCCCGTTCAACTGACCGACGAAGGAACGATTGAGCGGCATTCCAGGATACAGCGCTTCGTACATGGTGACGCCTGCATAGGCATACACGCGCGCCGAATTGGGCGGGTTCAACGCTGCGGCTTGTACACCATCATAGACCGCTTGCATCCATTCGACCGCGAATGTGGGGTCGAGGTCAGCGACAATTTGTGCTTGCTGTGAGTCTTGCGCGCGGGCGGCTTGAGGCGTCAGTATCGCCGATAGCGTAAACGCTGTCAGCAGCATCAACGCAAATGCAGTGAGAAAACGGCGCATTACAGGTTCCTTTTCTGCTGAAAAACGATTGAAACATGACTTATTGTACAATGCGCTTTTGTGTTTCGTACGCTTGATTTACAGACGCTCAACCCACGTTTTCTATGCGTCTTTACGACGTTTTTACAGGTGCTTGTATTCAAAAAAGGGGGCGTATGAATAACCTGCTGCTGATCGGTTCAATCGTGCTGCTGCTGCTCGGCGGCTTTGCAGTGCTGGGGCGGAACGCGCTGTATGCCGCGCATGTACGCCGTGCCACTGTACGTCGGCGCGAGCCGGGTGATGCGCAGACATGGACGCGTAATTTGTTGTTGGGCGGTGGATTTTTGGTGATTATCGGGGTACTGGGCTTGATCGCGGTGTTTGGCGCGGCGGCGACCGCGCCGATTTGACGAACCGTGTGCATATCCAGATGGAAACGCAGAAACGCTAAACCTCACCCGTTTGGCTTCGCTCAACAGCCCCTTTTCCGCGCGGAGAAGGGGCTGGGGGGGTGAGATTTTTAATATTTCGCCATCGTCGGATCGACTTCGTCCGCCCAGGCGAGAATGCCGCCATCGAGATTGACCAGCTTGGTCGGGTCGTAACCGAGTTCGCGCAGCAGATAGATCACATCGGTACTGCGTTTACCACTGCGGCAGTGGACGATGATCTCACGGTCTTTTGGAATTTGTGCCAGCTCGCTTTTGTCGGCAGGCGTGCGCCCGCTCAACACATCATCGGCGGCAATTTCGATCTGTGGCTTCGGTAGTTTGACCGTGCCAGGAATGGTCGAAATTTCAAATTCCGGCGGATTTCGCACATCCAACACGTATAAATCTTCACCCGCATCCATACGCACTTTGAGTTGGGCAGGGGTGATCTGAGGGACGGGAATTTCTTGAGTCAAAGCTTGCTCCTGAATATGGTCGTTGGCGGGGACACCACAGAACTGCTCGTAGTCGATTAATTCTACCTGTTCATGTGGAATTCCACAGACAGGACAATCGGGATTTTTGCGGATTTTGATGGTCATGAAGCTCATTTCCAGACCATCGTACAACAGCATCCGCCCGATCATCGGGTCGCCCATACCTGTGATCAACTTGATGGCTTCGGTCGCCTGCATGGTGCCGATCACGCCGGGAAGCACGCCCAAAACACCCGCTTCGGCGCAGTTTGGGATAAGACCGGGCGGCGGGGGTTCGGGGAACATGCAGCGATAGCACGGACCTTCTTTGGCGTAAAAGACGCTTAGCTGACCTTCAAAGCGTAAAACACTGCCATACACGTTCGGCTTACCCAGCTTGACGCACGCATCGTTGACCAGGTAGCGCGTTGGGAAATTATCGGTGCCGTCGATGATCACATCGTAATCCGCCATAATTTCCAGCGCGTTATCGCTGGTGAGCGGCACATTGTAGGTCTCGATTTGCAGCGTCGGGTTCAGATCGAGCAGGCGCGTTTTGGCGCTTTCGACTTTCAACATGCCGACGGTGCTTTGTCCATGTACGATCTGGCGCTGCAAATTGGTATCGTCAACGATGTCGTAATCACACAAACCGATGCGCCCGATGCCAGCGGCGGCTAAATACAACGCGAGCGGGCTGCCCAAGCCGCCGGTGCCGATGATCAAAACGCTTGACGCTTTCAGACGTTTTTGTCCATCGATGCCCATTTCGGGCATGATGACATGCCGCCCATAACGGCGAATTTCGTCATTCGATAATTCGCCTAGTTCTTGTACGATGGGTTTCATTGATTTTCCTTAATGCTTTCGTAAAAAGGCGACTCGCCAGTTGACGTTGTAATTTGACGCATCAAGGTCGCGTAATCTGCCACGCCATGATTGACAGCCCGTGTGACGCCACCTGCATCAATGACGAATGTCGTCGGCGCGCTGAACACGCCCCATCGGTTGGCATCGTCGGGGCGTTCGGTCGCATCGATCTGGATTACCTGTAAATCGTCCCCGAATTCGCTTAGTAACCGCGCTAGAGTTGGCTGCTGCACTGTCCGACATGGGATGCACGTCGGCGTCGTAAAATATACGATCACTGGTACGCCGTGGCGCGTTTGGCTCATGATCGGGTCAACCGCCGCGAGTTCGCTCGTGCGCCGTTTTTGCGCGCCGATCAACGCCCGATAAACCAGCACGCCGATGATGAGCAGCGCCAGCGCGAATAACAACCGTTCGATCATGATTTAGGTCACGTCCGTAATTTTGGCGACGGTAAAACCTGGCACGCCTAAGCGATTGAACTGGTAATACATCCAACAGCCCGCGCAGAAGTTGAGCCAGAAATTGAGATTTGCCAGCCCGATCACGATCCATACCAACGCCCACCCCAATACAGGCGCACCTGCCAACAATGCCAGCGTGCCTACCCCATTGAAGATTGCACCGACCAGCATTGCGAAACGATGTGGTTCAGGGTTATCGACGATCAGGTTCGGCTTGACGATGCCTGATGGACGCAGAATGCGCGTGTAAAACAGGCGATAGGGCGCGAACGAGACATCGACCGCGCCCAACAACTGCGCGACTGCAACGAACGCGACCAGCATCGGCGATTCGATGATGAATGCCACGACCAGAATGATGATGGTCGCGGCTTGTCCGACTTTCAAACCAGATTGATCGACTTTACGTGGCGTACTAGCAGTGGCTGTCATCAAATCGGCGCGAGATACCCCTGCCTTCAGGCACGGGGAGAGATAGCGCCTTTTTCCTTTCTGTTATACAATCAGGACAGTCGATAAGGCACTCTGCTCAGGCAGAGCAACGGTTTCTTCTGGCTCAACACCAGACCGACAACGGAACGGGAGTTCCAGAACGCGGCTCGTGTAATTGCGAGTCGGGCGGCAGTCTATCCGCCATACGCGGTGTGTGTCTTGGGCTTCGCGCCCGCCATAACTGCAAGCCCCTAGCTTTAGCTATGGGGTCGTTGACGAGAGTCCTTGTGTTTAGTGGGTAACCCACTGGGTCGCCCCATCGGTTTGTTTTGGACGGGTCTGAGTCTCGTCTCTGCAAGAGGCTTCTTGCGTGTTTCTTTGCGGCTTTGGGTTGACGTTTTAGTCGCTGCCACCCGCGATGCTGGGGATAATCCGCACGAGATCGGTCTCGTCTAAATCGGTTTCCATGCCGTTCAGAAAACGCACATCTTCTTCACCCAGATACACATTGACGAAGCTGCGTAGTTGATCGCCATTGAACAGATGATTCTTCAATTCGGGGTACTGCGTCACCAGATCAGCTAATGCGCCGCCAATCGTGCTGCCGCTCACCGTGACTTGTGTCTGTTCCCCTGTGAACACACGCAGGGGAGTCGGAATTTTAATGCTTGGCATGTCTTGATTCGTCCTTCTATCCACTCACAAACTCAACCATGGCAGCACCGGATTTTGTTTAAGCGCTTCCGGCAGCGCCTTACTCATAAACGGTTCGACAGGGGTATCGATTGGTGCACCCAGCCATGCGTCACGCAGATAGCCCCCCACCAACGAGGTCATGGTTTCGACTTCCACCAAAAAGGAGTCGTGACCCAAATTGGCGTGGATCATATGATGCTGCACGGGTTTTCGTCCGCGTTCCAACGCTGTGACTAAATCGAGCGCCTGCTCGGCGGTGTACAGCCAATCGCTCGAAAAGCTGACCACCAAAAACCTGGCGCGCGTTCGCGCCAATGCCGCCGCCAGCGACGGATACCCATCGGCAATATCAAAATAATCGAGGGCTTTGGTGATGTATAAATATGTGTTGGCGTCGAAGCGTGTTACGAACTTTTCGCCTTGATGCTGAAGATAACTTTCGACGCGGAATTCTGGAACGTCGAAGCGATATGGAATCGCGTCGTGATGCTGTAAGCGCCGCCCGAATTTGCTTTCGAGCGAGTGTTCACTCATGTACGTGATGTGTCCGATCATGCGCGCCACCGCCAACCCTGCAAGCGGCGGATCATCGGGTGTATACATACCGCCATTCCATTTTGGGTCAGCATAAATTGCTTGACGCCCGATCTCATTGAAGGCGATATTTTGTGCGCTTGAACGCGACGTGCTCGCCAGAAACAGCACATTTTCGACGCGCGTTGGCTGATCAACCGCCCATTGCAGCGCTTGCATCCCGCCCATGCTGCCACCAGCGACGGCGAACAACGTATCGATACCCAACGAATCGAGCAAATACGTTTGCGCGCGTACCATATCACCGATGGTGACGACCGGAAAACGCAGCCCGTACGGTTGACCATCTGGCGCGAGACTGATAGGTCCCGTGCTGCCCTGACACCCGCCGATCACGTTTGAGCAGATTACATAGAAACGATTGGTATCGAACATCTTACCCGCGCCTACAGCTTCATCCCACCAGCCAGGACGTTCTGCCGCGTCATCGGTGTAATAACCGGCAACATGCGAATCGCCGCTTAAGGCATGGCAGATTAGGATCGCATTGCTGGCGTCGGCGTTCAGTGTGCCATAGGTTTCATACGCAATCGTAAATGTTTCCAGCACGCCGCCCGCGCGCAGCTTGAGAGGCGTGTTGAAATGCGCGTAATGTTTCTCGACGATCCCCACCGACGATGGATCGTGTGGGCGGGTTTTGCCGCGCCCGTTCGCGCGCGCGTCATTATCACGGTATCCAGCATCTATTTTGGACATGTTGTTGACCTCAACGACCATCACCCGTCGTCTTTACCCCTCCGATGTCAGAGCGGGGAGCAAGCGAGCCGTCCCTATTCTCATCTTACGTTCGTAAATGATGGGGCAGGTCTAAAACCTGCCCCGACAAAACTTTGTGGCTTTGCGTTGAATCGTTGTGCTTTTAGCTGACCGCGTGAATGGTAACGCCTTGTGCGATCGTCAGTGCTTGATCCAAGTCCCACAAGATATCGTCGATGTTTTCGATGCCGACGGCGAGACGGACATAATCGGGCGTGACGCCAGTCGAAAGCTGTTGATCTTCGCTCAATTGGCTGTGCGTGGTCGTTGCCGGATGAATCGCTAGTGAACGTGCATCCCCGACATTGGCAAGATGCGAGAACACCTTGAGGTTATCGATGAAGACGCGCCCGTTCGATTTACCGCCCTTGATGCCAAACCCAAGCACTGCACCCGCGCCATCGGGTAGGTATTTCTTCGCGCGCTCGTAGCTGATATGGCTCGGCAAGCCGGGATAATTCACCCATTCGACTGCCGGATGTTGTTCGAGATAATTGGCGACCGCGACCGTATTGGCGATGTGTTTTTGCATCCGCAGCGACAGCGTTTCTAAGCCGATGATGTTCAGCCATGCGTTGAACGGCGCTTGACTACCGCCGAAATCGCGCAGACCGACCACGCGCGCGCGCCCGATGAACGCCGCTGCGCCGAGTACATCCGCCAGCACTGCGCCATGATACGCAGGTTCGGGTTGGACGATGCCTTCATGACGACCGCTCGCCTTCCAATCGAAGTTGCCACCATCGACAATCGCGCCGCCGATGCTCAACCCATGTCCACCGATCCATTTGGTCGTGCTGTGCAGGCTGATATTGACGCCCCACTTGAACGGCTGAAACAGATACGGCGTCGCGAACGTGTTATCGATGACGACGGGCAGACCGTGCGCCTTCGCAACCGCGGTGATCGACTCAAAATCGGGGATTTCCAGCTTGGGATTGCCGATGGTTTCCAGATAAATCAGGCGGGTTTTCTCGTTGATCAAGCGCTCGAAGTCTTCGGCGTTCGTGCCTTCGACAAAATGGACTTTAATGCCTAAACGACGCAAACTTTGCGAGAACAACGTATACGTGCCGCCGTACAGCGATGCCGTGCTGATGATCTCGTCACCCGCGTTCGCAAGTGTCAATACGGTCAGCGTTTCCGCGAATTGACCGCTTGCCGTCGCTAATGCGCCGATGCCGCCTTCGAGTGCAGCAAGGCGCTGCTCGAATACGTCGGTGGTCGGGTTCATAATGCGGGTATAAATGTTGCCCGGTTCTTGCAGCGCGAACAACGCCGCTGCGTGGTCGGTATCGCGGAATTGGAACGAAGTCGTTTGATACAAGGGGACAGCGCGTGCGCCTGTCGTGCCTTCTGGCGTGTAGCCCGCATGAAGCGCCAATGTATCGAACCCGTGTGTATGTCCGTTGCTGCCATTACTGCTCATTGTCTTGCCTTCTCCCTCATAGAGACACTGCCTGAAAACGGATTGACTCAGAAAGTGTGACGGGGGTGGCGCGCTAATGATCGCGCTCGAAACGAGACCGACAAATAAGGGAGCGCGCTAATGATCACGCTTGAAGGCTTGTCATGTCGTTCGACTGTCCGTACACGAATTCCTATATTTGGGGGTGTTTACACCCGTGTTTATTCGATCTGTAATCCCAACGGATCAAACTGCGTGCGATCCGGTCGCAGCCGCCACCCGCGTAAATCGACCGCGTGCGCGTCTTGTACTTGCGTGATCAAGTACGTGAAGTTCGGCAGCGCGTGATCGCGGTCATAGACCGACGGGATCGCCGGAGAATCGGGATGACTATGATAATACCCTACCAACGCCAGTCCGCGCGCGTCCGCCTGGTCTTCCAAGCGCATCCAGTCGGTTGGTGTCATCTGGTAGCGGTGATACTGCTCCGCTGCTTCAAACACATTCGTCACCTGCACGGTATCAACGATGGTCACATCGTCCGCATTGCGCGTGCCGAGCAGAAAACCGCCACCCTCATTCGGATACGTTGTTTGCAAATGCTCGAAAATGCGCGCTTGCAAGTTTTTCGACAAAATGACGGTCATAAAGCTCCTGAGTTAAAAGTTAAAAAAGATCGCAGCCGCTTTTTCTTTTAACTGTAGTCAATAAAAAAGCCGCTCCCATGACGGGAACGGCTCGTTTTTGCAATCCGAGTGCGCGTCTTTTAACGCGCGTGCGCCATCCGTCGTAGGGGTTGACCTGCGTTCATACAACACATCAGACAGCAGCACATCGAAATGCGTACGTCGGTTGGTTGATGATGACGGATAACTGCGAAAATGTTCATAAATGAAAGGCTAACACGAGTGCGGGGGCGCTGTCAAGCATCGGCTTTACGCTCTCATCAAACCCAGTCGCATCAACCAGCGCTGCCAACGTCGGATCGTGGGCGCGCGCACTGTAACCGCACGGCTATCAACCAGCATCTTGCCGGGTCGGGTTGGGCTCATTTTATTGACCAGTGTTTTGTGCAGTGAAGCGGGCTGGGTGGGGGATTCAAAAAATCGATTGTCCCCGATGACCGTGTTGACCAGGAGTTGCACACCGCGCGCATACCGTCGCGGGTCTCGCAGATCGATCCGCTGCACCCCGGCATAGCCGAACGGCACCGACTCGCGGTCGCTGCCGCGTATGAGTACGGGAATCACGCGCACTTCGTGTTGTTCGGCATATTCGATTTCTTTTTGTACCCATTCGCTTGCGAGCGCATCTGGCGAACACAGCGCAATCATGGCGGTGCTATCGCGGATTGCATGGGCAATGGTGCGCCGCCAACTTGGTTCGCCGGGAGGCAAACCGGTCTCGTCGATCCACACACGCAATCCTTTGGAGCGCAAATCGAGGTAAATGCGGCGGACGAATTCATCATCTTTTTTGCTGTGGCTTAGAAATACGTCGTAAGTTGTCATGGTAGAATCGATAAAGTCGGCTGCATCTCTATAGTGTAGCCGATCAATCATGTATTCCATGTGTAGGCTTTGTTATACCGATAGCAAAATTGTCCTACTGACGACGCTTACGCAATGGCTTTTCTTGCTCCACGTTCGCCTGTGGGCGCGGTGCAGGCAGTTGTGGATAACTGTGTGATGATGGGCGTATTTCTGGCAGATCATCCGGCATATCGGGGATGCTATGCCACGTCGCTTCGGTTTCGTCATCGGTATAGGACAGATCGGCGAAACCAGGGAGTTCGCTTTCCCAATCGTGCAGGTGATCCTGGATGTCGTTCCATCGCGACTCGACGGGCTGAGTCCATTCATCCTGCTCGTTATGGAGCGCGCGAACCTGCTCGTTCAAATTTAAGAGCTGTTCCTGAACCTGTTGTTCTTTCTTGCTCAATACACGGTAATCATCTTGTAGTTTTTGGCGTCGCAGGGCGACAAAATCCAACTGCAAGCGCAGATCGTGTTCTTCCTGTGCGGCGTGTTCGAGTTTGTCCTGCAATAACTGACGTTGATGCGCTAACGCCTGCACCTGCAACCGAATCTCTTCCAATTTACGGCGTTTTTTCTCGCGTTCGGCGTTGAGCTGACGTTCGCGTTCGATGCGTTCCAGGCGTGATGTGCGGCTTTCGATACCGATTTGCCGGCACAGTGTATCGATTAATTTGAGAATGCCGTCGTGGTAGTGCTTATCGTCGCGTATATCTGTCCATTGCGCGGTCGAAAAACCGAACGGAATCGCGTCTTGTGCTTCGCCCGATGCCAACAGCGGAAAAATGCGCTTACCGAGTTGTTTGGCATAATGAAGTTCTTCGCGCACCCATTCGCTTTTGCGTGCACCTGGTGAAAGAATCACGATCAGGCAATCTGAATTGACAATGGCTTCTTCGATAGCGCGATCCCATGCCAGCGTACCAGGTTCAAGATTGGTCTGGTCAATCCAGACCGTTAAACCTTCGGTGCGCAAATCATTGAACACGCGCCACATGACATCGGCGTCTTTACTGATATAGCTGAGAAATATATGATAGCGTGTCATGATGATCACTCAGTCGGTTGGGATTCCATAGAAAGCAAAATGATTCAAACTACAGTTGAGGTGCTGAATACTAATATGTGAAATCATATTCTGATTCTTATCGAATTCGCAACCTTAGTTCGTAAAAAATGCCGAAATGTTTTGTGAAATATATATACGCCTAATGTGAAATAGAAAAAGACAGCATATCCAAAATTGAAGCAGCGGGACAGGACATGCCGAAAGACGAGAGAAGCGAGCTTGGCAGCAACACGGACATGCAGCCCGCGCTCGCGTTTAGCCAGGAGCCGTTCAAGATTGCGACCGGCGTTCTGCAAGGAATGAAAGACCCCTTCACACCGCTTTGGAAGATGACTTGCAGTCGAATGTTTATACGCTGGACACCCGTTCGCTGACAGTCACCCCAGTCACAAATGATGGTGCTTCCTATAATCCTCAATGGTCATCAGATGGAATGCAGCTTTCTTATATTTCGTACTTCGATGACACAATCACTACGTTTATTTATGGCGTTACGGTCGGTCGCACTACAACCATTCTTCAAGATACTGGCGGTTATCCCTTATGGGTATAAAATAATCAGGGGCTTTTGTTCTCTGCAAACGAGTTTGGTAGAACGACCTTTTTTACACTCGATGTCGATCATGACGTGCAGATCGAGTTATTTCGTGGTCGTTTTCTGGGTGCATACGATGTCTCGCAAGATCAGACAAGTTTCGCCTACATCAAGCCATTTAACGATCACAGCCTTTTATGTGTCTATCATTTGACCGATGCAAGTGAAAGTTGTGCAGCTTCACCCGCTTTTTCATCGACACAACCACAGTGGTCAAATTAAACACCGAAAGATTTCACACGACTTTCGTGCGTCACCCCGCCGATGGATGAACGTTAACGTTATGATGTGGTAGAATGCGCGTCATGAAAATGACACGCACGACCCTCATTTCGACCGCCCTGCTGCTCTATATGGGCGTCATTTTGCTCGCCTGTACGCTGAGCAGTGAACCCGCGCCGACCATTATCCCACGCGCGACCGACACGCCGCCGCCCACGATTGGCTACCAAACGCTCGCGCCAAACCAACTGCCAACGGCGGCGGTCACGGTCGCGGCACGCGTCGATGCGCGCCTCATCAACCTGATCAACCAGGTCGAGCAGGATCGGCTGTTTTTGCATATCAGTACGCTGCAAAATTTCAGCACGCGCCATGTCAATTCACCCTTCAATCAGCCCAATTTCGGTATCGGTGCGGCATATAATTATATACGCGGACAATTCGAGTCGATTCGGCAGGCGTCACAGGGGACGTTCGTCGTCGCCAACGATCATGTCTTTCCGATTGAATGGGGCGGCGTGATCAGCGAAGGACGCAATATCGTCGGTGTCATTCCCGGCACAGAGACAGGCGCGGGGATCGTGCTGATCGGCGCGCACTACGACAGCGTGAGCATCGCCTTTGAGGATGGCAACGCTTATGCACCAGGCGCCAACGACAACGGCAGCGGTGTCGCCGCGATGATAGAAATGGCGCGCATTATGAGCCAGCGTCAGCATCGCGCGACGGTGATGTTCGTCGCGTTCAGCGCCGAAGAGATCGGTCGCTTGGGCAGCATCGAATTTGTCAATAATTATTTGATCAACAACAATATTCGCATCGATGCGATGCTCAATCTCGACATCATCGGCAGCAGTACGGGACCCGATGGGTCGATCAACGACCGCGAAATCCGCTTGTTCAGCGCCGGCGATGATACGCTGAGCGACCCAAGTAATTCGAGTTCGCGGCAGTTGGCGCGCGCGCTCCAGTTAATCGGACGACGGCACGCGCCCGATATGGCGATTTTGATGCAGCCATCGGCAGACCGCGAAGGACGTTACAGCGATCATATGAGCTTTAGCGATGTCGGTTATCCCGCCGTGCGCTTTATCGAAATCAACGAGGACAGCAGTCGTCAGCACAACGACCGCGATACACTGGAAGATGTGCAAGCGCTGTATCTGACACGATCCACACAAACAGTACTCGCATGTGCATCGGCGCTGGCAGATGGGATTCGTCCGCCAGCAAATGTGCAGCTCCGCGATGATGGCGACGGGCTGCGAACGTTGGTGTGGGAGCGCCGCGACGAGGCAGTAGGTTATCTGGTGGCGCTGCGTGGCGTCGGGCGGATGGAGTACAACGAAATTTTTGAAGTCTCGGAGCCGTTCGTGCGTTGGGATGGGTTCGTGCCGTCGCGTTTTAGCGGGGTGGCAGTGGCGGCGATTGATTCCGACGGGTTGATGGGTCCGTTCTCGTTCGAGTATCAGATTTTGAATTAACGCAGAAAATAACAATCCGTTCGCTATGACTCGAATAACCGTTTGAGCGGCAGTTGAAAACCGGGCAGCACCGTGTCGCCATCCCACACATCGTCTATCGTCAAGGTTTGATACGTCGTGGGGGTGTACACGCCTGCCGACTGCGTATCAGGGTAAAACAAGACGACCATGCGCGTACCATGCTGTAAATATTCGGCGACTTTCTCGTGAATTTCGGATGCACTTTCACTCGGTGAAATCACTTCGATGGCGAGATCGGGCGCGAATGGAATAAATTTTTTGGATAATTTTTTCGGCACATGCGCCGCCGCGATGAATCCAACATCCGGTACACGAACGATATCTTTGCCATCTGGATCAGGATTGTTATAAAGAATAAAGCCTGCTTCTCCAGTGGTTACACGTCCTAATTTGTTTTCCATCACAAAAACATTGACGAACGTGACCAGCAGTGCGGTAATATCTCCGTGTTCCCATCCGGTTGGCGACATGACGATCAATCTTCCTTTGCTCAGTTCAAGGCGCATATCGGCATATTCGGGGCGCTGAGAAAGTTCCCAAAATTCGTCGGCGCTGTACACCGTGTCGCTGCTTGAATCGGGCGCGATCATGTCCATGATCAAACTCCTGTCTTTGCTCAAAATATCATAACATGGAATGCCGTCCCTTCGGTTACGCGGCGGCGCGGTGTACAATGCAGCGCATAACGTCCAATTACGGAAAGCGTGGGCATGACCGACACGATTGAACCGATCCCCGCAGAAGAAGCGCGCATCTTACTCGAACGCGCGATCCGCGAGCGCTGCGGTGAAGCATGGCGCGAAGAAGAATCCGGTTGGATATACGTGACCGGACACGATTACATGGCGCGGCTGACGCGCAAGCGTATCAACGTGGATTTTTATGTCGATTTGTTGGGCGATGTGAGCGTCACCGAAAGCGTGATCAACCCGGCGCAAGAGACAGGGCGCATTCTGGTATGGATGCTGCTGCTGCTCTCGTTGGGAATCGCGTATTTACTGGCGCGCGCAGCAGGGTTGGTATAACGATGTTAATGACGAATGTACAAGAGACACTGCTGCGCCCGATGATGATCGACCATATTCTGGTCGAAAGTCCGCTCACACTCGCGCCGATGGCAGGACAAACGGGCTACGCGCTGCGTACACTGGCGCGCGATTTTGGCGACTGCGGTTTAGTGTGTACCGAACTGATCAGCAGTGACGCGCTGCATTGGCGCGGTGTGAAGGGCAACCACTTGATCGACTGGACGCCGGAAGAATCGCCGCTGGCGGTACAGTTGTTCGGCAGCGACCCGGTGATCATGGCGGAGGCGGCGGCGATCATCGCGGATTTAGGCGCTAACATCATCGATATCAACATGGGGTGTTGGGTGCCGAAAGTCGCTAAACGTGGCGCGGGCGCAGCGCTGCTCAAAGATGTGGGCGCGGCGACGGCAGTTGTCGATGCGGTGATCAAGGCGGTCAATGTGCCGGTAACGGTCAAAATCCGCGCGGGCTGGGATCAGACCAACCCGACCTGTGTCGAGTTCGCGCGCGCGGCAGAACAATCAGGCGTTAAAGCGATCGCGGTACATGCGCGCTTCGCCACCCAGGGGTTCACCGGAACGGCTGACTGGTCGTGGATCAAGCGCGTCAAGGAAGTCGTGACCATCCCTGTGATCGGCAACGGCGATGTTGAAACCGCCGACGACGCGCGCCGTATGCTGACCGAGACAGGCTGTGATGGCGTCATGATCGGGCGGGCGGCGATGGGCAATCCATGGATTTTTCGCCAGATCGCGCATGAGTTACGCACGGGCGACACGATGCCGATTCCGGGACCTCGCGAACGTGCCGAAACCGCGCTCGAACAGGCACGGCGCACGCTCGGACGCACGCCACCAGGAAAACACAAAATCGCCATTTATGAACTGCGTGGTCAGTTATCACGTTATGTCAACGAAGTGCGCGGCGCAGCAGAAATGCGCGCGCAAATCGTGCGTATGGAATCCGTTGCGGATTTGGAGGCGATACTTGCGCCCGTCTTACGCGGCGAATGCGAAGATTAACGACCAAAAACGCGAAGCATTTGGTAGAGACACGGTTATGCCATGCCTCTATCAATGCTGGTGGTTGACCGCATCAGTCGCCCTCATTGTATGAATTCGTCGTTCAATATGCCAATCGCCAACGTCGTAACATCGCTGGTTTCAAAACTTTCGACCACGCCACACGGCGCGAACCACGCGGTCAGAAAAGCGACGCGCTGTTCGGGCGTACGGTCGAGCACGACAACATCGTCGGGCGTTTCGCCCAACAAAATCATCGCTACATGCGGATACCCCGCCGGATACACCATTTGATCACAGCGCAGTTGAAAATAAAGGTTGTCGTCTACAGTACCGGTGCGAATCGGCGTGGTTGGCAGTGCGCCGATATGCCGATACGCATATTCTCCGCCGATCAGGATCGCGTCGTCTGGCACAAAATCTGCCAGCCGTTGCAAAATCCAATCTTCCCGAAACGGCTCGATGTTGAAGCTCACCCCACGTCCAGTATTGACGGCGGCAGCGGTAATTCCGCTGTAAACATAGAGCGCCACCACTACAATTTCGATCACGCGCGGAATTTTCAGCCGCCGCGACAGCATCAGCACCCATAAGATGAAGCCGATAAACGAGGGCATCAGGTAACGCGCCGCTTCGGGAAAGCTGTAGGGCATAAATGCGGTGATACCGAGATACACGACTGCGTAAATTATGGTGACGAGCGTGACCAGCCAAAATGCTGACGCCGCCGTGACAACGGGCGGGCGCTGTTTGCGTACGAACCAAAATCGGACGAGCAGCACAATCGGGAGCACGATAATAAGCACGCGCCCAATCACCATTATGCCGCCTTGACGCAGACCGACCATAGACAGCGCGGTACGCACGCCATGTGCGGATTGATGCGAGAGTACAACGATCGCGTTATTGATGTCATCGAGTTTGAACGTGCTGACAAGGCGGTGCATCCCCAACGGATTATCGTTGACGATACCGTTGTACAGGCTGAAAAGCCCGAATGGGATCACCGATGCGGCGACGATGACGATATGCCAATAAGGTGACGGACGCACGTGCTGACCGCGCAGGCTCCACGCCCACAGCAGCAGGTAGGCGCACAACGCCAGTGTGATCACGAACATCAAATTGCGGATAAGCGCGCCAGCCGCCAAAAGCACGAGCAAAATCAGCGCACGCCGCAGCGATGTGACCGGGACGCCGAACTGATAATCGAGCGCCAGGATACACACGCCCAACACGAGCGGGATGAACACGGTTTCGACCGCGCCGCGCGATGCGGGCGAGATCAGACCGTAGATAGAGATCAGGAATAACGCGGCGGCAATCGCATGAAAACGGCTGCCAAGCACGCGATATGCCAGCAGCGCCATCAGCAGGGCGGTGGCGACCAAGCCGATGTAGCCCATAAAAACCAAGCCTTGACGTGGATCGCCACCCAACGAAACCAACGTGAGCAGCAGCGGATACAACGGCGGCCACCACGCAATCGTGTGCGATATTTCCGCGCTGTCATACGCGGCGCTCAACATGGTCAAGCCACGCCCTTGCTGCACACCGAGCGCATAACCGACAAAATGTGCCTCGTCGGGGGCGATGTTCGGTCCGTTTCGCATCGAAAGTGTGCCGATGAGCAGGGCGATGCTGACCAGGAAAATAGTGCCTATGACCAGATCGCGGCGGGTAAGGGGCATATGTTCTCCGGCAATTTGCAATGAATATCCAGAACATAGCTCAAACTTGCGCTGATGAAAAGTTGTCAGTTGTAGGGTGTTTTTATTGTACTGCGTTTTGAATGCACGAGACATTTCTGCATTTACACTCAATCCGGCTGATACACCACGCGCCACACATTTCCATATACAAAATCCGCGACGATCAGCCACCCATCGGGCGACACCGTGACATCGATCGGGCGGATCAGCCCGGTCACGAATGGTTCGGGCGCGGGCGGCGGTTCGGGCGTCACGGTTGCCCACGGCGGCGGCGTCATACCGGCTTCGGGCTGACTGGCATCCGGCGGGATCGCGCGTGGATCGATGCGAACGACGCGCTGCCCACTTTCGACGCCGTTCCACAACGCGACGAATACGCTGCCGAACAAATTGGTCGGGTAGCCCGCGCCGAGATACACGGTGATGCCACGCGGCAGCGTATACGGCGGGAATGTCCATAAATCCGGCGCAATCGTGATGTTGCCCGGTGTGAACTCGCATTCTTCGCAGCCGCGTTCGCGCCAATACGGAAAACCATAAGTCTCACCCACCAGCGCGCGCAGCACGCGGTCGCCTTCCCCCGTGATTAAGCCGCTGTCGGTCGCGTATAGACCACCGCCCGCGTCGAACGCGACATCGTAGGGATTGCGGATTCCGCTTGCGACCACGTTGATCTCACCTGTGTGCGGTTGAATCCGCAGAATCGCTGCTTCGTTCGGCGTGAGTGTGACAAAGCGCGCGTTCGATCCTTGCGGCGGCTCCGTGTGGTCGGTCAGCGCGCCAACGCCCATATATAAATAGCCGTCCGCGCCGAACGTGATGCCGTTGGGCTGGTTATCGATCAACATGTAACAGCACGGCAGCGAGTCGATCACAAGGTCGGTTTGTCCGTCTGGCATCACCCGGTACAGCGCGCCGCCGCTCGTTTCGGTCAAGCGCGCGGTCACATATAAAATCGCTGTTCCCGGCTGAAACGCCAGACCGAGCGGCGAGACCAGTGTGGCGCTGATGCGCTCACTTGTACCGTCGGCGTTCATAGCGTAAACCGCGCCAGATCGTGTACCATTTTCCAGCACTGTCGCGTATAAACGTCCATCGTCGCCATACACAATTTGCATCGGCGCGCCGGGGAAACGTCCGACATGTTCGAGCAGATAACCTTGCGGCACTTGAATCCGCCGCAGCCAACCGTCGATGTCGTCTTCACACGGGAACTCACCGCACGACCAGCCGTCGCGCGCGCTCAATGCGGCGGGCGGATGGATATATTCGGGCGGCGCGCCGAAATTGAACGCGGGCGTTGGCGTTATCAGGCTTTGCGTCGGGATCGGCGCGGGCGTCAGCGTATACGTGGGGAGTGGGGTCAGCGTTGGCACGGCATCTTGCGCGGAAGCAGTCCTAAAAAACAAAAGATTCAACGCAAAGACGCAAAGGATGAAAGGCGCAAAGACGTTTGTACGAGCTTGGCTGTGCCATGCCCGCGCACGTCCGTTCAAATTGATTAATCGTCTCATGCAAATAATTGGCTGACCTGCAGACTAAATTCAGAGAGGATTGGCACGGCGGTGAGCGTATCTTTGGCGCCCAACCGCAAGATTTCCGCGTGTCCAGGTTGATATACGTAGATCAATTTGGGATCGGGGTCGATCACCCACACCAGCCGCACGCCGTCGTTGATATACAGGTCGGCTTTGCGAAAAACATCACGTAAATTGTCGTTTTCAGAGACGATCTCGACAACCAAATCGGGTATTAATGTGAAAGGACGGTCACGCCAACTCGAATCATCCCCTACATAAGCATTCCAGCGATGCTCTGCATAAAATGACACATCCGGCACGCGTGATCCGCGTACCCAATCGGGTGAATCGACCATCGCAAATGGAAATTCGACCATGACCTTACCAAGTCCGAGTGGTTCTGCACAGTCCCTCAGAAATTTTGCTAAAAGATTCGATAAATAGGCGTGACCGGGTTTTACTGGACTCAAAATAATGTTGACCTGTCCATCGATGTACTCGAATTTTTCATGCGGGATACGCAAAAAATCCTCAAGCGGCATTCCCTCACGGATTTGATCGACCATGATCCATGTCCTCATCTGGGCGATGTTGGGGCAGGTGTGAATCCTGCTCCTACGCACGATTGTATCATGACGGATGACGCGGGCGGCGAGCAAGTGGTACGAAACGATAAGTCAGCGACCCACCGGGTCGCCTCTACACATCCCTGCGTCTTTCATCCTTTGCGTTTCTGCGTTGAATCTTTTTGCTTTTTGCCTCTACGCGAGTTCGACCGCCGCGTTCGCCAGCACGACAGCATCGCGCTCCGAGACGCGCACGCGCAAGACAATGCGCGTCTCACTTACGCGCCACATCTCGGTGATCAAGGTATCGCCGGGGAAAACATGTTTGACGAATCGGACTTTAATGCTGCTAAAGCGCGCTGGATCGTTCTCGCAAAAGGCTTTGAGGACTGCGCGCCCTGCATACCCGAACGACGCCAGACCATGCAGGATCGGCTTATCGAAGCCGCCGAACGCCGCCATCATCGGGTCGGCATGAAGCGGATTAATATCACCTGACAGCCGATAGATCAGCGCTTGCTTGTCGCTCGTACGTTCCTCGATCACAGCGTCGGGGGCACGATCAGGCGGGTCATTGGCGTCGGACGCGGCGCCGCGTTCGCCACCCCACCCGCCGATTCCCCGAATGAACATGGCGCTCTCGTTATAGATAAGTTCAGTCCCGTTCTCATCGTAACACGGCGTGGCGGTGATGAGTACGGCGCCGCTGCCTTTATCGTAGACCGCCTTCACGCGCGGACGACACGTGATCGTCGCACTTTCGGTGAGCGGCGCTTTGAACGCCAGATATTGTTCGCCGTGCAGCAGCATCATCGGGTTGTAAGTAAGACCGGGCAGTTCACCTGTGAGCAAATGGTCGATCATTTTGCCGGGAAACAGGACGCCGAACGTGGGGAGCACGCGAAAGCCCGCGCCGCTGCGTTCATAGACGAAGCGGAGTTCGTCCTGATCGAGTGGGTCGGCGGGCGCACCGACGCCGAGCGCGTAAAGCGAGACATCACGCGGGGTATAGGTAAAGGTAATGGCGGGAAACTCGTAAGCGAGCAGTTGTTCGACATCGACGGTCATTATAGTAAGCCTTTCGGGATAAGGTTGGTTAATTGCCGGAATGACCATTTAATATCATAAAGTAACAAAAGCGTGATCAAAGTATAGCGCAAGACCCGGTACAGAAGAATGTGTGTGCGGAAACATGCGTTGATCGTTATAATGGGCTTTTGGGCAACCCAAAATTGGCTTGAGCATGAGTGGAGACACCCGCGTGAGTGTATTTGTATTCAAACACGGGCTGCCGATCTTGTTCGCGGCGGTATGCGTGATGATGACAGGCTGCGGCGGAAACGCCGCGCCGACCGAAGGCGCAGCTCAAAACCTTGAGGTCGCGCCGACGAACGCGCCGATCGATACGTCGGCATTACCGACGGATGAAAATGGGCAAACGTTGGTGGCACGGGTCAACGGACAGGCGATTACCCTGGCAGAATATCAAGTGACGTTATCGCGCTTTGAACAGCAGTTATTGGTCGTCGCAGACGAAGCCTCGCTGCGCGCGGCGGTGCTAGGCACACTGGTCGAACAGGCGTTGATCGATCAACAGGCGGCGAGTGATGGCATCGCCATCACCGAGGACGAATTGACCGTCGAAGTTCAGACGTATATCGATCAAGCAGGTGGCGCGCCCGGCTGGAACGAATGGCTGCGCGTCAACGGCTACAACGAGGCGGATTTCCGCGACTCGCTGCGCCAATCGATGACCGTCAATCGACTGCGTGACCGCGTAACCGCGCCTTTGAATGGCAATTTGCCACAGGTGCGCGCGCGGCATATTTTAGTGACGGACGAAGCCGAAGCGACGGCGATTATGCTGCAAATTCAGGGCGGAGCCGATTTCGCAACTGTGGCAGCGGCGTTCTCAATCGATATGACGACGAAAGACAACGGCGGCGATCTCGGCTGGTTCACACGAGAAGAACTGCTCGATGCGACGCTGGCGGATGCGGCATTCAGCCTGGAACCGGGCAACATTATCGGACCAATCCGCACATCGTTGGGATATCACATTTTGCAGACGCTCGAACGGGGCGAACGTCCGGTTGAAGAAGCCAAACGTCCGCAGTTGGCGCAATCGCTGTTCAATGCATGGCTGCAAACGCTGACGCAAGCGGCGGAGATCGAGTATTATTTGCAGGGTTGATCGATTAAAAAGTTTTACGCGCGAAAACGCGCGTTTCGTGTAAAGCGACGGGTAGGCATGGCTTGACTATGCCTGTACAGAGGATGCGAGAGACATGGGGCGAGGCGCAGCAGGATTCTATAATTTCTTGAGCTGGGTGTTTCTTATTCTGGGGATCGTGTGGGTTGCATTCGTGATCACGCGCTTCGCCGCGCCGCCACCGCCACCGACCGCCGTCGCGCTGGCGGTGCCAACACTGGCACAACTGCCGACGGAAACGCTGACCTTTACACCGTCGCAGACCTTTACGCCGACTATAACATTTACGCCAACCGAAACCTTCACCGTCACCATGACGCCGACGATCACTGAAACACCAGAGCCAAGCGTGACGCTGAGCGAGACGCCAACCCTGACAGTGACGCCAGAAGCAGCGACGGTGACGCCGCGCAATACGGCAGCGGGTTTCAGCGCGGGGACACTGCCGCCGAGTTTCACACCTTTCACCCCGACAACGCCGACGACTACACCGCGCCCACCGACCGTGACGCCCTTAACAGGGACACCGCCGCCCGCGACCAATACGCTGTTTCCATCGGTGACGCCATCCTTGGAAGCCAGTCAAACGGTGACGCCGACGACCACCAATGAACCGCCGACGCCGCTGCCGCCGCTGGGCGAAACGCCGTCACCGTTCCCGTTCACCCTGCGTGAGCCAGCAGTGCTGGTTTCAAACTTTGCGAATTCGGCAGGCTGTTTGTTTCAAGGCGTAGGCGGACAGGTTTTCGACGTGAACGACGCACCGCTGCTTGGCGTTCGCGTTCATGTGATCGGTCCGGGAATCGACGTGTATACCACGAGCGGCTCGAACACCTTATATGGGGCGAGCGGCTTTGAAGTCCCGATTGGGACGGGCGTCACGTTGAGCAGCTATATCGTCGAACTACAATCGCCACAAGGTACCGTCATCAGCGATCAAGTCCGGCTCGATTTCACCGCGCGCTGCGATCAAAATGTCGGCGTGGTCAATTTTAAGCAGACACGACCGTTTTAAGGACAGTCGTGATGAGGAATGAGTAAAAACAGTAACGAGTGCTGAGTGCTGACTAAAACCGCTGCGATCTGCCGATACTGATTACTCAGCACGCATCACGCATCACGTGGAGTTTTAATGCCTGAACGAGACGATTCGGGGTTCGCGCCCCTGCCCGACGAGATTAAGCGTACCCCAAAAAGTGCCCCAGCCAAGCCGCGCGCCAGCAATGCACTGCGCAACGTGATTACGCTGGGGTTCATCATTGGTGCGATTGGGCTGATCGTCGTATACGCCACGGTGTGGAATAACCCGTATTCGGCGTTCAATCCGTTTCCGCCAGATACGCCGTTCCCGGTCGTGGTCTCGGAGACGCCCAACGCCACCGCGACACGCACGCCATCGGCTCAAACGCTTACCCCTTCCCCCAGTCCGTCTCTATTGAGCGATGCGGGCGCGATCAACCCCTCCGCCAGTGCCTCGCCAATTGTGGAGAATGGAACGGATGCGACCGCCGAGGTGACATCAGAGATTGCACCGCCGACAATGACGTTTACGCCCATCAACCTGAATGAGCTTTTACCGCTTGGCACCCCAGGAACAGCGGTTGATCCGACCGTGCCGACCCTAAGCCCAACGCCCGGTTTTGCGTACAGCGGGCGGGTGGTGTTCATCACCAACCCCGATGGACGCGGCGGATGCGCGTGGTCGAGCATTTCTGGGACGGTCGTCGATTTTGCGGGGGAAGCCGTGCTTGGTTACGGCGTGCGTATCGTGGGTGACGGCATCGATACGATCTTAGCGACGGGCAGTGATCGTGGATCGGGCGCTGGCGGTTTTGAACAGCAGTTGGGAACACAAGCGACCATCGCGACCTACACCGTGCAGCTTCTTAACCCCGCTGGCATACCCGCCAGCGCGACGATCACGGTCGTCACGCGCGACGATTGCACGTCGAATATCGCGGCGGTGCGGTTTATCGGATTGACGCCGTAATCGATTGACGCGGGTGGGTCTGTGTCCCGCCCCTACAACCCCGTTTCAAAAACCGACGATTCTCCGGCGCTGTGAACAGATCGCAAAACCCGTTGTGTTATAATGCTCCACGTGTGTTTAACAAACAGCGAGTAAATTCCCAGATGAAACAAATGCAATGGATCATGCTCAGCTTGTGCGCGGCGCTTTTGACGCTGGCACTGCCAACGCTGGCGCAAGACGGTAACGCGCTGGGCGACCCCGGCATGGAAGGCGAATATACCAATCGCGGACGCGCCGATCTGAATGTTCCCGCCCCGTGGGGACTGACGATCATCGAACAACCGCGCACGGCGGATTGGATGAACCTACAGCCCGTCGCTTTCCCGCACAACGGACCCGGTCCCGACCCGCACAGCGGCACGAAGGCGCTCAACTTCAATCGTGGTTATGCGACATTCACGGTTGCGATATATCAGACTGTCGCCGTGACGCAGGGTGGCAATGTCACCGCGAGCGCATGGGCGCAGTTGAAAACGTGTGATGTGCCCGCTGATTCGGATAACTGTACATCGAACGGGGCAAGCGGCGGGCTTGTGCGCGTCGGCATCGACCCGAACGGTGGCAACAATGTCTTCGATGGCGACATCGTATGGTCAGCAAATGCCGCGCCGCATGGCGTATGGCAGCAAATGACCAGCACGGCGACCACCACTGGTACGAGCGCAACGATTTTCCTGTACGTCACGCAGACCGCGCCGACGCAAATCAACAATGTGTATTGGGATGATGCGTTCTTCGGTGGCGGCGGCGCGGGTGGCGCAGCCGCGCCCGCTGCCGGCGTCCCGGTCGTACCGCCGACGGCGATTCCGCCACAAGAAGTGCCGTTCGTGATTCCGCAAAACGCGCGCCCCGATGGCTCGGTGGTGCATATCGTAGGACCTGGCGATACGTTGGACAGCATCGCCGTCGCTTATGGGATGACGCGCGCCGATATTCTGGCGATCAACCCGGATATCCGCGACGCGGGTTACTTACTGCTCGGTCAAGAGATCATCATCACGGCGCCAGGCAGTTTGGGCGGCATTGGCAGTGAACCAAGCAGCGCGATTGTCGGTGAAACCGGCATAAGTGGTGCGGTGACGATTCAACCCGTCGCGCCACCCTCCACGCTGGCAGGGCGCGGTACCGGATCGCGCTTGTTCTATTACTTCAATCCACAGTTCGACCCGCAAAACGTCGGCGGTGCGATCAACGGCGTCGAAATCGCCAGCGCCGAGACCCCCGCGTCTTTTAGTTCCGCGCCCGCAGACGCGACCACGACCGCCAGCAATACTGTGGCGGTCGATTCTGCGGGCGCGGCAGTAACGACGACCGATGTTGAAGAAACCGAGGCTGTAGAGGCGGCAACCACGCTTACCCCCACCCCTAGCGCCTCACCGTTAACAGGGAGCGAGACGATAGAGGCAAGTTCGACGGATGCTGTAGCGGCAGCATTTATTCCGCCCGCCGTGACCGATTTGGTCATCGAAGTCGCGCAGGCACAGACCGAACCGACACCAGAAAATCTGCGCGAACCGATCAGCGCGCCGGATGCGCCGCCCGCGCCTGTCAATTCGGTCGGGTCGGGTGATGTTGCGCCCACCTTCGATCCGTCATCGGCGGCGGCGACGCTGTGCGTGATGCTGTTCAACGATGTCAATTTGAACCGTATTCAAGAACTCGGCGAGGAAATGCTCGGCGGCGGCGTCATTATCATCGATGACGGCGTGAATAGTGCACGCGAATACCTCACCGATGGCAGCGAACCGCACTGCCTCGCCGACGTGGTAGCGGGCGATTATATCGCGCGTGCCAGCGCACCCGACGGTTATGGGTTGACGACTCCCACGCAGTTGGTGGTGCGGGCGCAGATTGGTGTCCCGGTCAACGTCATTTTTGGGGCGGCGGCGGGGGTGATTCCCGCACAAGCGCCCACTGCCGACGCCGTTATCGCGCAGCAGGTGGTCGATCAAACGCCGCAAAGCAACCCGGTCAGCGACAATCTCGGATTGATCGTGGTCGGGGCGGCGGGTGTGGTGCTGGTGATCGGCTTAGGCGCGACATTCTTGCTGCGTCGTCGCTAAGAGAAAATCTGGCGAATGCGCGCGCAACGATACTGTGCTGTAGGGACACGGCACGCCCTGTCTGCCAACGGGCGACTCGATGGGTCGCCCCTACAATACCTGTTTCGCGCCGCTATTCCACGCGGTCTATTTAAGGTTTTTATGAAACGACTTTATTTGATCTTTTTGCTTTTGCTGCTGACAACACATGTCAGCGCGCAAGGCGACGGTGGACAATTTTGGCTGCGCGCGTTTGAAGACCGCGACGGCGATGCGATGCGTGACGCGGGCGAACCGTTGATCACACGCGGTATTTCGGTCGAACTCATCGACGGCGGCGGCATGGTCATCGCCAGCGCGCTGCTCGATCAATCGCCAAATTCGACGCAAGGCTTGGTCGGTTTTCAATATTTGCCGCCGGGACAATATACGATGGTTGCCATCAGCGTCGATTTGACGCCGACGACGCCGACACAGTTCACCGTGTTGATCGAATCCGGCGCGCTGCCGACAGTGGTCGAGTTCGGCGGTCAGCGCTTGAGCGCCGCCCCGCCAAGCGCGTTGGAGACAGCGGCACAGGTGGACGCCGGACGAAGCGAAATCGTGCGCGTGGCGGCGGCTGGGTTGGGCGCGCTGGTCACTATCGGCGCGATGACCGTACTGGGCTTGATCGTGTATGCAGGCATACTGCGTCCGCGTGCGATACGGGCGGCGAACCTGAGCATGATGCGCGCGTCACAAACGAGCACGCGCACGATGCGCGTCATCGAGCCGGAAATCGACATCGATCGGTTCAAGCCGAAGGCATAAACCTGGTGACGCTTAAACCCAATAGAATCCCCTTTACGCCTTTGCATTGTATTTTTCGCGGTTGACTGCTCAGCCCTCACCCAAGGGCGGACGCATGAGATAGAATTGTGAGAGAATAAAGAAAAGAAACAAGGGCGGAGAAAATCACGGGGAAATGAAAATGGAAGTAGCCCATGATTTGGTTCATCATTTTGGGGATTTACCAGAACCGAGGATGATTAACAAATGTCGGCACAAATTATTGGATATCGTCATGATCGCCATTTGTGCAGTGCTTGCTGGTGCGGATGGCTGGGAAGAAATAGCAGCCTTTGCGGAGGGGAAAGAAAAGTGGCTGAAAAAGTGGTTAGAGTTGAAGAATGGCATTCCCTCGCACGACACTATTAAACGGGTGTTCGAGCATGTTGACGGACAAGCGTTTCAGGAGCGCTTTATAGCGTGGGTACAAGCTGTATTCGAGCTAACGAATGGACAAGTGGTAGCGATTGATGGCAAAACAGCGCGCGGGACATGCGACCAACAGGGTAAATCCACCTTGCATGTGGTCAGTGCTTGGGCAACTGCCAATCGATTAACGTTGGCGCAAGTGCAAGTAGCGGAAAAATCCAATGAAATGGCCGCCATTCCCGAATTGGTAACTACACAGCCATAGCCTAGCGCAAAAAAAGAAAATGTGGCATATAAAGAGAGATGAACGCCACTCGTGAAGCAGAACTCCTAGCCATTATCCGCGAACAGCGGCAGATTATCGAGCGCTTGAGCGCCGAGATCGCTGAACTGAAGGCGCAGCTCGCCAAGCACAGCGGCAACAGCAGCAAGCCGCCGAGCAGCGACGGGCTGAAAAAGCTCGCCCCCAAGCCAGCGGGAAAAGGGCGAGCGAAAAAGCGGCGGACAACCGGGGCATAAAGGGGAAACACTGGAGGCGGTGGCAGCGCCAGACATGGTGCTGCTGCACACGGTGGACAGTTGTCCCCACTGCCAGCACGACCTGAGCCAAACGGCAGTGGAAGCGGTGAGCAAACGGCAAGTGTTCGAACTGCCGCCGTTGCGACTG
>JBBRAA010000045.1:0-29904 GCA_038207205.1 Aggregatilineales bacterium
GTAATAACGTCGTTGGAGGGCGATGAAGTGATTCCACACCGTAGACGCAACAAACAGCTTATACCGCAGCCTCCGATCTTTCTTGTCGGCGCGGAAAAGTCGGTATTTGTACATCTTGTGAAGGGTGATAGAGTCGCTCAAGCTTTCGGCGCTCCTACGTCGGGAGTTGGTTGGGGGTGTTTCCGCATCCTCAATCTCCCCTATTATACCCTATTTCAGCAGAAAAAATACAAGACCGACGCCTTATATCACCATGCCTGAAGGCAGGGGTTTTTACGGCGCTTTTCAGATAAAAGTTCATTTGCGGGGACAGGGCACGCCCTATCCCCGCGCGGCGTATATGCCGCCGTATGAAGATTTTTACGTTTACATGTTACCGATGATTTGCGTGGCGAACGCGCTGGTCGAAACTTCGCGCGCGCCTTCCATCTGACGGGCAAAGTCGTAGGTGACGACTTTTTCGTCGAGCGTGAGTTCGTATGCTTTCGTGATCAAATCGCTCACTTCTTGCCAGCCGATGTATTCGAGCATCATGACGCCGCTAAACAACAGCGAACCAGGGTTCACTTTGTCGAGGTTGGTGTATTTCGGCGCGGTGCCGTGCGTCGCTTCAAATAACGCGACTTCATCACCAATATTCGCACCGGGCGCAATGCCGACGCCGCCGACTTCTGCCGCGACCGCGTCGCTTAAGTAGTCGCCGTTCAGGTTCGGCGTGGCAATCACATCATGTTCGCTCGGTCGCAGCAGCATTTTCTGGAACATGATGTCGGCAATCGTGTCCTGGATCAAGATTTTGCCTTCGGGGATTTTGCCGCCGTGATTTTTCTCGACATCCGCCCACGAAATCGTTTGATCAGGAAATTCTTCTGCGGCGACTTCATAGCCCCATTTCTGAAACGCGCCTTCGGTGAATTTCTGAATATTGCCTTTGTGCACCAGCGTCACGTTTTTACGCTTGTGTTCGATGGCGTATTGAATCGCCGCACGCACCAAACGCTTGCTGCCAAACGCGCTGATCGGCTTGATGCCCAAGCCCGCGTCCTGGAAGAATTCTGCGCCGAGTTCTTCACGCAAGAACTTGGCAAGCTTGATGTTTTCGGGCGAACCGCTTTCATATTCAATGCCCGCGTACACGTCTTCGGTATTTTCACGGAAAATGACAATATCGATTTCTTCTGGGTGACGTACTGGGCTTGGCACACCGCGATACCAGCGTACCGGGCGCACGCACGAGTACAGATCGAGCACTTGACGCAATGTCACATTCAAACTACGAAAGCCGCCGCCGACAGGCGTGGTCAAAGGTCCTTTGATGCCGACTTTGTATTCGCGCAGCGCGGCGAAGGTTTCTTCTGGCATATAATTGCCGTCGTATAACCCCGCCGCTTTTTCGCCGCAATAAATTTCCATCCATGCGATCTTACGCTTGCCGCCGTAGGCTTTTTCAACCGCTGCATCCCAGATACGTTTGCTGGCGGTCATGATGTCATAACCGATTCCGTCGCCTTCGATGAACATCAAAATCGGGTGATCAGGAATGTGAAGTTTGCCATCGACGACGCCGATCTTTTCGCCTTCGGACGGCACGGTAATTTTGTCGTATGTCACTGCTGGTGTCTCCTGGTTTCGCGGGGAATCCATCGCCCCTCTGAGCGGTTCATTATAGCGATGATGCGCGGCACGCTCAACCTGTGTGATTTCCAAGTTTGCGTTATAGTCATACAGGTATCGAAGGGGGCGTTCTATGGATTTTGGAGCCATTATCGGCGTAGTCTTGGGCATGGTGCTTGTATTCAGCCTGCTCAGCATCATCGTCACACAAATTAATACACTCATTACCAATGGTTTTCGCCTGCGTGCACGCATTTTGCGTACAGGCATTAAAGAATTAATCACCGACCCGGCGATGCGCGCGCAGATATTGTCGCATCCGCTTGTTCGCGTTGTCGATCCAAAGTTGAGCGATTTGGTCGCGGCAACCGTGCGCGGCGAAACGAGCCGGTCGATTGAGTCCGTCTCGATTCAAGTCACCGAAGGGCAAACGCTGACAGGCGTCACATGGGTCGAACCGAAGATTTTCACCGATGCGCTGTTCGGCATTTTAAGTGATAACGCCGAGCGCCTGTTATACGCACCGTTTTACGATATTGCCAAAACCATCCGCCATGCGGATGCGCGCGAAAACATCAACGATGTAATTTGTCAGCTTTCGACGAATGTGCTCAGCGTCGAAGATACGCGCAAACAGTTCCTTAAACTGCTCGCGGACGAACCAAGCGTCGCCATCGAACTTACGGAGCTGCTCGATCAACTCCGCGATATTCGTGAAGATATTCTGCGCCGTAATCGCAACCAAACGGGCGATTTGATCCCGCTGTTAGAAGGCGTCAATCAAATCACCGGGGATAACGAAACCAAACGTGCGCTGCATGTCTTGATCGGCTCCGCGAAGAAATTCGACGATGCCAAAGAGCGCGTTTCCAGTTGGTTTGATTCGCAAATGAACCGATTGAGCGAACACTATGCGCGGCGGCTGGCATTGATCACGACGATTGTCGGCGTCATCATTGCGATTGCGCTCAATATCGATGCGATTCAACTGGCGCGTGCGTTGTGGGAAGACCCGGTATTGCGCGACGGCGCCCAACAGGTCGCGCAGACCGCGTCGGTCGCGCTCGAACAGGCAATACAACAAAGTGTCCCGACGCCACAGCCAACCACGACGCCAGACCCTGCTTCAACCGCCGACCCAAATGCGGTCACTGATCCGATTGCGGATGCGGATTTCACCGCCGAATCTCAGGCGATTGCCAACGCTGTCACGTCGGTCGGTACTGCGCTCAACAGCTTATCCGAATTACGTTTGCCGATTGGGTGGTACAACGATCCTGCTGCCGCCGAAGCGTGCTTTTTGATCGCTGCCGAAAATCAACGCGCATCAGAAGCAGCCGCGTCCGAAGCTGCGGCGTCGATTGAAGATGGGTCGGCGCTGGCGCTGGATAGCGAAGGCAGCGCGCAACAGGCGCTCATCCAAACGACGCCGCCACGCTGCGACGATAAGCGCAATTTGGCGCAGTTATTCCCGGTTGGTATTCCCAACGGACAATTCGATTTTGGCTTATTCTTCGCAAAAGTGCTGGGTTGGGCGATCACGACGTTGGCGATTGGTCAGGGCTCGCCGTTCTGGTTCGACATCCTGAAGAAAGTTACGGGGCGATAAATCTACTTGGGCTGGAAAAAGTATTGAACCGCACAGGACGCGGAGTAGTTAACCTGTTGCTCTGCGCTGTCTGCGGTTCAATACTTTTCAACGTCGAACGCTAACCTAAACCGGTGACGCGCATAATTTCTTCCACACGCTCGGTCGTCAAATCGAGATCATTTAAGATGCTGTAGGGCAGCCCGTGTTTACGCACATAATCGGGCAAAATCTTGATCGTATTGGTAATTTCGGTGACGGGCAGCGCGTTTAAGCGAATGCCAGCAGTTTCGAGCGTTGATTTGATCGGGGCGATATTTTGCCCGTGAAATGCCGTGCCGATCAAAATACCGGGTCCCACCATATCGGCATATGGGGTCGCTTTGTCGCGGCTGCGACGTGATTCATACGCATACGCGAAATACTGTTCGCTGCCTTCTTGCGGGCGTGTATGTCCGATCTGGCTGGTGATCTGCACTTCGATGCACAGCAAATCGAGCAGGCTGCGCAATGCTTCGACTTCACCTTTTCCGACGCCTTCCGCGATTTTGAACGCCTGCTGCGCGATGCTCGCCATAATGCCCGCGACCCACGGTTGATACCGCTCTTGCCGCGTGTTCTTGTTGCGTTCGGCAGCGTAGCGCCAATCGAGCAACCCGGTTGTAATCGTGAGCAGTTCGACAATTGCTGCGCCGCGCACATTGAGCGGTGCATTGCGAATCACCGACCAATCGATGATGACGGACTCGGCGGGACCTGTCTCGACATAATGGACTGATCCGCTCGACCGTGCCGCGACAATCGGCGTGAAAAAGCCGTCCACGCTCAAGGCTGTCGGCACGATGACACATGGAATCGCGCGCGACCATGCCAGATACTTGGCGACATCTGCCACCAAGCCACCACCCACTGCATACACGACTTCGACCTGCGGTGGCAGACCCGAAGCGAGGCTTTCTAAATAATCAATATTGACGCTCGTCGGCTCCGCTTGCACGGCGACTGGTAAATCGAGCAGCGGACTCACCGCGCCCCATGACCGACCCCCAGTGAGCAGCGCCACCGCGCGCGATTCGTGAACGCTGGTTAAATCCGTGATTTCTAACTTGGGCAAAGACCAAATCGTCGTCATCGGTGACATCGCTCCATCGCAAGGTTGTACTTCAAAGGACAAAACGTAGTGACTAATGATAGTCACATTTGGTCACTCATGCAAACCTTAATCCGCAGCAAACCAAACCGAATCAGATATTGCGCCACTCTCTTGTAGGATTGAAATGATTAAGCGACAATAGCCCTAGTGATGCACATGCTTAAATGATCTTGATCACGTGTCGTGATCGCTGCCGAAGGGAACACCTCATGTCGCTGCCCTCCAACGAGACCTTGTTTGCTTACAGTGCCGATGCGCCCTGGCGTGAGATTGAACGTCAAAAGCGCCAATTTAATCGAGTGCTGGAAAGTTTGGTCAGCGAAGGCTACGACGGTGAACTGCCGATCGAGCAGCTTTCCGACGCGATTGGTGCGCCTGTCAGTACGTATTTCGACCCGGCACATTCTGAACATGGCAATATCCTCATGGCGCACCTGAACGGGCGTCCGTTCGTGTTAGGCAGTGCGGTCAGCGCACGCTATCGCGCCGACCACAGCTTGATCGACTCGATCGTGCCCTATAACCTCAATCCGAGCGTCAATCATTCCAATGTCGAAGAGACCGAAGACCCGCTGACGCGAATGCGTGTGATCGGCGCGGAACTTGAACTCGGCGTCCTGCACGAAGGCGGCGCATCGCCCACCGAAGATGATATACAGGATTACATCAGGGCGTATTACGTCCATGCGTCGCGGATCGGCATTTATCCGCGTCTTGACCGTGAAGCCTGCCAGTATCAGGTCGAGGCGCATATCGCGCCAAGCATCGGTTATCAAAAGACGCGCAGCGCGCTCAATGGCATGTTTGCGGCGTTGGCGGCGGCAAGCCAGGATACGGGCTTGATCACGGCGGTGATGTCGTGTTACCCGACCGAAAGTGATTTCAAAATGACCGACCACCCGAAGGTACAAACGGCGGTCGATCTCATGCTCGAAGTTAACAATTTGTTCCCAGAATATCATCAGCGGCTGCGTGACCGCCGCGAACGTTATCACATCCCAGAAAGCGCACATTACGTCAATTTGTTCCGCAATCAAGGCTGTCACATTCATATCGATCTGGCTGGACGCAGTGAGGCACTCGGCTTGCTCACCTTTTATACGGTGCTTCGAAGCGCGACCGCGGTCGCCAATTCGGCTGTTCTCAAGGGCGGTCCGTTCGTCAACGGTACATGCGATCCCGAACTGCTGTGTGCGCGCGAATATTTACGCGGTGCAACCGTGACCGGACGCTACATGGAGCTGCCAATTACGCCCCATCTGACCGAGCTTGGCATGGATCGTTATGCCGATTTACTGCACCGCGAACGCGCGAACTCGGTCGGGCGGGCGATGTTGTACGACGACGGTATGGGGCAGGCGATCTCGGTTATGCATAACCCGATTGGACGTGTGCGCCCCGATTTACAGACGATCCGCCGTGTTTGTACGGTCGAAAGCACGGGGATGCCCGCCAACGTCAGCGCGTCGCGCATGGCGGCAGTGCTGACCGATTTTGAGTTCAGTCACGCCGTCATCGAACAGTATTTCCGCAAGCATGGCTGTGATCTCGCGCCGATGTACGAAGATAAAGCGCTGTTGGCGATTCTAGGACCGTTGGAAGAAATAAGCTTTACCGCGCAACAAGATGATAGTGATCGTAACGGTACCGATGTGACGATCAAAACTGCCGCAGGTACGACCATGACGCTGGCAGAGTTCTATGAAACCAAGCGCCGCTATATGCACCGCGCGCTTGTGGATGTCGGTGAGGTTATGCCGCGCGATATTGATGAGGTTTACACCAGTCTCAGCCGCATGTTGGAACCACTGAGCGGTCAACATGCGCAAACCATCGAGCAGTATGTCAGCGACCCAAAACTGCGCAGCACAGGCAATTGGGGCATGATTCTGCGCAATGCGTTTCTTGAAGCGGGCGGCGTGCTGGGCAAGCATGAACCAGAAATTGTCTTGCAAATCGTCAAGCGCACGCATGAAGCGATGCGTGTTCGCTACCTGAATTGAAATTGTGTGCTGTATCGGGTGATCGCGTCGATGCGATCACCCGATAATATCCGCCAGATGGACGGGTTGACAGACCTGAACATGACAGCATAATCCTATGATGAATACGAGTGTAGGCTCAAAAAAATTTATGTTATAATCATCTCAGTCCAAAAATTTCGTTGTCTCTTCTTTTTAAACCAAAAATTGATTGGTTCAGTTCTCCAGAAAGGAACAACATCCCCATCCGGCGTTGTTACGCCGCGTGCGGGTGAGCTAAACCTATGACTAAACAAACACCACGATCCCCTCAAACACCGCGAGAAGGTCAGTCGTCGCAAGAAGGTCAGTCGTTGCAGGAAGGGCAAACGCAGCAGGAAGGGCAAACGCCGAGACAACCTCAGAGATCGCGCCCCCCAAGACAACCACAGAACCAGCGACAAGCGCAGCCCCAAAAACAAAACGCAAAACAGAATCAAATTCGCATCATCCCGATTGGCGGCTGCGGCGAAATTGGCAAGAACATGACTGTTTTCGAGTGGGGCAAGGATGCCATCATCGTCGATACGGGCATTATGTTCCCGTCCAGTGATATGCTGGGAATCGACTACATCATTCCCGATTTTCGCTACCTGCTCAATCGTCCCGACTTGACGATACACGGTATTTTGTACACACATGGGCATGAAGACCACGTCGGCGCGGCGGCATATGTCGTCAATTCGCTGCCGGGCATCCCCATTTATGCGACGCCGCTCACGTCCGCCATGCTGGAAAACAAACTCCGCGATGGCAAGGCGTTCGATAAAACCAAGATCAACATCTTTCAACCTGGCGATACGCTCAAAATTGGACCGTTCAAGGTTGAAAGTTTCCACATGTGTCACAGCATTCCCGATTGTGTCGGTTTCGGGATCAATACACCCTACGGTTTGATCGTCCACAGTGGCGATTACAAGTTCGATAATACGCCCATCGATGGTAAAAAACCAGATTTCGCCAAGCTCGCAGAGTTTAGCCAGCGTGGTGTGCTTATGTTGATGGCAGACAGCACCAACAGCGAAAAGCCGGGCTGGACGCCGAGCGAAAGCGTGGTCACAGAAGCATTCGAGCAGATTTTCAGTAAAGCGACGGGGCGCATCATTGTCGCAACCTTCGCCAGCCATATTTCGCGCATCCAGCAAGTGGCGCGGTTTGCCGAAAAATATGGGCGTAAACTGGCAATTGCCGGTCATAGCATGACCGAAAATGTCAAAACGACGCGCAAAATGGGTTTGCTCGATATCAACGATGCGACACTGGTCGATCTCAGTCGTATCAACAGCATACAGCCGCATCAACTCGTCATTATGGCGACGGGTTCACAAGGCGAGCCGTCGTCCGTCCTCAGCCGTCTGGCGCATGGGCAGCATCGCAGTCTCGATGTGATGCAGGGCGATACGATTGTCGTTAGCGCCCATACCATTCCTGGCAACGAAGAATTGGTCAGCCGTACGATCAACCGCCTGTTACAGCGCGGCGCGGATGTGCTGTACGATCCGATCGCGGATGTCCACGTGTCGGGGCACGCCTCACAGGAAGAAATGCGCCTGCTGATCAGCCTGACCAAACCGAAATACTTCATGCCGATCCACGGTGAACTGCGTCAGTTGAAATCGCATTCCAAACTGGCGATGCAGTCGGGTATTCCGGCAGAACGCATTTTCGTCGTCGAAAATGGCAATGTCGTCGTCGCGGATCGCGGCGGTTTGCGCGTCGGTGAGCGTATTCCCGGCGGCTACATGTTTGCTGATGGCAGTGGTATCGGCGAAATCAGCCGCACTGTTATGCGTGACCGCGATACATTGGCGCGTGAGGGCTTTGTCATGGTCGTCATCAATGTGGATCGTGCGACCGGACGCTTGACCAGCGACCCAGAGATCACCACGCCCGGTTTTGTATACTTGCACGATCAAGACCGTCTGCTGGAACAGTTGCGAAATACCATCAACGAAGCCTTGATCCAGACGCGCACGTCGCAGAACGGCAAACGGCGCGAACGGATTCAAGAGGCGTTGAGCAAAACGCTGTTCAGTGAAACTAAACGCCGTCCGATGGTGATCACCGTCGTCAACGAGCGCTAGAAAGACATTTTTTAACGCGAAGGTGCAACGAAAAAACGAAAGACGCAATGAAAGTCATTTTTCATTGCGTCTTTCGTCCATTATGGCGTTACGTTGACTCTTTTCTTTTGCTCTACACCCGCGTGTTACTCACTCACCAGCGCAAACGTCACTTCAATTTGCACGGTCACTTGCAGTGATCCGCCCGAAACGGGGGCGGCGCTTATGCTGTCCTGTTGTAAGCCACCTGCCCGTGCCAGCGGCATCACTGGACTGTTGTAATACACCTCACGCACCGCAATTGCCGCGCCCACTTCGACACCTAAACTTTGCGCCAATTGCGTGGCACGGTCGCGTGCATTTTCGACGGCTGCTGCCCGCGCACTGGCTTCCAGCGTGTCCATTTGCAGAATACCAAAGCTCAAGCCGTTGATGCGATTCGCGCCCGCTTCGACCGCCGCGCTCACCAATACGCCCACCTGCGCCGTATCGCGCACCGTTACGCGTACAAAATTCTGCACATGATACACACGTTCACCGGTTGGCGCGCCACGCGACTGATCATAAAGGTCTTCTTGGTATACGTTCAGCAGCGTGGTTTGAATATCCACCCGTTCGATGCCCTGTGCCGTCAGCGTGGCGATCACTGCGTTCATACTGGTGTTGGCGTCGTTGAATGCCGTACTCAAATCGGCGTTGACTGTCTCGACGCCCAATTCGACATACGCGACATCTGGTTCGCCTGAAGCCGTCCCCAAACCTGTTACCGTGATCGTGTTCATTGTGCTTGTCGTATTCACAATCGTGTCCTGTGCGCTTACTGCGCTCAACCCCATCAGCATGATCGCCGCAATCGCAGCGATCATGCTCGTCTGTCGAAACATCTTCATCTGATTTCACCTTTTCAATCGCAGCACAATGCCGCGCGTTTGTCTTTCAATGACGCAAAGCGCCATCATTTTGTTCCCAGCAGCGGAATGCCCCAATTTTGGGGGGCGACGCATTTTTTAAACTATTGTATGCTTTGCGTGTCGTTGAAAAAAGTTTTGCAACGACTTTTGTATGAGAAATATGATAGCGAGTAAAGAAAAAGTCTCTCCATAGGAAGTATTTGGAAGTATCTTTACTTCCGCATTTTGCCATCCATTCAGGAAAGGGAATTCCATCAATGTCGTTACGTCGTGTCATTCTTTTTGTGCTGTTAGCTGTCGTTGGCTTCTTGGTCGGCACAGGTATTTCATCCGTTGCCAAAGGTCAAGCAGATTCATCGTCGTTTGAAGCCGCAGACTGCATGTTTGAAGTTCCGGCAAATCGTACCGTTGAATGCGGTTACCTGACAGTCCCTGTCGCGCGCGATGCCGATGGCGTTGCAATCCCTGATGCTGGCACAATGCGTCTTGCGGTCGCAATTTTCGCCTCTGAAAGTGATAGCCCGCAGCCTGACCCCATCATTTATCTCGAAGGTGGTCCCGGCGGCGACGCACTCGAAGCTATCCCGCTCACGTTTGAAACGCGCTTTGCGCCCTTCCTGGCAGACCGTGATTTCATCATGTTCGACCAGCGCGGCACCGGGTACAGCGAACCGTCGTTGGCGTGCCCCGAATACAATGCATGGGCGCTGACCGTGCTGGCGGATGATCGTCCGACTGAAGAAATCGTCACGGAAAGCCTTTCGGTGATCGAGCAATGCCGTATGCGCCTGGTCAGCGAAGGCGTCGATTTTGCCAACTTCAACAGCCGTGAGAGCGCACAAGACCTCGATGATTTGCGTCAGGCGTTGGGTTATGAAGCGTGGAATTTATACGGCATCAGCTATGGCACGCGCTTAGCGCTGACAGCGATGCGCGATACGCCAGAAGGCATTCGCAGCGCCATCCTCGATTCGTCGTATCCGCTTCAGTCAAACCTCTATGCCGAGACGATTAATAACGCCAACCGCGCCTTCGAAACACTGTTTGAAGGATGCGCCGCCGATGCCGCCTGTAATGCTGCGTATCCTAACCTGCGCGATGTGTTCTATCAGGTCGTTGAAGACCTCAATGCCGAACCCGTTTTGCAGCAAATCACCAATCCGATTACGGGCGAAACCTTCGATGCTTTGTACAACGGTGATGGCTTGGTCGGTCTGCTGTTTCAATCGTTGTATTCGACCGAGATTATCCCCGTGCTGCCGCGTTTAATCACCGATGTGAGTATCGGTGAATATACGCTGACGAATGCGCTTAACGGTTCATTTCTGATCAACGCCGAATTTTTCAGCCTCGCACAGCAGCTTGCCGTGCAGTGTCACGAAGAAGTCGCGCTTGAAACCTCGTTTGAAGCGATTGGCGAAAACCTGCCTGATGCAGTGCGTCGCTTCTTCGATCTGAGCTTTACCTTGGGCGCTGATATTGTCGATTTGTGCGCGACATGGAACGCAGGCACAGCGGATGCCATCGAAGATGTCGCCGTCACAAGCGCTATCCCGACGTTGATCCTGGCGGGCGAGTACGACCCGATTACGCCGCCGTCATATGGCGTAGAAGTGGGCGAGACACTCGAAAACAGCTTCTACTATTTGTTTCCCGGCGTTGGTCACGGTGCGAGCATAGCGGGTGAATGTTCACGCGGCGTGACATTGGCATTCTTGAATGACCCGACGACCGCGCCTGATGACTCCTGTATTGCAGACTTAACCGTCGAATTCGCTGTCAATCAAACCGAGTACACACTCGTCCCGTTCACCAATGATACCTTCAATCTGTCGGGTGTCATCCCCGAAGGATGGACCGAACTTGCGCCCGGTGTCTATGCGGAATCGCAACTGTCTACAACGGTGATAATCGCGCAAGCTGCGCCAATTCCGCCCGCCGATTTGCTGGAAGCGCTCAGCACGCAGCTTGGCACGCCGATTGGCGACACCGTTGGTACCTACGAAAGCACCAATTACACCTATACGATTTATGAGTTCAGCGTGCAGGGTTTGTCGCTCGTTCTTGCCGTCACTGAAGTCGATGGCACGACCGTTTACGCGCTGGCACAATCGCTGCCGAACGACAGCGAATCGGTGACTGACTTGCTGCTGATGCCGATTCTGGACTCGTTAGTCCTCAATTAAAGACCAATCAACCGCAGTGGACACACAGAGCGCAGAGAAAGTAGTCTAAATCTCTGCGCTCTGTGCGATGAACGCTTTTGCATTTGCTGATCGATGATCACAACCCTCTTGGCGGCGCTTTTTGGTTAACTTGCTGTTTTTTCCTGTCATGGCATTCGCTATAGTCATGGGTAGATTCTTACGACCTCTTACACACCGACGGAACTGTCATGACCGAGCGCACAACACAGACGACCGAGTTTAATCCGCTAAGCATCGACATCCGCGAATTGGGATCGCTGCTCGGCAAAGTGATCAAAGAACAACACGGTGACGACGCGTTTGCGCTCGTCGAGAAAGTCCGTAAAGCTGCTAAAGACCGCCGTTCGGGCGACGCGTCAGCCGAAGCTGATTTGAACACAACGATCAATTCGCTCAATTTAGAGTCGCGGCGAGTCTTGATTAAAGCATTTTCTAATTATTTTCAACTGATCAATATTGCTGAAGATCAACAACGTATCCGCGTATTGCGCGAGCGCGAAGCTGACAATACTTTGACAGAGACGCTCGAAACCGCCATCCGTGACTTTAAGGCGGCGGGCATTGATGCTGACGCCGTCCATGCGATACTGACGCGAACCAATGTCCGCTTGGTTATGACGGCGCACCCCAGCGAAGCCAAACGTAAAGAAGTGTTGATCAAGCTGGTACATCTGGCGCGCCTCATGCATTTGCGTGATTCGCCACGTTTACTCGCGCGTGAAAAGCGCGTGATCGACGCTGGTTTAAGCGAAGAGGTTGAAGAACTGTGGCAAACCCGCCCGACTCGATCCAACCGTCCAAGCGTATTGGATGAGGTCGATTTTGGTGTGTACTTCATCACGTCGGTCATTATGGATGTGGTGGTCGAACTGTATGACGATTTGCAAGCCGCGCTCGAAGCGCATTATCCCGATCACGATTGGACGGATTTGCCGCCCGTGTTGCAGTATGCATCGTGGATCGGCGGTGACCGTGATGGCAACCCGAACGTGACGGCGGATATATCGCTCGATGCGCTCGTGACCATGCGTAAGGCGGCGCGTCAGTGTTATCTCGATGAACTCGAACATTTACGCGACCATCTGACGCAGTCGCTCGATGAAGTCGGCGTATCGCCTGAACTGAAAGCGCGCGCTCAGCAGGGTATTTATCCAGACCGGGCGCCCGACGAAATGTATCGCCTGATCATCGATACGATTTACGAAAAACTCATCGTCGATGAATATAAGCACAGCGATGATTTACTGGCAGATTTGAACGTGATCGCTGATAGTTTGCGCCAGAATCAAGGGCGGCATATCGTGCGCGGCTCGCTGGGGCGCTTAATCCGCAAGATCAAGTTATTCGGGCTGCATCTCGCGCCTTTGGATGTACGCGAAGACGCGCGCTTACACCGGACAGCCGTGACCGAACTGATGCGGAATTATGGCATCGCCGACAACTTCGACGCGCTGCCGGAACTCGAAAAACAGCAGGTGTTATCCGCCGAAATTCGCAGCCCGCGTCCGTTTTTTCCTATCGAGCCGGATATCAGCGATACGACTAATCGCGTCATTGCCACCTGGCGCATGATCGCGCGCGCGCACCGTCGTTATGGTAAAAACTGTATCGACAGCGTGATCGCCAGCATGTCCACCGCGGCGAGCGATACACTGACCATGCTTTTGTTCGCCGAAGAAGTGGGCGTCGCGGCGGATGTCGATCTTGTGCCATTGTTCGAAACCATCGAAGACTTGCGCGCCGCGCCCGTCATCATGACGGCGCTGTTTGAAAACCCCGATTATCGTGCGTACCTGAAAACGCGCGGCGACCGCCAACAGATTATGCTGGGTTACAGCGACAGCAACAAAGACGGCGGCTATTTAGCGTCGAACTGGAATTTGTATGTCGTCCAGCAAGCACTTTGGGATGTGTGTGCGGCACATGATATCGATCTGCAATTGTTTCATGGGCGCGGCGGCAGCATCGGGCGCGGCGGCGGTCCCGCCAACCGCTCGATTTTGTCACAGCCACCCGGCACCATGCGCGGCAAGATCAAGATGACCGAGCAGGGTGAGGTGATCGCGCACCGCTACACCAATGCGAGTATTGCACGCCGCCATTTGCACCAGGTCATGAACGCGGTTTTGGTCGCGGAAGGGCTGCCATCGAGCGTCGCCGTTGACGCAGCATGGCGCGCGGCGATGGACACATTAGCGCGTGCTGGCGAACATGCTTATCGCAGTTTTGTTTACGAAACAGCAGGATTCCTGGAATACTGGCAGCAAGCGACGCCAATCAACGAATTAGCGCGGATGCCGATTGGCAGCCGTCCTGCAAAACGTGGAAAAGGCGGCTTCGAATCGATGCGCGCGATCCCATGGATGTTCTCGTGGATGCAAAGCCGTGCGATTATTCCGAGTTGGTTCGGCGTCGGCACGGCACTCCATACTTTCTGCGCTGGTCGCGACGGCGGGCTGCCGATGCTGCGCGCCATGTATCAGGAATGGTCGTTCTTTCGCATTTTGATCGAAAACTGCGAACTCGATCTCGCGAAAGCCGACATGGGCATCGCCGAACTCTACGCGTCGCTTGTCACCGACGAAACGCTGCGCGACAGCATTTTTAACCGTATGAAAAATGAGCACAAACTGGCGTGCGATTATGTAAACAGTATTTTGCAACAAACTGCGCTCATGGATCACGCGCCGATCATGCAGCGTTCGATTGAGCGGCGTAACCCGTATGTCGATCCGCTCAATTTTATTCAGGTGGCGCTGCTTCGAGATTTGCGCGCGCAAATGCCGGGAACTGACGAATATGAGCGCATTCTCAACTTGATGCTGACGACGATTAACGGCATCGCTTCGGGTATGAAGACGACTGGCTAGGACTTTACGCCGCGACACGAATCAGTCAACGACCCCATAGCTAAAGCTAGGGGCTTGCAGTTATGGCGGGCGCGAAGCCCAAGACATACACCGCGTATGGCGGATTGACTGCCGCCCGGCTCGCAATTACACGAGCCGCGTTGTGGAACTCCCGTTCCGTTGTCGGTCTGGTGTTGAGCCAGAAGAAACCGTTTCTCTGCCTGAGCAGAATGCCTTTTCGACTGTTCTGATTGTACAACAGAAAGGAAAAAGACGCTGTCCCTCCCCATGCCTAAAGACAGGGGTATCTTGCGCCGATTTGATGAACAGTGCCAGCACGTTTCCAAATAATCGTGTTGACGCAGTAGAAACGCGACGTATGCCCATTCAGGGTAAGAAGCTGGCAAAAATCGACGCCACCGTAACCGAGATCGCCAGATTCCAGCGCTTGATACTTGAGAATTTCGATCGAGGGCTGCGCCTGCATTTCATAGTTGTTCAAAATGTGATGACGAAAATAACAGGTGAACGAGATGCGGCTAAAATTCTTCTTGATAGGCATGATCCTGGTGTTCGTGCTGCCGATAGCGCGCGCGCAGGATGAGGCGACCATAGGTGCGGATGGATTGGGCGATAAATACTTTCCAGAATATGGCAACGGCGGTTACGACGTAAGCCACTACACGATCACGCTCGATGTGCCGATGACACGCAATTATATCGACGGGGTGACGGTGATCGACGCGCAAGCGACGCAGGATTTGAGCCGTTTCAACCTCGATCTGATCGGTTTGGAAGTGACCGAGATTTTGGTCGATGACGCGCCTGCGACATTCGACCGCGCCGAACGTGAACTTATCATTACGCCCGCAGTACCGATCGTAAACGGTGATAAATTCATCGTGCGGGTGACGTATAGCGGCACGCCATTCACGCGGATTTTGCCGTCGGTGGCGTGGAGCGACGGTTGGAATTATCGCGGCGACCGCGTGATCGTCGCCAGCGAACCGGGTGGCAGTGCGACCTGGTATCCGGTCAACGATCATCCGCTCGATAAAGCGACGTATACGACGACAGTGACAGTGCCAGCGCCGTATGTTGTGGTTTCAAACGGTGATTTGACCGAAACCGTGCAAGAGGGCGACCAGATCAGGTACACATGGGAAATGCGCCAGCCGATGGCGAGTTATTTGACCGCGCTGCAAATCGACGAATTGGTGATGCTGACCGACGACAGCGGTAGCGTGCGAATCCGCAATTTCTTCCCGGTAGGGATGGATGAGGGTGGCGCGGCAGTATTCGCCAGTCAAAGCGAGATGATCGAATTTTTTACGCCGATTTTTGGCGAGTACCCGTTCGATGTGTATGGTGTCGTCGTGGTCGATCAATCGTTCGGGTTCGCGCTGGAAACACAGACTGTCTCGTTGTTCAGTGCCGCTGTGCTGAGCGGCGGCGCGACCGTCGAAAAAAATAACACCATCGCGCATGAACTGGCGCATCAATGGTTTGGCAACAGCGTATCGCTCAGCCGCTGGATCGATATTTGGCTGAATGAAGGTTTTGCGACGTATGCATCATGGTTATGGACGGCGCATGAACGCGACGAAGCTACGCTGGATCGTATCGTCACCAACACCTACAACGGGATTACCGGCAATACTGCGCTGGAAGATGGGGTATCGGCGATACAAGCGCGGCGTTTCGCGCGCAATTTTTCGCCGCCTGCCAATCCGCCCGCCGACAACCTGTTTAACGGCGGGGTGTATCAACGCGGTGCGCTGGCGCTGCACGCGCTGCGTGTGCAGATTGGCGACGAGGCGTTTTTCGAGCTGCTGCTGCAATACGCTGAGCGTTTTGCCTATGACAACGCGACGACCAGCGACTTTACCGCGCTGGCTGAATCGATCAGCGGGCAGGAACTCGATGATTTGTTTCAGGCGTGGCTGTATGACGAGGCGATTCCGGATTGGGCGGCGATGGATTTGGAGAATCGGGTCGATTGAGCGCGTTACTGGGTATCGATCTCGGTACATCATCGGTCAAGGCGGTCTTATTGGATATCGAGTCGCGGGCGCTGATCGGCACGGCAAGTGAAACGTATCCCATCGATAAACCTGCGCCCGACCGCGCCGAACAAGACCCGCGGGCGTGGTGGTCAGCGGTGATCCGTGCGGTACGCCGCGTTATTACAGAAACCGCGCGCGTCGATATCAACGCGATTGGCTTGAGCGGACAAATGCACGGCACGGTGCTGCTCGATGTGGATCACGTTCCGTTACACCCAGCCATTATCTGGGCGGATCAACGGTCGGGCGTACACGCCGCAACGATGCCGCATGTATTCGGGCGCGATCCATACGTCACGATCACGGGAACGCTGCCCGCCGCTGGCTTTATGGGGGCGACACTGACCTGGCTTCGCTCGAACGATCCAGCCTTGTTGGGCGAGACGCGCCATGTGATTTTTCCAAAAGATTATGTGCGTCTGAAACTAACGGGTGAAATCGGCACTGATGTGACCGACGCCGCCGGATCAGGGATTTTCGATATTACGCGCAAAGATTGGTCGTGGTTGATCCTGCACGCGTTAAATTTGCCGACGGATATGTTTCCGCGTGTTTATGCGTCAGACGCCGTCGCCGGATTTTTGACGCGTGCGGCGGCAGATGCGCTTGGGATAGCGCCGGGGATTCCGGTCGTTTACGGCTGCGCTGATCAACCCGCTCAAGCGCTTGGCAATGGGTTGATCGCACCGGGACGCGGCAGTATCACAGTAGGGAGCGGCGGACAGGTATTCGCACCGATGCGCGTTGATTTAGGCGAGGCAGTCAAGACCGATGCACGACTGCATGTGTTCAATCATGCCGTTGCCGATACGGTGTACGCACTTGGCGCGGTACTGTGCGCGGGTTTATCGCTGCATTGGCTGCGTGGGATTTTGGGGTGGGAGGATGATCCGGGTGCTTATGCGCGTTTGAGCGCTGAGGCGGCATTGATTCCGCCGCGTGCGGACGGGCTGATTTTTCTACCGTATCTGATGGGCGAACGCACCCCGCATTTTGATCCGAACGCACGCGGCGGCTTCATCGGGTTGAGTTCAGCGCATACGCGCGGACATATGGCGCGGGCAGTCATGGAAGGCGTCGCGTTCGCGCTCAAACAAGCATTTGATCTGTGTACGGCACTGACGGGTGACGTGCACGACGTAGTTGCATCCGGCGGCGGTATGGAGAGCGATGTATGGCGCGGCATCATGGCGGATGTGGTCGGCGTGCCACTTTTGAAAAGTCGCATGGTCGAACAGGCAGGAACAGGGGCAGCACTGTTGGCGGGCGTCGGTGTCGGCGTATGGAAATCGTTTGATGAGGCGTGCAGCGATGTGGTGCGCCTGGGCAGCGCAACCGAACCGAACCGCGTATACGCCGACTTGTATGCCGAGCAGTACGCGCGGTATGTGAAGCTGTATCCACGACTAAAAGACTTTATGGGTTATATTCCTGAATACGGCGGCTTGGGACGCGCTGATTGAGCCGATCCATATTGGCGCGGACTTGCGCGATAATCGCTGCTGGATCGAGCGTGCGTAACACGCCGTCCTGCATCACGATTTGTCCGTCGCAAATTACGGTGCGGACATCGCTGGCGCGCGTGTTATACACCAAACTGGCGGGAATACTATGTAACGGCTGATGATGCAGTCCGCTGGTATCGACCAGGATCATATCCGCCAGATAACCCGCTTCGAGTGCGCCGAGTTCGTGCTCCATGCCCAACACTTTGGCGCTGCCGCGCGTGGCGATATACAGGGCTTCGGGGATCGGCATATTTTCTGCAACACCCGTCCGCATTTTCTGGATCATCGGCAGCAAACGCAGTGATTCCCAAATATCGAGCGTGTTATTGCTGACCGCGCCATCTGTCGCCAAGCCGACCGGAATACCAGCTTGTCTAAACTCGACGACGGGTGCGCCACCCATCGCCAATTTGAGATAGGTTTTGGGCGCGTGGGCGATGCCGACTTTATGCTTGCTCATCAATGTCATATCGGAAGCGAGTGCGCCGCACACATGCGCAAAAATGGCGGGCACTTCGAAAATGCCGACCTTTTCTGCGACTTCGACCGGCGTGATGCCCCGCGATGCGATGCTGGAATCGGTCTGCTGCATGGTTTCGGCGACATGAATATGAATGCCGACCTGCTGGCGTTTCGCCGCCGCTACACATGCGCGCAAAAAGTCGTCGTCACAGGTATACGGCGCGTGTGGTGCCATGATCGTATGGATACGCCCGTTCGCCGCGCCTTGATACTCACGCACGAAGTTTTCAGTTTGCGCGATGGCATCGTACCCTTGACTGCCGAAAACCCCCCAGCCGAGCAGGGCGCGCGTTCCAGCTTTTTCGACGGCTTGCGCGGCGCGATCCATAAAAAAGTAATGATCTGCAACGGTGGTGACGCCGCCTTGTATCATTTCCGCCAGACCGAGCAGCATCCCCCAGTACACATCGTCGGGCTGCAAGTTGCTTTCGAGGGGCCACATAAAGTCGTTGAACCAACGGTCAATGTTCACATCTTCTGCCAAGCCGCGAAAAATCACCATCGGCACATGCGCGTGCGTATTGATCAAGCCGGGCATGGCGACCATGCCATTGGCGTCGATGACATGATCAAAGTGTGAATCATCCAACCCTGTGGGTTGTACACATTCGATGCGGTTGTCGTGGATAACAATTTCGTGGTCTCGTAAAATCGTTGCGCTCGGTGACGACGAGTCGGATGCAATTTGCAGGACATTGGCACGGCGGATTAACAAACTGGACATCAAACTGACTCCTCTACGAACGTTAACACAATGGTTACGGTTGGCACTCGACAAGCTCAAGCGCGGACATAGAATGAAAAAGGTTGAATTCAGTGAGGCAAAATCGTGCAAGCGTTTGTGCGGCGTCATCTTCTCCATAATTTTAGCGTGAATATTGGCGATGCGTCATTTTTTGGCTTCGGATTAGGTATTGCATCCTATGTGACGGTGATCCCTTTGTTCGTCGCCACGCTGACCGACTCGCCGCTGTTGATCGGCTTGATCAGCGCTATGCACGAGATCGGCTGGTATTTGCCGCAGTTATTGACGGCGGAACGTGTGGCGCGCTTGCGTCGGTTCAGAAGCATGGTGCTGTTCATGACACTGAATGAACGGATGCCTTTTTTTGGGATGGCATTTTTGGCGCTGGCGTCGCCTTATATCGGTAAACAAATCGCACTGGTCGGCATGATGCTGCTGGTGGCGTGGCAAGCATTGGGTGGCGGCTTCACCGCGACCGCGTGGCAGAGCATGATCAATAAGATTATGCCTTTGGAACAGCGTGGCACGTTTTACGGATTGCAAAGCAGTGCTGCGAACTTGTTAGGGAGCGGTGGTGCTGTGGCAGCAGGTGTGATTTTGCTTGCGGTCGAATCGCCCATTAGTTTTGCGTTGTGTTTTGCCATTTGCGGCATGGCGATGATGATCTCGTGGTATTTCCTGGCGTGGACGCGCGAACCGGAAAGCGAAAAGGTGATTGTTGCCGCTGAGAGCGCGCGCAAGTTGGGGGAGTTCCGCACGCACATCCGGCGGATTTTGCTGACGGACAGCAATTTTCGTTGGTTTATCGTCGCGCGTAGTTTGGCGATGTTCGGCTCGATTGCATTGTATTTTTATTCGATTTTTGCCGCGCGCCGCTTCAACGTCGATGGCGGTGAACTCGGTATCATGACCGGCATTTTGCTGTTGGCGACCGTTATCGTGAACCCGATTTTGGGCTGGGCGGGCGATCGCTGGAGTCATCGCGTCATGTACGCGTTCTCGATTTTGCTGGCGGCGTTCAGCGCGGGTCTGGCAATTATCGCACCCGACGCAAGCTGGTTGTATATCGGTTTCGCGCTGCTCGGCGCGGCGAAAGCGGGTTTATGGACGATTCCGTTGTCGCTGGCGTCGGAGTTCGGCACAGACACCGATCGCGCGTATTACATTGGCATGACGAATACGCTGATCGCGCCTGCCGCTATTCTGGCACCGATCATTGGTGGCGCGCTGGCGAGCGGCAGCAACTTTACAGTCGCGTTCACGCTTGGGTTAGTCGGTGGCATCAGCAGCGCGGCGATCATGTTGTTCGTGGTGCGCGAACCGCGCTCTGTGATCATCGCCGCGCCTGCGCCGCCTGTTGCGGCTGCGCTGGGTGGAGATTAATCACAAGCAGCACAAAAGATTCAACGCAGCGGCTTGAAGAACAACCAGAAGAGACAAAAAACGGATAGGGCGGGGATCAGACCCGCCTTTCACCGATCCATAAATGAGAAAATCATCATGCCATCTAACACAACGTTAGCAAATACTGTGGTATCATGAGCATTGTCGAAATTGAGACTTGAGACGTGTGTTTAATCATCCACCGTTAAATCCCCTTATCGTCCCCAATTTCACCAGTCGCACATTTTCGTGCAACCAGTGTCGGATTAAACGACACACTTAATCAATCAATCGAGGCTAAATGAACTTTCAAGACTTAAACTTGATCGATCCATTGCTGCGTGCTGTCCAAGCAGAAGGATACGATACCCCAACGCCAATTCAGGAACAGGCGATCCCACATATTCTGGCGGGGCGCGATTTGATCGGCTGCGCGCAGACTGGCACAGGTAAAACTGCCGCGTTCGCACTCCCCATTTTACAGCGTCTCATCGAAACGCCGCCGACTCGTTCGGGTCGTTATGTTCGCGTGCTGGTATTAAGCCCGACGCGCGAACTCTCGTTGCAGATCAAAGAGAATTTCTCGTCCTATGGACGCCATACGACCCAGCGTGCCACTGTGATTTTCGGCGGCGTTGGGCAAAACCCGCAGGTCGAAGCGATTCGGCGCGGCGTCGAAATTCTGGTCGCTACGCCCGGACGCTTGCTCGATCTGATGCAGCAGGGGGTTGTCCGCCTGAACACCGTTGAGGTGTTCGTGCTTGACGAAGCCGACCGCATGTTGGATATGGGCTTCATCCACGATGTGAAAAAAATCATCGCGGCGCTGCCCTCAAAACGACAAACGCTGTTGTTCAGCGCGACCATGCCCGACGCTATCCAGGATTTGGCGAGCAAGATGCTGACCAACCCGGTGCGCGTCGAAGTGACGCCACAGGCGACGACCGTCGAAAAAATCGAGCAATCGGTTTATTTCGTGGAAAAATCGAACAAGCGTCCACTCCTGGAGCATTTGCTCGATGACAAAGCAATCCGCCGCGTGCTGGTCTTCACACGTACCAAGCACGGCGCGAACAAATTGGCGGAACAACTTGAGCGCGCCAATATCCAGGCGGAAGCGATTCATGGTAATAAATCGCAGACCGCGCGTGAACGGGCGCTTACGAACTTCAAAAACGGACGCACTCGTGTCCTCGTGGCGACCGACATCGCCGCGCGTGGCATCGACGTAGACGACGTGACGCACGTCATCAACTATGAACTGCCGAACGAACCAGAGAGCTATGTCCATCGTATCGGTCGCACGGCACGTGCTGGCGCATCGGGCATCGCGTTTTCATTCTGCGACAGCGAAGAACGCGCGTACCTGCGCGATATCGAAAAACTGATTCGCATGAAGATCGCGGTTGTCGATGAGCATCCGTACAAGTCGGTGGGTTTCGCGTCGCCAGCCAGCGACACGTCGCTGCGCCGTGCGGGTGGGGGCGATTTCTCGCGCTCGAACGATGAACGCCGCCGTTCGTCGCATTATCCGCCGCGCACGAGCAGCGGTAATGGTGGGCAGCGTTCAGGACAAGGGGCGTCGTCATCATCGACGCGCCGCGATGGAGATCGCGCGGGAACGCCGTCGCAAAGCGGGTCGTCGCGTGCGAACGCCAATCAACCACGCGAGAATTATAATCCGCGCCGCCGCAGCGGTTCGACCGAGCGGTAAAGCAGTTTCCGCCGCCCAATACGCACAAAGTGAGTGCGTTTTAGCTGTTCCCTCAGCCCCTCCCCGATTTCGGAAAGGGCATTGAGGGCGCATCAATTTTTCGTGAAGACGTGAGATTTAGGATAGTCGCTGCGTCAATGTTGTTGTAAACTCGTGTTCTCTGCCGCGATTCACTGATCAAGCAGAATACTTTTTTCACCACCCCTGCCACGAGCTTTTTTGCAGGGTTTTTCGTTGTAATTCTAGGAGTAGTATGAGCGAATTTGAACGTCTGGGCTTGCGCGCTGAACTCGTGCAAGCCGTGATCGACCTGGGCTATGAGAATCCCACGCCAATTCAAGAAGGGGCAATTCCGGCACTGCTGGAACGGCGTGATGTTCTCGGTCAAGCCCAGACGGGGACGGGCAAGACAGCCGCGTTTGCGCTGCCTTTGCTCGAACATTTGAATTATGCCAACCGAACGCCACAAGCACTCGTCCTCGCGCCCACGCGCGAACTCGCCGTGCAGGTATCCGAAGCAATCGTACAGTACGGCAAGAAATTGGGCGTGCGTATGGCGGTGATTTACGGCGGTGCGTCGTATTTTCGCCAGCTTAAACGCCTTGAAGAAGGCGTCCATGTCGTCGTTGGCACACCCGGTCGCGTCATCGATTTGATCGAACGCGGCGCACTTGATTTGAGCAACGTCCGTTATCTGGTTTTGGACGAAGCCGACGAAATGTTGAAGATGGGCTTCATCGACGATGTTGAGCGCATCCTGCGCGAAACGCCGAATGACCGCCAAACCGCGCTGTTCAGCGCGACCATGCCGAACGAAATTCGGCGTTTAGCGGGCAATTACATGCACGACCCGGTGACGGTCACGATCTCGCAAAAGACGATGACGGTGCCGTTGACTGAACAGCGCTATTACTTGATCGATGAAGACTCCAAGCTGCCCCTGCTCGGTCGTCTTTTGGAAACTGAAGATATCAAGAGCGCGTTGATCTTCACCCGTACCAAGTTAGGTGCAGCGGGGCTGGCGGATGCGCTGTTGGCGCGCGGCTTCCCGGTCGAATCAATCCATGGCGATTTGAGCCAGGACGTGCGCGAGACGGTCATGCGTCGTTTCCGTAATAATCTGGTCAACATCCTTGTGGCGACCGACGTGGCAGCGCGCGGGCTGGATATCGAGAGCGTGACGCATGTCATCAACTACGATATTCCGTACGACGCCGAAGATTACGTCCACCGTATCGGTCGTACCGGGCGCGCTGGACGCGAAGGCATGGCGATTACAATGGTGACGCCGCGCGAACGTCGTTTGCTGCGCGTGATCGAACAACACACAAAAAGCACGCTGACGCGCTCATCGATTCCGACGGGCGAAGAAGTGCTGACCAAGCGTAACGCGCTGTTCGTTTCTAAGCTGAGCGCAACCATGCAAGACCCCGATTTGGAGACGCATATCGCGCTCGTCGAATCGATGGTCGAGCAAGGCTATGATGTGACCGAGATCGCCGCCGCCGCCATTCGCATGGCGCGCGCCGATGATTTGCGCCGCCCGATTTTAGATGTGCGCGAGCCGAATTTGCGCCGCGAAAGCGACCGCCCGACCAATTCGCGCGATCGTTTTGGACGTGGCAGCAGCAGCACCGACCGTCGCTTTGACCGTCGTGACCATGACACCAGCTCCAACGGCGGTGGTGATCGTGCCGCACGTCCACCGCGTTTTGGCGGCGAGAGCGACGGCGAGTCCCGTCGTCCGCGCGTCGATAAGACCGGACGCGAAGCGGGTATGGTGCGCTTGAAAGTTGATGCTGGACGCGAACACGGCGTCGGTCCTGGCGATGTCGTCGGGGCGATTGCTGGGCGCGCGGGTATTCCCGGCAAAGCGATTGGCGCGATTGATATTCACAGCAAAGAGACATACGTCGATGTGCAGGAAATGCACGTCGAGCGCGTGTTATCGGAGCTGAAGAACGGCGCGATGCTGCGTGGCAAAGAAATCACCGTGCAGCGTGCGGATAGTAACTAAAGCGTAAAACCTCACCCCGCACGCGCCAGCGTGCGGGGTGAGGTTTCGTCTTAAACCGCCGAGATCAACCGCAGCGTGACAATCTGAAATGGTGTGATCGGAAACGTAATCCGCGCTTGATCCACAACTTCCAACATCAATTGATTTTCTTCCAAAATGTTCGTCAAATACGCCGCGCGGATCGGAAAGCCAAAATCGAGCGTGACCGCGCCGCGCGTGCGTCCGTATTCGTACAAGCGCACGATCACGCCGTTGTCATCTTGCGCGCGCTTGATCGTCTCGATATAGACCAGCACGTCTTCGCTCAGATCTTCGACGAACGTAAACGTGCGCGGCAGTTTAGCATCCGATTGAATATTCAGGTCTATAAATGCTCGATTGTTCACGTTGTACGCTGATTGCACGGTTGAGGGTAAATCGGCATCGAGCAGCAGTCGATAGCCGAATGTATGTATGCCTGCATCGGCACTCGGATCGGGGCTGGTCGAACTACGAAGCAGACTCAAGCGCATTATATTGTCTTTGATGTCATGACCATACTTGTTGTCGTTGATCAAGCTGACGCCGAAATTGCCTTCGCGCAGCATCACCCATTTGTGCGCGCAGCTCTCGAAGCGCGCCCAATCCCACGATGAATTTTGTGTGGTCGGGCGTTCGACATTGCCGAACTGGACTTCAAAGGTGGCGTGTGTCGCCAATACGTCCACTGGAAACGCGACTTTGAGCAAGGTATGGCGTTCGCGCCAATCAATGCTTGTACGAAAATCAATATGCGTCGAATCTGCGTCAAGCGAAATTTCTTGTGTATAGTCGCTGTTCAACATACGGCGTTTAATTTCGACCTTATAACGTAGATCACCCGATTCGGTGACGCGGATAGACTCGGCGGGCTGCGCCAACGTCAACCTGTCTTCAAAAAATACGTCGATGTCCCACGCATCCCAGTTGTTCGGTCTATCCTCAAATGCCTGAAACTGATTGCCAATTGCGCCTTTCGGTAAAATCTCGCGTCCAGTATCGCGGTAAAAAATCCGGGTGATGTCACCCGCCGCATTGAACTCAATGCGGACGCGCCCATTATCGAGACATTCCGGCGTCGCGGTCATGTATTCGGCGTATTCGTAATGTTCGTAAGCAGGGGAATCGCCTGCCTTTTCTATCAATGCCATGATAGTGTAAGGCAGTACGCCGCCTGGAAGTGTCACCCAAGAAGCATTTTCATCGATGGCTTGTATATGACAGGGCGACCCGTGTTCGTTAAATAGCGCTTGCACTTGAGGTGAATGATCCCATTTGAGCACACCGTTCATAAATGCGCCTGATGGGTTGATGACCATGAAATTGCCACCTGTGTTCATACTAATCACGGTGAGCGCGGCTTCGCTTATTTCATTCTGCAAATGAGCAATTTCGTGGTAATCACGCCTACTATCCTCGTACACAGCGCCAATGCTGCTGCCCGGAATGATGTCGTGGAATTGATTCAAACAGAGCAATTCCCATGCGCGTTGAAACGTCTCATGCGGATATTGATAGTTTTTATCGAGCAAACTGGCGACCGTCGCCAAAAACTCGGCGTTGTGCAGCGCGAATTCGCTGTCGCGGTTATTTGTTTTATTGCGTGCTTGCGTCGTGTACGTGCCGCGATGTGCTTCTAAATATAATTCACCATTCCACACGGGCAGTTTATCACCCGCGTTGGTTTCCAAGCGCCGGAAAAAGTCGATGACGCGGCTTTGTCGTACTTGCGGGATCGACGCCATAGTGTCGAGTTCGCGCGCCTGTTCGATCATCTCGCGAGTCGGTCCGCCGCCGCCATCACCCCAGCCGTAGCTCATCAAGATTTCGTCGTGTAAATGTTTTTGCTGGTAGTTGATCCATGTGCCGAGCGCGACCATCGAATCGACTTCGGCATTGTAGGTGGCGCGGCTGTTGATGTTCGCCGCTTCGGGCGCGGTGCTAAAGTGCGTCAGCACGCGCGTGCCATCGAGTCCTTGCCACCAAAATGAGTCATAGGGGAGTCGGTTGGTTTGATTCCAGCCGATTTTGATAGTGAAGAAATACTCCAAGCCCGCCTGTTTGATCAATTGCGGCAAATTCCATGCATAACCGAATACATCCGGCAACCACAAGACGGGCGATTCGACATCGTCGCCAAACTGATCTTTGAAGAAGCGGCGTCCAAGCAGAAATTGGCGCACGAGTGACTCGCCGCTCGGAATATTACAGTCGGCTTCGACCCACATGCCGCCGATGAGTTCCCAACGTCCTTCCGCGACGCGCTGTTTGATCTGCTCGAAAATCGCGGGTTGATCCTGCCGCACCCAGTCGTAGAGCTGCGGCTGACTTTGCACAAAGCGAAATTCGGGGAATTCATCCATCAAGCGCAGCACGTTGGCAAAGGTGCGCTCGCCTTTGCGCTTTGTCTGGTCGATTGTCCACAACCACGCCAGATCGATATGCGCGTGACCTGTCGCGGCGATGTACACATCGAGCGCGTCGCCCGACGCTGCGATGCCATCGTTGAGCGCCTCATGAGCGGCGGGCAGACTGTCGTAAAAAGTGTCTCCGAGCGGCGCGCGCGTATCCAAAACTTTGAAGGCGTGATCGAGTGCGTTATACAGGCGGTCGCGCGATGGGTTATTTTTGTCGAGATGTTTGGCGGCGACCGATGCGGCGCGCGCGGCAGCGATAAAGGCGCGCGTCGGCAGATCAACCTGCACCACGCGCGGCGTTTCCATGAATAATTTGCGTCCGGCGGGGATTTCTGTGCCGCCCATCAAACCGCACCAGCCATGCAGCAGCAGTCGGTGCGGCTGACCACCGCGCCATTTATCCGATAAGCGTATTTCTCGGTGATTACGGTCGCAGCCCGAATACGGCTCGCCATCGATGTAGATCAGCGCTTCGGGGTGGTCGAAATCACCGCTGACGCCGAGTGGCAAGAATAATGCGACTGGACTCGCCGGGTCGAAATCCGACGGGATCGTGAACGTGCCGGACAGCGCGAAATTGAGATGTTTTTCACCCCAGTAACTGTTGTGCGCGATCACATCCCATGATGAATCGTTGGCGTCGAGTGGCGGTAGGGTTAGTGCGTTTTCGAGCGGCAGAATGCGAAACGGTGCAAGTGGCGCGCTTTTGCGGTAGATCGTCGGTTGGATGAGTTCGAGTCGGCGTTGTATTTTGAGTTCGGTAAACCGTGCGTCGTGTGGAAGCATAACATCCTGTTTTCTCAATCAGATCGAGAAAACTGTAACGCAAAGCCGAGCACAAAACACGTTATTTCACGGTTGTTTTTCGTAGGCGCACAGCACGTTGTGCGCCTACGAATGGGTGCGGTTGATAGTTTAGGGTTCGGCGTATCCCGTCCACAACGAGCGTACCAGACAGCCGTTGCTGTGGATCACTGTTTCTTGTCCGGTGTAACTCGTCAACGTGTCAAACGCGAGCTGTACGGTGACTGTGATGTTGCTGCCTTCACCTTGATCAAGCGCGGAATACGTCCCGGCATAGCTGAGCGCGCCTGTGCGGAACAGCGTATACGTCAGGCTTGATGCTGGAACCGTGATATTGATTGCGCTTTGATCGAACGACGGCAGCAGGGTGAGCGACAGACTCGATGTGACGCCTAACTGTCCGCCGCATTGATGTTCGACGACGGTGGCGGTATGCATCCATGCGCCAGTGGTCACGAGCACGGCTGTGGTCGGTGTCGGGGTTGGCGTTGATGTGGCGGTGGGGGTCGCGGTCGGCGGCGGTGCAGGAATAGTGACAGCGGGCGTGATCACGGCATCGATCGGCTCGACGATGACGATCCCCGAAAATACCCACGATTGTCGCGCGCGATTATCTTCAACCAGGTACCAAAGGTTTGTGCCGCCGCCGGTCTGTGCCAGAATCGTCAAGCGGTCATCGCGGCGTGCCGCGCGGATCACATCGTACTGCGTGCCAGGACCCGTGCGTAGATTGATGGTCTCGCTCATGACGATCGCCACTGGTACGGTGGGGATCGGCGGGGCGGGGGGGGTATCGGTCGGCACTGGGGTAACACGTGTCATGGTCATCGTTGGCGTGCGCGTAAACGGCGTGCGGCTTGGCGTATTCGTCATGAACGATGTCGGCGTCACGCTCGGCGCGATCACCGTCGCCAGTACGGTATTGGCATTCGCTCGCGCGGTAATCAGCGGCGTGAGCGTATAGATTGCTTGCGTCGGCGTCGCGGTCTTTTCTGCGACGATCACAGGCGCGGCTTGATCAGAATCAGGCGGCGCATCACGCAGTGTGAGATAGACCAGCAGTACACCGAACAACAGGACGGTCGTGATGGTGGCAACCAATGTCACTGGAATACTAAAGCGTGCTGCCACTACGCGCGGCTTATTGAGCGGGATCAGCGCCGGATAGGAGTCGCCAGCGTGTTGTTCAGCACGCATCAGCGCTTGCAAGTGTGGCGAGAGCGGCGGCAGATCGCGCATGTGGCTGGCGGCTTCTGTACGAACGGCGGACGCGATACTACGCCAGTCGTCGATGGCTTGTACGCACGTTTCACACGTCGCCGCGTGCTGTTCAAAGCTGCGTGTTTCGGCGCGTGATAAGGTTTGGGCGATGTAAAAGGGGATCAGGTCTTCCCATTGTTTATTGTGCATTCCATGTCTCTCCCCAATTTTCGCCCGTGTTTTGCAGCACGCGGCGGAGCATTTCTTTGGCGCGGTGCAAACGGCTTTTGACCGTCCCGACCGATACGCCGAGGACATCCGCGACTTCTTGCCCGCTCAAGCTGTGATAAAACACGAGCACCAGAATTTCCTGATGAAACTTTGGCAGCGCGCGAATCGCGTCTTGGAGCGCGATTTGCTGCGATTTTTGTTCGGCGTAATCCAGCGGTGACGAATCGCCGTGATAAATATTCTCGTCCAGTTCAACCATGTGGGGGGTGTAGCGGCGTCCCGCATTGATGGCGCGGTTGCGCGCAATCGTGAGCAGCCAGGTGCGCACTTTGCTATCACCGCGAAAACCAGCGGCACTTTTCCACACTGCCATCATGACATCTTGCAATACTTCTTCGGCAAGCTGGCGATCGTCGAGATACGACGTGAGATAATTCAAAATATTTGCGCCGTGCCGTGCATACAATTCGTTCAACGCATGGCTGTCGCCGCGCGCGATTCCCCGGACTAAAATGAGATCGGGGTCGAATTGAGGCGCAGCAGACATATTATCTGGAAGCGGCATAAGGGCTGCCTGTGCTTTCGCTGGACTCATAAAACCTCCGCGATTTCTGTGTTGTGAGACACAACCGACATCGCACGAGTTCCATCTCCATTATAAAGGAGGAGTGGGATAGGGCAGGACTGTAGGGATTAGTGATGATCAGGTCGTGATCTGCGGCGTTTCTTTTCTGTGACCACGCCGTCGCCTAAAGGCGCCGGCTTCTCAGACTACGCAGGAGCTAATGCTCTACGTTAACGCCTGACGGCACAGTCCATGCCGACTTGAACGCTAAATGATAAATGTTTCGAGCGGCGTTCTCGTCTCTGTCT
>JBBRAA010000046.1:0-29635 GCA_038207205.1 Aggregatilineales bacterium
TTCCTGAGTCAAGTTGGTAATCAGCCATTGATAGCTACTGCTGAAGCGCTTGAAGTCAATGTCGTCGTAGTAGTTGAGGAGTACAGCCTGCGGAGTCATGAACTGCTGGCGCAGCATCATAAAGCTTGCTCCGCCCAGGCTGATCAGCCCAATCACCAGCAGCAAACCGTACACCATCCGGCGTGCGCGGGGAGTCAGGCGCAGATGGGGCACCAATCGGTTGGTGATCAGCCGCCACATCTGCCACTGCTCATGGGAGGTGTTGGCGGGGCGACTCGGTTCGAGCATGATGCTGGCGATCCAGCGGCGGCGAAAAACCCACCCGACGATTGGCAGTTTTTCCGGTGTCCACTTCCGCGCGGCAGCAATCGCGGTGATGGCGAACGTAAACGCGGTCACGAATAGACTGCCGATGGGCAGAATGCCCCACATCAACCGCTGCCATGCGGGGTAGATTTGCGCGGGAATCGAGGCAGGCAGTGGCGGAATATCGGCGTGCTCCCAGACCTGCACATCGTTATCCAGTTGCCCCAGAAGCTGCCAGCCCGAGAAAAAAAGCAGCGGCTCATAGAAGGCATCGTTCACGAAAATGTACTTGAGGTTGTACTTCTGTGGGTTGGTGACGAACGCCTGCAAACTGCCCAGTCCGGGAATTTCGGTATACTTCGCGCCGTCCAACCGCTCGACAGGCGTAGATGTGAATTCGGGCAGGCGCCGCGCGCTGTGATAATTCCCCTCCACATTGAGCGCGGTCGTCTGGGCACTCAGCCATGCCATCTGATCACCGAAGCCAAGCGTCATGTAACGCCAGCGGCTATGGTTATCTTTGGCGAGGAATTCGACGATCGGCTGCATGTCGATCGTCGCAGGCTGAAACCGCTTGAACTGGGAGAGATTGGCGGTGAACAGCGCATACGCGATCAAGGCGATGATGAATACTGCCACGAACCCGTTACGCAACCACCCGCCAAACTGAGCACTGATCCACGTTCCCAATCGACCATGAATTAAGCTTCCCATGAACTCCCCCGCGAACGGGAGGATAACGATCGTCGCCCAGAATGTGAAGCGTTCTAGGGTGAGGACGTAAAACGCGCCCTTCAGCAGCATGGCAGGCAGGGGAGTCGTGCCCCCTGTCCCCAGAAATGCTAGTCCGACCAGCGATGTAGCGAGGATCCAGTTTTTGCCGGTATAGCCTTTGTAGAGCGCATACGGCAGCACGATCATCATTACGCCCCACGGAATGAGGAAGAACATCAGCCCTGCGGCGGGGTTGGAGATGAAACTATCCCGGCTGGCATGGGGGATCGTGATCTGCGTAATCGGGTCACTGCGACTCCACAACCAGTAAGGAAGCACAGTAATCACCAGTGTGAAAACCAAACCTACGCCGAACACACCGCATCGAAACAGCCCGCCCCACACGCGCAGCACGCGGCGTGTGACAAAACGGTGCAGCACGCCGAACTTGATGCTGAAGCGATCCATCTCTGGCTCATTGGGGCGCGGCGACCGGAACAGTCGCAGCAGCGCCGTCGCCAGAATCGGACCGCTGAAAAAGACCATGCCGAACAGCGTCGTAACGTGATGCCCTGCCGCCGCGATCATGAGGATCGCCAGTGCGCGCGCTAGGTTGATCAAGCGTCCTTCAAGCACCCAATACCACACATATGGCAGCGCGTTGAGCATCCAGCCCATCACGAACATCGTCGGAAGCTGACCGAAAACATGTACCGTTTCCGCGATGCTGCTGCTGAAGACGGCCAGCAGTGCCGCATAGCTGGCCGCGCGGTGATTCACCCACAGCAGACTGAAACGATAGACGCCTATGGTTGTCATGCAGGCGGAAAACAGCATCACCAGGCAAAAGCCAACGGGTATGGTACCCACTTTCGAAATCAGGGCGATCAACTGGTGGGTGAGGGGCGGATAGCTCGCCATCGTGAAGCCGGTATACCAGCGCGGCTCCCACAGACTCCACCACGCCCGCGCATAGTGATCGCTAAAGAACATATGGACGTATGCGTCATACGTAGAGCGGTAGCTGCCTGCCATCAGCAACGCCGCATGAAATGACAGCGTGCCGATCACTGCAAGCACGACGAGTTGATAATGGTGAAACCAGCGTCGCATAAGTGTCCCTACGTTGTGACCGGAGGCGCATCGGCGCGCAGTCCGCGACCCACAACAATGATTACCAGTGCCGACATGAGCACAATTTGGACGACGATCACCTGCTCAAGCGTGGCATGGAACAGCAGAATGCCAATCACCTGTGCCACACCAATGATCAATGAGAAAATGCCATCGCCGCCTTTTCCCAGCGCCACGCGATACGTAATCACCAGATTGACGATCACATACAGCGACGCCGCCAGTGTATAGAGCGGAAGTAGTCCCGCCGCACTGACATACGCTTCTCCATACATGATGTTCAGAATCTGTGCAGGGAACAGCGTTGCCAGTGCAAGCAGCACCGCACAGAACAACGCGCCGCCCGCCAGCATGATCAAAAAGAAGGGGCGCGTGGGCTGGTTCAATGCCTGTCGCCGTGCAAACATCGGCACCATGATGATCGTCAGCGGCAACGCACCGAAATAGGCGATGCGCCCCAGCACACTTACGGCGGCGTACAAACCCGAATCGGCAGGTGGGAACAGTGATTTGACCAGCAGAAAATCGCTGTTGGTGATCAATACCTGCCCGATTAGCGCAGTCAGCGTGAGCGTCGTCAGGCGCATCCACGCCGCTTGGTCGGTGTGAGGTGCTGCTTGATCGCCGTGGGTAGGGCGCATGTGATGAAGGGCAAGCCAGCCGATGAACCACGTAATGATCATCGACTGCCCGACACCCCATACGGCGCCGTCGAGAGCGCCACTCGTCCCCGCCAGCAGGAGCACCAGCAGCACACCAATCGCGAAACGCGCCAGGGATTCACCGACATACGCCGCTGTCAGCGCATAGAACGCGCCGATCCCTTGCAGCACACCGCGATCGGCAGCAGCGACCAGAAAAAACGGAATGGCGATGATGATTGGCAGCAGCAGCCCCGCATCCCCGACTTGAAAGATTTGCGCTAGCAGCGGCATGGTGATCAAGCTGATGACGACAACACCCGCGCCGATGCGGATCATCCACCTCCGTCCAAACCGCTTCAGGTGATGAATCGCCGCGTGGTCGTCGTGCGCGTGATAAGCCGCCCCAAACCGGGCGGCGGCGGTTTGCCAAGCGCTAGGCAGCAGACCGATCAGCAGTTGCAGGGTCACCATCAGGGCAAGCTGGCTGTAAGCAGCCGGGGAAAGCAGTCGTGCCATCACTAGATTGTACAGCAAATTCAGCCCGTTGACGCCGGTACTCGCCAGCATGAATACCGTTTTGCCTTCCAGCAGTATCCCTGAAACGCGCTGGCGAATGCTCGGCTTGGGGGTGAAGATTGCGCGTTCCAGCCAATCGGTGGCGGCTTGCAGCGCCGCGCGGCTGGCATGGGTGATTTCATGGGTGCTGGTGGGGTCGAGCCGTTCGACGACCGAGAACGGGAACATGAACCGCAGCGGCAGGATCGGCGACTCGGTAAATCCGGTCACACTGGTGATGATCTGCGTATCGTCCGATGTGATCCACAATGCCCCGGCAAGCTGGCGGTGGGCTTGTGCTTCGGTAATGCCCATCTGTTGAAGTGCAACAGGCACATGAGATGGGTCGATCCATGATGAAGAGGCAGATTGCGCGGCGGACTGAAAACGATCCAGCGCGGCGGCGGTTTGCGTTACCAGCGGGATCGCGCCCTGCTCAAGGTTCAGCCAGCCCTGTTCGCGGTCAATGGCGGTGGGCAGAAGTGCCTGTATCTGCTCAACGGTCAGTCCGTTATACAGGAGTGCGTGAATCAAGCGATCGTCAAGCGAAGCCATCAAGGTTAGCACCATGTGCTATCTCTATATTGAGTGAAACCATCTTCACTATATAGCCGCTTGCCGTATGGGATTCGTAAGACTACTCCAGGGGTGCATTTCGAGTTTAGTACAATGCGCTCGGTCTTTTATAGCCAACTGCAAATCTTGAGGAGGCTTGCATCGAGGTGAAATGCACCCCGTGTATCTCTAAAGAGGGTAAAGTAAATCAGCTAAAGATGGGGATAGATTGCCTTTTGAGCTTGGAATGGCGAGAACGGGAATCGTTATTTCAGCAGGTGCGACATAACCCGGTATCGGGTTGCCGTAGATCAACTGAAAATCCATTGGACGTTCCAGCGCAAATTGACGATAGGCAAGACACGCTGTCACTACACGCCCTTCATAATCGTCTTGCGGATAATGTGCGGTGTCGGCAGCGGCAAGGCAGTGCGCCATACCGTCAAATGCATCTATGATCAGCGCTGTGATCAGATCATCCAATGTCGAAAAGTAGCGATATAACGCCGGTGTAATCACATCGATTTCGCGCGCAATCGCGCGCAGCGATAATCCCGCCGTACCGAATTGCGTCATTTGCTGACGAGCGATATGTTTGATTCGGGCTTGCATCGCTTCAAATTCGGTAATATCACGGGTACGCGCCATAGAGACTCCTTTCGCAAGTGAATAACATTTACACTGTTTACTATACAGCGTTTATCTTATCTGTCAAGCACCCAGTTTTGTTGGGATTTTGTCAGCAGCAAGGCTATTTTTTCGTGCGCCGCCCCAATCGCGTTCCGACCAGGATGCCACCGACAGCCGCCGCTCCGCCCAGTACAATAATGAGTAGCGGACTTGAAACTGAGTCGGTCTGTAAGACGGTTGCTTGAGGATCGGGTACTGTAGTGGATAATCCCAATGATGCCTCACGCACGGTGATGACCACACCGTCAGGAACACCCAAGTCATCATGCTGTTCGTTGCCCACAAACGCACATAATCGATGGGTTCCCGGCGCGAGATCGATGACGGCGCGATCGCCGTAGATCATGCCCGCCAAACTGTTATCGACCCACAAATGCCAGTGTCCACCATTGGTCAGATCGAAGTTTTGCGCGACAACGCGTACATTGACCGTCCCGCCATTTAACGCCTGCCCATCGCTTGGTGAGACGATCTCGACCGACTCCGGCGGCTCGCTCAACGGCGGCGGATCGACCATCAACGAGCGGCATTGATCTCGTAAACTCGGCGTTTCGGTTTGCGCTGAGCCAAGAATAGGCGAAAACAGCATCATGACAACCGATACAACTGCCAAACTTATCCGCTTTATCATAGCTGCCACTATTTATTTATCCTTGTCTTTACGCCTTCGCGACTTTAAATTATGTTTTTCGCGTTCTAAAACCCATCCCTACAACGCCATTTCCAGAATTTCACGCATTTCGTCATGCGTGAGCGTGACCGGGTTGCCTTTCATGCTGTTGCTGTTGGCACTTTTATCGATGATGTCGTCAAAGTGTTCGCTCTTGATGCCATACTTTCGCAGCGGCGGAATACGCAACTCGGCGACTAATTTTGTCACCCACACTGCACCGTGTTGGGCACTGGCGCGCGGTTTTCCAGTCAGCAAGGTAGCCGTCTGCGTGTAACGTCGCAATGCCTGACCATCCGGCTGACGTTCCATGAGCGCGCGCAAATTGACCGTCATCACGTGCGGCAGCAGTGCTGCTACCAACGCCCCATGTGGCGCATCGTACATGCCACCGAGCGGACCCGCGAACCCGTGCGCCGCGCCGAGTCGTGAATTGGCAAGCGCCAAACCGCCGTATAAGCTGACCAGCGCCATATCCTCACGGTTTTCCGCATCAGGCGCATTGACCACCTTGCTCAATGAACGCGCCGCGCGCGGAAGTCCTTCACGGCAAAATGCGTCGGTGATCGGGTTGGCACTGATGCTCACGTACGGCTCCAGCACTTGCGCCAACGCATCCATGCCCGTATATGCGGTCACGGCTGCTGGCACATCGTACGTCAGTTCTGGATCGACAATGGCGACTTTTGCCAGCATCGACGGACTGCGTAAACTAACTTTGACACGCTGTTCGGGCGCGGCGAGTACCGCGTTACGTGTGACTTCCGAGCCTGTTCCTGCCGTTGTTGGAATCAGAATCAACGGCAGCGGCGGACGTTGAAGCGGTTTACCTTTGCCAATCACTTCGAGGTAATCCATCGGGTCACCAGGATTGGTCGCGAGCGCCGCAATTGCTTTTGCGCCATCGAGCGCGCTGCCACCGCCAAACCCGACCACGAAATCGCATTCTTCTTCGCGCACATGTTTAACACCTTCCAACGCCATACCCACCGTTGGCTCACCATCAATTGGATACACATACGCGCCGATATGTGCCGCATCCAGCAGTGCAAGCAAACGCTCCACTCGTTTCGGGTTACGTCCTGTCACGACGAGTGCCCTCCCACCCAACCTATCGACCAGCGCGCCGATCTCGTTGATCGTCCCTGCGCCAAATAAAATCCGTGTTGCGGTCGCAAACTCGAAGCGCATACGTGTCCCTTCGCCCATCACACCAAAAAACTTTAACGCAAACACGCGAAGGGGCAAAGGCGCAGTGTATTATTCACAGCCCTATTCGTCATAACAATAGACCCACAAAACACCTCATTTGCGCCTTTTGCTACTTTTCTTCGCGCCTTTGCGTTAAGGTTTTTACTTTTGTGGAGTGTGCCATGATTCTGACCGTCACTGCCAACACAACCATCGATCAAACCCTGATGATCTCGGCGTTTGAGTTCAATCGCACCATACGCGCATCCAGCAGCACGTTCAGTATGGGCGGCAAACCAACCGACGCGAGCTATATTCTCGGCGCGCTCGGAATCACCAGCCATGCGATTGGATTCGCGGCGGGGGCGCTGGGCGAAAAAGTTACATCGATGTTGGCTGCGCGGGGTGTCACCACCGACTTCATCCCAGTGGATGGCGAGACACGCCTGAATACCGTCATCATCTACGAGCGCGGCGCAGATGACACCGCGCGCGGCATGACCACCATCACGACCAATACGCTCGAAGTGTCAACAGGGCACGTTCATCAATTAATGAATCTGTATAAAAGCCTGCTGGAGCGTGTATCAGTCATTGTACTCGGCGGCACGCTGCCGCGTGGACTCACGCCGTCGTTTTATACGGACTTGATCGGGTTGGCGAACGCGCGCGGCGTAACGACAATCTTCGACGCTGACCAACCGAATTTGAGCGCGGGGCTAGCAGCACGCCCGACGTATATTAAGCCGAATCAATTTGAACTGGAACGGCTGGTCGGCGCGCTGATCCCTGATTTTGAGGCGGCGTATCATGCCGGAAAACAAATAGTCGAAGCGTCGGGTACGCAGCCGATCATCACATTAGGTGAACTCGGTGCGGTCGCCGTCTTGACCGACCGTGCGTACTTGATTCCGCCGCTCCCAATCCAAGTCGTCAGCGCAGGCGGCGCGGGTGATGGCGTCCTGGCAGGCATTGCCGCCAGCCTCGAACAGGGCAAATCGATTGAAGACGGCTTACGTCTCGGTTTCGCGTGCGCCGCCGCCGTGTGTTTGCTGCCCGGCACAGCAGATTGCCGCCCTGAAGATGTGGCACGGTTTGTACCACAAATTGAGTTACGCCCTTACCCGTAAAGCATTAACGCAAAGACGCAAAAGTTTTCGTTTTTACAGTGGCTCGACGAAATATTGATCGTCCGCACTTTCGACGGTGTAACCGCGCGTGCCGAGATAATCGACGTACCACCACACAAAGGTTTGATTGCACACTGGACCTTCAAGTACCGTGAACACCCCATCACCGGGAATGCTGCCGATGACCGGGCTGTTGGTCGTTGGTGAGCTGCGAATATTGTTCGGCGCACCCGGTGTCACGCGCGCGCTGTTGTTGATGACCAAACGCGGTGGCACGCTCACGCCGTCGCAGATAAAGCCGCCCACATCACCGACACCGCTCGATCCAGCGCTGCCATCCGGGAACACATCACCGACAATTGGCGGATCGATGACGACAAACGGTGCGGGCGCTTCGCCCAAACTCGCGCCCAGAGTTGCCGCGCGCGCGACGATAACCTCACCGTTCAACACGCCAAAATCTTCCGGTATATACTCGCCGCTTGTCAGCCGATAATGGATCAGTTGGAACATCGTGGGGTCAGCGGTCGGTTCAAGGTTGATCCAGCCGTTTGGCGTCCCGCCCAACACGCGCGACCCCAGCGGCACGGTCATGAAGCGCTGTCCGCCGCCGCGCGAGGTCACGATCCAGTTGGTTTGTGTGGGGCTGGCGACGATGAAGCCTTCGCCATCGTTGACCCAGTGGATCGCACTGTTGTCGAGGTCATAATTGTCGATGTTGAAGTACACAACCGGAAAGCCGCCGCGTAGATCAGTCGCGGGCAGCACACCGTCGGCATAATACTGAATCACGTTGGCGGCGGGGAACATCCCTTCGCGCGCTGAGTATGGATACAGTTGATTTTGCGAAAACAAAAGCAGCGCGCGCGTCGCAGGCAAGGTTATACCAAACGCGCTGAAATATGTCCCCGATGACGGGTTAAATGGCACAGCCGCCTCGGGCTGCCACAACCACCATTCACCTTCGAACGGCGGTTCACAGCCATAGCAAGATGGGATGAACGCGATGCCTTCATCCGTCCAGTTACCCATTAATGCCCAGGGCGCATACTCAAGTTCAGGTGCGATGTCTTGCATCTCAAATGCTTGAATTACGTCGCCCGTTTCGGCATCGGCGATCATCAAGCCACCCACCGCATAGACATCAGGCACCGATGGATCGAAGCCGACATACGAAAGCGCTACCTGCGTACTGGTCAAATCGAAGCCTGCGAGTTGATACGCTGCGGGCGTCGGTACATCCATTTCGATTAAGGCACAGCATGTCCCATTTTCGAGGTCAGCGATGGCGACGGGTGGCGCGCTGTCTGCGTCTTGAATTTGCATCGACAACGCGACAAATCGATTATCAGGCGAGACTTCGACCTGGCGCACCGCAATATCACCGCTCGGATAAATCTCTGGCGGCAGCGCGACAAAATCTGTCATTCCTTCCGTTGTGATGGTCACCAACGACCCGTTGATTGCGCCGCCGTCGCGAGTTTCGACATACAGCACCATGTTCCACCCGTCCGCGCTTTGCGCTACGACCGTGAACGGCAGCATGATGCTTAACAGCAGCGTGGCAAAACTCCATTTACGCATTGTGTCGTCCTTTACTACTTGAAAAGGGATTTGTATTGAGTTTAGCGTTATGGTTTGAGGACGGTAATTAAAGACGATTAGTTCCGATACCGGTTGAGTAATTCGCGTGTATGGGTGGATATTGTTCCACCCATACAACTGGCGTGTTGTTTGTCCGTCTCTACAGCTTATCTTTTTGCGTGTAATTGCGCCTGTTCCCATTTGAGCGTCTCGCGTAATCCATCTTCGATGGAGCGCGGATTGAAACCAAGTTCGCGTTTCGCCTTGCCGCTGTCGCCCAAATACGTCATGCCGAAAACGCGCAAACTTTCCGACGAAAAGTTGCTTGGTACAGGCATCAATCGCTCAATAATACCCATGATCTGGCTCATTGCGCGCAATCCAGCTCTGCCCATCCGCATTTTCGGCGCTGGCACATTGGAGAGTTCTTCTAACACGTTGATCGCCTCAGTCAGTTTGTGCGGCGGACCTGCAAGCATATAGCTTTCGCCGACACGTCCTGTATCCATCGCCGCGATGTGCCCCTGCACAATATCGTCGATGTATCCCCATGCCAGCGCCATATCGCTCGGTATCATCGGCATCTTTCGCGCTAAAAATTGTACAAAAATATCGTGTGATATCCCTTCATCACCGGGACCATAGACCAAACCCGGCATCACGATCACGAGTGGCAGTCCATCGCGGATGAACTGTTCGGCTTCGTCGTGCGCGACCGCTTTAGTCCGATCATATTCGCTTTGATGCGTCCCTGTAAAGTTATAATTTTCATCGACGACCGCGCCGGCGGTATCGCTGTTGACCGCCAGTGTGCTGGTATAAACGCCTTTCGCAATATTCAGATCACGCATCATCGTCAAGACATTGCGCGTGCCTTCTACGTTGGTCGCCCATCCCGGACTTTTGTCTTTAACACCGACTTTGTACCAGCCCGCGACATGAAACACGCCATCCGTGCCGCGCATCGGCGCGCGCATCGTCTCAAATTCGGTGATATCGCCTCTGTAGATTTCTGCGCCCAATGCTTTGAGATCATCGGCTTTTGCTGGCGTGCGCGCCACGATCACGACTTGATCGCCGCGCGCTAGCAGCGCTTTTGCGAGCGCCTTGCCGATGAATCCCGTCGCTCCTGTGACAAAATAGCGCATGGCTCGCTCCTTTAGCGTCGCAAATGCGAAACGACCAGGTATACGCCGATCACGATCAGCGTCACCGCGACAAAGTTGATCTGTACCGCCGCGACCAAAAACAGCCGGACACCAATTCCACCAAGCGTCAGCACGATCCCGACGATCCACGTCAGCAAGCCGACATGCCAGCCTTTGCTGGTTTGATACACGCTCGAACCGAGCAGTACCAAGCCGCCCGCCAGCATTGCCCAGCCTTCTTCGATGATCCCGAATGCGAACACCGCCAGTGTAATCATCAACAGCCCCGCCGTGATGATTTCAGCTTGTGTCTCGCGCGCATCGATATTTTGCTTCTGCGACATCATTCCCTCCCATTTGGGTTATAATCACTATAACACGAGAGAAGGAAATCCCCATGTTGACACGTTTGCATTTCAAAAATTGGCGCAGTCTGAAAGACGTGACCATCGATAATTTGACGCCGCTCACGGTATTCATCGGCGCAAATTCGTCGGGGAAAACAAATATTGTGGATGGTTTGGATTTTATGATTAAGATGATGAGCGGTGATCCAACACCAGCCGTCCGCGCAAATCGGGGCAATAAAACCAGAACGTTGAATACAGATGATGAAGATGCACTTGTGTTCAGCGCAACTTATCTCGATCCGGTTTCCAAGAAGCATCTCACATATGAAATGAACCTCAAAATTGAAACGGCGAAAGATTTACCAACTTATTTTCATTCGCACTTGTGCGAAGGGGAGAAGCGATTATTTACGCAAACAATCGATAAATTTCCGATTCTTGTGTTTGGTATAAGTCGTTGGCGTGAGGCGTCTTGGGCAGATGAAGGTCATTTTATAGAAGGCATCGACCAACACGAAGCAGAACATTTACTACGCCGAACAAAAATTTTTGTTCAAGAGCGTTGGCAAATTTTAGGTGAAGGTTTTCTTCCAAAGTTGGCGGTTACTTTTGCTGAGTTAGGCGCAATTTACCCAATTCAAAATAATGGAGCAAATTTGGTCGCCATACTTGATTATATGCGCGACGCACATCCAAACATATTTACGCTTTTTCAGCAAGACATAGCGTGGATGTTAAATCATATTGAACACGTCGATATAAATTTGATCAAAGATCAAGAAGCTCGCTTTTCGATTTTTGAGAATGCGCATCCGTCTATCGAAGCCCCTACCATTTCGGCGGGTACTGCTCATATTGCGGCAATGCTTGCGGCGTATTACGCGTTCGATTTTAAGAATCAAGAACTCCCCGGTTTGGTTATCATTGAAGAACCGGACACAGCGCTTAACCCCGGGTTGCTTGAAAAGTTTGTTGAACTATTGCGCGATTATGTCTCCGATCCAGAGAAGCCACGTCAATTCATCATGACGACGCATAATCCCGCCTTCCTTGATTTTTTCCAGCCGGAGGAAGTGCGCGTTGTCAGCCGTGATGAACAGGGCTACACCCATGTTGACCCAATTCCCGAACATATCAAAGAGGTTTGGCTCGACAAGTACGGACTAGGCGAAGTGTGGATGACCCGTGCCTTCGGAGGTTTGCCCGAATAATGAAGACGCTTTGGCTCATTGCGGAGGATGAAAGCGGCGCACAAATATTTCGTACAATTTTCAAACGGCGTTTTCCAGAAATGCATGTCCCCTATATCCTGCCACGTGGCAACCATCCAAACATCAGCCGTTTGGCAATCGATATTGAAGACCTCATCAATAACATCCACGTAGACAAACGACGAAAAGCAGACGACTGCATCGTGGTTTTGCACGATTTAGATGCACAGCGACGTACAGAAACATCCGATTACGACAAAATTAAGAAAGCGTGCGAAAAAGCTGTTAAAGATGGACTCAAATTACTGGAATGTATCGCTGTAGATGAAATCGAGTCGTGGTTGTTGGCGGATAGCGGTGTCTGTCAATGGCTCGGTGAAAAACGTGGAAATTATGATACCAAAGCCGCCCCAAAAGATATTCTGAACGGTTGGCTAAAACGTAAAGGGAAAATCACCTATTACAGTGTATGCGGACGCGATGAAGTGTTTAAACATATCGTGGGCGATGGCGATCAAAAAGAATACAGCCCATCCATGAGATGGGCTTTTACTGCGCTGACTAACGCATCATGCACAACATAACTTCTTTACTTTACTCCTGCCGCAGCGCCGCCGCCGTTTGCAGTTGGCTTAAGCGCCGCGCCGGATACACCCCTGCCAACAGTGCCGCGATCACTGCGACCGCGAACGCCAGCGCAAATTCTTCCGGCGGCAGCGTCAACTGCATCGTCCAGCCAAACGAGCGCACATTGATTACGTAAAGCAAGATCAGCGCCAATGCCAACCCAATCGGCATCGCCAACGCCCCCGCTGTGATGCCCATCAGTCCGGTTTGGATCAACGTATAATCGCGCAACTGCCCCCCTGTCAAGCCGACCGCACGCATCACCCCATATTGGCGTGTTTGTTCGAGTTGCAGCGACATTAGCGCGCTCAGAATGCCGATAAACGCCACGACGACCGACAACAATTGCAGCGCATCGGTGATTGCAAACGTACGATCAAACACATTAAACACGCCCGCACGCAGGGAGCGGTTGCTCTGAACCACCATCTCTGTTCCCGCCATCGCCTCGCGCACCTGCGTGAGTGCCGTTGTCAAGTCGGTATCTGGCAGCAGGAACACCGCTATCGACGTGATATACGGATCGTCGAAATACTGCCGATACACGCTGTCCGCCATAATGCTCGTGCCTTGATCGGTCGAGTAATCATAATAGACGCCGATCACCGTGAACGCGATCTCGCCGTTGTCGGTCAAGAGCGTTATCTGGTTGTTTGCTGGCGATAGTCCACGCCGGAATGCGAATGGCTCGCTCACGATCAGATAATCGCCTTGCGACAACATCTCTGGCATGTAGCGTGCACCCAATGTGGTATCAAACCACACAAATTTACGTTCGCTGCTGACCACCTCATCGGTGGCGGCGGTCATATTCATCGGCGGCAGTTCAGGGTAATCGGGCGTCGTGACGGTCACATTGCGCCCTGTCACCACCCGCGCCAAGCCAGCGACGTTCGACCGAATTTGGTCTGCGATTGCCGGGTCAACGTCAGCTTCAACGCGCGTTGCTGTCACTTGTGGCGGCGATATATAGATATCCGCGCCAAGCGTAGTTTCCAGCCAATCCGCGACGGTGCTTCGGAAACTGCTGATCATGACGCTGACACCGACGATCACGCTGACGGCAATGGTCAGCGCCGCTACAGCGACCGATGTGCGGCTCAGAGAGCGGATTACCGCGCGCGGCGCCATGCGCCCTAAGACGCCAAACAAGCGTGCCGTAATCGGCGTGAACAGGCGCATTGACCCGACTAAAACAATCGGTGTGAACAACGCGCCACCCACAATGACCGCAAATAACGCACCAAAGCTGATGATCAAACTGTTTGTTGGCAATCCGAGCAGCACGACGCCCGCGACCACCATCGCTGCCGCACCAATCGTGACCAACGGCAGCAGTTTGACCGTACTCGATTCCAGGTCACTGCGCCGCATTGAGCCTGCGGGCGGTGTACGCGTCGCTTCGATGCTGGGCACGAGCGCCGCGCCGATGCTGGCAATCAAGCCGATCCCGATGCCTTTTACCAATGTAAACGGATCAACCGTGATGCGCTGCACGTTGACGGCGAAATACAAGTCGCTGATTGTTTGACTGACCAAGCCGACTGCCGCGCGCCCAAAAATAATACCTAAGCCTAAACCGATCACCGTGCCGATAATGCCTAACGTGATCGCTTCGCCAAGGATCAAACCGAAGATTTGCGGCTTGGTCGCGCCAATCGAGCGCATAATGCCAAGCACGGTGCGGCGCTGTACCACGCTGAACGTCACCGTGTTGTAAATCAAGAACACGCCGACAACCAGCGCTAACAAACTCAACGCCTGCAGGTTCAATTCAAACGCATCGGTCATTTGACCCAGCGCGCTGCTTGCGCTTTGCGTAGTCGCCAACTGCGCGCCCTCTGGCAAAATCACCCTAATCGTATTTTCATCATAGCCCGTTGGCAAAATCAAATCGATCCGACTGATTTGTCCACGCCCAACAGTGATCGCTTGTGCGGTGGATATATCGGTCAGCAGCAAGTTATCAAGTGCATCTGCACTCACCCGATCCGCCGGGCGCAGAACGCCAACGATACGGACGGGGGTGCTGGCAGCATTCGCCAGAATCGTGATCGTGTCACCCGCACTCACGTTGTAGCGATCTGCCAATGTTTGACTGATCAACGCTGTATTTGGTTCTGCGATGAACGCATTCAGGGCTTCGAAGGCATTCTGATTTTCGCCTTCAACTTCAATATCACTCAAGTATTGGCGGAACGGCGGTTCTGCAAACGGGTCAACGCCGAGCAAGCGCAGCAGTTGATCGCCTAAATCCACAGCGCGCACATATTCATCGACAATGGGCGCGACAGCGCGCAAACCGAGATCGACGCGCAGTTGGCGATACAGCGCCGTCGGTACACCTGTCGAAGTCCCTGTAATCTGATGTGTCGCCTTGCCGGTAATCGTTTGCGAACTCAAGCTAAAAGCACGACTGGCACTGCCATTGGCGATATCGATAGCGATTACAACTGCGACGCCTAGTGCGACGCCGACCACGAATAATACGCTTTGTAAAAATCGCCGCGAAATGTAGCGGCTCGCCAGCCGAAAAATAATCGGGATACGCATGGTTGTGATGACCTACTCTGCTAGTTGCTCAAGGATTCTAGTGTTATCAGCCATTGATTGAAATGTGGACAATGCTGGCGTATTGTGTCCAATCCAATATCCAATGAGATCAATGAACCAAATAAGGGTTTATCATATCGTGTTGAATATCGGCTGAGAATTTCCATTAATCGTTGTGAAGGAGATTTGGTATCGTTGATCGCTTCGGGGCTTTCAAATTCATCGTGGATGGCTTGTATATCTAAAAGAGCTTTGGCGGGTAACTCTGGAAACGTCTGCACGATTTTTGCGGGTTCGGCATAAAGCATCGCTTCAAATTCATGCAGTGCAAAATAGGGCTTGAAGCGCGAATCAGGAATATCGGCTTGTGGTTGCTGTTCCAAAAATGCTACTTTATCGGATACCGAAGCGAAATTTTGTGTTTTTATACGATCCCAACCCGGAAAATCTTTACCGTCAAGACGGCAATAGTCAAAAAATGTGGTAATGATTACTGCATTGGTATTTTTTATCAACTGTTCTAACTGAAATTTGATTTTTCCGTAGGAGACAACGCCACCTCTATAATTGCCTGAATCAACCACACGTTTCGTTATCGTTAAGGTTGGCGTGATATACAAGTTATGTTTTTCAAGATACGGGTTGAGTACATCAATCACAAATGCTTCTTCGGTTTGCCCCTCTACAAGTGCCAAAATGTATTTCATAGTCGTGGTCTACCGCCGATTACATTTTTTTCCCACAAATCGCCCAACCCATATTCACTTAACCAGCTTTCTAGAGATGCTGTATCCAATCTTTTAAACACACTTTGAGCATCTTCTCTTTCAACTACAAGAATATCTTCTGGATCAAGCTGGTTGATTAAGGGGACAGATTGTGTCGACACGATCACTTGCGTTTTTGCAGCCGCGCTTCGGAGTAAACTTGCTAGTAAAGTGATTGCATAGGGGTGTAAACCGAGTTCTGGTTCATCGATGAGGATCACAGATGGTAATTCTGGTTGTAACAGGAGCGTTGTCAGGCAAATAAAGCGAAGCGTGCCATCGGATAAAGCATGAGCATTAAAATAAGTGTCTGAATCTTTTTCGCGCCACTCCAAACGAATGCTTTCTTGTTTTGATCGAAGCAAAGGTTCAAGCGAAAAGTTGCCAAAAAAAGGTGCTGCCAATTGAATTGTTTTAACAATTCTTCTATAGTAGTCAGGATGTTCCTTTTGTAATAGGAATAAATAAGCTGCTAAATTTCCTGCATCCGGTCTGAAGAAGCGATTATCATCAATATTGCTACTTTGTTTGACGCGCGCTGATGCACTCGTATCGTGAAAGTGATAAACTTTCCAATCCTTGATAGCATCAATAACATAATCGACAGCCGCACGGTTCGGATTCAAATTTGATTCTTCGTATAATTGGGTTTCTCTGTGACCACTACCTAAACTGTTCCAGAACGGTGTCGGGTATTTGGAGTGATTCCACAAACCGTATGATTCTTCTCCAAAAAAAAGCTTTTCTATTTGGCTTGGAACAAGACGCATACTATAAAAGTTTGTCAAATCAGGCTGTTCACCAGAAAATTCAAAGCTCAATTTGATTTCATCAGTGACACTCTGTCCAAAATATAATAAGCTGTCTGCCCCACGCGCCTCAGTATAAGCTTGTAATCTTTGTTCGATAATGGCATTCAAGAGTTCAAACAGAGAGATAAAGTTGCTTTTCCCTGCGCCATTCGCGCCAATCAAGACGTTCAGATTGCGTAATTCGATGTCCGCATCTCGGATCGATTTATAGCCACTCACCTTGATGCGTTCTAAGCGCTGTGTCGTCATATCATATAGCCTCAAAGGGCGAACACATGGGTTCGCCCTCAAGCATAACAGAAGATGATTTTGTATGCCGTAGTGACTAGGGTTAAGCGTCAGCGCTCTGCCGTACCAGCACCTTTTCGACGACCGCTTCGCGCGTTTCTTCCTCGTCGGCATCGCGGTAGCCCAATTTGTTGAGCGCACTCTTTGCGGCTTCGCCTACGGTATCATGATCGACCGCTACGACACGCAGCAGCGCCTTGATCGCGCGCCGATCCCCAATTTTACCCAGCGCTTCGGCTGCGTGCAGTCGGGTTTGATACCCATCCGCGTTGAGTACTTCGATCAAGCCATCGACCGCGCGCACATCGCCTATCTTGCCTAACATCAGCGCCGCGCGCCCACGAACGATCAAATCCTCGGTCGGATTTTTCAAAGTAACAATCAGGGTGCGGATTGCTTCGTCTCCGCCCAACATGCCTAGTTTCATGACAGCAGTGCGGCGTTTATCTTTGTTGACATCCCGAAGTTCTGTCATCGCCTGTTTCACTGCCACCGGGTCAGGTTCCGTCATGGTGCAAAAACTCCTTCGCCCTGTCTATGCGAGGTGATCATCAGCTTGCCCTCATGTATACGGCATACCCGATCTGCAAGTGGCACAATTTCTGGGTTGTGCGTCGCCATAATCAACGTCTTACCGACCTCTTTGGTCAATTCTAGCAGAAGTCGTAAAACACGTTCTCCCGTCTCTTCGTCTAGGTTGCCAGTTGGCTCATCTGCCAGCAAAATCGGCGGCTCGTGAACTAATGCTCGCGCAATTGCCACCCGCTGCTGTTCGCCGCCGCTTAGTTTATCGGGAAATGTGTCCGCGCGGTTAGCAAGCCCAACCCGATCCAGGAGCACCCGACCACTTTTCTCGGCATCGCGTGCAGCGGTGCCGCGCAATTCGAGCGGCAGCGAGATATTCTCCAGAACTGTTAACGTGGGGATCAAGTTGAAAAATTGAAAGACGATACCGATGCTCTCGCGGCGGAAAAACGTCATTTGACGATCGTTGAGGTGAGTGATTTCAGTGTCGCGGATTCTCATCGTCCCGCTTTCAGCACGGTCAATTCCACTGATGAGGTTGAGCAGGGTACTCTTACCGCTTCCACTTTTGCCGAGCAGCACGAAGAATTCGCCCTCGTAAATGTCGAGATCGACATCTGTCAAGATTGGGCGCGTGCGTCCACCTTCCGAATAGTCTTTGTTCAGACCGCGAATTTGGATGATGGGAGGCGCATTCGTGTGCGCTGTGATGTCGTTGAGTGTCATCATTGGATGCCTATTATAATCGCATTGCCGTGCAATTTGTACCCCATTTCACAATACTTTACGCCCGACCGATGAGCCGCAGATGATAGACACTTTGATTCTAATCTAGATTTCGCTGATGATGCGTGAATTTATGGCGCGATGTTCAATCGGAGTGCTTCAAGCTGAACCGTGCGTTCTTGAGGATGAGCCGGATGTTCAAAATCGACCAGGGCGATAACTTTCCGGTTTTGGTCGGGGTACAAAGTTCCATCGCTCAAATCTAGCCCGATTTCCGTTAGCGGATTTTCACCTTCGGGCAGCGGAAATTCACTGACAGTAGACACTGCCAGATACCAGTCATCAGTCAACGTCCGCTTGACCATCGTTGCCCCACACCGTAACATTCACCTTATTATCGATCTCGTGGAGTAATACCGCATGACTCAACTTCGCAAGCGCATCCTCACCGGCGACCGCCCGACCGGAAAATTACATCTTGGTCATTACGTCGGCTCGCTGGCGAACCGCGTGCGTTTACAACAAGAATACGATTGCTTTTTCATCATCGCAGATTTGCACACAATGACGACTAAGCCGGAGCGTGAGCATTTGGTCGCTCTGCGCGAGAATATCTACGATATTGTGTTAGATTATTTGAGCGTCGGCATCGACCCCAACCAAAGTACGATCTTTTTGCAAAGCGCGGTGCCGGAAGAATACGAACTCAATTTAATCTTTGAAATGATGATCACTGTCAGCCGTTTGGAACGTGTGCCGAGCATCAAAGATATGGCGCAAGCCGCCAACTTAGGCGATTCGCTGCCCTTCGGTTTGCTTGGCTACCCAGTCTTACAAGCCGCAGATATTTTACTGCCACGTGCTACGCTCGTCCCCGTTGGCAAAGATAATGAGTCGCATCTCGAAGTCACACGCGAAATCGCCCGCCGTTTCAATAACCTGTACGGCGATGTGTTTCCGATTCCCGATACGCTCATCGGGGACGTGCCGTCGCTGATCGGCACTGATGGACAGGGAAAAATGAGCAAGTCGCTTGGAAACGCCATTTTGTTGAGCGACAGCCAAATCGAGGTCGAACAAAAAGTCCGCGTCATGTATACCGACCCCGCTCGTGTGCGCGCGGATATTCCCGGCACTGTCGAAGGCAACCCCGTTTTTGTCTATCACGATGCATTCAACCCGAACACCGATGAAGTCAACGATTTGAAAGAGCGTTATCGCACCGGCAAAGTCGGTGACGTAGAAGTCAAGAAAAAACTTGCCGCCGCCATCAATAGTTTCTTAGAGCCGCTCCGCGCGCGCCGCGCTCACTTTGAAGCGACGCCTGGTTTGGTCGAAGAAATCTTGGTTGCAGGGACAGACAAGATGCGTGCTGAAGCCCGCGAAACCATGCGCCTTATTCACGATGCGATGGGCATGTATCGACTGCCCCGCTAAAATTTCACGCTTGTACGGGCGGGTTAAAATCCGCCTGTAATATAGAGGAGCTAAATCATGACCGACCAAACCCTGCATTTTCGCATGGAACGCTTCGACGACGAAGATGGTATTTACTACGTCATATCGGGAGTTGAAGAACTCATTGTCACGGATGGTGAAACTATCGAAGAAGCGTTGGATAACTTATGCGAAGCAATTGAAGTCCATTTTATCTGAAAAGCGCCGTAAAACCCACGTATCGAGATCATCTTTGAAATGACTCTTGCCAATGCCTAAATTACGATGTCTATCTGGTAAGGAGGTTATCACCATTTTGCAGGAATTCGGCTTTGAAATCTTTCAGACTGAAGGTAGTCATTTTCAAATGAGAGTGACAGTTGAAGGGCGACAAATTAAAATAACCATCCCTGACATGGAAACCAAGCATTAAAGTTGGGAACTCTCAAAAGTATTTTTGATCAAGCATCGAAAGCGATACCCGCCGATGAATTGCACCGCTTATTTTACACCAGGTAGGCTTACATCATGACTTCTGACTCGCTTCACCACCTTTCGCCGGTCTGGTCGCATATGACCACGATGCAGCCTGTACGCGGTGACGGCATTTACCTTTACGACGCGGATGGCGCGCGCTATGCTGATTTCACGAGCGGTATTGGCGTCACCAATACCGGACATTGCCATCCGCGCGTCGTCAAAGCCATTCAAGACCAAGCCGCGACGCTGCTGCACGGACAAATGAACATCGTCGTGTCGCCCACGGTTGCGGAACTTGCACGTCTGTTGAACGAGATCACCCCACCGCAAATCGACTGCTTTTTCTTCTCCAACAGCGGCGCAGAGGCGACCGAAGCGGCGGTCAAATTGGCACGCAGCGCGACCAAACGCCCAAACTTGATCGTGTTTCAAGGGAGTTTCCACGGGCGCACCGCGCAAACGATGGCGATGACCACCAGCAAAACGGTGTATCGTGCAGGATACCAACCGCTCCCAGCAGGCGTGTTTGTGACGCCGTTTCCGTATACGTATTTCTATGCGACCAAGTACGGCTGGGATGAAGACACGACCACCGACTACTGTCTTGATCAACTGCACAAGCTGTTAAAATCGCAGACCGCGCCAGAAGAAACCGCCGCCATTTTCATCGAACCGATCTTAGGCGAAGGCGGGTATGTCCCTGCACCAATCCGATTTCTGCGCGAAGTGCGCGCCTTGTGCGCGGAACATGGAATCATGTTTGTCGCCGATGAAGTGCAGACTGGATTCGGACGCACTGGCAGCATGTTCGCTTATGAACATGCCGGTCTCGTACCGGACATCATCGTCATGGCGAAAGGATTAGGCAGCGGCGTTCCAATCAGTGGGATAGGTGCCAGTCGTGCCTTGATGGAGACCTGGCAAACCGGGTCGCACGGCGGTACCTATGGCGGCAATGCGCTGGCTGCCGCTGCCGCCTGCGCCACGATCCACGTTTTGCGCGATGAAGATTTACCTGGCAAAGCCGCCTTGACGGGCGACCTGCTCATGCACGGTTTATGTGCGTTACAAACGCAGCACCCTGTCATCGGGGATGTGCGCGGGCGCGGCTTGATGATTGGCGTCGAATTCACACGTGATGGAGAACCCGACAAAGCCGCCGCTAAAGCTGTACAAAAAGCCTGTCTGCATCGACATCTGCTGCTGCTCACCTGCGGCACGTATGAAAATATCATCCGGTGGATTCCGCCGCTGGTCGTTGATGCCAGCCAAATCGAAGATGCACTGGCGATCTTCGCGGAAGCAGCCGAAACGCTGACGCTGAGTTTATGATAGAATCGAAGTGAAAGATAAAAGTTAAAAGTACGTGCGGCTCCTTTTAACTTAAGCCTTTTAACTTTTGATTTAGGAGCTTCGCCATGCAAGCCGATTATGTGCTGGATTACGACGTAATTTCGACGGCGCGTGAACGCCGCTTATACGTGCTGGCGCGTATTCAGGGCGGCGAATCGACTGCACGCAGCCAACGTCCAGCACTCAATCTCAGCGTCGTACTTGATCGTTCTGGGTCGATGGCAGGCGATAAGCTCGATTATGTCAAGCGCGCGGCGCAATTTCTCGTTCAACATTTGAGTGCGCTCGATTGGTTCAGCCTCGTCACTTACGAGACAAACGTTAATGTCGATCTGCCGCCGAGCAAAGTGGTCTACAAAGACCAGATCACACAGGCGATCACGCACATCAAATCGGGCAACTCGACGAATTTAAGCGGTGGCTGGCTGCAAGGCTGCGGCTTAGTCGAAGCCAATGGCGCAGATGGACAGATCAATCGTGTGCTGCTGCTCACCGATGGTTTGGCAAATGTCGGCGTCGTCGAGCCGGAACGCCTTGCGGCGATGGCGAAGGCGAAGCGCGAAGAAGGCGTCAGCACGACGACGATGGGCGTCGGTATGAACTTTAACGAAGATTTATTGCGCGCGATGGCGAACGAAGGCGGTGGCGCATTTTATTTTATCGATAATCCCGATCAAGCCGCGCATATTTTCCGAGAAGAACTGCGCGATTTACTCAGTGTTGTCGGGCAGAACCTCACAATTACACTCAAGACTACTGGCGCGGTCAAATGGATAAAGCAGTTCAACACCTACCCCAGCGATGAACACGACGGCGCAGTCACGTTTCGCATGGGCGACTTGTTTGCAGAAGAAATCAAGCTGTTGTTGATCGAACTCGACATCCCCGCGCTAGAAACGCTCGGTCAAGTCGAAGTCGCGCGCCTGGTGTTCGCTTATGACGAACTGAGCGAAAACGCGTCGTTACATCGCACGACCGAACTGCCAATCATCGTCAACCTGGTATCGGAAACCGACTACAGCGATCACAAACCAAACGATGCTGTCGTGCGGACAATGCTTATGCTCAACGCCGCCCGCGCGCGTGAACAAGCAGTTAAACACGCCGATCAACGCGAGTTTGACCGCGCTGGAGTCGTCTTGCGCGATGCCGCAGTCGCAATTGCTGAGAGCGCTTTTGCCCAAGACGCTGACTTGCAGCAGCAGCACAATATGCTGCATGAAGAAGCCATCGATATGGAGTTCGGCGCGGAACGCTACGGCGAATACGAACGCAAAACCCATACGACCAAAGCCGAGTATTTCAGCGAAACACGCCCACTCCGTTCAAGCGAAGCCGCCAACTTACATCAACGCCTCAAAGCCAGCCGGTCAGCAGCACAGCGTCAAGGTGCAACGCCAAGCATGATCAAATATCGGCGCGAATTGTTCACGCTTACCGGGCATGATCTGGTCATGATCGGGCGCGGCGAGGACAACAACATCGTCATTGATGACCCGACCGTCAGCGAACATCACGCGCGCATCGCCCGCGACGGTGACGAACTCTATCTCGAAGATTTGGGCAGTAAGAACGGCACGTTCGCCAACAACGGACGCGTCGAGGAGCGTTTTCGCCTAAGCGCAGGCGACGTAATGACAGTTGGCGCGTGGTTCTTCATGTTTGATGTGTAGACGCGCTGAATAAAAGAAGTTGGTGTTTTTATCAGAAAAGCGCCGTAAGACCCCTGCCTTCAGGCATGGGGATATAAGGCGTCGGTCTTGTGTTTTTTCTGCTGAAATAGCGTATAATGGGGCGAGGTTGATGTGCGCGGTACGAGACGTAAAAATCCGACCTCGATCATAATCCCGTAATATCACAATACCGTAGTTAACGTCAAACACAGCGGGGCATCGCTGTGCTACCGGAGCGACGATAAGACGAAGGTTCGCCTTCGCAGTCGCGCTGAGGGTAGAAGCCCCCGCCTTTAGGCGTGGGGAGTATGTCACATATTCTCTAGACATACGCCTGAACAATCTTCACCAGTTCGCGCGCCCGATGCACAAACGTATGCGCTTTGAGAACACGCGCGCGCGCCGCTTGCCCCGCTGCTAAACGTTCCGCCGGATGATCGAGCAAATAGCGATACCGATCTACGGCGGCTTCGGCTGAATCGACGACGAAAATCTCTTTACCCGGCTCGAACCATTCTTGAATGCCGTCATACGGGCTGGCGACAATGCACGCGCCCATACTGGCAAGCTCGAACGGGCGCGACGACGACGAGGCGTATACACTGGCATGCGCCGCGCGCGTGATGCACAAATTAATTTTGCTGCGGCATGAATAATTGCGCAGTTTACTAAAACTCAAATACGGCAGCAGTTCGGCGCGCCCTACATCGCCGAGTTTTGTGCCGCGCAGCGCGAACCGTGCATCGGGCAAAGCGCGGCTGGCGCGCGTGACCATCGAGTCGATCCACTCGTCGCGGTATTCGCGCCCATGACCGTAAAAGAAGACATCGACATCTTGCGCCGCCACATCGACGGGGCTGAACACGTCGGGATCAGCGCCATAATACAGCACATGCGCGTCGCGTGCGCCTAACGCCTTGATCTGCGCCGCGCCGCCGTGACTGTTGCTGATAAACGCGGTGTATTCACTCAAATCTGCGCCCTGATAAATGCGGAAGCCTGTTGCGAACCCGCGCATACTCGGCAAACTCGCTGGAACATCGCCGTCATAATAAAATACTGGCTTGTTGTGTTTTGCGCTGATCGACCGTGCAACGCCATTGAGTTGGTTGAGCGGCGCCGTCAGTACGATCACCGCGTCGATATCCGGTTCTTTTGTCAGCCATTGATCGAGTGTGCGTTCCCATAACGGCGCGATTAAACGCTGTGCCGCTGCGCGCACCGCTTTATCGCTCAATTGCTCTGTATCGTCCGTGGCTTGGATTTTTGTTTTTGAGGGCGCGATCTTTCGCATCACATCACGCCCAGTTTTGAACAAATCACCCTGTAATCTGGCAGGGTTCGGCGCAGCGCGCCACCACAACGACTCGATGGCGGGTCCTTGATACGGCGCGGCGATCACATCGACACCGATCTCGTATAAGCCCTTCAAAAGCTGCCACCATGCGGGCGTCGCGCTGAAAGGCTGTGTCAGGTCAAGCGACGAGACAAGAAAAAAAAGTTTCATAAAACAGGGATGCGGGATACGGGATGCGCGATAAAAAATACGTCCGTGATGTTGTAAACAATAAAACTCCGTTTCAAAAACGCAGGGCTGGATGGCTGATGAGTCATGAGAAAATTGTACGTGATCATGTTGTTTACTCGTTACTTTCTACGTATCGCTTATCACCCTCTTTATTCCACATACCCCAGCGCGCGCAGTTGATCCATGACGCGCTCATCGACCGGCGATGTACCGTTATCGGCGTGCTGACCGCCTACCAACGACTCGATTTGTGCCCGGAGCGTTTCGATTTGTACCTGATAGGTGGGGTCAGACGCTAAATTATGCTGTTCGTTGGGGTCAACCGCGATGTTATACAATCCGTCGATGCGGTCGCCGCGCAGCATCAGCTTGATGTCGCCATCATACACCGACCGCCGCGTCTCACGTAATTTCAAATGCTCGATAATCGCTGGATGTCGATGCGCGACCACGTTGACGAAAGTCGATGGTGGATAGGCTTCGCTGAATGCCGCGTCTGCTTTGCGCTCCACGCCGCCATCGATCACATTCATCAATGACAACCCACGTATATCCGCGTTGGGGTCGTTGGAGTCAAGCGGCGACTGTGCGTTCGTCACATCCAGAATCGTGTGAAATAAACGCCGAGTACTGATATTCGCGTCGATACGCGCCGCCGCGATACCCGGAATATGCATCGCCATCGGCACATGCACCAATTCTTGATAAACGGTGAACGCATGACCGAAAAAAGCATGTTCGCCGTGCAATTCGCCGTGATCTGCCGCGATAATCACGACTGTGTTGTCTAAAGTACCGCTCGTTTTCAACCAATCGAGCAGCCGCCCCAAATGATAATCCTGATACGCGATTTCCGCTTCGTAAAACGCATTCAGCGCGTGATGCTGCCAATCTTCGAGCGGCGTCTCGGATGGGCTTTCCCATCCCGCTCCATCGGCATTGAACTGGCGTATGAAGGCATAGGCGCGGCGGTCGCCTTTGAGTTCAGGCGCGATTTTGGTCAGCCAATCCTGCGGCGGGTGATAGGGCAGATGTGCGCCCATCAAATTGACAAATGCAAACATCGGAGCGGAAGCGCCGCCCGCTGCGTGCGCCTTCCAATACAGGGTTAAGTCGCTGAGCGAATCCGCCGTATGCCCTTTGAAATTGATGTAGCGTGTCCAGATCGGGACGAACAAAGGATGCAATGCCAGCCGAAACCATTCATCGTTATGCGCGAACACGTTGCCCATTTTGCGCGCATACGGGCGAAACCATTCGATGAATGCCCGCTGCGCTGCCGAACGTCCCGTCACAGCGTCCGGTCGATACGGGATCGCTGTCGCGTAGTTGTGAAACGTATCGAATCCGCGTGTAAGCCCATGATTTAACACACCCACCAACGGATTATTACAAAATCCTGTTGTATGATAACCATTGGCGCGCAAAATCTCTGCTAAGGTCGGATGTAGTTGATTCAGGATGCTGTTGGCTTGCGTAACGCCATGCGCGCCGGGATAAATGCCGGTAAACATCGACGTATGCGCGGGAACAGTCCACTGTGCGGGTGCAACGGCGCGTTCAAACAAAACGTGTTCATCCGCGAACGCATCAAACGCGGGCGATGTGCTGCGTGGGTTGCCATAGATCGACAACCGATCGCGCCGCAGCGTATCGAGGATGATCAACAAAACATTGGGGCGAGAAAGTGACATAAGCAACCTGATAGGCAGTGGTTATCGCGGCATTGTAGCACGCACACTATCGTTTCGTGCAGCGCTAAATAGCTGGTTTTCGATCCATCAGTTGCTATGATTATCCATCCATGATTCGCGTGTCAAAATCGACTCGATATACTTTGATCGTGTGATTTTGAATGTAAACAAGGCAAGAAACTACAATGAAAACTGTGCGTATCGCGCTCGTTCAATCGACATGGCTGGGTTCTCGGCAGGCAATGACTGAGCAGTATCGCGCGCTCATCACCGATCAGACTCAGCATGGAGCGAGTCTTATTTGTCTGCCCGAATTTTCGCTGCTGCCTTATTTCCCGTCTTCCCGCGACGCTGGCGGCTTTGAATGGGCAGAACCACTCATCGGCGGCGAGTCCGAAACATTTTTTTCGGCGCTGGCAGGCGAACGCGGTGCCTATGTCATCGGCAGTCTCTTCGAACGCACGCCCGATGATGTCTATTACGATACAGCGACCGTTCACGCGCCCGATGGTTCGATGCTCGGTTATACGCGGAAAGTGCACATCCCATCGGGCGAAGGGTATAACGAAACCGACTTTTTCGGGGGCGGCGATGATTACCCGGTCCATGACCTGGGGGATGTCCGTGTCGCAGCGCCAACCTGTTATGATCAATGGTTCCCCGAAATGGCGCGCATTTCCGCGCTCAATGGTGCAGAGTTCATTTTTTATCCAACCGCTATTGGCAGCGAACCGACCGACCCGACTATCGACACCAGCGACGCATGGCAAACCGTGATGCGCGGTCACGCCATCGCCAACGGCATCTTTATCGCAGCGGCGAACCGTGTTGGCATCGAGCCCCCAGTGCGTTTTTATGGCAGCAGCTTCATCTGCGACCCCACTGGAAAGATACTTGCACAAGCCAGCCGTGATCGTGCTGAGGTGATTACGGCAGAACTCGACGCAAATTTATTCGATCATTGGCGTCAGTTGTTTCCGCTGCTGCGCCAGCGTGTGCCGCATTTTTATAGACGCCTGATCGATGAGGGTGCTTCAGATTAAGAGGTGATACATCGATGCTGTTTCTTTCTACAGAAACGCCCGTCACCCTCGAATGGGTAGACGACGCGCAAACTATCCTGAAATTGAAGTTGACCGGACGATGGAAATGGAGCGATTTACTCCCTTCGTTGGTCGAAATTCGCCGGAATCACGAAGATAGCGACCGCTTATTCGACCTCATCATCGATGTAAGTCAGAGCAAACTTTATGAATCCAACCCGATCGGGTTCATGCGTGAATATATGCTGCCTTCGTACCGCGTTTCTGCACTGCGCTTAATCGTCGTGGTCGGCGTTGATAATTTCGCGCGTGTTTTATGGTCTGGTATAACGGCACTCCCTATTGCCCGCCATCTGCGCGCATACTTTTTCGACACTTTGGACGAGGCGATCCAGTTCTGTCAGCGCTACACTGGAATACAAACCAACGAGTAGTGCGAGGCACAGACGCATGGATTTCGATTTGTTAGTAATTGGCGGTGGTCCGGCTGGAGTGACGGCAGCGCTGCGTGCGCGCGAATTAGGTGCGCGCGTCGCGCTGGTCGAACGCGGTTTGTTGGGTGGCACCTGTACCAATGATGGCTGTGTCCCCACGCGTGTTCTGGCAAAGGTCGCACGTTTAGCACGAGATGCCCGTCAGTTTGCATCGTATGGGTTGGACGCCCCGCTCCCCACTGTCGATTTTGAGCGGGTGATCGCACGCACGCAGCAGGTCGTGTATCAAGTGCAAGAGAAAAAGCAGTTGATCGCGCACTTACAAGCCGTCGATGTGCAAACCTATCACGGCGTCGGTGCAGCACGTTTTGCTGATGCGAATCATGTCACATTACCAGACGGGCGCTCGCTCAGCGCTGACAAATTCGTAATTTGCGCGGGCGGACACGCACGGAAGCTCGAGTTCCCCGGCGCAGACTATACGATTTCGCACAGCGACATCTGGACGATGAAAACGCTGCCCACAAGCATTGTCATTGTTGGCGGCGGCGCGACCGGCTGCCAAATCGCGTCGGTGATGGAGGCGTTCGGCGTCAAAGTCACAGTGATCGACCTCGCGCCGCGCATCTTACCAACCGAAGATCAACTGGTCAGTTCAACCGTCACAGACGAGTTCAATAAGGCGGGCATCGACACGATCACAGGCATTAAAACCATCGAACGTATCGAGCGCCGCGCTGATGGCAACCTTGATTTGCACTATCTCCATGATGATCAAGTACACACGCTGACGGCGCAAGCGGTGCTGCTGTCTGTCGGTTGGCCCAGCAACGGCGATACGCTCAATTTAGCGGCGGCGGGCGTCGAAATGAAAGGCGCGTATATTCAGGTCGATGACCAACTCCGCACGTCTGCATCGAATATCTACGCGGCGGGCGATATCAACGGGCGCATGATGTTGGTACAAAGCGCACATCATCAAGCGCGTTACGCCGTCGAAAATGCGCTGACGAGCGCCGCCCGTCACGACGAGAAAACACTCGTGCCTCATGGCAGCTTCACCGACCCCGAATATGGCAGCGTCGGCTTGACCGAAGAAGCCGCGCGCAAAAATGGTACCGACATCGTGGTCGGGGTTGTCCCGTTTGCGGATATGGATCGTGCGGTCATCGATGATCACACAGTCGGGTTCTGCAAGCTGATCGTTGAACGTGAGTCGCGCCTTATCATCGGCGCGCACGTTGTCGGCGAACAGGCGGTCGAGGTCATTCAGATCGTGGCGGCGGCGATGGCGGGCAAGCTGCCCATCGAGCGGCTGGCAGATTTAGAGTTCGCGTACCCGACGTTCTCCGCAATTATCGGAGTCGTCGCGCGCGAGCTGGCGGTGCAGTTAGGCGTAATTCAGGTGCTGCCGCGCTGGAGCGAACTCCAGCCGCGCCGCGCCGCCGAATGGGAACGCCGCCAATAAATCCGCCCCCTTCAAGCGCATGCCGTAGGGCATGGCACAGTCATGCCCGCTTATTTCGCCCACTCATTCACCATCCGCAAACGTCAAGCCTTTTTCCGCCAATGTCGCCTCCAGTATTTCCGACACTTTTGGACCTATCCCGTGCAGGTCGCTGATCTCGGCTTTGGTCTTTTATGTGAGCTGGCTCAAACGGGTGATGCCGACACTAGCAAGCGCGCGCATAGCGGGCTGACCTATTTTTGGCAGTTGATCCTCTTGATTGATAGGTTGCGTATTCATTTCCATCCCCGTGCGAAGGTATATACTCGTAATTTTACGCATGTACTTCTTGAGAGTCGCAACAAA
>JBBRAA010000047.1:0-29394 GCA_038207205.1 Aggregatilineales bacterium
GATAACTTATCCTGTGACTGGAACCCGGTTTAAGTCGCCTTCCAAAATCGTCACGAAGCCTGATGACACCCAGCCAATCGTATCGTTTCTAAACACGACCTGATACCAGGCATTATTGCCGGTGCGCCCGATCACGGGCAGTAGTTCGCCCCAGGTAACACGCCCAATTTGAGCGGTGTTGGAGTCTGGCGCCTGTCGCAGTGCCATGACTGCGTTGGTCTGGATCACCACTTGCGCGCCCGCCGCCGGGTTGCCCGATGTCGCAAAACTGCTCGCGACCGGGGCATTGAACTCGTTGCCGCTGACGAACAGATAATAACCCCACGCCCAGCCCTGCACGTTGCTCAATTGCAGCAAGAACCAACGCGAATCCGGGTCACGCCCCAATACCTGATAGGTTTGACCGCGACGAATACGTCCGATTGTTTGCGCGCCGAGATACGGGGCAGAGCGCACGCGCAGCACACTCGCCTGAATCACGGTGGCGGTTTGCGCGCCCGGCGGAATCGGCGGCAGCGCGGTCGGCGTGATCGTCGGGTTGACCGTGGGTGATGCAACGAACCCGAACGGGGTCGGCGTCGCTATGCCCGCCGAAATTTGGAACCATTGGAATTGCAGTGCTGCCTGGTCGATGAACTCGACATATTCGATGCGCAGGATGTGCGTCCCCGCTGTCAGCGATTGCTGAAAGCGATCCGTCGTCAGCACGCGCCCGATAAAGCGATCGAGCACCAGCACATTATCGATGAATACGCGCACGCCGTCATCACTGGCGACGACGAATTCGTAAACGCCTTCTTCAAACAACTGGATCGACTCAAAGCGTGCCGAAAAATTGTCTTCGTTCACGACGCCCGGAACCGGGCTGCTCGTTCCCCAATTCTGGTTGATGCCACTGGGGTAACTCTGCGTGCTGACGACCGAACCAGAAAGATCGGTGCTGTTAAAAAATTGTCCCGTCCAGTTTGTGCCGAACTGCGCTTGCGCTTCGGCATTTTCGGCGCTGATGCCTAACAGCACCACGACGACCAAGAGGCTGATCACCGTTGATAACAAGGCAAGTTGTCGGTATCGCACGTTTGCCATGCTGTCTCCCCGTGAATATTCGTGTAAACACATCTATTGACGCGAGTATACACGGCTTGGCGCTTGCGCGCACAAGGTTAATTGGTCATAGGTTCAAAATAGAAATAGGATGGCAGAATTTCGATGGCAATGATGCCGTTGTCTAACGGACAGTTTCTCCGTCCGCCAAACTGGGGTAAAGTCAATTATCACTTTTCCTTAAAACTCACCTTACGCAGATTGCCCTCATCCTAAATCCCTCTCCTCTCCACCAACCCCTCACCCCCAACCGCTCTCCCACGCAAGCGGGGAGAGGGGAGAAAAGCTAAGAACGGCTGTGGTGAGGTACGAGGATGATAGTCAGGTCAGCCGAAAGTATAAAGTATAAAGTCGAAAGGAAGGCATTAAACATTAAAAAGTGGGCGTTAATTTTGATCTCAATTAACAGTTGTGGTGACCCCTTTAAGAATGTTGTATATTTGTTGCGTAATGGTGTTTGTATTGAAATAAAACTTGTCTTTGGAGTGTTCAAGCATGGGTAAAACCAAGATTCTACTGGTCGAAGATGACCCGAATATCAACAAATTGATCCACGACTACATGAACGCACACAATTTTGAAGTGTTCGCGTTCAGTGATGGACCGGAAGCGCTCGATCATGTGACGATACGCGGATTGCCGCATATCGCGCTGGTCGATTTATCACTGCCGACGATGCATGGATTTGAACTTTCCAATCGGCTCAAGTCGATGGCGGATGTGCCGATTATCTTTATCACCGCCACCAACGACACCGATACTGTGGTGCAGGGTTTAAAAAAGTATGCCGAAGATTTCATCGTCAAGCCGTTTGAACTGCGCGAACTCGAAGCGCGGATTCAAGTCGTGCTGGCGCGGATGCCCAGTCTTGATTATGCCAGCGAGCCGATCATCCGCATCGACGACAGCCTGAGCATTGATTTCGCGCACAATCGTATCGTCGTCGCTGGCAAAAGTTATACGCTGACGCCGACCGAATCGATTTTGCTGCATGTACTGCTGCGCCGTGCAGGACAAGTCGTGGAAAATCGCACGCTGACTGCGCGCGTGTGGCCAACCGAAGAAGTGTACGAAGATACGCTGCGTGTGCATATGCATCGTTTGCGGCGCAAGCTGGAGAGCGATTCTCATCACCCGCACTATATTCGTACTGAACGGGGTGTCGGTTATATGTTCACGGTGCGTCCGCCAGAAGATATGACCCTGGAAATCGATGAACCCCCGATTGGGGATTAAGGTTCGTGGACAACGCGGGACGTTATAGCACAGATAGTACGCTCGATCAGATTCTGTCGATTGCCGGGCACATTGAAGAGACGCCGCACCCGCAAGCCGTCATCGATCTGCTGCACGAGCGTTTGTTCGGCGCGCATATCGGCGGCGTCGCGATGCTGCTTTATGGACCCATGCACGAAGACGCACCGCGCCGCCCGTTCGACCATGCCGAGATTGTCGGATCGTGGTCGAAACCGTATGGAAGCGGCGTGGGCAGTGGGATGCGCCTTTCGATTAAGCGCTACGCCGATTTAATCGCACAGCTCGAAGATGAGCGCGTCGTTGTATACGAACAAACCGCCGCGCTGCGGAGTCGGTTCGATCCGTTGGTGCGCGGCTTGATGCGTGCCGCTCGCTTACGCAGCATTGCCATTTTTGCGCTCGGCGCGGGCGATCGCAAATTAGGCGCGGTCTTTATCGGCACCGACCGCCCGTATCGGTTTTCGGCGCAGGAACTGCTGCATTATCGGCTGGTGCTGGAGATGATCACGATCAGTTTGCGCGCGCAGGTTCTACGGCAGCAGCATGATCGCGTACAGCAAGGACGCGCGGCGCTGCTCGACGCGGTGACAGACGGCGTGGTCATGATCACGCCCGGTGGCGGCAAACGCGGCGGCAAGGTACTGACGATCAACGCGCGCTTTACGCATATGTTCGGTGTGAGCGAGCGCACAGCCGAGAATCTGTCGCTGGCGACGCTGCTGGATGCGATGCGTGTGCCAGAAAATATCCGCCTCGAACTGCGTAGTATCTGGTTGCGATACCCGATTCAAGACCCCAACTTGCAGCAGGGCGAAATCAGTCTGGTCGATGACGACGGACGCCCGCGTGAACTGGCATGGTACAGTGCGCCTGTGTATCAAGGCGCGTTTATATTGGGGCGCATCTATACATTTCATGATGTCACAGCGGAACGCACATCGGCGCGGCTGCGGGCGGCGTTCGTCTCGCGCGTTTCGCACGAACTGCGTACGCCGCTGACCGCGATCAAAGGGTTCGCGGAATTCATTCTGGAATCAGAGAGCGACGAGCTGCCGCCGCTCGCCCGCGAATACACCGAAATTATCCTTGACAGCGCCAAACATCTCAATCGCATCTTCAACGACATGATCGAGATCACACGGGCTGACGCGGGCGAACTGCAACTGCATAAAGCCAGCACGTCGATCAATCGGCTGATCCGCGATGTGGTCGGGCGCACCAGCCTGATCATGAAAGGGCGCGGGCAAACGGTCGCGCTTGAATTGAGTGACACGCTGCCAAACGTCAATATCGACACCGATCGAATCATTCAGGTGCTGACAAATTTAATCACGAACGCGGGAAAATACGCGCCGGAAAACAGCACGATCACGCTATCGACGATCCTTATCGACTCATCGGATGTGCTGAGTGCACAATTCTCGGATGTGACACTGCCTGCGGTGCTGGTCACAATCCGCGATCAAGGACAGGGGATCAGCACAGAAGACACAGAAAAAATCTTTTTGCCGTTCTTCCGCACCGAATCGGCGCGGAAGCAAAAGGTGGAAGGCGCGGGTTTAGGCTTATCGGTCGTACGCAGTCTGGTCGAAATGCATCAGGGGAAAATCTGGGTGGTGGCAAGCGAAATCGCGGGCAGCGGTTGTTTCCAGTTCACGCTGCCGGCTCGCTAAGTTTTTCGGACAAGGCGATTGGATCAGCGCCCGGTATAATCGCGCAGATACAGCCAGTCATGCCCAATGGTGCGGCGGCTGACCTTGGCGACATTCGGCATCGTGCGTTTGAAGTGGTTGATTTTGACACGCCGCCAGACTTTTTCGACGAACGCACGCTCGAAACCTTCCGCGACCACATCATCGATGGTGTAACGTTCATCGACCATCATGAACAGCACTTTATCGACCTCGGCATAGGTAAAACCCAGTTCGCCCTCGTCGGTTTGTCCTTCCCATAGGTCGGCACTCGGCGGTTTGGTCTGCACCGATGCGGGGATGTTGAGCGCGGCGCTCAACTGACGGACTTGCGTCTTATACAGGTCGGCAATCGGGTGCAGCGCGACGCCGCTGTCGCCGTAAATCGTCGAATAACCGAGCAGCATCTCGGTCTTGTTGCTCGTCCCCACCACTAACCCATTAAACGCCGCCGATTGGTCATACAGGACGATCATACGCAAACGCGCCATGATGTTGCCCGCGCGAATGTCGTTCATATCTGGGAACTGGGCGATCAACGGGTCTACCATGTCGGTGATTGGCACGGTCAGGCTTTGTAAGCCGAGCGCATCGATCACACCCTGTGCGTCGTCTAAACTATCCTGAGATGAGGTTTTATAGGGCATACGCACCGCCAGCACGTTCTCCGCGCCGAGCGCTTCGGCAGCGAGATACGCCGAAAGCGCCGAATCGATGCCGCCAGACAACCCCAGTACCGCGCGCGTCATGCCCGCTTTATCCATTTCATCTTTGATGAATCCTGCCAGCATCCGACGCGCGATTTCGGTGTTGATCTGCAAACGCTCTGCCGGATCATAGACCTTCCCATTGATATGAATGGTTTTCATAACGTGTGTTCTTCCTTGGATAAGATGCGCGCCAGTTCGCGCTGCACCAGCGCCGGACGTTCGTCACGCAGCAGCGGCAGCCGCGCGCGTGTTCGCCGCACCTGATTGAGATCGATCTCGCGTGTGAGCAGCACCTCGTCGAAATAATTGCCGCGCACGAGAAAATTGCCGTTCGGGTCTACGACCGATGAGCCACCCCAGAACACTTTACCGTCTTCGTAACCGACGCGGTTGCAATGCACGATGTAGTTGGTGAATGCGCTGCCGTATGCCTGATTGACCTGTTCCACCCAACGCGCTTCAGAAAGACGGTCATCGCCATCCAAGCCACGTCCGGGACTGGCGCTGCTGAACACGAGCAAGTCGGCGCCATCCATCCATAATAGATAGGGCGGCGACATATGCCAGAAATCTTCGCAGATCAACATACCGATGCGCCCGAAACGGGTATCGAAAGCGCGCACGTTTTCGCCCTGATCGAAGTAACGCGCCTCATCGAACATGCCATACGTCGGCAAATAGACCTTGTGATGGACATGCACGGTCGCACCGCCGCTTAAATATGCTTGTGCGACGAAATAACGCTGGCGGACATCGCGCTGCACGAAGCCGACGATTAAATCGAGCTTGCGGCTGGCGTCGAGCAGCCGCGCGTAAACCGGGTCATCGGCGTGCGCTTCGATGGCGACTTCCGGCACTAAATCCTGTACCTGATAGCCGGTCATCGATAGTTCGGGAAACACCAACAGATCGACCCCCGCTTCGACCGCTTGATCGACCGTCGCCAGATGTTTCTCCAGGTTCACGCCAACATCACCCAATTTCGGGTAGAGTTGCGCCAAGCCAATCATGAGCTTCATTGATTTTACACTCCTAGAAATTGCGAATGAACAATTCTTTGCCTTTTGCAGCAGTGGCTTGTCCAAAATTGTTCATGCCATATTGCAATTCCCACATCGAAATGGCAGCGAAACTAAATAACTCGCGGATATAAGGGCTGTCATCATAGGTGATAAGCCAACGATGAGTACTTTTATGCATGACTTGAGCGAAACGTGCATGATCGAACGATGTATGCAGCACCCCGCGCACACCATAGAGTTTCGATGCCGTCGCGCTGTAATAAGGCGGGTCAAGAAACATGAAGACATTATCGCCAGGTTGTGTGACAATCGCTTCATAGTCCTCGTTCAACATTTGCGCGTTGGTCAACAACCCATTCAATTGACGCAAGCGTTGAATGGACGATGGCGTAAAGCGCTTTTCAAATGCCTGCTGCGAATAGCCGCCAGCATCCATAACACCAGAAAAAGTAATGCGGTTCATGATGAAAAAGCGCACCGCGCGATCAAAATCGAAGCGCATATTCTCCGTATCGATCAAAAAACGATACAGCGCGCGTCCATCGTGTGCGTAGTTTTCTCGAAATGCCTGTACTGCATCTGCAAGTGTTTCAAGATCGTCACGGCAGAAACGCCAAAAGTGCATCAGATCCACGTTCAGATCGTTGATTATATACCTTGAAATGGCGCTCCCAAAAAGACCCTTAATCGCCAAAAACACAGAAGCACCGCCAACGAAAGGCTCACGATATTCTTGTATCGATGCAGGGACGTGCTTTAGAATCGCGTTTATAGCGCGCGATTTACCGCCCGGATAACGTAAAGGGCTGCTACGTTTGAGTTTATTCATTGATTCGCCCGTACAAGGATGGACAACATTGGGTTCATGGATGCTTCTGCGTTAAGGCGATGAAGCAAAGCAGTTTCATTGGTTGTGAACTGATTGGCTTGGATGTATTGATCGATAGCGACTTCGGTATTCGGAAACAGAAGTTGACCGATAACTTTTCCCGTCAAACACAACCGCACTTCAAACGCAATCGCTTCAGTGCCCATGATCAGACGTTCCAGATTGGAGAACAAAATCAGCTTAAACAAGCCATCTTTGATGTCGCCCATTTTCGGCAACCGTTCGCCTTTATCGTTGTTCTTCGATTCTTGCAGGATGACACCGTCTTGCGTAGAAATAACTTCATCGACGGTCAAATAATAGACACCGCCCAAATAGTTTTTTACCGTGATAATGGCTTTGACACCTTCGAGAAATTCGCGTTTATGCATCGTTTTTACTTCACGCAGCGATGCCTTGAGCGATGGGGTAAGCGTCGCTTGTTTGAAACCAGCCAGCGTAAAAACCCCATCTTCTTGACAGCGTTGCAAAAAGCGTCGGTGTCCAGCAGAGGCGTGCATTTTTGCGCCTGTTACTTGTCCAATCATCTCGTAACTTTGAACTGCTTTCATTAAGGTCGGTTCAAAGTCTTTTTGAAAATGACTGGTATTCCAATGCAGCGCGGATGCCTGATAAATGGCAAGTTCATCAATTTTGGCGCGCACATATTCGGTATCGAATTGTTGTTCGGTCACACAATTCAGGCGTGTATGATGTGCTTGAGCGGTGTCGTACCATGCCAAAACAATATAGACATTCAACAAATTCATCCATGACCATGTGATAAAATTGATGCGGTCGTTATCCCCGTTTGCGCCTTCATCTTTGATGATGAGGATGATGGTGATCTTTTTGGTGTTCAAATGATACGTATCATAAATGCGTGCAAACGGATACGAACGGGTTCGTTTTGGACCAACCCATTTAGAATAGGCGAGTCGATCATTTCCGAACTCAATAATGCCGCTCGCTGCCGCTCGATTGATGTCGAAATCGTCGCGCGTATAGATGGTTAAACGTGATGTCAGTTGAGGCGCATATCGAACATCTGCGACGAATCCCTGTAATTCTATAGGCGTCATTATTGCGATTTCCAAAAGATGAAGATGTTGATTATACCCCATCCGGTCACCAGCATGTCGCCCGCCTGATCAGCGCGCAGCCCGAACAGAGTCGGCGCGGCGTCCGCCCTAAAAAACCCTATCACGAACATGCCCAGACTGAATATTGCCACCCCGCACCAAAAGAGTCGCTGTGTGTGTGTGCCGCCGCGCGTTGGTGTTATGCTTTTGGGTTTAAGCATTTGCGCCGCAAAAATGACACTAAGCGCTAACACCAACACCACCCCGTACCCTTGTGTGAAATAGCGCGGCGCGATGATCCCGTAAATATCGCGCGCCTCGACGACGACGAGCGGGGGATAATGCGCGAGTGTATCGACCTCGATGCCATACGCGCAGCCCGCCGCCATGCAGCCCACCCAACCACCAAACGCGATCACCAAAAAGGCGGGCGCACACGCCGTGATCAAACGCCGCATGGAAAGATGCAGCCATCGCGCGCCGATCCACAGCCCGATCAACGCGCCGATGAACGCGCCATGCCAGCCCAAACCGCCTTCCTGCATGGGCAGCACCCATTCGCGGATCGGTAAATGGGCACGCGAAAAATATGTCCAATCGAACGCGATGAACTCGAGCCGCGCCAGCGCATAACCCACTACCAGCATGATGAGACACACATCGACCGCGTGCCCAATCGTCATAGCGCGGCGCACGCGATAGACCATGCTCACGGATGCAATGATGATCGACAGTGCGACGACGAATGTAAATGTACGCACGGTGAACCCGAACACCTCCACTATGAGCGGCGGCATCGATTTTTTCCCCTAAAGATTGGGGGAGTATACTGATTTACGCATTGATTCCAATGCGCTACCAATCAAGCACAGGTATCGTATAGCAGTTAGGAAACTTTCACAGCACTACACTACAACACAAGGGAGTAGAGTCACAATGGGCATAGGCTCGTTTATAGGCGCAATTTCATTAATCGGCTTCGTACTGTTTCTGATCGGCGCGGCGACGGTTGTTGTCAACGCGTCGCAAGGCAAATCAGCACGCGGCGGTGTTTTACTCGCAATTGTCGGTATTCTGATCGGCATCATTTTCAGTGTGATCAGTCAGGGCGTCGTCGTCGTGCAGGCAAGTCAGGTCGCCGTCGTCTTCAATACGCTGAACGGTGATTTGGAGACGCCGCGTGGCTCTGGGACGCAGATCATCATCCCAGTGATTCAACAGGCGACGATCTATGATTTCAGCCAGCAGCAGTACACCATGAGCGGTGTCCAAGAAGAAGGGGCAGTGCGTGGTGATGACCAGGTGCGCGGTCGTACCCAAGACGGTCAGGAAGTCGGTCTCGATGTCACGGTCTTGTTCGGCATCAACCCGGATGGAGAGAACCCAAACATTGTCCATCGTCGCTGGCAAAATCGTTATATCAACGATTTTATCCGCCCGACCACTCGTGGTTTAGTCCGTGATGGCGTCAGTGGATTCCGCGCGGCGGAAATCTATGGTCAACAACGCTCCGCCCTGGAAGATGAAATTCAATTGATCCTCGCCGAATCAATGGCACGCGAAGGCTTGCTGTTGACTGACTTCGTCGTGCGCGATATTGCGTTCTCGCCCGAATTTGCTGCGTCGATTGAACAAGCGCAGATCGCTCAACAAGAGACCGAACAAGCGCGCTTGCGCGTCCAGCAGCGTGAGCAGGAAGCCGAACAAGTGCGTGTACAAGCAGGTGGTCAACGTGACGCCGCGATTGCACGTGCCGAAGGTGAAGCACAGTCGATCATCCTGCGCGCACAAGCAGAAGCAGAAGCGCTGCGGTTGGTTAGCCAGCAAATTGCCGCCAACCCACTCTTGATCCAGTATCAATATATTCAGACGCTGGGGCCGAATGTGAGCCTGGCGATCATCCCATCGGATTCGCCGTTCTTGTTCGATTTCGAGAGCATCGCCGCCAATCCTGATTTCATGGCGCCCGAAGTACCGCAGAGTGACCTGGTACTGCCGACGCCGGTTCCGCAATCAGAGGTAACGCCGACACCCGGCAGCTAACCATCACCACAGCGTAAGCATCCCCATGCCTAAAGGCATGGGGTATCTCGCGCCGATTTGATGATGAAACGTGAAGGGCGGCATAAATGCCGCCCTTCACGTGCATATGGGTTACAACGGACAGGGTGGTGGTCTGTGCGTAAAATTCCGGTATTATGACGGTGTCGGTTTGATTTCTGCGCCGGCTACCCCTCGTTTTGTGCTTTCAACCCAGTCGCCAATAAATCCGCGATGTGCATGACGCGCCGTTCGCTGTGCTGACGGCTTAAACCGCCGTTCATCTGTGTCATACACGAGCAGTCGCCCGTTATGATGTGATCGGCGTCGGCAGCGTTGATATTTTTGATTTTATCGTTGAGCATCGCGCCGCTGATTTCTGGCATTTTCACGGCGAATAAGCCACCAAACCCACAGCATTGATCCGCACCGCTCAGCTCGTTGATCTGCACGCCATCGATATGGGCGGCGAGCTGCTGCGCCTGTGTCTCCAAGCTCATCAGCCGATAGCCATGACACGCCTGATGAAAGGCGATTTTCGTCGGTGGCAGGCGCGCGCCAATATCGCTGATGCCGAGACCATCGACGAGATATTCACTGAATTCCCATGTCAGGCTTGCCGCCCACCGCGCACGATCGAGCCAGTCGGGTTCGTCGGCGAACAGCACCGGGTAATAATGCCGCACCATCGATGCACACGACCCCGACGGGCACACGATGACATCGGCATCTACGAACGCTGTCAGGAATTGTTTGGCGACCCGTTTGGCATCGTTGTGAAAGCCCGAATTGAATGCAGGCTGACCACAGCAGGTTTGGTTGAGCGGAAAACGCACCTCGATGCCAAGATGATCGAGAATCTCGACTACAGAAATTCCGGTTTGCGGGTAAATCATATCGATAAGGCACGTCACGAACAGCGAGACGGGTTTATCTTGCGGCGATGGACGCAAATCGTCGGTCATTGAAGCGGTCTCCTCACTTAAATATGCTTAATTTTGCGGCGCTGGCAAGCGATATACGACTTCGATCCATTGATCGGTCGTCAGTTCGGCGCGGAATTCCAGGATTTGCTGATCGAGACGGAAATTAGCGACGGGCGCAGGCGTCGAATTGACGAGCGTTGCGCCGCGTGGCAGTGCGACCTGCACGCTGATAGGGTCACTAATCGTGCCCGGTTGTTTCTGCACTAACAGACGATAGCGCTGAAAATCGCCGAAATCTGAGACCACGTCGGGCGTTTGGTAGGTGAACTGATAACGTTCACCGCCGTTGTACGGGATATACAGATAGCCGGTGATCAACGTGCGTGCTTCTAGCTGCACCGATTGAAACGATGCCGCCAGCGTACTTTCTTCGACTGTATGCGCGCCAAGCGGGATGAACAACTGCGTGAGTGTAAAATAATCCAATTGTCCATGATATTCCGGGTCAACGGCGGGGTCACGTTCGGCGACGCTGGCGGGGTAGTCGTAGGTGAGCGTGGTGCGTCCTTGCGCGGTACCGTCAGCGCGCAGTTCTACGTCATAGGTAATCTGCCGGATGACCGAGCGCGCCGATTTATTGCCGAGCGTGCTATCCGCGACCATCAGATAATCGTATCCCTGCCCGATATCCTGATGCCCCGCCCATCCGAGATTAGCGATCGCCGCGTTCAACTCTGGATCAACGAAATACAACATCAGATGCTTCTCGGTCAGCGCACGAATCGTGGCTGAAAGGAGCTGCGCGCTTCGTTCCTGAGTATATGAACCTGTTTGCCACGCTGCGAAAATTTCCTGGAAGATCGCCGCCACGAACTGCTTGTGTGGCTGCTCGCCCTGACCGAACGCACGAATATCGTACACCAATTGGCGGAAATTCGCGGTCGTGACGACGGTGTTGTAACCAGGCACGCGCACACTGCCGAGCGCATCCAGAATATATTCAAAGCCGACAATATCGATGCCGACTACGCCGCTTACGGGCGATTGCGGGTTACGCCCATTGTTGTAGTACCAGGCGGCACGTTCGGCGGTCTCGGCAAAATCGGGCGACCAACTGCCATCCCACGCGGTACGTGATGGCACGTCAAACGGAAGCCACCAATCCGGCACCTGAATTTCATTCATCATCGCAGCGGGCGGGGGATTTGGACTATTCACATCGGTGGGGCTGTAGTCGTAATCGAGGATACGCCCGTTGCGAAGGCGCATCCAGCCATAGGTCGAAATATACCCACCCGATGGGCGCAGTTCATCACTGTTGGCAGACAAAATCAGGTAGCTGCGCGTCTCGTCCACTGCCAGCGCCGTCGTCAACAAATCTGGCATTTCCAAAAGCAGATCGTTGGCGGCGACCAATTGTTCGTAATACGAACGGACCTGATTCAGGTTGAAGAGCAAATCGGGCGATAATCCCGATTGCGGAAGGGTGCTGAGTTGTTCCCCGACAGTACGGAGTCGGTTTTGCGCTTGCAGAAAACGCCCACGCCCAATCGTGAGCAGTTCGACAATGCGTTCGCCCGACGAAATTTGGGTCGTCAGGTCTTCAGACCCGCCCAACATGAAAAACAGCGTCGGTTCCAGCCCTGCCAATGTATCGCGCGCTGCCAATGCCAGCCCTTCAGTGGTACCGAGCGCAGCCAAGGTCGCGGCGAAATCCGCGTTGACGCTGCTGAAGGTACGCAGCACCGCTGTTTGGTTACGCGCGATATTGAGCGAGCGCACCAGGTCATTGACGCTGGTTTGCAAACGAGTGAAATCGTTTAAGCCGAACTCGCCCGGACTGCGCCCGACCTGATCGACCACACGGCGCACGCTGATCAGGCTGCCGTTGACACTGCTCAACGCATCGGTCACGATGACGGCGGTCGTGATGCCGTAGACCGCGATCACGCTGATGATGACGAGCAAAATAATCTTCCAGTTGATGAACCGACCGACGCGCTTGCCGACACGCTTGATGGGTGAACGGCGACGACGACGACGCACCATACGGCGCTGTTGGACTTCTGGCGTCGTCGTCGCGTTGACGGGTGTACCGGACATATTCGGGTTTTTTGGGTTGTCTGGTTGCGACAAAGTAGCACTTCCTCGGTTAACCGACTGTCTGACGCGACGCATCGGCAGTATCGGGTTCGGCGCGTGTGATCGACCGCATTAACAGCGCTAAATGATCGCGCGCCGCCTCCTTATCAGCATCCGGTGACGCCAGAATCGTTGTCAATGTTTCCAGAAAGTCCGCCGGCACAAATCCATCGCTCCAGCCTTCGATTTCGATGATGTTGGGATGAATCGTCGCGCGCGGCGTTTCAGACTCTTCAAATAAGGCTTCGTGCAATTTTTCGCCCGGACGAATACCGATTTCTTTAATCTCGATATCGATATTCGGGCGCAGCCCATGTAAGCGGATCATGCGCTCTGCCAGGTAGCGAATGCTGACGACTTCACCCATTTTCAGCACGAACACATCGTCGCCGTGCGTCATACACGCCGCGTGAATGACCAGGTTCGCCGCCTCCTGGATGCTCATGAAGAAGCGCGTCATCCGGTTGTCGGTGATTGTGATCGGTCCTCCGGCTTCGATTTGACGACTGAACATCGGCACCACGCTGCCGCGACTGCCCAGCACATTGCCAAATCGTACCGCCGTGAACACTGTACTGCCGCTGGCACCATTCCCGCGATGCTGCGTGGCTGCCAGCGCGTGCAGCACCAATTCACAAATCCGTTTGCTGACGCCCAATATATTAATCGGGTCAACGGCTTTATCCGACGAAATCAGCACAAAACGCGGTACATGATATTCAATCGCCAAGCGCGCGACGTTATAGGTGCCACCAATGTTGACGCGCACTGCCTCATGCGGAAAAATTTCCAGCATGGGGACATGTTTGTAGGCGGCGGCATGAAAAATCACCTGGGGCTGATGCTCGCTGAATGCGGCGTGTAAGTGGGCAGGCATGGTGATATCGGCAAGCGCGGGAATACACGGCAGTTCGGGCGCTTTCACGCGCATTTCGACGAGCAAATCGTAGAGCGCGCTTTCGTTGTTATCCAGCAAAATGAGCTGTTTGGGCTTGAACGGGATCAACTGGCGCACGATTTCGGAACCGACCGACCCCGCCGCGCCTGTGATGAGGATGACTTTGCCGGCGACGGGGGTCAAATCGACATTTTCGTCGATGGTAATCGCGCGCCGCCCGATCAAGTCTTCTGGCATCACCTCGCGCAGCATCGATTTACCGCGCTTACCGGTCATATCGACCGAGTCGAGCATATCCGGCACCATATTGATGCGCGCGTCGGTGCGTTCGCAGTAATCCATGATCTGACGTAGTTCCGCGCCATCGATGTGATGAATGGCGAACACGATCAAATTGATCGCGCGCTGTTTGACGACATCGGGGATGGTCTCACGTCCACCAAAAATCGGCACGCCTTCCAGAATGCGCCCTTTTTTCTCTGGCGCATCATCGATGAAGCCGATGATCTGGTAGCGTTGGTCATAGACGCTGGCAGACCGACGACGCAAGCGCGCCGCGATTGACTGTCCGCTTTCGCCCGCGCCGATGATGAGGACGTGACTGCTGTTCTTGAGGGTGAGCGGCACTTTGCGATTAAAGATCACCTGTAAGCGCCAATCGATGCTGCGCACCAGCCGCGTGCGATAGCGCACAGCGATGAAGCCTGCCAACGCGCCGAGATTGCCGAGGATTACCACGCTCAGGGCGACCGGGCGATACGGGATCGATTCATCGATGAGCAATAAAATCGGTGTGGCGATAATCACGGGATAGACCAGTGTGCTAATCTCGTGACCGCTAGAATTTTTCCAGATGCGTTTATAAACGCCGAAGCCGTACATCAAGAGCAGCAAAATCGATGCGGCAATCGGGAAAAACCGGATCACGTTTTCAATGTCTATCGGCGTCGGTGGAAATAAACGCACCGATAGCACGGCTAAGTACGTGATGAACAGTATGCCAACATCGATAACCGCAGCGCTGATCATACGAAACAGCGTGTGTTTATAGAAGGGATGAGCAGCGCGCGTTGTCCGAGATGAGTTTTGGTTCATAAGGTTATGGGTGAAGCGCTCGCGCGCCTTCAAGCCGTTTCTACTGGGTAGTCGCTGGCGAGCGACGCGAGAACAAACGAGCCAACCCACGTTTCGCGGGCTGACGATCTTCCGCGTAATACGTGTATTCGGTATAGTAGTAGCCCGATTCATCACGCGGGTCAATCGCATTGACGATCACGCCTTTGATTTCGGTGCCGATTTGTGTGAACTGTTCTTTGGCTTTGACGGCGGCGGCGCGGCGTGTCCCGCGTGCCTGCACGACCAGCACGACATCGGCGTTGGTCGAACTCGCCAGCGCCAAACTATCGGATACGACCATACACGGCGGGGTATCAATCAGCACAATATCGATGTCGGGCGAACTGCGGAAGGCATCGACCCACAATTTCATCAAGCCCGACCCCAAAATTTCGGACGGGTTGCGCGGCGGAAAACCACTCGTGATCACGCGCAGCTTCGGAATATCGGTATCTTTAATACATTGTTTGAGTCGCTCGCGCAGTTCGTCGCGCATGGTGCCGTTGCTGCCAATCGGAATCGAGAGCAGCGTCGTCAAGCCGATGTCGTTATCAAGCCCAAAAATCTCGTGAACTTTGGGACGGCGCAGGTCGGCATCCACCAACAGCACACGCATCCCCGCCCACGCCATCGACACCGCCAGGTTTGCCGTGGTCAGACTTTTGCCTTCTTCGGGTCCTGGGCTGGTAATGATGAACACATTTTTCTCATGTTCTTCGGATGCCAGCAGCAGGTTGGTACGCACGACGCGATAGCCCTCTGGTACAGGGGATATCAAGGACTGTCGCGTAATCAACTTGTCTTTATGCGATTCTTTCGGCTTACCAAAGCGCGCGATTGCACCCAAAATCGGCAGTCCAAGCAACTGGGCTGCCTGTTCGGTCGTGCGAACGGTATCATCCATATATTCGATGAAGAATGCCAATCCAATTGCGAGCGCGATGCCGACCAAGGCACCTTCGGGGATCGCATTGGTCGCGGGTCCACTGAACGAAGCGCTGGGCGTACGGGCAGGCTCGACGATCTCGATGCGGTTGCGCTGCCGTTGGAGTTCATTGACGGTCGTGGCGAAATCGGCAATGGTCGATTGGATGCTGGTCAACTGCTGCGAGAGCGCATCGCGTTCACCACTGAGTTCTTCGCGTTCGGCGTCGCTGATCGAAATGCTGGGGTCGGTCAATCGCGCATTGATCGTCGTGTACTGGGTGGTAATCTGATTTTGCTGTTCGCGCAGACGGCTGATTTGCTCATTGGCGATATTGAGCGTCGCCTGCTGGTCTTCATCCAATCGGGTCGGGCTGTTCAAAATCAACTGGCGTGCCAGTTCATTGGCGATTTCTGCGACGAGCGTATTATCGTTGTAATTGACAGAAACGTTGAACAGCGTCGTGCCGTCAATGGTGAATGCGCCGATACGTCCGCGCAGTGCCTCAGCCGTCAGCGGCAGGTTCAACGCCTGAATCGTACCATCCAGCACCGGAAACGTCCGTAAAATCTGAACGTAGGTCTCCGCCAACCGTTCGCCGAGAGAAATATCTGTTTGAGTCGGGTTGGTCATCTGCGTGATGTCGCCAATGGAGAGCATGACTGATGCACGGTAGACAGGTGGTTGGTTCGAGCGGAGCAGAAAGTTCATGCCACCCGCGACAAAGCCCGCCAGTACGATCAGCCACAACCATTTTCGCAGCAAGCGGATGATAAAATTCAGTTCCATCGGTGGGGTTCTCCATACGCACGAACATCTAAGCGTGCCGCAGGGGCAGGTTTACGACCTGCCCCTACAAAGGCGTTACGTGCTGCGCGGCATTTTTACGGGAGGCGACCTTCGCGGCTGCCGTCTTCGTCAAGCGGTTGGTTCATGGCATAAATATCGGTGGCGGGTTCAAAGTTCGTCAGGTTATTGGGCACGTTGAACGGACCATTCGGGTCAATCGGGTCGGGGTTGATATCGAAAATATCGAACTGACCAGGCGAATCCGACTGATAGATGATGATATCGCTGTTGCAGCGGAACGAAGGCGCACGATCCTGGAACAGATTGTTGGTCACGTTCTTGATCTCGTTAACGCCTTCGGCGTTTTCTTCAATTTCGACTGCGAACACATCGTAGTCACCATCGACATTGCTATCCCAGGCGATAAAGCGGTCGCTTGGCGCCCAGGCGTTCAAATTGACATCCGCGCCGAGATCGATGTATTTCTTGTCTTCACCGGTGAGCAAATCACGAACGATCAAGTCGTAGACGCCGACTTCGTTGCGTTGCAGCCATGCCAGCTTGGTGCCGTCATTGCTGAACTGCGCGCCGATGTCATCGGTGTCATTATCGGTCAGCCGGGTTGGGGCGACGCCTTCCTGCATCGGGTACGGCATCGTGTACAGTTCATAATCGCCGTCGGCGTTGCTGCTCCACACGATCATGGTATTGTCGTTGTTCCATTCGGCATCAACATCGCTGCCGTTCGGGTCATTGGTCAGGCGTTCGAAAACACCCGTCGAAACATCGAACGTATACAGTTCCCAATTCGCATCGCGGTTGCTTTCGAACAGGATGATATTGCCGTAGTTCCACACTGGGTTGATGTCTACGGCGGTGTTGTAGCTGACACGGCGGCGTTCGCTGCCATCGGTGCGTCCAACATAGATTTCCCAGTTGCCGCCATCGCGGTTGGTCGTAAAGGCGATCCATTCGGCGTCATCGGAGCGAGTCGGCTGAATATCGCCAGCGTTAATGCCTTGCGATAGGTTCTCGCTGACGCTGTTGGCAATCGGACCGAGACGGAACAATTCCCAGTCGCCAGTACGGTCGGTATGATGCACGATCCATGCTGGGCATACGCGCGGACCAATTGTAAAGCCCTGCCACGGCGGCGACGGCAGCTCTTGACCACCGGGACCTGGATCGAGCGGGGGACGTGGGAACGGCGGTCTGGTCGGCGGCGGCGGGGTGACGACGAACGGCGGCGTATCGGTTGGGAATACCATCGTTTCGACAGGACCCGACGGGTTGATGATGGCAGGAATGGCAATCGCCGCGTTCAGGATATTTTCGGGCAGCGCTTCCAAAATCGCAAAGCCTTCGGTCTCACTACGCCCCAGAGTGCGGAAGTTGGTCCATTCCCCTTCGACGCGCCCGGTCGCGTTCAGCGGTGCCGCCAGTGCGCCACCGGCTCTGAACGTGGTTTGATTGCTCAAACCGACATTTGTCGTCACATCACCAGAGATATTGATGATCTCCATGACATACTCGCGCGTTGTACGCAAGAAAATCGTGTTGGTAAAGCGGATGCGCGCGCCGTTCGCCAAAACATCGACGGCGACATTACGCGGCGCTTGCAAAATCAGCAGTGAGGGCGGCAGGCTTTCGCAGCCCGGCACCGTTTCATCGACGGTTGTAAATTGGAAGGCTTGCATCGGGTAGCGACCGTCGGCATTGACGAGCGGCAGCATCGATATATCGGCAGTGGCATCGAACGCCGTACGCGGCAGCCACGCGCTGTACATATCCCAGTTGGCGCGCATCCAGGCGCCATCAGGCGTTACGCCTGTAACAACGACTTCTGAACCCGCCGCTACTTCGATCACCTGGGGTGCGCTCGCACCTGGCGAAATACGCAGCGCTGCCGATTGCGTCGTCATGAACATCGGCGCATTTGCGGGCAGCAAGAAGGTGTTTTCGACGCCAACGACATTGCTCAGCTCGACTTCACCGAACAAGACATATTTGACATCGCCGACATTTAATCCGTTCGCCAAGGCGCCATCTGCGGTCACATTCAGCAGCGCGACACCTAACGAACCTGTATCCGCGTTGAGCGGCGTCGTACGTAAACCGTTGATTTCGTTGAGGGCAACGCGATCGGCGGGCTGTGCAAATGTGACCGTCGAGTTTTCGCTCAACAACGCATTAACACCCCCAAAGCCATAACAGGCAGTGTTGCCGCTGAGGTTGGCACAATTATTACCGACCTGGGCAAGCGCCTGATTCACCATCGCGGGGCAAGTATCGCCCGGATTGTAGCCATTTTGCGCGAACGCAATTGGCGCGATCAACGCAAATAAAGCGACTAACCCGACGAGTGTGACAAGAATGGTTGGATACCGAACGCGCATGTATATCCCTTTCGCTTCGATATAAGTCTTCGACAAAGTCAATACAAAGCCAAGCACATTATAAGCGCAATGCGCGCAGTATGGTACTGAAGTTTCATTTCTATCTGAAAGTGTAACAGACATGGTGTGCTTTTCCAAGCACACTTCGCGCCAAAACATGTAAATTAATTGATGTTTTGTCACGATGTCGTTACGTCAGCGGGGTGGTGGGCAGCGCAGTATCGGATCATAACTCGCGGCGATGTGTTCGGACTGCGTTTGTGTCTCGACCAATGCCGATTCCAAACGGATCGTCAGCATCTTTTGACGAATCGCCTGCCCCCACGCCGCGCGCACCGATGATGCGCCGGTAATGCGCGGCGTCATCACCTGAATGCCGAACAATGGCGAGTAAAATGCGACGAAGCTGACCGCGCCGCGAAAACCCGGTCTTTGATCGACGCCCAATAGCGGATGCGTCGGGCACAGGGCTGCCAACGGGGTCGTCAATGACCACTCAAGCGCTGTCACGCGCCCTGCTTCGATGACCATGATGCCGGGTTTACGCGCAATAAAGTCGGGCGCGGCGGCGCTCCATTCCCATGTAATGATGCCAGAATCGAGTTCCATACCACGACTCATGCGGTATTGCGCGACCCAGTCATGCGCGCGCAGTCGATCATCGGCGGTGGGCAGCATGGTCGCGCCGGGTTCGATGCCGAACAAACACGGTGACGCACAGGTGAACAATGACTCGACGAACGCCGATAACGCCGTCTCGCGGATGGGCTGCGCGATGACCACGCCAATCACGAGGCAAAACATCAGCGTTGCAATGATGATGATACGCATGAGAGAAGACATTTTGAACCAGAGAGAACACGAAGCACACGAACAATTTTAGCGCATTTTCTCTGTGGTTAAGGCTTTGCGCCAAAAAGGTTATCGTGGGCGCGTGCCGCGTGGCGGGCGGCACGGATGCAAATATGCCCACCACCCCGCCACCTCGTAGACATCGAACGGAATGCTGTTCAACGATTCAGTCCCCCACAATTCGCCCATGCCAATCGTCACGGTCGAATACCACAACCGTTTCGGTGTCGCTGGACAACCTAATGTAGCGATCACCTGAAAGCGTTCCGCTTCGTAAGAGAAAATCTGAAACGATGTCGAACGGCTGACCGGACGAATCATCAGCGCATTTTCGGGGGGCGCAAATGTTAGCCACATCGCGCCATAGGGAATCGTGGTTTGGATGCGAATTTGCGTGACGACACCGCGTTCAAGGCTGATCAACCCATCGCGCGCGCCATCGATGATCGCAGGCTGCTGTCCGTTCCATGCCCACGACAAAAACGACGGTTGTTCATATACCTGCTCGATCCATGCGTGCGCGCGTAATGCTTCCAGCGCGGCGGCGCGCGTGGTCACGCCGACCTGAATATCATTCCAGCACGGTGCGGCACATGTTTCTGGCATGACGAACACATCGCGGATCGCGTCGCCATTATACGAGCGCGCGCTGACCGCACCGATCATCGCCACAAAAATACCAATAAAAAGTAAAGCCCAGCGCCATAAAAGTAAAACCATTTTTTGAACCATAGAAACCATGGAGAATACAGAGAGTTTACCCTATTTTTCTCTGTGTTCTCTGTGGTGTTTTTCGGATAAGGCGTGCCTTGTCCCTACTACCCTGAGGTTCAGGTTTTTACCAATTCAAGACGACATCGCGTTTCCAGTATTTCAAGATCACACGCCCACCTGGTGCAGCCGCGACAAGCCGATAGAGCAGATCGAGATCATCTTTTGCCAGCGCGCGCACGCCGATCAACGCGACGATATACGCCAGCCCACCCACGATCAACCCAACGACGGGGTTGATCGCGCCGACGACCCACATCACCGCCGCCGCAACCACGCCCGCCAGCGCGGTGCGGGCGAGCCGACCGAGCAAATGACGCTGGAGTTGAAGCGCGCGATAATCCCCGATTAACAGCGCCAGCACGACCAGTTCGGCGCACACCGACGCGATGCCCGCACCGATGACGCCGACACGCGGCAGCAGGAAGATATTCAAACTCAGCTTGAGTCCCAACCCGCCAAACCGTACGATCAACAGGCGGCGCTGGCGATTTTGCGCCATCATGCCCTGCGCGAAGACGTTGACGACCAGCACGACCAGCGCATACCAGATGAGCACCCGTAAAAGATCCGCTGTGGGTGCAAAGTCAGCGCCAAACAACGGGATCGCGACCGCGCTCGCGAACAATGTGATGGCAATGCTCAGGGGCAAGCCGACCAAGACACTGAAAAATGCCAGTTTTTCGATCAAAAAACGAAAGGTTGCGTTGGCGGGGTCGGTCAGTTTGAACGGCATGACGAACGCACGTGACAAAATCGGAAAGATCGCCGTCAGCACCGTCGAACTCAATAATTCGACGACGCCCGCGATGATGACGAATGCCGCGTTGAGGTGTCCCGTATCGGCGGTCGTCAGCGTGCTGGTCGTCATCAACTTGTCGATTTGTGTATAGGTGATATTGATCAACGCGCCAACGGCGAGCGGCGCACTATTGATGATCAGCGCACGTACTAATACGCCGTCTATCGGAAAGTGCGCGCGCACGTTATCGCGGCGCAGCACGATCCAGAACGCGACGGATCGCCCGACACCCGACACGATTGTCATCACGTAGACGCCGAGCAAACCAAAACCGAGCGACAGGGCGATCCCCGCCAACACAATCCGCACCACGATATGCGCGACATCGATGCCCGACGCGACGACCATGCGTTCGCGCCCCAGCAGCACATCGTAGGCGACATTGCCGAACAGATCGACGAACAGACTGATTGCCGCCACCGCTGTCAGCGCACGGATCGAGCCGTCATAGCCGAGCGCGACGCCAAGCGCGTTGAGTATGAGGTACGCGCCCAACCCAAACATCGTATGCGTGATCAATGCGGCGCTTAAATACATCCCAGCGCGATCTGGACGGCGCGCGACATCACGCACGACGATGGGTCCCGTCCCGAACGCAGTCAGTGACGCACCGAGCGCAAAGAGCGCGCCAACCGTGCCATAGACACCGAATTCGCTGTCGCCGAGCAAGCGACCCAAAATCAACTGCCACAGCAGCAGCGCGCCGCTGCTCAATACGCGCGCGACGACAATCGCGCCGGCATTACGGGCAGCGCGGCGGGCTTCTGCGCCGCTTAAAAAAGGCGTATCAGTAATCGTCATCGATTCATCATTGAGTTGGCGGCATTATCAATCGGCAGATTATACTCGCCTTTTGAAGTCGATAATCCAGAGGTAAGCGCACAATGCGGGTCAACGAACTCATAGCATGGATGCGCCGCGCGTATCAGATCAAGACATCGGGTAAAGGCGACCTGATCTATGTTGAATTCCCGACCACGCCCACCGTCCGTTATGGGGAAGGCAAGCCGCCGCACCCACAATTGAAAGCCATGTTCGATGCGGGTAGCGGCGCGTATCGCGCGCTGGTAACTCAGTTTGCCATTTACGCCGCCGATTTCGCCGGTTACCGTGATAACCCGGTCGATCAGCCCGTGCCGACGTTTCGCAGCACATGGTTTCCGTTGTTCGATGCGATTGCGCTTTACGGCATGGTGCGCCACTTCAAACCTGCGCGCATCATCGAGATTGGGTCGGGCAATTCGACGTTCATCGCGCGCGCCGCCGTCGATGATGGCAAATTGAACACGCACATCACCGCCATCGATCCGCATCCGCGCCGCGACATCGCACAAGCGGCGCATACCGTTATCAACGTGCCGTTAGAGGCGACCGATCTGGCGTTCGTCGAGACGCTCGACGCCAACGATATTTTGTTCTTCGACGGCTCGCATCAAACCTTTCAAAATTCGGATGTGACCGTGTTCTTTCTCGATGTGCTGCCGCGCTTGCGTCCAGGCGTGATCGTGCAGATCCACGACATCTTTTTGCCGTATGATTACCCCACCCATTGGCTCGGGCGCTATTATTCTGAGCAGTATATGCTGGCGTGCTGGCTGCTCGCAGGCGGCGATAAAACCGAGATTTTGTTACCGAATGGGTACATGATCAGAAAAGAGACTCATCTCGATGTATTCACGCCGTTTATGACCGCATTGGGCGACGATTTGACGCCGTTCTTGCTGCATGGCGGCTCGTTCTGGCTGCGCGTTCGTTGAGCTATTGTATTTGATTGCGCGCCGGACGCAGCCACCCACCCTGCACGCTGCGCGCTTGCTCGATAGCGACGAAGGCGTCGCTGTTGGTCTGGCGCACCACTTTCAATAGGGCGGGCGCGTCGCGTTGTGTCACCACGCTGCGCAGCATCGTCACCTTACCTTCGTATCCCTCACCACCGAGTTCAGTCACCCCATAGCCGCTGGCGCGCAGCGCGAGCGCGATTTCATGACCGCCTTCGTTCGAAAAAATATTGATGATCATGAAGCTGGTCAAGAAGCGCGATTCAATCGCCATGCCCACCCAACTACCGACCGAAAAGCCGAAACAGTACGAGAACAAATTGAGCAAATTACTAAAATCGGTGACAACGACGGCGATGGTGATGGCGAATACCAGCGCCTCGAAGAAGCCCAACACCGCCGTGAGAAAACGCTGTTGACGTGCGAGCAGCACCAGACGCACGGTGCCAATTGCGTTGTTGATCACACGCAGCACGAAAATAAGTCCCGCAGTGAGTAAAATTTCTGTGGTCATGGGTTACACTCCAAAAGCACGACAAAACGCGCTAAGCCTACCACGTTTCGTCGGCGATCAAACGGGTGAGGCAGCGTGCTGGCTACCCCTCGATCAACCCGCCATAAAATGCTTCTAAGCGCGCCGCAACCGATGCCCACGTAAATTTTTCACGGATCAACGCGCGCCCGTTTTGTCCCATTACGCGGCGCAAGTCGGGGTCATCGAGCAAGCCGCGCAATGCGCCGATCACATCATCCACCGTCGAAGGCACAATCACGCCCGCATTCGCCGTTTCAACATCGGGCAAATGACAATCGGGCGAGATCAAGACCGCGACGCCCGACGCCAGCGCTTCAAGTAACGCCATCGGCAAGCCTTCACCGACGGCGGGCAGCGCGAACACATCCGCCGCCGCCAGCGCGGATCGGCGTGCGTCAGAATCGAGAAAACCGACGTATTGCACGCGCTCGTTAAGATGCGGCTGAATCGCGTCCAACATGCCTTCATCCGCGCCCGCGATCACCAATTTTGCGCGCGGGTGGTCGAGGTCTTCAAAAGCATCGATCAATACATCGATGCCTTTGCGCCTGTGCAGCCGCCCCATGAACAGCACCATCGGCGCATCGCCCAGCCCATACTGCTGACGAAACGCCGCGCCAGCCCGTGGGTCGGCCGATGCGAACTCGTCGGCATCGACGCCATTGGGGATGGTGGCAAACGCGGTGTGCGTCGCGCCGAACCGCTGCCATGCAGCGCGCGCGTCTTCGGTTTCGTCATCGCTCAAGCCGATCACACCCGCGAACCGCCGCGCCATACTGGGGCTGATCGCCCGATCCCAGAGCGCTTTGAGTGCGCCGCGTCCGGTTTCATGCGTGAGCGTGCCGTGCGGCGACAGCACGAGCGGCGTGGATAAGCGCTGCGCGAGCGGCGTGACAATCACATTTTCGGACGTGCGAAATTCGTGGCAATGGATGACATCCGCCGGACTGATCACGTCAGGCGCGAGTCGGCGCATATCGAGCGGCGTGGACAAATTAGCATCGGCACGCAGTTTCAGCGACACATTCGGGACGCGGATCACGCGCACACCGTCGATCATCGCTTCAAGCTCGTCGATACTTTCATAGCGCGTGAGCGCATTGGTGGTCAGTACCGTCACGGTGTGTCCGCGTTCGGTCAGCGCGCGCGCCATGCCTTCGACGGCGCGCACCACGCCACCAAACGCGAACGCGGGCGCATAATACGGAGTCACATGCAGAATATGCATTTAAGGACGCAGTGGCAGATATGCCTGCACATGGAAACTGGACTCGATTTCGATAGGCGCATCCAAATCAGCGTAACATACTCCCGCCGCCTAAAGGCGGGGCTTCTACCCTCAACGCGACTGCGAAGGCGAACCTTCGTCTATCGTCGCTCCGGTAGCACAGCGATACCCCCGCTGTGTTTGACGTTAACTACGGTATTGAGATATTACGGGATTATGATCGAGGTCGGATTTTTACGTCTCGTACCGCGCACATCAATCTCCGCCTATTATACGCTATTTCAGCCGAAAAAACACAAGACCTGCGCCTTATATCCCCATGCCTGAAGGTACAGGACAGGACGGTTTTAACACAAGAGAGGTGCATCGGGGCGAAAGAAGAAATCCGGGTGCATCTCTTGGGGAAAATCAGCGAGGTGTTGGCGCAACCAACGCAGTCCCCGACGAAACAGGCTCTCACGGGGCGCGGAGCGCGATGGGGACAGCATTCTCCCGCTCTTGGCAGCAAGGGGGTCAATTGGATACAGGAATGGTGTAGGGTATGGCTCCGATTCTGATGCGTGTTCTTCCCTCAACACCGCCTATTTTACCCCGTGCTCAACCCCGATCCGACTTGTGGGTAATGCATAGCCCTCAGGGCTGAGGGGTGAAAAACAGTCGCGGTAGGGGAAATCCTTCTCCCTGAGAGAGAAGGATTTAGGATGAGGGCGATCTGCGTAAGGTGAGCTAATAAATCAGTCAACCGTTCAAGGGCGAGTCTAAGACTCGCCCTTGAACGTCTTCAGAATTAACCCCGAATACGCCGCTCTGCCTTTATAATCATGGCAATGGTGCATGATATTGGACAGACAAGGGGCGTAACGGATGCTGCTGAAATATTTCTTCGATAAAGCGCTGGCACAAGCGTCGTACATGATCGCCTGTCAAAAAACGCATCAGGCGGTGATCATCGACCCGGCGCGCGACACGACGCGCTACTTAAAAGCGGCGGCGGACGAAAGCATGACGATCACCGTCATTACCGAAACCCATATTCATGCCGATTTTGTCAGTGGCGCGCATGAATTGGCGACGGTGACGGGCGCGCCGTTGTATCTGAGCGGTGAAGGTGGCGCAGATTGGTCGTATACATTCCTCGATGCAGGGCGCGGTGATCGTGCGATGTACGCGGGCGATTCGTTTATGCTCGGCAATATCCGCTTCGATGTGCTGCATACGCCCGGTCATACACCCGAACATATTTGCTTCAGGATCACCGACACGGCAGGCGCAGATAAGCCGATGGGGATTTTCACAGGCGACTGCTTGTTCGTCGGCGATATGGGACGCCCCGACTTGTTGGAAACAGCAGCGGGCGTGGTCGGATCGAAAGCAATTGGCGCACGCGGACAATACGCCAATATGCTCCGCTTCAAAGACATGCCCGATTATCTGCAAGTGTGGCCCGGTCATGGCGCGGGGAGCGCGTGCGGCAAAGCGCTCGGTTCGACCCCATCGAGTACGCTCGGCTACGAAAAGTTGTTCAATCCAGCGTTTCATTTCAGCGATGGCGTGTCGTTCGAGCGCTGGCTGTTGGCAGGGCAGCCAGAAACGCCGCGTTATTTTGGACGTATGAAACAGATCAACAAACACGGCGCACCGTTGATTAGCGAACTCGCGCCTATCGATGCGCTAGAAGGCTTCACACTCGCCGACATCCTTAAAACCAACGCTAACGTGATCGACGCGCGACTGGATACACGCGACGGCAGTATGATCACAGGTGCGATTCGGATCGTACCAAGCACCAAGTTCAATACCTACGCTGGATGGATGGTCGATTACGACGCGCCGACCTATTTGATCGCCGCGCCCAACGATGCTGAAGGGTTGATCGAGGAGTTGCGCGCGGTCGGCATCGATGACGTGCGCGGGGTATTCGCGCCGCGCGAAGTCGAAAGCGCGATCCGTTTCATGGCGCAAACCGATGTGGCGGGCGCGGCGGCGTTGATCGAACAGGGTGCGCTCGTTTTGGATGTGCGCGCTGCCAGCGAATACGATGCCGCACACATCGACGGCGCGATCAACCTGCCGTATGGCGTGCTGGCGGAACATGCTGATGAGTTGCCACGCGACACGCCGATCATCGTCCATTGTCAGAGCGGTATCCGCTCGCAGATTGCGATGAGCGTGCTGGATAAACTCGGTTTCACCAACGCGATCAACATGAGCGATGGTTATTCGGGCTGGGAATACGCACGTGAGAACGCGCGTTAAACGTGTCGTGCACAAAAAGTTGATTTGCAACTGATTGCCTGTGTAAACGTAGTAATTGCCCACCAGTACGATAATTGCAGTTTGTCCCTCATCCCCGGACACTCTCCCATAAGAAGGGGGAGAAACGCGGTAGAAAGTCCCTCTCCCCTTGTGGGCTAGGGATTTAGGGTGAAGGCGTAGCAGTTACCTGCAAACCTCACCCCGCACGTTAGCGCGTGCCGCTCTTCTCCATACAGAGAGGAGCGGTTGAGCGAAGCGAAACGGGGTGAGGTTTGGGTTATAATCACCCCGTCTAATCGACCAACTGAAAAGTATACGATGTCTCGACGCTTAATCCTGCTTATCGCCAGCGTCGCTGTCAGCGCGTTGTTTTTGGTGCTGGCGCTGCGCGGTGTCCCGTTTGAAGAAGTCGTAAACGGCATTCGTCAGGCAAATCCGTTGTGGGTGGGCGCGTCTTTACTCACATTTTTGGCGTCGGCTTCAGCGCGGACAACGCGCTGGCGCGGCTTACTGGGTGGGCGCGTACGCTGGATCGATCTGCTGCAAACATACAATTTGGCGATGCTGCTTAATTTACTGCCACTGCGCGCGGGCGAAGTCGGTCGGACGGTGGTTTTATCGACTCGTTTTGGCGTGCCGTTGGCGACCGCCGCCACTAGCGTGATTGTCGAGCGGCTGTTCGATTTGGTCATGGTGATTGTACTGTTGGCGCTCGGCTTAAGTCAGGTCACATCTGTCCCCGAAATCGCCGTGCAAGCGTCGATTGCTGCGGGCATCGTCGCGGTGGTCGGTTTTGGCGTCCTCATCATTCTGGCGCGCTATCCAGCCTATGCACAGCGCTTATTGCAAAACATCGAAACGCGCACGCCTGTGTTTGCGCGCATCGGTCTGGGTAAACGGTTACAGGAAATTCTGGTCGGTTTAGAAGTCCTGACGGACGCGCGCCGATTGCTGCATCTGATCGTATGGTCGTTGATCGCATGGACGTGTTCGGTATCGTCACTGCTGTGTTTGGTGTTTGCGCTTGGCATCAGCGATAACAGCGTCATGCTGTCGATTTTGGGCGTCGCATTAGCGTCTTTCAGCATCGCGATCCCTGTCAGCGTCGCGTCGATAGGACCGTTTGAAAGCGCAATCCGTCTGGCGGGCGATCTGATCGGCTTGACGGCGATTTTATCGACAACGTTAGGGTTTTTGTTTCACGGAATCGCAGCGTTGGCGTATCTCCTGTACGGCACGATCAGCGTGATCACGCTCGGCATATCGATTGGCGATATGATGGGAAATCAGCGCGTCCCCAAAACCGATGTCGTGACCGTGCGTGGTGACGGCGCACAGGCTGATAGTTTGTGATCGTAGATGAGAGGCGACCCGGCGGGTCGCCTCTACATAGAGAAAATGTTATTCTTTATTTTTTGACCTTGAGCGAGAATCATATGCCTTTTTACGAACTGCCAACAGGCGCGACGCTGTATATCGACGATGTTGGCGCGGGCATCCCCGTCATCGCGCTGCACGGCTGGCTTGGGACTGGGCACGAACATTTATCGCGCTTGATGGACTGGCTGGCGGCACGTGACTTGCGCGTCATCGCCCCGACGCGGCGCGGTTACGGCGAATCGCAGCCCAAGCCGCGCGATTATCCGGTCGATTTTTACCACCGTGACGCGCGCGATATTCTCGCGCTGATGGATGCGCTTGACATCGAACGCGCGCACCTTCTCGGCTATTCCGACGGCGGCGAAACTGCGCTCGTCATGGCGGGGATGCAGCCAGATCGGTTTATCACGATCACGGCATGGGGTGCGGTCGGCTCGTTCGATCCGTCGCTGCGCGCGCGCGTACAAAGCAATTACCCCGCCACATGGATGGACGCCGCGACCAAACAACTCAATCATCTGACAGATCAAGCCGCCAATGCACTCGTATTGGGGTGGATCAACGCGGTCAAGGCGATGATCGACGCGGGCGGCGACATCAGCTTGAGCATGGCGGATCGCATCGACGCGCCCGTGTTGATCATGCTTGGTGAAACCGATACGCTCAACTCGCCGCACCTCGCGCAAAAATTCATCGCGCGCACGCCACACGGCAAACTCGTCATGTTTCCGTGCGGTCATGCGATCCACGATTTATTGTGGGACGATTTTACGCGTGAACTGGCACTGCTGTTGGATCAAGCCAAGTAGCCGCATTCACGGATCAC
>JBBRAA010000048.1:0-27872 GCA_038207205.1 Aggregatilineales bacterium
GACAACGGAACGGGAGTTCCACAACGCGGCTCGTGTAATAGCGAGTCGGGCGGCAGTCAATCCGCCATACGCGGTGTGTGTCTTGGGCTTCGCGCCCGCCATAACTGCAAGCCCCTAGCTTTAGCTATGGGGTCGTTGACCTAATCATAATCTGTCGGTAGATCAGGCTGGCGCAAATACTCGAAAAAGCGTGCGATCTGTCCTGCCGATACGCGCCCAACCGATAGCTCCAGCCCCGCGATCTCGTCTTCCGCATACCAGCCGATCTCGCTCGTCTCAATGTTGCGCGGGTCAATCTCGCGGGTGTCGCTGATCAGTTCACAGCCGAAAAATGCTTTGTAGGCATGAAACATATAATGCGGGTGTCCGTGTCGCGGATGTTCACGGTTGTACAGCGCGATCAGTTTGCTGGCACGCACGCGAAAGCCGGTTTCTTCCCATACCTCGCGGACGGCGCTTTCTGCCGCTGAATCGCCAACATCCGCCCACCCGCCCGGCAGCGTCCACCGATCACCATCGAGTTTTTCTTGTACCAGCAGCAGCTTGTTCTCTTTGAAAACGATCCCACGCACATCGACTTTTGGCGTGGTGTGTCCGGTTTGCGCAGCGTATAAATCCTGGATGTGCGTCAGCGCGTCGATCCCGGCGTCGCCTTCGCTGGCGGCGGTGATTTCCGCCGCAATTTGCATGATCTGGTCATAGCGTTCAGCGTCGAATGGGTGATCGAACTGCTGCGCGTAAAACGCGCCGCTTTGCGCGATGCTTTGCAGCCGCCGCGCCCAATCCAGCCAGTTAGGGAGTGTCATCGATCTTGATCCGGTAGCTCATTATCGGCAAAACAGGGGACAGCGCGCCCCCTGTCGAAACTTCATTATAACGATTTTTCGGCGTTATCGTGGTTAACCGTCGAACTCGTCTTCATTTTCGTCTTCGACGACGCTGAACGTATCGTTGAACGGCTGCAAACGGTTGATCAAATCAAGTTGATCCGCTGTCAGCGTGGTTTGATGTGCTACACTATCAACATGAAATGTCAGCCAATGCCAACCCCCACCCTGCCACAAAAATTCCAGATCAAGCCGAATAACATTACACGCCAACCAGCACGCGCAATCCGAACAAAAAATAGATATAGATAGACTGTCGGGGCGACCTGGTGGGTCGCGCTCGTTATTTGTGTACAAAGGATTTTTATATGGTCAATTTGAGCGATATTCAAGCCGCGCGTGACGTGATCGCGCCGGATGTTCGGCGCACGCCGATGCTGCGCGCCAATGCGCTGCGGGATCGCGGCTTTACGGGTGATTTGGTGCTGAAACTCGAAAGTTTACAGGTGAGCGGTTCGTTCAAGGCGCGCGGCGCGATCAACAAACTGCGGTCGCTCACGCCCGATCAACTTGCGCGCGGGATCATCACCGCATCAGGCGGTAATCATGGCGTCGCGGTCGCGTATGCAGGGTATGTCGCGGGTGTGCCGACGCATGTCGTGCTGCCGCGCAATGTGCCGCCCGTCAAAATCGATAAACTCAAGCGGTGGGGCGCGAGCGTCGTGCTTGAGGGCGATGTATTCGACGACGCACAGCGCCTCGCGCTGCAAATCGCGGATCAAAACGGCGCGACGTATATTCATCCGTTCGCTGACCCGCTCATCATTGCCGGACAAGGTACGATTGGCTTGGAGATTATCGACGATGCGCCCGATGTCGATACCGTTGTGATCTCGATTGGCGGCGGTGGCTTGATCGCCGGGATCGGTGTCGCGCTCAAAGCGCTCAAACCGGGAATCCGCGTGGTCGGCGTTGAACCGACCGGCGCGCCGACGTTGAAAGCCAGCATTGAAGCGGGCGAATTGGTCACGCTCGACACGATTACAACCAAAGCGGGCACACTCGCGCCGCGTCGTTCTGCGCAAATCAACCTCGATATTATCCGTGAGGTCGTCGATGAGATCGTGTTGGTCAGCGATGACGAGATGCGTGAAGCCGCGCATTGGCTGTGGTTTGAAACCGGCATTGGCGCTGAATTGAGCGGCGCGGCGAGCATGGCAGCGCTGCTGGAGCACAAGTTTTCGACGCGCGCGGACGAAAAAATCTGCGTGTTGGTCTGCGGGGCGGGCGCAGATGGCGTGGCGTCGTAAGTGATCGTCGGCGCAAGCCGAACGCAGACGCGGCGATTTTCCGGTTTGGGCGTTAAAAGGCGTGCTAAAATAGGTAAAACGATGAGGGAAAGATCATGACGCTGGAAATGATGATTGAACAAGTCAAGGAACTCACGCTTGAAGAACGCAAGGCGTTGTTACATGCACTTATCGATACACTGACAGATGAACCCTATCCAAAGACACACAGCATTATGGAGCTAGAAGGGCTAGGCGCAGAAATTTGGGAAGGGATAGATAGCGACGCTTACTTAAAAGAAATGCGTGATGAATGGGATAGACATCCATGAATCTTGTCGTGGCGTTGACACCCATTTCAAGCCTTACAATTGATACATCTCCCTTTATTTATTTTATTGAGAAGAATCCTGCCTATATAACACGTTCACGTGAGGTTTTCCGATTGATTGATCAAGGTAAACTGCTTGGACTTACGTCAATTCTAACGCTGACAGAAGTTCTAACTCAACCTATCAAGATGAATAACGCACAACTTCAAAAGACTTACCGGAATGTCTTTCTAGGTAGTAAAGGGGTTGAGCTTGTTCCTGTCGGTTACGCAATTGCTGAACGCGCTGCCGATCTTCGCGCCCGTTACAACTTGCGGACACCCGATGCTATTCACATCGCAACTGCTCTATATACAAAATGCAATGCTTTTTTGACCAATGACGTGACGTTCAAGCGTGTGACCGAAATTCCTGTTTTAATCCTCGATGAATTGACGCTGTAAAAGCATCAGCGAAAGAAGGCATGACAAAAGTTCACACCTTCTTGGCTAGAAAAAGTGTTCAACCGACTAACGGCAAATTCGGGATCGCGCCGCGCATCTCGACCAACTCACGCGCAATCCATGCCGTCCCACCTTCGTACTGTACCTGAATCCAGTCTGCCACCCGACCCACTGCTAAAAGCGTCGTGTTCGGTTCGACGGTTGTCAAAATAGCGGCATCCAAACCGGGCGCAGTGCGTAAGCGTGATCCGTTTGTCGTGGTCGCATTGAGTGTAAAACCCGCGTAGCCAGTACTTTCAATCGGGGCTGTGCCGAGTGCAACGGCCATCGTCCCAATTTGATCCCAGGGACGCGGCAGCGATTCAAACGTCGCGCCCGCCGCGCTGAGTTCGCTCAAAATCGTCGGCAGCACACGCCCCGTCACACGGTTCAAATCGTGGAAGATGATGATCACACCGTCGCCGTAGTCATAAGCGTTGTACGGGCTGTGAAACGACCCGACCGAGACCGACTCACCCAGAACATTTTGGATGACCGCCGCGTCGAACTCGTAAGTGTCGAGATCGACATCTTCCGGCATCGCCCACCCGCAGTCGTCACTGTTCACATTCCAATTGTAGGTGATTACATTGATCCCGTCTGCGATTGGAAACGGCTGTGCGCCGCCGCCGGGCTGCCAGAACATTTTCGTTTGTGCGTCGTAGCGTGGCAGTTGATCGCCTAACGCCGCGCGCATCGCTTCTTCGGTGCGGATATAAGAGTCGATGACGGGTTGATCGGGCGCGCCCGCATATACACCCGGTTCTTCCCACAAATGGTTGACAAGCGCATGACCTTCACGCACTTCGCGCTGTATGATCGCTTCGTGTCCGGCGATCTCGCTGCCCGCGATGACGAAGGTCGCCCGCGCGTTGTACTGCGCCAAAATATTCAGAATTTCGGGCGTGTAAGCGTCGGTGGGTCCGTCTTCAAAGGCAAGATAAACACGAAATGGCGCCGCGGCGGTCTGTGCGCTCAATGGCAGCGCGGCAACCATGATCAATAGAATAAGCAGCATAGATGTGGAAAAATAGCGAGCCAGAAAGCGAGACATGGCGGCGATCCTTTGGCTAGCGGGAACAATGCCGCCAGTATGCCGCTCATCATCATGACGATACGCTATCGCGCCGCCGTCGCTTTGCCTCTTGTTGCCCTACGCTGTCAAAAATCATTATTCGCTATACATGACTAAATTCACCGGTTGGTTCAGGGATAGTAAAACCTTTATCAACAGCAACTTCGAGCCATAATTCTTTTGCCTCTTGAATCATGGCGAGAAGTTCGGCCCATGTTTCCGCTTGCGTCATGCAACCGGGAAGTTCACGGATACGCGCGACATAACCGCCATCGTCTACATCAGGAATAATTTCGATGGTATATGGAAGTGCCAGATAGTAATCAACCGATTTAATTATCATCATTTGCCTCTGATTCTGGAAAAACGGCATCTAGGAGTTCGGTTACTAACTTGACATAAGCAGGCTTTACTTTTTGTCCATGCATCGGAATCACGATTTGAATTTCTTTACCATCTTTTTGATAAATAAAGGTGTAGTGACTTCCTTTTACACGGTCTAGCATGAACCCAAATTGACCTAAAAGTGTCTCCAAATCTTGTTTGCTGACATTTTTAGGATTATTTCGTATTTTGCGCCGCAGTTTGTCTTTTTTACTCATATAACAGTCTATTATCACAGTGGGCGACCCCAATAGATCGCCCCAACCTGTCAACCCAAACTACCCTTCGTATGCCTCATCCAGCGTCGTCAGCACGCCGTCTAAAATCTCCAAGCCTTCCTGAATTTGCGCTTCGGTCACGATTAAGGGCGGCGTGTTGAAGATCATATTCCAGCGCACCAGCGTACTCAATCCATTTGCCTTCAGCGCGCCCGCCGCTTTCTTCATTGGGTCGCTGAACGGCTTGTTGAACGGACTCAACGGCTCGCGCGTCTCACGGCTCTTGACCAGTTCGATCACATGATGCAGCCCCGCGCCGCGCACATCACCGATGACGAGGTGTTTTTCGGCTAAATCCATCAAACCGCGCCGCAGCACCTTGCCCATTTCGCGCGCACGTTCGATCAGGTTTTCGCGCTGATACACCTCGATGGTGGCGATACCCGCCGCGCACGCCAGTGCATGGGCGCTGTATGTCAGACCCGTATGCAAAACATGCTCATCGAAGTAGGCAGAAAGCTGTTCGCTCAATACGGTTGCGCCGAGCGGGATATACCCCGCCGTGATGCCTTTCGCCATCGCGATGATGTCGGGTTTGGCATCGGGGTAATGGAAAATGCCGAACCATTCGCCTGTGCGCCCGAACCCGCTCATCACTTCGTCGGAAATCAATAAAATGCCGTATTTGTCGCAAATTTCGCGCAAACGGTTGAAGTAAACTTTGGTCGGCTGCATAACGCCGCTTGATCCGCTGTAGCCTTCGACCAAAATCGCCGCGATGGTTTCGGGTCCTTCTGCAATCACCTGATCTTCGATCAAGTCAGCGATGATGGCGTCGCCTTCTTCTTGCGAAATGCCGCGATAAATCGGGTTGCGATAGGCATACGGGTCAGGCGTCCGCACGATCCAGGGGACACCCGGTTCGTTGGCGATTCGACGCGGATCGCCGCCCGCGCTCATGGCGCCGAAGGTCGCGCCGTGATAGCTCTTGTAGCGTGTGAATACTTTTTGTCTGCCTGTGACCATGCGTGCGACTTTCATCGCGTTTTCAATGGCATCGGTGCCGCCGGTGGTGAACAGCGATTTGCCCATCCCCGTAATCTCGCTGACCAGCTCGCCCAGTCGTCCGCGCGGCTCGGTCGCAAAGCTTGGATCGACATAGCACAGCTTGGCAACCTGTTCCTGGATCGCCTTGACGACATGCGGGTGACTGTGACCAATATTCACATTGACCAACTGCGACGACCAATCGAGATAACGTTTGCCGTTCGCGTCGTAGATATACACGCCCTCGCCGCGCTCAATCGGGATTGGATTCCATGTCCCTTGCGCGTTCCAACTGACGAGCGTATGTTCTTTGCTTGCCTGCACGATGTCGGCAGCGTTGACCATGACCTATCTCTCCTACACTGAATTTTCCTGCTATTCTATTCCATATACACGAATCCACCCACAAGCGAAAAACCAAAAGTACAACACCAAGACACAGAGGCACGAAGGGGTTTGTGATATGATCCATCATGCTTTGCGTCTTTCTTTTTGCTTTGCGCCTTTGCGTTGAATCTTTTGCTTTTCGTGAAAGTGTTCTTATGACCATTCTGCGCTTTTGGAAACCTTACGGCGTTCACACCAAGTTCACCGACGCCGACGGACGACCCACGTTAGCCGACTACATCACCGATAAAGACGTGTACCCGATTGGGCGGCTCGATCATGACAGCGAGGGACTGCTGTTATTGACCGACGACAACCGCTTGCAAACCCGCTTGCTTGACCCGAAATACGCGCACGGGCGCACGTACTGGGCACAAGTCGAGCGCATCCCCGACCCAGTCGCACTCGAAAAACTGCGCGACGGTATCGATCTTAGCATTGACGGCAAGCCGTTTCGCACCGCGCCCGCGCGCGTCGAATTATTGGCGGACGAGCCTGAACTACAGGCGCGTCCCGTGCCGATCCGCTATCGCGCGAATATCCCGACCGCGTGGATCGCGCTCACGCTGACTGAAGGCAAAAAACGCCAAGTCCGGCGCATGACCGCCGCCGTCGGGCATCCAACGCTGCGTTTGATCCGCGTCAGGATCGACGTGATCACGCTGAGCGGGCTGCTGCCGGGTGAAGCCGCGCCGCTCACCGACGAGGAACGCGATGCCCTGTGGCGCAGCGTGTTTAACCGTCCGTTTACATACGCCTAGCCGATGGTCTAGTGCGTCGCGCGACACAATATGCTAATCTACACAAATGGTTGTGCCATACCCTCAAGATTCAAGTTGGGGTGTGACGCGCCATTTCCTGTTATGCCCTCTCCTTAATTCATTTCAACTCTATACCGGAAAGGACTCTGCACCATGCGTATTGGTTTGCAACTCCCTCGTTTTACGTCCGAACACGGCACACTCGGCATCGCGCCGAAGCTTGCCGACATCGCCGCATTAGTCGATCAAGGTGGGTTTTATAGTCTGTGGACGATGGATCACTTTTTCCAGATTCCCGGCGTCGGTGAACCGCAAGAAAATATGCTCGAAGGCTACAGCACCCTCAGTTATCTGGCGGCGCTGACCAAGAAAGTCAAGCTCGGCACGTTGGTCACAGGCGTGATTTATCGTCATCCCGGCATTTTGGTCAAGACCGTGACCACGCTCGACGTCTTGAGCGGTGGACGCGCGTATCTGGGCATCGGCGCGGCGTGGTTCGAACGTGAAGCACTTGCTTTGGGGGTTCCCTATCCTTCTACCAGCGAGCGTTTTGAGCGTTTAGAAGAAACGCTGCAAATCACCCATCAAATGTGGGCGGGCGACGTCAAGCCGTATCAAGGGAAACACTTCCACCTCGCAGAAACGCTCAATCAGCCGATGCCGCTCGGTCAGCCGCACCCGCCGATTATGATTGGGGGCATGGGAGAAAACAAAACGATGCGTTTGATCGCGCAGTATGGCGATGCGTGCAATTTCTTCGCGCGCGCGGGCAAAGAGACGATGCAGGCGCGGCTCGATACGATCAAGCGCAACTGTGACGAAATTGGGCGCGATTACAACAGCATCGAACGTACTACGCTGGATATGCTCGATTTTAGCCGTCAAACGCCTGCCGATGTGATCGAAGAAATTCGCGGTTTGGCGGCGATGGGCTTTCAGCACGCGATTTTCAATGCCCCGCCGGATCAAGAACTGCAAACCGCAGACATCATGCGCCGCGAGGTCATTCCAGCAGTCGCTGATCTTTAGCCTTTCAGGGGCGACTTATCCGGTCGCCCTCTACGCCTCATTTCGGTATCCATACGTCGATTTGTTCCATAACCGCGCGCTGTCAGTTCGTTCGCCAAATCTGGCGGCTGCGCGTCATCGGTCAGCTCGAAGACGATCCGTCGATTGTTGCGCGGGTATAAGTCTTCGCAGTATGCGATCTTCTCGTCCAATGGCAGCGACGACGGGTACAACACGCTGATCGAATTGGCGCGGCGCGCGGTGCTATCGCCAAAACGCAATAACCACCCGTCATATTGCAGCGCTTGCATACTGGGCAGCGCGTTGTTGGAAAGTTCTTCGAGTAAGCGGGTCATAAAAACATTTTACCGCACAGGACGCAAAGCGCGCAGCGATCAAATCTGCTCTCTGCGTTCTCTGCCGTTCAAATCAGGTTTTTTCCAGCACGCTTTCGATGACTTGTGCCGCGAGTTCGTACTTGCCAAACGCCGGAATAATGTACGCTCCCTGAACCGACCCACGCATCGCACGCAGCAGTTCACCCGCGATCAAAACGCCTTCTTGCGCGGCGTGTTCGCCTGCGTTTTCGATGCGCGCCATGATCGGCGTCGGAATGCTGATGCCGGGCACTTCGTTGTGCAAGAACAGCGCGTGTTTCAGGCTGTACAACGGCATGACGCCGATCAAGACGGGCAGTGCGAGCGGCGCGCCGACAATCGCTTGATAACGGGCGAGAAATTGCTCGATCAAGGGTGGCTCAAACACCGCCTGACCGAGCGCAAAATCTGCGCCGGCTTCGATCTTTTTGCGCAGCACATCGATCTCTTTGTCGATGTCGTCCGCGCCCATGTTAAGCGCGCAGCCGACGGTAAAGCGTGTGGGCACGCCAATACTGTTTCCGGCTTGATCGATACCCTCGTTCATCTTTTGCTTGGTCAGTTTGATCAAGCCGCTCGGCGCAATATCGTAATGATCGTTGGCGTCGGGGTAATCGCCGATGCGCGTTGGATCGCCCATGCACACGAAAATATTGCGCAAGCCGAGCGCGTGCACGCCGAGCAAATCGCCTTGAATGCGTAGTAAATTGCGCCCACGCGTTGGAAAATGCAAGATCGTTTCCAACCCTAAGCGTGTCTCCAGCATATGACAGACCGCCCATGGACTGACGCGCATCCGCGCGGTCGGGCTATCTGCGACATTGAGCGTGGTCGCGCCCGCATCGAGCAGCAGCCGGGCGTTATCGATCATACGATCCAGACTGGCGCTGCGCGGCGGCGTCATTTCAACGGTGATGACGAAATCCCCCGCCGCAATTTTGCGACCGAGTTCGGATGAGCGTCCTTCCGGTTCGTCGGATTGTTCGGTGTCAGTATCGGCATCGCTGGTACGCGAGCGTACGATTTTAACGCGAAACACGGTCGTTTTACGGAGTGGATCATCCAATGCGGCACGCATCGATGTGATATGCGCGGGCGTCGTGCCACAGCACCCGCCGATCACGCCCACACCTAAGGCTTTGAGCGCGGCGGCGAAATCGGCGAAATAATCGGTCGTCGCGGGGTACATGGTACGCCCGCCGATGGTTTGTGGAAAACCTGCATTCGGCATCGCGCTGTAACGGGCTTCGGGGACGGACGCCATCATCGCCTGAATCACACGCGAGATTTGCGCGGGACCGCCCGAACAATTGACGCCGATCACATCCGCGCCTGCTGTGTACAAATCGCGCGCGACTCGTGCCGGGTGATAGCCGATGCGCGTGCGGTCATCGGGTCCGAATGACATTTCGCAGATTACAGGGGTAGCTGGCGCGGCGGCGCGCGCGGCTTGCAGCCCGATCAACAGTTCGTCCAAGTCACTGAATGTTTCGAAGAGAATGACATCGACGCCAGCATCCGCCAGCGCGATGATGCTCTCATGAAAAATCGCGCGCGCTTCGTCTGGTTTCAATCTTCCATACGGCGCTAAACCGACGCCCAGCGGTCCCACCGAGCCAGCGACATACACATCGTCGCGTCCGCGCTCCGCGATTGACTGCCGCGCCAGTTCGACGCCCGCGCGATTGATCGTCGTGACCTGATCTTCTAAGCCGTGTTCCGCCAGTTTGATGCGGTTCGCGCCGAACGTATTGGTTTCGATCATGTCCGCGCCGGCATCGAGATAGGCGCGGTGGACATCCAGGATGATATCGGGATGAATGAGGTTGAAATAATCGAAGCACGCATCGATGGACGATCCGGCGCGCGCGTGGATCATCGTCCCCATCGCGCCATCTGCCAGAATCGGCGTCACGTTTTCGTCAAGGCGTTGCAGCAGGTTGATCTTGGGCATTTAGTATTAATCCGTTCTCGGTTTCGCTTTTTTGGCAACTTCGACAATCGCATCCAGCTTTTCGGTGACTTCGGGGTCGATCTGATTTATAGGGACAAAGCGCGTCAGCACATGATAATCCGTTTTGCGAAGCAAATTCGGCAGATTCAATTCGGCAAAATACGCTTCAAAAAGTGAATTTAGAAAATCATCACTCATTTTCGTGTTGATCCAAAATGAATCCGCCGGATTACGCAGCGCGGCGGGTGCGACACGATCTTCAATCAAGCGGCGCATTAAGTCGCCTTGCGCGCTTTCGGCTTCGGCGTAGGCGATCAACGTTGCGGGCTGACAGAGATAATTCTCGATTTCTCTGCGCCGCCACATGATTTCAGTCAGCGCCGAGTCGGGTTGCAGCGAGCGTTCTAAGTGATCGAACAGGGCAACCCCAACCAAATCCGGTTTGGCTTCACGTAATCCAAAAAAGCGATCGCGCGCCTTCACGACATTGTTCGCCACATAATCGACATACGGTCGCGCCAGATAGCTGGCTGCTTCATGACCGAGTTGTTCGGCAAACGCGAGTAAAATGGCTCTGTCGGTCGCGCCTTCCAAGTACAGCACCCATCCGGTTTGTTCGGCTTGATAATACTGATCGAACCCGATCTCTTTGATCGCTTTGGCAACCTGAGACTTACTGCGGTCATCGATGCGATGTGGCTTACCGACGAACGCGATCAACGTGTCGCGGTCACCTGCTTCATTCATAATCGCTTCGGAATGAGTCGCCATGATGATTTGTGAACCACGTTCGCGCGCTGTTTCTGTCAGCAGGTGATAAACCTCGCGTTGACGAATAATTTCTAAATGGACGTCGGCTTCATCCAATAGAATCACCGCACCCGAATTAAGATATAAGTACGAGAGCAGCAAAAGCACTTGCAGCATCCCACGACCGGCAGAAGAAATATCGAACACATAACCGTTTCGTTCGCGGTATGCCATACGAATCTCACCGCGTGCAGCGATATATTCGGGTGACAAAAGTTCAATCGAGAACAATCGTCTCATTTGCGCTTGAAGCTGATCCCATTGGCGAGTATTTTCAAAAACGCCATAGCATAAATTACGCAATACTTCCGCCGTTCTTCCCTCACCAATCAGCACATTAATCCTGCCAATTTCGACACGCGGTTCAACCGCCGCAATACCGGAAATGGGGGTTAAGAAAAGGACAATTGGACGGAAATCGAAACCGTAATCATTCGTTTCACGGTCGATGCAGATAATCGATTCGTCATTTGCAAATCGAAAGCTAAGTTCTTGATGCCAGTTTACGCCTCGATCAACCCCTTCGACCTTTATAACAATATCAATCGGTTCGCCATTCTTAGTTTTAAGATCGTGCCACAAAAGATCGAGGCGAGGCACTGGAATTGCTGTTAATGCAAACCGTCCAATTGGGTTGACTGTTGCTATTTCTGTATAATCAGGGTCACTTAGGTGATCATGGTGTTCAAGCCAACGATCTAAACCCGCATACCACAACGCAAGCGCTTGCAGCGCCGTCGTCTTGCCGGAATTGTTCGGTCCGATAAAGACGACGGTTTGCCCAAGTTCGATCTCGACCGCTTGCAGGCGCTTGAAGTTGCGTATGACAAGTTTTGTCAGCACTCAGTTACCCTTTTCTATCCTGGACACACGACCGCGATTCTGATCACGCTGCCGCCATTTTCACGCGCTTGAATTTGCCAGCCGCGCGGCGGTGAGAAGAAATTGTCGTCGTTTTCCAGCGTTTGCTGGCGCACAATCGCGCCCCATGTTTGTGTATACCAGCTTTCGACGGTCGCGGCGTCGTCGGGCGTGGTCAATTCGATGCGCGTTTCGACGGGTCCCAACGGGCGCGTTTCCTGCTCGCTTTCGCTGATCAACGTCGAGCCGGGATAGATCAAGATCGCGTTTTGGCACGCATCGACGCGACCGCCGACCCATTGATTGAGATACAGATAAACGCCGATCAGGACGACAATCGTCAAGAGTGTGATCGGAAGGCATCCAGCAAATACGCCGCGAAAACGGCGGTCTCGATGTCCAAGCGTAGGGGCAGCAGGCAGCATGGTCAAGTCGTCTTTCATAGGGCGGCGGGTTGCGCCGTCCATACAAATATTGGGCGGATATTAATACTATCGACAATATCCGCCGCTGGTTCATGTCTTCCCCTAGCGATTAGAGGGGGTCACGCCTCCGCGATTTGCTGTACGCGATCGACGCCGACGCTGTAATACTTGGCGTCGGGGTGATGGATGATGATCGCTGCAGTGCTTTGTTCAGGTATCCACTGGTAGCTGGTCGTCAAGCGCATCCCAATTTCATCGACCGCATTGGGCAGCAAGCGTATCACGGTCTCGTGGTCACCCAAATCGGGACACGACGGATACCCCCAACTGTAGCGCTTGCCGCGCGATGGCACGATGCCCATACCACGATTGACCACCGTTTGATGCACATAACTCGCGGTTGCTTCAGCAGTTTGTACCGCAAGCCCGTGAAAGAAATACGCCTCGCTATAATTGTCTTGTCCTTGCAGCACATCGAAGTACTCGGTCGCGGCGTCGCCCACCGTGACGACTTGCAGCGCCATCGTATCGATCATGCCGCTTTCGACGGGCGCGAAATAATCGCTCAAGCACAGGTAATCGCCAAATGGCTGGCGCGGGAAGGCGAAGCGCGCGATCTCGCGGCGTTCGGCGGTTTTGCCGTTGCCGCCATCGAGGACGTGCTGAAACGGCGCGGGGTCATAAATCACCACGTCGTCGCCATCGCGGTTGACTGGGAAATACCCATAGACCGCTTGCGGACGAAGCGATTTATTACGCCCCGCGTCGCGTCCCATCGTATTCAAGCGCGCTTCAAAATCGGCTTCGAGTTTCTTCCACTCAGCGCCATGTGTGTTACTTGCGCCCCACGATAAGCGATACAACTCTGGCTTGTGTAAATACTGAAAGACGATTTCTAAGGGCATTTCGCGGATTGTACGCACGCCCCAGAATGGCGGCGCGGGAATATCGGGCGCGGGTGTAACCGTCGATGCCTGTCCATAGGTGCGCTGCCGCTTGACCGGGATCGGGCGCTCCATTTCGGTGTGCGCTTCCTCTTTGATTTGATCGACGAACGACGCGTGTGTCGCGGGGTCGCTCAGCTTGTCCATGACCGACAAGCCTTCAAACGCATCTTTGCAGTAGAATACGCCTGCTTCATACGCTTGTTGGTCGCCATCTTCCAGAAACAGAATCCGCCGCCCGAAACGACGATTGATCGCCGCGCCGCCGATCAGCACCGGAAAATGCAGGTTACGCCGCGCCAATTCGTTGACGATCAGCGGCATTTGCTTGCTCGTGCTAACCAAAAGCGCGCTCAAACCGATGGCGTCGGCTTTATATTCTTGCGCCTTCTCGATGATCGTGTTGGCGGGGACTTGTTTGCCCAGGTCATGCACGGTATAGCCGTTGTTGCTCAAAATCGTCTTGACGAGATTTTTGCCGATGTCGTGTACGTCGCCGTAGACCGTCGCCAGCACGACCGTGCCCTTGGTCACGCCTTCGAGTTTATCCATAAAGGTTTCGAGATAGCTGACGGCTTTTTTCATGGCTTCGGCGGATTGCAGTACGAACGGCAGGATCAATTCGCCCGCGCCGAATTTATCCCCAACTTCTTTCATGGCGGGCAGCAGCACATTGTTCAACACGCCTACGGCATCTTGCCGTGTCAAACTTTCGTCGATCAACGCGTCCAAGCCGTCTTTCTTGCGATGCAGAATTTGCCAGTGCAGCGCTTGCTCGGCAGTCATGTTGTCGGTCGGGTCTTCGACCTGCTGCGACGCCATCCGCACATCGTTCTCTTGAAAATATTGGATGAAGCGCGGCAGCGCGTCTTGATCCGTATTGTAAATCAGGTCATCTGCCAACTGGCGCTGGTCGGTTGGGATTTCGGCGTATGGCGTGATGTGCGCCGGGTTGACAATCGCCATATCCAACCCTGCTCGCACCGCGTGATACAAGAACACGCTGTTCAGTACGCCGCGCGCCGCCGGAGTTATGCCGAAACTGACATTGCTCACACCCAACGCGGTCATAACGCCGGGAACAAGTTCTTTAATGAGCTGGATCGCTTCGAGCGTCTCTTTGGCGCTGTTGCGCAGTTCTTCTTGTCCGGTCGTGAGCGGAAAGGTCAAGGTATCGAAGATCAAGTCTTCAGGCGCAAGTCCGTATTCGTCGATGGCGATGCGCGCGATCCGTTCGGCAATCGCGGCTTTTTTATCGCGGGTGTGCGCCATGCCGTCCTCGTCGATGGTCATCGATAAGACAGCCGAGCCGTATTTCTGGGCGATCGGCATGACTTTATCGATGCGTTCGCGCCCGTTTTCCAGGTTGTTGCCGTTGATGACCGCGCGACCCGGATACACCGACAGCGCCGCTTCCGCGACCTGTGGCTCGGTCACATCGATGACGAGCGGCGTTTCGACCGACATCGCCAACTTTTTAACGAGCGCACGCATTTGTTCGGCTTCGTCGGTGCGCTCGGTCAGCGCCACCTGCACATCGAGCATATGCGCGCCGCTATCGACCTGACCGACGGCGATCGGAATCACGCTGTCATAGTCGTCGTTCATGATCAACTGTTTGACTTTTTTGCTGCCCTGTGTATTGATGCGTTCCCCGATCATCGTGGGACCTGGATTGAACACCATCGGTACGGCGCGCATATTGCTGCTGGTGGCGGCTTGATACTCAATGTCGCGGACGAGCGGTTTGGTCAATTCGAGCGGGGTTACATCATTTTTATGGGCAAGTGTTTCTGCATACGAGTGACCATGCACCTTGCGGTACAACTGGTCGAGATGTTCGGCGCGTGTGCCACAGCATCCACCGACAATGCCGACTCCCCAACGTGTGAACTCGGACACCATGTCGCTGAACGGATCGGGTTCCATCGGGTAGACGGCTTCGCCATCGACGTTGATGGGCAAGCCCGCGTTAGGAAGCACGCTGATGGGCAAGCGGCTGTGTTCGGTCAAATATTTGATCGGTTCGCGCATATATTCCGGTCCGGTCGAGCAGTTCAGCCCGATCACGTCGATTGGCAGCGCTTCGAGCGTGGTCAGCGCGCTGGAAATATCGGTGCCGAACAACATCCGTCCGCTCGTATCAAGCGTGACCTGGACTTGTAACGGGATGCGCTTGCCAGAGTCCTCAAAATAACGGTTGATGCCCCAGATCGCCGCCTTGACTTCGAGAATATCCTGGCTGGTTTCGATCAAGAGTACATCGCAGCCGCCTTCGGTCAAACCTTGCGCTTGCTCGTAGAAGATTTGCGCCAGTTCATCAAAAGTGACGTTGCTCAGGTCGGGGTCAGTGCCGCTCGGCAGTTTGCCCGTCGGTCCCATCGACCCGGCGACGAAACGTGGAATTCCCGTTTCACGCTCGAAGCGATCACACACGCCGCGCGCCAACTGTGCCGCCGTGTAGTTGATCTCATAGGCGCGCTCGTGGAGCCCGTACTCGCGCAGCGTGAGCGGATTCGACCGGAAGGTACATGTTTCGACGACTTCTGAGCCGACCGCGAGAAACGACGCATGAATTTCCGCGATCACATCGGGACGGGTGATGACGAGAAAATCGTTGCAGCCGTTGTACTGCTCGCCGCCAAAGTCGTCTGCCGTCAGGTCATAGCGCTGGATGTTCGTCCCCATTGCGCCATCGAAAATGACGATATGGTCATCGACGGCATCTAAAAAGCGGCGGTTGAAGAAAATGCGGTTTTTATAGCGAATGGCGGTCATGTGTTTACGAACTCCGTTGGTTTACCACGTTTACCACGTTTCGACGGTTAAGCCATCGACGTATTGAAAATGCGCGTCGCGCGTGAGGAGGATCAAGTCGTGTTGAACGGCAATGGCGGCGATCCGAATATCGTTTGGTTGATTAGGTCGCCCTTTACGCTGCAATTGAATACTGACACGTCCATAGAAACGTGTTGTGTCTAAATCACAATTCACGATTTGACTATCCCGTATGAATCGTTCAACATTTTCACGATTGGAATTCGGTCTGCCAGAATTTTCTGCGCCGTAGAATAGTTCACCAATCGTAATAATGGGTACAAACACACGTTTATTCGTAATCGCTTGTTGAATTGCTTGCTCGCCTCTGATGATATGGATAGCGGCATTTGTATCCAGCAGGCAACTATTCATCGAAGTTGACATCAGGGTATGCCCACCCATGTTCTGAAAAATCGTCAATCGCACGCTGCATCTCGTCCAAATCCTGTTCCGTAAAATCAAGGGACTTGACGCGCTCGATCATCTGCCAGCCGGGTTCTCCAATGAGCATAGGTTTTTTAATCTCCCGTAGCAGCGTCAACAATGCGTGTAATTGGGTATCCGTCAAAATAGCAAGTTCCTGTTGAATTTCATCGCGTACATTGAATGTCGTGGTCATACGCTTCACCTCGCAAACACATTTATACAAAAACGCCGCTTCGTTTTTTCAACGGAAGCGGCGCGGGATGGGCGAACCATATCTCGCGCTCATCTTCCAGACGTATCGTCTGCCGGAATTAGCACCTACCCGACGCTTCGGGGGCTGCTGCGGTTTCTGCGAGCCGGAACTCTCCACCGCTCTTGATGAGCTATTTATCCGTAAGCATAATCGAACTGATGAGCGCTGTCAATTCGAGAACGCGCTGAAAGGGGAAAAACTGAACGTTGAGCATTAAAAGTTGAAGGTAAAATATACCGTCATGGGACGGTGTTTAGGCGTAAAGTGCGCAGCGTTTAAGAACAGACACTTTCGACTTTGCACTTTCGACTTTACACTAAAGTGGTACCCATGTAAGGAGACACAAGCATGACTGATCAAAAACATACGCTGATGCTCGTGCTGCCGACGCGCGGCGCGTTAATCGATATTCACGACCGTTTGAGCGCGCTTGATTATGTTCGCATCACGCACGCAGCGGTCATCGCGCGTGCCGAAACCGGCGAAGTTCAGATTATGGACGACGACGTGACGGTCGATGAAGGATCGGTCGTCGGTGGTACATTAGGCGCGATGCTGGCGTCACTCGGTGTCGCGGGCTTGGGGGCGCTGCTGCTGCCGGGTGTCGGCGCGTTGATCGCTATTGGTGCCAGCGCGTTGATTGGTGGCTTGATCGGTGGCGCGACAGGTGGCGTGCTGGCAGGCTTGATCGATAACGGCTTCAACGATAAGCAGGTCGCTTCGTTGGCGAGTCATCTTGAAGTTGGCAAAGTTGCCAGCGTCTATGAACTGGAAGGCGATGCCGACGCGGTGAGCCGTTTGCAGACCGATTTGATAGCGTTCCAACCAGAGATCGTCATCGAATCAGTCACTGCCAGTTCAAAATAGTCTTGCATGGGCGACCGAGTCGGTCGCCCGTAATCATAGTTGCAATACTTTCAATCGGCAATGGACTAAGGGGCAAACCATGTCCGGTGAATGGATTGTTGCAGTTTTTCCATCGCGCGCTGCGTTGACGAGTGCGCTTGATCATATCAGCAAAATGAAACATATTCGTTTGCGTCGTGCGGCAATTATCGCCAAAGCCGAAAGTGGCGAAGTCACGGTGTTAGGCGATGACATCGGCGCGAATGAAGGCGGGATCGCGGGCGGTACGCTCGGCTTGGGCATGACGGCGCTGGGGATGGTGCAGTTGGGTGCGCTGGCGGTTCCTGGTGTCGGCGTCATCATTGTGGTGACGGGGGCGCTCGTCGGGGCGTTGGTCGGTAATCTGACCGGACGTATTGGCGCGGTGCTGCTGGCAAAGAACGAAAAATACAGCGCGCAATACGCAGTGCTGGCGGCAGAACTGCGCGCGGGACGCCCGGCATTGGTACTGGAAGTGCGTGGCGCGCAGGCAGTAATCCCAGAGTTGACAGAAACGTTGATACATTTCCGCGCTGAAGTTCTGGAGGCAGATCGCCCCGCCGCGCGCGTTTAACGGACATCTATGAAAAGACCTGTGTTTTGGACGGCTGTGATCGCGCTGGTGGTGGTCGCCGCACTACTCCGCTTGACGGGCTACAACTTCAGTCTGCCATATCTTGAGCATATCGATGAACCCGCTTATACGTTGGCGGCGCAGACTGCCATCGATACTGGCTCGATACGTGTCTTCCAGATGGAAGGGTATCCGCCTGGCATTATCACGCTCAACTTTCTCATGTTAAAGGTATTTCACGACGGCACAACGCCACCGGGCACGATCATGCCGATCATTCGTCTGTGGTCGATTGCCGCCAGTCTCGCGTGTATCGTCGTCGTCGCGCTGCTGGCACGCGAAACCGCCAATGATCTGGCGGGCGTGTTCGCGGCGGCGATTTGGGCGCTTTCACCGACAGTCGTCGATTTTGGGCGTTACGCCACAGCCGATAATTTCGTCGCACTTTTCATTTTACTGGCGTTGTGGCTCACGTTGATTGGGACGCGGCGTAATCAATCGGTGCCGCTTAATCTGGCGCTGGTCTCGATTATGCTGGCGACGATCTTCAAATATCAGGCGGTATTCGTGCTGCCGCTCATGATCGGTGTGCCGCTGCTGCGACTGACGCAGTCGGGACTATCGCGGCGGCGCGTGATCAGTGATTTTGTCTGGCACAGCATTGCGCTCGGCGTGTTTTTCTTCTGGTTGGCGTTCATTTATGAAGCGGGCAAAGCGGCGTCGATCCCTTACTGGGCAGCACCAACCGATCAACTCGGTTTGCCGCCAGTCGCACGGATTTTCGATTCGCTGAGAATTGTCGTCGAAAGTGTCGCGCATCCGCTGTTGTGGCTGGGCGCGTTGATCGGCGGCGCTTTTTGGCGGCTCGATCCGCACCGTGTTCGCGTTGTACCCGCATTGACAATACTGGTCGCGGCGCTGTTTTATGTGGTCGGGGTCAACTTGTTCGGCGATCAAAACTTTCGTCAGTTAGTCGCTTTCGGCGCGTTATGCGCGGCGCTGCTCGGCGTTGGGCTGGCAGGTTGGGTGGTAATCCTTGAACGCCTGACATGGCTTAAAGGTTCAACGACACGCCAGACCACGATTGTGACGCTTCTATTCATCGGCATCATGATTCCGCTGACAGTACAAAGTATCGAGCGGGCACGGGTGCATACGCTGCACGACCGCCGGAACGATCTCGCCGTATACATGGATACATCGCTGCCGCCCGCAGCGCATATTGCGACGCTCGACAATCATAAGACGCTCAACCGTAGTTGGGGTGGTTATGCGGGCATTCATGAATTCCCGTTTCAGGAAATGGAACGACTGGATGCGCGCCCGCTCGATGAGTGGCGTGATCGCGGCGTCGAATACGCGATCATGTCCAATGGTGATTATCAAGCGCTCGATCCAGGCGCGCGTACAGAAACGATGCTGTTGAAGCAGTATCCGCCGTCGGCTGATTATCGAGGACCCGATATGGTCGTAGTGTGTTTGTGCACGCCGAGTCAACTATTCGAGGCGGTGCTCGGTACAATCGTCTGGCGCGGTTATGATACGGCAGTGACGGACGATGCGCTGACGATTCGCCATTACTGGCAGGCAAATGCGCCGCTCGATGGCGAGTATCGCGTGTTCAATCATCTGCTCGATCAAGCGGGGACGTTGGTGGCTCAAGCCGATGGATCGCCATTGTTCGATGTACGGCGCACGACCGATACCTGGGACGACCCGACAGAGATCATGATCAGCGCAACCTTTACGCTGCCGCTGACTGACCTCGATGCGGGCGAATACGACGTTCACGTCGGGTTTTACCGTGTCGATACAGGCGTGCGCCTGACCGACGCCGACGGACGCGACAGCGTGCGCGTGACGACGATCACGGTAGGCGAATAGGACGATTCAGACATCGTCCGGGTAGTTCAAGTGTTATACTTTCAAAAAGACTTTACATTGAGAAGGAACGACTCATGACCCTCCCCGATGTGCGCGCCGACGAACGCGCGCCCGCTCTCCACGCCAATGGTGTTTCGCCACACAGCACGCCACATGAACGTAATCCTGGCATCGCGCTCGATATGGGTTGGGTAAAGAGCGTGCGCGTCAATCGCAGCGCGACCGAACGCCGCAGCGCGACACTTGGCACACGCCGATCGGTCAAAAAAGATGCACAAGCGGCGTGGCTGCTGCGGGCGATCACCTGTATCGATTTAACCACCCTCGCAGGCGATGATACGCCGGGTAATGTCGCGCGTTTGTGCGCGAAAGCGCGTCAACCTGTGCGCGCCGATTTGCTCGAAGCGCTCGGCGTCGCGGATTTGGGAATCACAGTGGGTGCGGTGTGTGTGTATCACAACCGCGTTGGGGACGCCGTACGCGCGCTGCAAGGCACGAATATTCCGGTGGCGGCGGTATCGACAGGGTTTCCGGCGGGGTTGAGTCCGTTTCACCTGCGGATCGAGGAAATCAAAGACAGTGTGGCGGCAGGGGCACGCGAAATCGATATCGTGATCAGCCGTGAGCATGTGCTGACCGGACAATGGGATCGCCTGTACGATGAGGTGCAGCAGTTCCGCGCGGCGTGCGGTGACGCACACATGAAAAGTATTCTGGCAACGGGCGAACTTGGCACCCTGCGACAGATTTATATGGCGAGCCTGGTGTGTATGATGGCGGGCAGCGACTTCATCAAGACCAGCACCGGTAAAGAACCGACCAACGCGACGCTTGATGTCAGTTTGATTATGTGCCGCGCGATTCGCGCGTATCACGAGCGTACCGGAATCAAAGTCGGGTTCAAACCAGCGGGTGGCATTCGTACGGCAAAACAGGTGATGAACTATCAGATTTTGATGAAAGAAGAATTGAGCGACGCATGGCTGTTCCCGGATTTGCTCCGTTTTGGGGCGAGCGCGCTTCTCACTGATATCGAGCGTCAGCTTTCGCATCATATCACCGGACGCTACGCGGCGGACTACTATATGCCGATGGGTTGAGGTTAAGAAAAGGGAAGCGAAATGCGTAATGCGTTGCTGTACGTCGCCGATGATGGCTATTGGATTACGATCCAGCCACTTTTGAGGAATTTCGGACTTAGCTTCAACCCCCTCACCCCTTAGCCCCCTCTCCCACGCAAGCGGGTAGAGGGGGAATAACAAGGACGCACAATGACAAATTATGAGCGTTGGAATACACCTAAGAAATTACAAAAAGATATGCACTCGCTCGCATCGGAATTGCGACAGCGCAGCACAAAAAGTGAAGCACTTTTATGGGAGGTGATTCGCAACCGAAAATTAGATGGGAGAAAGTTCCGTAAGATGCCGACCGCGTGCGCCAAGAAACGATAGAAACGCTAAATATTCGCTTTGTTCGTATTTCTGCGGGGCAAGTAGAACAAAACATAGCGGATGTTCTCGCCGCTATTCGCGCTCAATTTCGTTAATGTTGCCCTATGCGTTCCCCCCTCTCCCACGCAAGCGGGGAGAGGGGGTGAAGGGGGTGAGGGGAGATTATGCTAATGTCCGTCCGTGAAATTTTTCAGAATATGACCTATGGTGCCGCGCCCGAAGCAGCCGACGTGGCGACCGCGTGGCTGGATCGTCATGAGCGTGCGTTCGATTTGTTCATTGGTGGGCGTTGGGTGAAGCCACAAAACAGCGCGCGTTTTGCCTCCCATGCCCCCGCGACCGGAAAAGAGATCGCGCAGATTGCCGACGCCAGCGCCGCTGATGTTGATCAGGCGTATCAAGCAGCGCGTATCGCGTTCGACTCATGGAGCGCGCTGTCGGGTCATGTACGAGCGCGACACCTATACGCGATTGCGCGTGGCGTACAAAAACATGCCCGTTTGCTCGCGGTGCTGGAGTCGCTCGATAACGGTAAATCAATCCGCGAATCGCGCGATCTCGATGTGCCGCTCGTGGCGCGCCATTTTTATCACCATGCCGGTTGGGCGCAGTTGATGGAACGCGAGCTGCCCGATTTTGCGCCCCTCGGCGTGGTTGGACAGATCATCCCGTGGAATTTTCCGTTGTTAATGCTGGCGTGGAAAATCGCGCCTGCGCTGGCGATGGGCAACACGGTCGTGATCAAGCCCGCGCCCTTCACCAGCCTGACGGCGCTCTTGTTCGCAGAGATCGTCGCCGAGGCGGGCGTGCCGTCGGGTGTGGTCAATGTGGTGACAGGCGGCGATGAAACGGGTATCGCCATAACTGCGCATACCGGATTCGATAAGATCGCGTTTACGGGGTCAACCAACGTCGGCAAAATCATCCGCCGGACGACCGCAGGGCGTGGGATCAAGCTTTCGCTTGAATTGGGCGGCAAATCGCCATTCATCGTCTTTGACGATGCTGATCAGGACGCGGCGGTCGAAGGGCTTGTCGATGCGATCTGGTTCAATCAAGGGCAGGTATGCTGCGCTGGATCGCGGCTGCTCGTACAGGAAGACATCGCCGAGGATTTTTATGCCAAAGTCCGGGCGCGTATGGATAAATTGCGCATTGGCGACTCGCTCGACAAAAGTATCGATATCGGCGCAATCATCGATCCATCGCAGCGCGATATGATCGACGGGTGGGTCAAGCTTGGCGTCGAACAAGGCGCACAGCTTTATCAACCCGCGTGCGAACTGCCGACGACGGGCAGTTGGTATCCGCCGACACTGCTCACCCATGTTGAACCCGCGTCCGCCGTCGTACAGGAAGAAATTTTCGGACCCGTCGTGGTTGCGATGACATTTCGCACGCCCAAAGAAGCCGTTGCGCTGGCGAATAACACCCGTTACGGCTTAGCGGCGAGTTTGTGGAGCGAAAATATCAATCTTGCGCTCGATGTCGCGCAAAAAATCAAAGCCGGTTCGGTGTGGGTGAACTGCACCAACGTCTTTGACGCGGCAGCAGGATTTGGTGGTTATCGTGAAAGCGGTTACGGACGCGAAGGTGGTCGCGAAGGCTTACATGAGTATGTGCGTCCAAAATGGCAAAAAAGGGCTGAGTACCGAGTGCTGGGCGCTGAGGCAAGGGCAAATAGCTCCGCACTCGGTACTCAGCCCTCGGCACGCTCGATGCCACTGCCGTTGAATGGTGAAGCGGCACAGGGCGGACGCTCGCCAATCGACCGGACGGCGAAACTGTTCATTGGTGGCAAACAAGCGCGCCCCGACGGTAATTATTCGCGCCCGATCACGGACATTGACGGTCACTTGATTGGAGAAGTCGGTGAAGGCAATCGTAAAGATATTCGCGATGCTGTCGAAGCTGCCCGCGCCGCGCAAGAAAGCTGGGCATCTAAGCATGGTCACGCCCGCGCGCAGATTTTATACTATCTGGCGGAAAATCTGAGCGCCCGTACCGACGAATTCGCGCGCCGCATCGCCACCCTGACACGTGAGTCGCTCGCCAATGCCACGCGTGAAGTCGAATTGTCCATCGATCGGCTGTTCACATATGCGGCGTACGCCGATAAGTTCGGCGGAATCATTCAGGAGACGAATTTACGGGGCATCGTGCTCGGTATGCGCGAACCTGTCGGTGTGATTGGTATCGCGTGCCCAGATCATGCGCCGTTGTTGGCGTTCGTGTCGCTGGTCGCGCCAGCGATCGCGCGCGGCAATGCCGTCGTCGTCATCCCATCCGAACAGTCGCCATTGGCAGCGACTGATTTCTATCAGGTGCTGGAAACGTCGGATGTTCCTGGCGGCGTGGTCAACATTGTCACAGGCGCGCGTGATATTTTGTCTAAAACGCTCGCGCAGCATGATAATCTGGACTCCATGTGGTATTTTGGCGGCGCAAGCGGCGCGGCGGATGTCGAGAAATGGTCTGCCGATAATATGAAGCGTACCTGGGTGGATGCAGTACCGCGCGATTGGTCGAGCGATGAACAAGGCGCAGGCGACGATTTCTTACACGAATCAACGCAGTTCAAGAATATCTGGGTGCCGACGGGGGAATAATCTGTTCTCGATGGGGGCGCCGCGCCATGCGCCCCTGATTCTAAATAATTGGTTAAAACAGCCGCTCAAGAATAACATTTATGCTTCTTTGAGGCAGGTGGGTGTAAAGTTCAAATAATCGTTCATGTGGGCTTTACAATCTCTTATGCTTATGACCACTCTCCATCCCTTGCAAGTAGTATCAGCACCCGTGATCGCTCCGCGCTTGTTGGTGGTCGATGATGAACGCATCAATCAAGAACTGCTTAAGCGTATATTTGAATACGAGTATGCCATTGATCTGGCATCGACAGGCGAAGACGCGCTCGCAGCATTGGCGTCAACACCTTATGACGCAGTCCTGCTGGATGTTATGCTGCCGGGTATCAATGGCTATGATGTTCTGCGCGAAATTCGCGCCGACGCTCTCACCGCCGATTTACCAGTGGTCATGATTTCGGCGCGCGCCAACGAAAGCGATATGCTGGCAGGGTTGCGCTTGGGCGCGAACGACTATATTCAGAAACCGTTCAGTGTCGAAATCGCGCGCGCGCGGGTGCGGACTCAGGTCGAATTCAAACAGATGAATGATCGCCGCAAATTGATGATCGATGAATTGCAGGCGGCACAGCGCGTGCAGGAAAATTTTTACCGCATTGTCTCGCACGACTTAAAGGGTCCGCTCACCAATATTCGTATGGCGCAGTCGATTTTGCGCGAAATACTGGGCGATGATCCGAGAGTCAACGACATTCTGGACAGCGTGGATGTGACGGTCCAGGACATGCAAGAGATGATTCTATTGTTTCTGGATGTGGCGGCGCTGCAAACGGGCAAACTACAAACGAATATTGTGGCGGTGCATGTCGGTGACGAACTCCGAAGTGCTGCTGAACGGTTGGCATTCGTCGCAGAGAAAAAAGGTGTGCGTATCGATGTTGCGCCATCGAACGAAAGTGCGCTCGCTGACCCACGTTTGCTCGGTCAAATTTTAGGCAATCTGGTCTCGAACGCGCTTAAGTTCAGCCCAGAAGACAGCAGTATCAGTTTATGGGCAGAAAACGACGGCGCTTTCATCGTCTTGTGTGTGTCTGACCAGGGTCCTGGCATTCCCGAAGCGGATCGTCCGTATCTGTTTCAAATGTTTCGCCAATTGAGTACGCGCCCTGATACCAATAGTGATGCAGGACACGGCTTGGGCTTGTGGATCGTGTGCCAGTTGGTCGAATTAATGGGCGGCGAAGTTACGCATCGCAATGCACCGTCTGGCGGCTCGGTCTTCATGGTTGCGCTGCCGCGTTATCTATCGCCCAAGGCTCTCTAGCAAACTGCGATTTATGCATCAACGCGTTTTTTGAACAACGCGCTCCGCGTGACTTCGACTACGATCACCCCATGCTGATTACGTCCGATATGTTTGAGCGTGACAATGCCGCAGTCGGGGTGTGACGCGCTCTCGCGCTTGTTTACGACTTCCGTTTCGACATAAAGTGTATCGCCATGAAAGACCGGGTGTGGATGCGCGACATGCTCGTAACCCAGGTTGGCGATGATCGTGCCCATCGTGGTTTCTTGTACACTGATCCCAACCGCTAAACTCATCGTGAACAAGCCGTTGACGAGCGGCTTGCCGAACGCTGTTTGAGCCGCGAAATGCGCGTCGATGTGAAGCGGCTGCGGGTTCATGGTCATCGCGCAAAATAACATGTGTTCGCCTTCGGTGATCGTGCGCGACAGTTCATGCCTGATGGTCATACCAATGTGTAGATCGTCGAAAAATTTACCCGTCATAAGGCGCTCATGTAGAGTTAAAAGTTATACGCTGAGTATAGCCGAAACCGGGTTGTATTGACGTTTTTGTGTGGTTGTCGCTCATGTGGCTGCTGTGTAGATCGTCTCTTTCTCATACGGGCTAAGCAGGCAGAAAAGCATATGGGGTTTCTCTGTGCTTGCGTGGCAGAAGGGCAGCACACTGAGAGGTAAATATCGATGTGACTCGGTAACGCATACTGAATGTGTTCGTGCGCACACCTGAAAATAAGTCCGCCCGACATGAGGGGGGCATGTCGGGCGGAACTTAGTTTGTGTAGGGCAGTGTAAGGTTCATAGGGTTGAACCTTATTGCCCGCGAACCCGGATTATTAAACAATAAGTCTCGGTTCGCTTTTTTGGGGATAGGGACATTCCCAATCCGGGTTCTTAATACTGACCTCAGGGTAGAGTCGCGACGTAAATACGTCATGAACGCGCTATGAAAACCATATGAGAGCGATTGGTGGTGTGCTGCCGCTCGATACCGATCATGTTCCCGGCTGACCAATCGGCGCAATCGGCTGCCCACCAGGGATCGCGCCCGGTTGCCCTGATAACGGGTCGGGAGTCGGCGTTCCGTTCATGCAAAAATTGATCGCCTGCTGAAGCTTCGCATTGACCGACCCGCTCGATAGTACATTTAAGGCGTTGCGATACTGCTGCTCTGCCGGACACCATGATCCCTGTGCGCCCCACGCATCACCATACGCGACATATTGTTGGAACAACAGTTGGACTGAGTCGCCGTAATAGCGTCCACCCGCGCCGAGCGCGATCACCTCACGCAGCGCGTTGATCGCCGAGTTGTAATCAGTGCCGAGCGCGCCGCGCGCGTTCAAATACAAAGTGGCGGCGTAACTTTCATAGTCCAACTCGCCGATATCGCCATAAGTACGGGCGCGATCCACCACAAGATTAGCGGCGGCAGGTTGATTGGCGTTGTACAACTCGCGCGCGTGCGCGTTCAACGCTTGCGACATCAAACTACGCACTTCGACGGGTTGGTATGTCTCATTGACCGCCAAAATCACATTGAGATATTCCGACGCATCTTCATACAGCCCCGCCCCATACGCCGTGAGCGCCTGCTGATAAATGCCCGCCAAATCGTACCCACCGTCTTCTACGGATGCGACCTGAAGTTCAGGCGCGTCGGTGATCTCCGGTGCTGCGGTTGTCGGCGTCACAGGCGCGGTTGGTGTGATCGTCGGTGTGGGGGTGGGTTGCAGGCTCAAAAATAAGGCGGTCGCAGTCGGTATGTAATCATTGGCTTGTGGGACGCCCAACGTCGCCAGATAGCGAATGCGTGTATCGAGCAGCACGGTATTACCGCTCGCTATATCGTCGGGAATGCGCGCTAACTGTTCGTTGATTACCGCGCGCAGGGTCGCTGTTGCCGCAACTCCGGCTTCGCGCTGACCGGTCGTCCATCCCGCGACGCCTGCTAACCCAACGATCAGCAGTGCGAACACCATGAGCATCGCGCCGATGAGTCCCATCATGCCGCAGCCCGCGCGTCGCGATGGTTCGTTGGGGTCGATCAGCTTGGGTGGGCGGCGTCCTTCACCGGGTAAATCACGAAAGGGCGATTTCGGTTGTGTGTCATCCAACGTGGGTTGATTGGTCATACATCTTCTTCATCAAATCGGCGCGAGATACCCCTGCCTTTAGGCATGGGGAGGGATAGCGCCTTGTCCTTTCTTAATAGGTGTAACCGTCTGAGTGGTGTATCCCCGCAGGGAGACCGTTTTTTAAGTTACCTATGGAAAACGGTCAAACCTGCTCCGCTTGCGCGGGGTAAAGTTCACCTCGACAATGTTATACGGTAGTTTAGTGTGAACGACACTGTTTGCTCCCAAGCATTCTGTTTAATCGTTCACCGCAGCGTTCGGAACTGGTGAGGCATTCCGAAGTGCCTATGTATTTACCGCTAACGCAGCCCTTGCGGGCTGAGTCTGGTAAGCATTAGGGCTAAAAGCCCCCGCCTTTAGGCGT
>JBBRAA010000049.1:0-27786 GCA_038207205.1 Aggregatilineales bacterium
CTGAATGCGAATGGTCTTGATCGTGCCTTCGATGCGACGATGCCAGCGCACCCGCACCCGTCCGATGCCGAACAGCTTCAGCCGCTTGCCGTCGATCCGTGCGCCGCTCCCGTATTGCTTGAACAAAAAGCTGTGAAAGCGATTGCGTCCTTTGAAGCGCGGAGAGCCGGGTGTCTCGCCCGCTTTCACGCGCCGCGTTCGAGACCGAGCGCCCCTCGATTTCGTACCCGAATTTGCGTTCCGCAAGTGCCGTGTTGTAGAGATTACGGGCGCAATTCAGCACACGAAACCGGTTCTTTGCCTGAGAACGCGCGGGGTACAGACGATATTTGAAAACACGAATGGCGGTGTTAGACATGTTTCTGATTCTCAAGGTACTGCTTGATGGTCGCAAGTGGAGCGCCACCTACCGTTGCCACAAAATATGAATTCGTCCACAAGGTCGGCAGTCGGCTTTTCAGTGTGGTATTTGCACGAGTAGACAATGTTGTGATTGCTCTTGAACTGCCGGTTGTTTTCCATAGCAATCATTATACAGCATCACGCTATCTAACGCAAGCCCTACGCCTTATATCCCCATGTCTAAAGACAGGGGCTTTACGGCGCTTTTCGGGTAAACGTGAAATTGATGCTGTCCAGCGTAAGGGCGACCGGGTCGGTCGCCCACATGCTTAGATATGACGATGCAGCAGCTTGAAGGGGATGTTATTGCAGCGTCAACAGGTACGCGATCATGTTATTCAGGTCTTGTTCAACCAAAATTTGAGGATTGCCGTAATGCGCGGGCATTAAGTTCGGCGGATATGGCGCGCCACTGGCATCCGGCGGCACAATGTAGTCATTCGGCGCGACAATGCTGGTGTAAATGTAGTCGATGGCAGATTGCCCTTCGACGCGCGTTTCGGCACGTACTGCAAGGTTCCACAAACCCGGTCCGATAACACGCTGTTCGTTCGGTGTGATGGAGTGGCAGGTATTGCACGCCCATACCGCGCCTTCGGGCATGGTACGTTGGACGACGAATGCGACTGCACCCGCAGCAGGGTCAGCACTGGCGACGGCGGCGGCACTATCACTGACGGCATCCGGCGCGGCAACTATCGCTTCGGTCGATTCAGCGGTGGCGGGCATCGGTGTTTCTGTCGGGACTGAGGTTTCTGTCGGTGCCGCCGTCGGCGTATTGGTGATGGTGGGCGGTATTGGCGTCGCGGTCGGGGCGGGCGTCAACGTAAAAGTTGCCGTCGGCGCAATCGACGTGAGATATACGGCGGTATCCGCCGCGGCGACGCGCGTGAATTGTACATCGGCTGCCCATTCAGGCGTGGCAACCGTACCGCACGCCGATGTGAAAACGGCGCCGATAATGGTCAGCATGAGAACAAGGCGGAAGCGCTTTTCCACCATCGTATTTCCCCTTACAAGTGACTTTGTGATAGAAAGAACAATACACAAGTCAGTATAGCGCGCTTGAATCACCGTCGCAATGCTCAAGGCTCAAACGCGTGATACGAATTCGCGGATATTCACAGCAGTCAACGCCGTCATCGGCGCTCCATGACCAAAACAAGCGATTTCTGCGCTCAGCTCTGCAAGTTTATGAATTGAGCGTTTGTTTTCTGGCATATCACCGGTGAAAGAGGCGACGGGCAGCCGCATTTGGCGCGGAATCCGCATAATGACATCACCGACAAACAGCACTTTTTGTTCTGGCTGCCAATACGAGACATGACCGGGCGCGTGACCAGGCGTATGAATGACGGTTAAGCCGCCAAACGACTCTGTGATGATGTCGCCATCCTGGACGGTGCGATGCACAGGTGATGGTTTTGGCAGTGTTTTCGGCGGGATCATCAAGCGTTGAAGCGGCGTGAGTGTACTTGGATCGGCGCGCGGAATTTCGCGTTCGCCGCGAATAACCGGCGCTTCCTGTTCATGGGCAATGACTTGTGCGCCTGTCTCACGTGCGATCAACGGCAAGCCACCGATATGATCAGGGTGGGCGTGTGTAATCAAGATACGCTTGATATCGCTCAGTTTGCGTCCGCTGGCGCGCACTTGATCAAGGATTGTTTTTCCGCTGGGTGGAATACTGGCATCGATGAGCGTGATACCGTCGGGGTCATCGATCAAGTAGGCACGTCCGACGAGTAAGCCTGTAAACGTATACAAACCCGGCAAAATTGCTTTCAACATGTTCAGAAGCCTGTCGTTTCGGGACGCCGATAATGGATTAAGCGTTGGAGTGCTTTCAATTCATACGGATGTTCATAATATTTGAGCGTATAACGCCAGCCGGAGAGTGTCTTAAGCAATCGGCGCATAGTGCCGTGCAGACGCATGTCGGTGACAGTCGGGTAATATGCATTGACGACGGTTTCAAAATCGCGGACGCGCTGACGCACATTGTCCTTGAACCATGGCGTCCCTGGGTCACGCCGCATAGCGAATTTACTCCATTCGTCGCTCACCCACCCGTCGAGTGTTTCGGGGAAATGAAACCCAAGCCGTTTCACTTCTTCGTACATAATCGTGCCTTCCTGCGGCACAGGCGTGTAGATGTACAAAATGAGTTCGGTCGCAGGGTTGATCGCCTTAATTTTGCGGATGAACTCGATGGTTTTATTCATGTCCGCTTCTGGGTCGGGCGGATTACCCAATACGAACGAGAGTTCTGGCACAATATTATAATGCTTCATCCGTTCAACGATGCCGAGCGTAAGTTCCGTGCCGCTTTTGCCACCTTTGTTCATCAATTTCAGCGTTTCGTCGTCCCCGCTTTCTGCACCCATGAAGATCATTTTGACGCCGCTTTTCACCATTTTAGCGAAGGTTGCATCGCTGTAACCGGTCAGCGTATCGACGCGCCCTAACCCCCACCAGTTGATCCCTAACGGCGATATACGCTCGGCAATTTCGGCGGTGCGCGCTTCGTTGACGAAAAAATCCATATCGGTGAACTCTAACCCGTCGATGCCATAGCTTTTGTGGAGATACGTGACGACATCACCGACGCGGGCGGCGCTTTCTGCCAGCCAGCGCTGCTTGGACATGGCGACGACCGCGCAAAAATTACACGCGAACGGACAGCCAAAACTGGTGTGATGCGAGAGTACGCGGCTGCCGAGATAACTTTTGTTGACATAGCGGGCGACATCGACCTTGCCATAGGGATATTTTGGTAAATTATCGAGTGGGACGAGCGGCGCACGATGATTCGTATGAACGGACTGATCGCCGTTTTTGTACGCCAACGAATGCACATCCGATGGCGCGCCGCCTTTGTGCAGCATATCGACGAACTGACGGAAGGGCGCTTCGCCTTGCCCTTGAATGACATAATCGACATAGCCCGAATCGAGGACAACATCGGCGTGTTGCGTCGGGAAATACCCGCCCCATAAGATCGTGAGGTTGGGGAATTCGGCTTTAACGCGTTTGCAGACTGGAACTGCCTGCTTCAACTGCGGACCCGCCATGACGGTGACGGCGAGCAGCGTCGCATGGGTGGCGCGGGCGCGCTCGATGATCGCTTGGGCGGGGTCGTCGATGAGATTGCCATCGATCAGCTCGAAGTCGTAATCTTCTGAGATGACAGCGGCGATTGCCAATAATGACAATGGAAGTCGCTGCTTGCCGGGGGATGTGCTGATGGGGTTATAAAACAAAATGGTCGGGCGCATGAGTAGTCTCGACAGGATACATGAATGGTCTTTATAGTAGCGAACCCGTCAGAAACCGCAAACAACAGGATGTATTTCGCATTTTGGTCTTTAATGACTCTTGATGAACTTTATCCGCAGCGTTCAAGTTCGTTCAAAGGTCAGCGCCGATGAGTTGCGCGATATGCTGGCGCGTGATACATGGCTGGACGCTGAACAAGCATTGGCGTTGGGATTTGTGGATAAAATTCAATTCTGATGCAGCACACAGAGCAGAGGCGATGCAATAGATCGCCTCTACAGAAACAGCCCGTCGCCCGTTATAATCATGTATATGAACACCTATCCCTCAATCTCCCTGACCGCCGACTGGCAGTGCGAATATTTCGAGATCAATCCCGATCTGTATGAACTTGCCGATGGACATGTCGTGCCGTCGCTGCGCGGGTGGTCGCCGGAAAAGCGTTTCGACGATAGTTGGGTCGCGTGGCTGCAAAAGATTTTCGCGCTCGATATCAACGATGTGTGCGTCAATTACACCCTCCACATTGAGAGCGCCCCGCTCGGCGCGGTGATCTACTTCAACAATGCTCGCCTTGCCCAATATCTGGGCAAGCCACTTGCCATTGATGTCACCGATGTGATTACATGGGAACAAAACACGCTGGCGTTTCGCATTGTGTGCGGCACGAACGGCACTTTCAGCGGCGTTTACCTGCGCCCAACCCCGTGCAATTGACGTGGACACTCCGCAAGCCTTACAATACATGCACGATTGATACGATATAAGTTGGTTTGATCATGGGGCATTACTACATCTGGACGTTTGGATGTCAAATGAATACCGCCGATTCGCAGCTTCTTGCTTCGGAATTGGAGCGGATGGGGCATCGCGCCACGCAAGACCCGGATACTGCCGATATTCACGTCGTCAATACCTGTGTTGTGCGCCAAAGTGCTGAAGATCGGGCGATGGGGCGGCTCGGCTTGCTGGCAGAAATCAAACGACACGATAAACCGGAATTGGTGATCGGCGTCATGGGCTGCATGGTCGGCGTGCGCGATCCGCTGGCACTGCGCAAGAAACTACCGTATGTCGATGTATTCTTGCCGCCTTCTGAACCCGCGCCGATGGTCAATTTTCTGCGTGAACGGATGACTGAAGTTGAGCTGCGCGAACTCGACGACCGCGACCGCGAACAACGCGATCTCATTCAGGATGGTGAGTTGATTTTGCCGGCGCATGAATTGGGCAATGTCATCAGCGCGCATGTGCCTGTCGTCTATGGCTGTTCTCATGCGTGTTCGTTTTGTATTATCCCGAACCGTCGCGGCATTGAACGCAGCCGCAGCGTTGGCGAGATCGCAGCGCATGTCCGCAGTCTGGCGCAGCAAGGCGTGAAAGAAATCACACTGCTTGGTCAAATCGTCGATCGCTACGGCAAAGACATCGACGGCGGACCCGATCTGGCGGATTTACTCGGCGTTGTGCATGATACCGCCGAAGCGTATGGGTTGGAACGCATTCGCTTTTTAACCAGTCATCCCAATTGGATGACCGATAAACTGCTCGATACCGTCGCGGCGCTGCCGCGCGTGATGCCGCACATCGAAGTCGCGCTTCAGGCAGGCGATGACGATGTGTTGGAAACGATGAAACGCGGCTATACGGTCGATCAATATCGGCGTTTGATCGCACGGATACGAGCGCGCATTCCTGATGTCGCGATTCACACTGATATCATCGTCGGCTTTTGCGGCGAAACCGAGCAGCAGTTCCAAAATACCTACGATTTCCTTGATGAGTTGAAGCTGGATAAAATTCATATCGCTCGTTACAGCCCGCGCCCAAACACGGTGAGCGAACGCCGCATGATTGACGATGTGCCAGAAGACGAGAAAAAGCGCCGCTCCGATTCCATCGAAGAATTGATCGCGCGTACGCTGGGTGAAATCAACGCGGCGTGGCTCGGACGTACCACTCCGGTATTGGTCGAAGAAAATGTCAAAGGGAAGTGGCGCGGACGCACGCCGCAGAATAAACTGGTATTCTTTGAAGACTCCAGCCGTGACGACTGGCGCGGCAAAATCGCAGATATCGAACTGGTGTGGACGGGACCTTTCAGTATGCAAGGTCGTTTGGTTGGCACAGCGACGATGCGGCGCGACGAACCATTGGTTGTATTTGTAGGATAACCTATACGCTTTGCAATGTGACTTTGCAGCTAAATTAAGGATCAATTGGCTCGCTCCAACTTTTTTGGGAATTTTGGGTCGAACCGCGTATACTGAGTAAAGCGTCATTAACGTCGATGTCAACGCCTCACGATGTGAGGGCATTAAGAACGCACAACGGGAGGAAACCGGCACGATGCCACTTGAAAAGAGCGGGTATCATTACCCGAACAAATTTGCCCGTCTCATCATCGAGGCGATGGAAGAAATCATGGGGCAGAATGGTTTGAACGCCATTCTTAATCTGGCGCAGCTTTCCGAATACATCAACAATTATCCGCCGGATAATCTCGAAAAACAGGCGGATTTTACACATATTACGGCGTTGAATATCGCGCTGGAAGAAATGTATGGACCGCGCGGTGGTCGTGGCTTGGCGCTGCGTGCCGGGCGCGCGATCTTCGCCGGTGGTTTGCGCTCGTTTGGTGCGTTGGCGGGTGTCAGCGATCTGGCGTTCAAGGTGCTGCCGCTCAACGCTAAGCTCAAGGTCGGTGTTCCGGCAATGGCGAACATCTTCTCGCAATTCTCCGACCAAATTTCCAACGTGTATGAAGAAGGTGGCGATAAGATCATCTACACGATGGAGCGCTGTGCGCTGTGTTGGGGTCGCAAGACCGACCGCGCCGTGTGCTATATGGGTCAGGGATTGCTGCAAGAAGGGTTACGCTGGGTGAGCGGCGGACGCGAATTCAAAGTTGATATGACGACGTGCATTGCTAAAGGCGATGATATGGCGCGCTTCGTTGTTTTCAAAGAACCGATTGCGTGACGGTTGACCATGATGCACAAACGAGTGCTGCTGTTATTGACCGTGCTGGTGTTTGCGCTTAGCGCGTGTAATTTAACCTCCAGTCCCGATGATGGGAACGATGGTGACGCTCAAGACAGCAGCAAGCCATCGGTGCAGATTATTGCCCCGTTGGAAGGTGATGAAATCGTTGTCGATACGCGCGTATTAGTCAGTATTACGGCGACAGACACGGTTGGTGTCACACGCGCGCAATTATTCGTCGATGGACAGATTGTCAAAACTGTCTCGTCAGAGGCGGCAGCGGGCGAACAGGTCTTTGACGCAGTTTTAGATTTTACCCCGCGTACTGTTGGGGATATTGAAGTTTCGGTCGTGGCATATCGTGCGTCGATTCCCAGTGACGAGGCGGTGGTGCTGTTGACAGTGCGGGCAACATCGGCGCAGGTGACTTCAACGCCAATCCCGCAGCCACAAACCAACGTCCCGGTTATCACACCGAACGACCCAACATGCCGCATTGTGACGACAGTCAACTTGAATCTGCGTTCAGGTCCCGATCTGATCTACCCTGTGCTGGCGGTCTTGAACGCTGGTGCGGTGCTGCCGATTTCTGGACGGTTGGCGAACAACCAATGGTGGCAGGTACGCTTTGGAAATTTCGGCAGCTCATTCGGATGGGTGAGCGCCGCATTCGTGCTGGTGTATGGCAACTGCGCGCTGGTACCCGTCGTACCCATTCCGCCGACACCGATCAGCGCCACAACGCAAGCGCCGCCGCCAGCGACGTTTACGCCGACACGCTCTCCGACGCCACCAACACCGACAATTACACTCACTCCTGGCGTGCCCGATCTGGTCGTCGCCAGCATCGTCGGTGAACAGGAAGTCGTGCTTTCGGGCGAGACGATACGCCAATATAGCGTAACGATCACGAATACCGGTGCAGGTGCGACTGGACAATTCAGCAATACGCTGACGGTACAGCCGGGCAACATCCAAATCGATCTCGGCAACGTTGGCGGGCTGAATCCAAGTCAAAGTATTCTGTTACAGGTGAACGTGACGTTTAATGCGTCCGGTAATTACTCGTTGGCGGTACAAGCTGATAGTGGGGCGCAGATTAGCGAGTTTAGCGAAGTGAACAACTCCGCGATTTATTCCGTCACCGTCTTGCTGCCCTTATAAAGCTGCCGCCTTCATGGTCACGCGCGTCTTATTCATCACCAGCAATATCGAATTTGCCGCGCAGATCAAAAGTGCGTTGGAACGGACGGGCTTGTACCAAGTCCGTCCGTTCAGTTTGCCCGATGCTGCTATCGAATATTTACGCGAAAACCCACATGAAGTCGCAGTAGTAGATTTCACGATCCCTGATATTCGTGTCGATCTTATCGTTGAAGGGTTGCGAAGCGCCGCACCGCAAATTGCGATTGTCGCTACACCACGTCAGCATGAAGAAGTGGTACGACTGCTGCGTTTGCAAAACTCGATCAATGTGCCATTCAGCGCGCGCTATATCATTCCTGTCTTAGATAAAGCTGTTATCGACCTCAAGAAAAATCCGCCGCCGCTGCCACAAACGCGCCCGGTCGTCAAATCGCTTGGCAGTGCGCCGCCGCCGCGTTTCGATGATACGCCCGTGATGATCTCGGACGACCCCGCTGCTGCATGGCAAGCGGATATGCCGAACATGCAAGATGAAGAATTTCAACAATTACTGACCACGATTGACCCCAACGCGCCGAACGCGCGCCCGCAAAGCGATGATTTTGCGGATTTGGTCAATTCGATGCGTGCCGACCAAGCGCCGCGCGAGTCGCTGACACGCCAGCAGCAATTTGTTGATTTCATTTTGCGCGGCGGCATGAACCCGTTGATAGAACAGATTGAACGGGCACGGGGCACGCAACCCCTTGAAGAAATACCAACGGCATCAGCTTTGCCGCGTCCGATTGTCGCGCGGTCGAGCTTGTTTGAACGCCTGGCGCAAGAAGAACCGCCAATGCCGACGCTGGAAGAGAGCGGAACGGTACGCGACCTGATCGACAGCGTAAACGAGACTGGGTTTCGCGATGTGCTGAGCATTTTGCGTGGGGAAGAACCAAGCGAAGCGCCACCTGTGCTGAGCAGTGCCGATTTTTATAACGCTGTATCATCGCTGGATAATGTGCCAGGCGATAGCATCCCCGTAACGCCGCCGCTGCTCCGACAGCGCGCTGATGACGTGCACGTCGATTACGATTTTGACCAAATTCCCACGGCACCGGATTCACTGCCGGAACTGCCGGACGAAAGCAGTACACCTGCACGCTTGATCTTGCAAGAGATTCTTGACGGTTCGAAGTGGTTGAGCGGCTTTTCACTAGAAGAATTGATCGCCAATATTGAACGGCAGCAGTCGGCGTATCGACCGAAAATTAAACCGCTGCCGTCGTGGATCAAAGAGAACGCGCTCAAGAAAAAGAAACGCTCACGCGATGACAACCGCTTCGTGCGTGAGCCTGAGTTTCTGGAACTTATGCCGCCGCCGGATTCGCTCCCTGAAGTGCCACCCGGCGACATGCTTAGCTTGAGCGATCAGTTCACTGAGCAACCAACGCGGATGTCATCGGCACAGCCTTATGAAACATCGCCGGGTGAACTCGAAACCACGTGGGATGCACCGCCGCCGCCGGCTCGCATCGAAGACGCGATCACACCGTTCGATATGCTCGACGCGCCCGATACGCTGCCAGAAACAGTCTCCGAACCGTTCTTTGAAGAAGAACCGTTCGCCGATGCGTGGGAAATTATGAGTCCGTTCGTCGCCGATGATGAAGATGAATGGACGCAGTACGAGCCATCTGCTGCGCAAACCCAGGAAGTCGAAGATTTGTTCGGGGATTTGCCCCGCTTTACGACTGAAGACTTCAATACCGAGTTCGAACGGTTATCGGCATTCGAGTTCGCACAGCGCCAAAATCCCGATTCGGTCGATCCAGCCGAAACACAAGACCCGTACTTGGCGCAATTAGCGCTCAGCTTGACACAGGTCTCGCTCGAACTGACCGCCGAGGCGACGCTGCTCACGCACGATGAGCGTGCCGATGGCGCATTGGTTGCGTATGCGGGGCGAATGCAGACGGAAGACATTGACGAACTGCGCAGCATGATTGCCAATGATTGGAATGTCAACGCGGACGAGGCGCGAATCCGCTTTATCACACTGCCCAACAGCGGTAAAGACTTTATGTTGTATTCACGGCGCACGGTCGATACGCTGATTTTATCGTTGGTCTTCAGTGGGATTACCCCACTCCGCGATATCCGCCAACAAGGTAAACGATTGATCGACGCGCTGGAAAGCATCCCCGATGGCGTGGCTGTGGAGAAGCCGTCTCCGCGCGCTCAGTTGACTGCGCCGCCTGTGATGCGTGCTGAACCGCCGCCGGATGTCGGGACGTATGCGCCCTACGCGTGTGTGTGGTTGATTCGCGATGCAAACATGTCGTTGGACGATGATGTGGCACAAGCGATTATCGCGGGCATGATTACGCAGTTACGCGAACAATACTGGCGCATCCAGGATTTGCAAGCGCAGGGCGATTATATTTATCTACTGGCAGAAATTCCTGGCGAAACGCCGCCGTATACGATCATCCGCGATTTGAAACGGCGCTCCGCCGATATTGCGCGCAAGCAAAATCAAGACCTGCCATCGGCTTTATGGGCAGATAGTTACCTGGTGGTCACGCCCGGTCGCGCGCTCGATGAAGAAGAAATTCAGCAGTTCATCAATTTTGAGCGTATGGTCTAGCCCTTACTGGCTGTATGCTGCCGCTAAACCACCGTATTGAACGCGCCATGATGGCGTGAGAATTTCGAACATACCCGCCAACTGTGTGTAGGCGTCTACATCCGTTTCGCGTTCTTCCATCAGGTTATACAGCCGCTTGATCGACAAATTCGGATACGGACGTTCGATCAGTTCGTACTTGTCGCCCACTGCAACACAGCCTGTTTGCAAAACGCGATGATACCATCCGCCCCACGCTTTGATGTTGACGCGCGCGGTCAAATCTTTAATTTCCCAGCGCCGCGCCAATTTCCAGCAGGGCATCCGCGGTTGTGCGATTTGTAAACGTACATCACCCACCGCGACTATATCGCCGATGCATACTGTATCTTCGTCATACCCTGTGACAGTGAAGTTTTCTCCGAACGCGCCATAAGGGAGTTGGCGTTCTAATTCCTCGTTCCAGATTGGGTAATGTTCCGCCGTATATGCTAATACAGCACGAAACGTGCCGCCGTGATTTTTCAGGTCTTGCTGTCCATCACCCGTGAGATTAAGCGTATCGAGAAAGATGCGTCCTTCGACAGGGTACTTGAAGATTCCGGTTTCCCATGATTTGGAGGAAAGACTGTCCGCGCCATATTCAGCAGGAAGTCCGACTTGAATTGAGACGATGCGCGAGTCGAGCATAAGGGTGTTCTCCTTTCGGCGTGGGGCAATGAAGACGAGATACAAACATGGAAGCGCGGTGCGCGCTGAATATTACGCGGTGCGGAAAAACCGATTGCCTGTGCTATAATCGCTCACATGTTCGTTTCCCGTTGAGAGAAGATCATGACACAGGTTGCGCGCCCCCTGTTTTATATCATTGATGGTTATGCGCTGGCGTACCGCTATTATTTTGCCAATCGTGACCGCGCGTTTATGACTTCTAGAGGTGAACCGACGACGGCTGTGTTCGGCTTCACGCGGATGTTGATGGACTTGCTCGAAAAAGAGAAACCACATTATCTGGCGGTGGCGCTCGATAGTGGCATGAGCGGGCGCGATGAAATTTATGCGGGCTATAAAGGCACGCGCGAACAAATGCCCGACGAATTGGAACATCAAATCGGGCGCATTCAGCAAATGGTCGAGACGTTCAACATCCCAACGCTGACGCTGCCCGGTTATGAAGCGGACGACTTGATCGGCACGGTGAGCGCGCAAGCCGAGATGGAAAATCTTGATGTGTGCATTTTCAGCGGTGACCGCGATTTGCTGCAACTGCTCAGTGACCATACCAAAGTGCGTTTGTTCGTGCCGATGGCGAAAGTGCCGGATCAGGTTTACGACATCGCCGCGTTTCGAGAAAAATATCAGTTAGAGCCGCATCAACTGATCGATTACAAGGCGTTGGTCGGCGATACCAGCGACAATATTCCTGGCGTATCGGGCATCGGTGACAAAGGCGCGACGACTTTACTGCAACAATATGGCACGCTCGACGCTGTTTATGCCAATCTCGATGCGCTGAGCAAAGGCGTGCGTCAAAAGCTGATCGATGGGCGCGAGGATGCGTATCTGAGCCAAAAACTGGCGACGATCATGCGCGATGTGCCGTTCCAGTTTGATAAGTCAAAAGCCGTCACACACGCTTTTGAGCGCGCACGAGTCGAAACGTTGTTCCGCGAACTCGATTTCAATTCGCTCTATAACCAGTTAGGGCGCATCGGTGTGCGTGCCAATGGCGGACAACTGCCTTTATTTGCTGTTGATGAAATGTTGTCGATGCACGCCGAACCCGTCGTTGCCGCCAGTGTGCCAACCGTGATTGTCGATACGACGGAAAAATTGACGGCGCTCGTAGATGTGCTGAATAACGCCGCCGGAATCGCGTTCGATACCGAGACGACCGACACCGACAAAATGCGTGCCGATCTGGTCGGGATTTCGCTGAGCGCTGATGGCGAGACGGGTTATTACATTCCGGTCGGTCATCTTGAGGGGACACAGCTCCCCTACGAAATGATTCGCGATGCGATTCGTCCGGCGCTCGAAAATGTGAACATCCCCAAGTACGCCCATAACGCCGTTTATGATGTTGTGGTGCTGTGTCGTCATGGTATCGATGTCAATCCGATCAGCTTCGACACAATGATTGCGGAATTCGTGCGCGATTCTGGCAGCGACGCGATTAGCTTGAAGCGGTTGGTCAAAGTACGGCTTAACAAAGATATGACCAACATCGAAGAATTGATCGGCAAAGGCAAAAACCAAATCACGATGGCGAGTGTCGGCATCGAACGCGCGGCAAATTACGCGGTTGCTGATGCAGCGTTTACGTATCAGCTCGTGGATAAATTGCGTCTCGATCTCGAACCCGCGCCGGAAGCGCCGACCACCGACGCATTATGGGGGACGCAAAACCCGCCAACGCAAAAAGATTTATTCACGCAAATTGAGATGCCGCTTGTCGCGGTTATTGCGTCGATGGTACAAAATGGCGTGCTGCTCGATATCGACTTTTTGAAAGTGATCAGCGTGCGCCTGAACGACGATATGGCGGCGCTGCAAGACGATATCGAAGCGCTGGCGGGTGGTTACGGGCATATCAACATCAACAGCCCGAAGCAGTTGAACGACTTGCTGTTTGGCAAGCTCGGTTTGAAACCGCAAGGTTTACGCAAAACCACGCACGGATTTTCAACTGACGCCGCGACGTTGGAAGAATTACGCGACCAGCATCCAATTGTCGAAAAAATTCAAACGTATCGTGAATTGAGCAAACTGCAAGGCACGTATGTCGATGCGCTGCCACTCTTGATCAATCCAGTGACGGGGCGCGTACACACCGACTTCAACCAGACGGGTGCCAGCACCGGACGCATGAGCAGCAGTAACCCGAACTTGCAAAATATCCCAATTCGTACCGAGATTGGGCGCGAAGTACGCGCAGCATTCATCGCGCCGGCAGGATATAAAATCTTGTCGGTCGATTATAGTCAGGTCGAACTGCGGATTATGGCACACATCACGCAGGAACCCGCTTTGTTGGAGGCGTTCTTGCAAGGGCAGGATATTCATGCCGCGACCGCTGGTGTGATCAACAATGTGGCTATTCAGAACGTGACCAAAGAGATGCGTATTTTCGCGAAGCGCGTCAACTTTGGTATCTTGTATGGCATGGGCGCGTTTCGACTGGCGCGCGACAGCAATTTGACTCATGCACAAGCAACTGCGTTTATCAACACGTATTTTGAGCGTTTGCCAGGCGTCTCGGCTTATCTCGAAAAAGCGAAACGATTGGCGCGCGAACAAGGGTATTTGACCACGCTGTTCGGGCGCAAACGTAAGTTTCCGGCGTTAGCCGGGGGTGGCAATCGCAATCTGCAAGCGGCGGCAGAACGTGAAGCGATCAATATGCCGATTCAAGGCACAGCGGCGGACATCATGAAAATAGCCATGATCAAGCTGTATCACGAACTCGAACGGCGCGATTTGGGCGCGCGTGTTATTTTGCAGGTGCATGACGAACTCGTGCTCGAAGTGCCGGATAACACGCTGGAAGAAACCGCGCGATTGGTCGCGGACACGATGGAAAACGCCGCGCCGCTCGCTGCCCCCTTGAAGGCGAACGCGCAATATGGGCAAAATTGGCGCGATTTGATCGAAATCTAACTGTTGGATGGATAAGAAAAGTGCATTTAACCGCAGAAGACGCGCAGCGCGCCGAGAGAACAATTTGAATCTATGCGTTCTTTGCGCGCTCCGCGATTCAGGTTTTTGAAACGCCGGCTTACACCGATAGATCGTGAGATACGTAGATCATATGCCAGCATCGATTTATGAATTGGACTTCACGCCCGACGACTTGAGCGCAAACCGTGAAGGTAAGGTCACAGATGCACAGCGCGAGAAACTGGCAGCGATTGCGCGCCAGCAGCGCCAAAATATTGGATGGGGCATTATCATTTTTGCCTTATTGATCGCGGCAGGAGTCGGTTTTGAATTTTTGCGCGCGGGCGGTACGCTGGATTTGTTCGCGCGTCGCCAAACACCGTTTGCGCTGATTCTGGTCGGCGTTTTCTTGCTCATCTTGGTCACGTTGACGATCACGACGCAGATTAATACACGCCCACTTAAGAACGGGAAGATCAGCCGCATTGAAGGCAAGGCGAAAGTTGATGATATTGTCGTCGCCAATCGCAGCCAAAAATATACGGTGCATCAGGTCATTGTGAATAAGACGGTGTTCCGGTTTTACCAGGAAAAATCGCGGATGTATTTCGACAATGGGCGTATGTATCGCGTGTATGTCGTCAAAATGCCGTTGTATCCCGCGCCAATTCCATTGAGCATTGAACGACTCAAGTAAGTTGCGATCAGCGTGTGCCACTGAGTCTATGAAATTCTGTACGTGCCGAACATGTTTGTGCGTGTTATACTGCACATGAAAAAGGTGGACATCAATGCGGCATTTCATTGATTTGGCGGCGTGGTCAAGCGTGGAGATTCGCGGTTTGGTCACTTTGGCGGTCGATCTAAAACGGGAATGGCAGCGCGGCGGCAACCCACCCCTCCTCAAAAACAAAGTCTTGGCGATGGTTTTTCAAAAACCGTCGCTGCGAACGCGCGTCTCATTTGAAGTGGGGATGCAGCATCTCGGTGGGGCAGCTATCAATCTTGGTCCCGATGAGATCGGCTTGGGTAAGCGCGAAAGTATTGCCGATATTGCGCGCTCACTTTCGGCATTTACGCAAGGTGTGATGGCGCGTGTGTTCGATCACCAGCATTTGCTTGGGCTGGCAGAATCGGGCAGTGTGCCCGTCATCAATGGTTTGAGCGATACCCAACACCCGTGTCAGGCACTGGCGGATGTGCTGACCATCTACGAACGCTTCGGCACCTTTGATGGGGTCAATATCGCCTATGTTGGAGACAGCAATAATGTCGCGTTTTCGCTTGCACAAGCCGTTGCGCACATGGGCGGTTCGCTGAGCGTTGCATCGCCGCCCCGGTATGGGTTTGGCGAAGAAGCGATTGACGCGATCAGCGACATTATGATGCTAAATGGCAGTAAGCTGGAATTGTATGAAAATCCGGCGTCGGCGGTGCGTGATGCCGATGTGATTTATACCGATACGTGGGTGAGCATGGGGCAGGAGAAAGAGTCTGCACCGCGTCTTCTGGCGATGCAGCCGTATCAGGTCAATGCGGCGCTGCTTCAGCACGCAAAAACGGATGCCATCGTTATGCACTGCTTACCTGCCCATCGGGGACAAGAAATTACCGATGACGTAGCGGATGGGCGGCAATCGGTGTTATTTCATCAGGCAGAGAATCGCCTGCACGCACAAAAAGCGGTATTGGCGACATTATTGCAGGACTAAACGTCAAGTTTTTATTCACTATGTGAGGGTCTGATGCCGGGAAATCGTGACAGCTACGAAACCGCCATGAATGCGGGGCATAACGCCGCCTGGGATCAAGAATGGATGGGGGCTGTCCAGAATTATGGACGGGCAGTACAGGAATTTCCTGAAGACCCGGATTCGCATATCCATCTCGGCTTGGCACTTCTCGAAATGGGCCGGCTGGAAGACGCGCTCAAAGTGTATGGGCGCGCGCATCAACTCGCTCCTAACGACCCGATCCCGTTGGAAAAAAGTGCCGACGTGCTAGAACGTATGGGGCGTTTGCGCGAAGCAGCACAGCAGTATGTCAACGTGAGCGAGGTGTATCTTGGTCAGCGCGACCTGGATAAAGCGATTGGCAACTGGGAACGTGCGACTCGGTTGACTCCGGGCTTGATCCCAATCCACGCGAAGCTAGCGCAGGCTTATGAGCGCATCGGTGATAAGAAAAAAGCAATGCGCGAATACTTGACGCTGGCGTTCAACTTCAAGCGCGTCGGCGATGTCGAAAAAGCGATCAAGGCGACTCAGCGTGCGCTTCGGTTGGACAAGAACAATCCGCAAGCGTTGAATACCCTGCGGGCGTTAGAAACGGGCGGCGATATTCTGCCACCGACCGATGACATGCAAATGGCGCGCACTGCGAGTTTTGAACGCGAAAACAAGCCGACCAAGGTCAGCACACAAACGCAAAAAGCACTGGACGTGGGCGACAGCGATCCGATGGGACCTATGGGCGAAGCGATGACCCTGGCATTAGGGCAGCTTGCGACGTTCATTATGGAAGGCAACGCGCTTGAAGCGGCGACCGATACGCTGGCGGCAATGGAAGCTCAACGCCAGAACGACCCTGAACGCGCTATTGCGGCGTATCAACGCGCAGAAAACCGCGTCCGGCATCCGGCACTCAAGCTCAATCTGGGCGTATTGCTGGTGCTGCAAAATCATTCCAGCGATGCGATTAAACCGCTCAATGATGTGATCAATCACCCCCAGTTCAACGCGGGGGCGCTGCACGCGCTGGGCACGGCGTATTTCAAAAATGCGCGCCAGCGAGAAGCATGTCGTTTCTTGCTGCAAAGTTTGCAGGTGGTCGATGTCAATTTGACGCTCGACCCCGATGAAGCGACTGAACTCAACGTTACTTACAATAATTTGCTGGCTGCGCTTTCGGGCGCGAATGACGAAGTGCTGTCGAACATCAACCGACGCTTTATTCAACTGCTGCAAGGCAAAGATTGGAAACAGCGCGTCGCGGATACCCGCCGTCAGCTTGACGAAACCATGCGTGAGCAAGGCGCGAAGGGCGTGATCGATATTCTGTCAGCGGTGCGCGGTGACAAACTGACCGACGCCGTTTCGCAGATCGACCGTTATCTGCGCAAAGGCTTGCTGACGCTGGCGATGGACGAAGCACATCGCGCAGTCGAATTCTCGCCATATTACCTGCCGATTCATACGCGCATGGCGGAGATCATGATGCGTGAAGGGCGCGTGCGTCAGGGCATCCAAAAATATAATGTGATCGCTAAGACCTTCTTGTCGCGCGGCGAAAACGATCGAGCAGCAGCGATTTTAACCGAAGTGCTGGAAATGGCACCGCTCGATGTGACCGTGCGCGAAAGCCTGATCGATTTGCTCGAAGCTGAAGAACGCTGGCAAGAGGTGCTGGATCAAACGATTGATCTGGCAGATACGCATCATCAGTTGGGCAGCTTCGATTTGTCGCGCGAAACATTCGCCGCATCCGAACGCATGGCGAACCGTATCAACGCGCCCGTCGAAAAAATTGTGCGCATTAAGCATCGTTTGGCGGATATCGACTCGATGCGGCTCGAACTGCGCACAGCGCAAAAGATGTACGAAGAAATCATCACGCTCGCACCCGAAGATGAACGTGCGCATCGGATGCTGGTCGATATGAATTATCGACAGGGCAACCAGATCGAGGCGATTCGGCGGCTGGATAAACTGCTGAGTATTTACGCGCGCAATAAACAGATCAACCGCATTACGCAGCTTTTGGAAGAATTGGTCACGCTGTACCCCAACGACATGGGATTGCGTTCACGTCTGGCGGCGATTTACAAGCAATTAGGACGCAAACGTGAGGCGATTGTTCAGTTGGATGCGCTTGGCGAACTCCAATTAGAAGCCGGTTTGCACCGCGAAGCTGCCAACACAATCCGTACGATCATCGGCTTAGTGCCGGAACATGTTGAAGATTATCAGAAGTTGCTGACGCAACTGGGCGGTTAAGCGCGTGAATTTGTTTTATACGCTGACAAGTATCACTTTTGGCGACGTGCTGGATATTCTGCTCGTCGCCTTGGTGATCTTCAGTTTGAGTTTTTTCTTGCGCGGTACTCAGGCAATGGCGTTGGTGCGCGGACTGGTCATTTTGTTTGGCATCGCGGTCATCGTCAGCAATCTGTTCGATTTAGTCGCGGTGCGATGGCTGCTCGAACGTGGTTTAACAGTCTTGATTATCGCAGTCCCCGTAATTTTTCAGCCAGAACTGCGCCGTGTATTGGAACGACTGGGGCGCGCGGGGCTGCTGCTCAACCGTCAGTCGCCCGATAACGTACGCACTAAAATCATCGATGATGTGGTGCAAGCGGCGGAACGATTAGCTGAACGGCGACATGGCGCGTTGATCGTGTTGCAGCGTGCCAGCAGTTTGCAAGAATATATTCGAACGGGCATTTCGCTGAATAGTGATGTCAGTCCGCAAATTTTACTGACGATTTTTTGGCCCAAGACCGAACTCCACGACGGCGCGGCGATTATCGACAGCACCGGTAAAATAGCGGCGGCAGCGGCAGTACTGCCGCTTTCATCGGCGCGCAATATGCAGCAGCCAAAACTTGGCACACGTCATCGCGCGGCGATTGGTATGAGTGAAGTCAGCGACGCAATTTGTATCGTCGTGAGCGAAGAAACAGGGCGTATTTCGATAGCGAATGGTGGACGGCTGATCGCGCGCCTGGATATCGCCCGACTGCATCAGATTTTGACAGCATTTTATGGCGCGGAACGCGTACAGGCATCGACGATTACCCAGCGCTTACGTGACAACATCAATGACGCACTCGTCCGCTTACGCGGACGCGAAAAAAGTACGTAGCGCTCATGCAAAAATCCGCTCGTAAATTTTTAATAGAAAACCTGCTCTGGTTTGTTGGCTCGTTCATACTGGCGCTGTTCGTCTGGATGATCGCTGTCTCTCAAAGTGACCCGGTTGAACAGTGGCGACTCGGTCAGCGTGTGCCGATTCGAATGCAGACCGAAGACGGCTATTTGATCGTCGAACAAAGCGAGACGACCGCGCAAATACAATTGCAGGGACAGCAAAGTGTACGACAGGCGCTCGCGGCGGATGATGTGATCGTAACAGCCGACTTGACGGCTTTAGGTCCCGGCACGCATATCGTGCCCTTAACGACACGTGTCGTTCGTCAAGCGCAGGTCATCGATACCTCGCCGCGCCAAATCACGGTGATCTTGGAAATCGAAGAAGCGCAGTTAAAACCCGTCGAAGTGGTGTTCATCGGCGAGCCACCGCTCGATTACCGAGCATTGGCGCCCGAATTTGCTGACCGTCAGGCATTGGTGTCAGGTCCTCTCAGTTTAGTCTCACAGGTCGATGCTGTGCGCGTCGAGATTGATTTGAGTGATCAGCGCACGACCTTCGAGGATGACGCTCGTTTGATCTCGGTGGATGTTGATGGCGCAGTCATTGATGGGGTGACGGTTGACCCGCAAGTGGTCGATGTGCGTATCGTCATCGAAGCGCGTGACGATGTGAAACCGATGCGGGTGTTGACGAATACCGAAGGCGATTTGCCGCAGGGCTATCTGTTGACCTCGTTCGATTATCAACCGCAGTCGGTGTATGTGAGCGGGCCGCCGGATGTATTGGAGACGATTGGCGATACCTTGTTCACGACGCCGATCGATTTCGAGGCGCGCACGGGGGATTTTGAAGAGTCGGTGCCGATTGTGCTTCCTGATTCCCGTTTGGTCTTGATTCCAAGTGGTAATGTTACGGTGAGCGTTGGCATCTCGGCGCAGATTATCACGCGACAGTTCGACCGTGTTCCTATTGAGGTCATCGGGCTGGCAAATGGTATCAGCATCGAGATTTCGCCCGACGAAGTGACAGTATTGATTACGGGCGCACAGCCACAGCTTGAATCGCTCACCCTGGCAGATATTCAAGTCCTGGTCGATGTAAACGAATTGAGTACTGATGTCAGCATATCGGTCACGCCAATTACCTCGTTCCGCGATGCAACACTGAATGATGCGAATATTCAAGTAATCCCCGCGGGCATTGATGTCCGTTTGACCAGTATCTTGCAAGCGACAGCAGAAGCGACCGAAGCGACACCTTGAGCCGCGCCCTACGTTAATTGTCAATCCTCTGATAAAATCAAGTTATTCCAAAAACGTTTCGATAAATTCGATAGAGGGAAATGCAGGCTATGGCGAGGAAACCGCTCGTCGCCCTTGTGGGTCGCCCAAATGTGGGCAAAAGTACGTTGTTCAATAAGCTGGTCGGTGAACGCATGGCAGTGACGGACGATACGCCCGGCACGACGCGCGACCGTTTGCAACATGAGTTTGAATGGCGCGGCATCTTTTTCAATGTGGTCGATACAGGTGGTATTGAAGTGTATCAGCCGCGTGGTGATTTGCGCCCGATTAGCGAAGGCAGTGTCGATTTCGTCCCGCAAATCAAGGCACAAGCATTGATGGCGGTCGAAGCCGCCGATGTCATCATCATGGTCGTCGATGCGTTGGTCGGTATTACGGCTGCGGATGAAGAAATTGCGGCGATTTTGAAGCAGGCACACAAACCTGCCTTTATCGCGGCGAACAAAGTCGATGACATTGCGAAAACCGATCAAGCGGTAGAGTTTTATGCGCTTGGGGTCGGCGAAGTGGTTGCTATCAGCGCGATTCATGGATTAGGGGTTGGCGATCTGCTCGACGGTGTATATTACGCGCTGCCCGAAGAACTGCGTACCATCGACGATGAAAACGACGACGACCATTTGAAGATCGCGATTGTCGGGCGTCCGAATGTGGGCAAAAGTAGTTTAGTGAACCGAATTCTGGGCGAAGAACGAATGATCGTCAGCCCGATTGCGGGGACGACACGCGATGCTATCGATACGACGATCTCTTTTTATGACGAGCCGCTTACGATCATTGATACTGCTGGTATTCGCAGGCGTGGACGCATTGAGCCGGGTGTCGAAAAATTCAGTGTGATTCGGGCGATGAAAGCCATCGAACGAGCCGATGTCGTGCTGCTTTTGATCGATGCCATTGAAGGTATCACTGATCAGGATATGCACGTCGCTGGTTATGTGATGGAAGCTAACAAGAGTATTGTGCTGCTCATCAACAAGTGGGATGCGCTTGAAAAAGATAACACGACATTGCTTGAGTTCGAGCGCACTGTACGTGGTAAGTTCGATTTCTTGCCCGACCCACCCGTCTTGTTCATCAGTGCTTTAACCGGGCAGCGTATTCACCAGGTGTTAGAAACGGCGAAGCGCGTTTGGGAAGGGCGACATCTGCGCATTACGACGGGCGAAATGAACCGTATCATCCGCGAAGCGATGTTGACACATACGCCGCCCGTGCGTGGCACGCGCCGCCTGAAGATCATGTATGCGTCACAAGTCGCGGTCAATCCACCGTTGATTTTGTTTCATGTCAACGATGTGCGCCTGGTTCACTTCAGCTACAAACGGTTTCTGGAAAACCAAATCCGCAAATCGTATCCTTTTGTCGGCACACCAATCCGCATGAGTTTCCGCAATCGTGACAGCGACGATTAAGGCGATGTAACGGGTGTATAGCTGATCAATTCGTAAACTGAGACAGGCTGTGTACGGTTCTTGAACTTGAGTTCGCCGATCGTTTCGACTTTTGCGTCCCCGTTCAGGCGCCGAACGACGGTCTCTTCGATCAGGATTTGTCCTGGTTTGGCAGCTTCTTGGATGCGCTTGGCGACATTGACCACATCACCGACGGCAGTGTAGTTGATGGCGCTGTCGGTGCCGATATAACCGACGACGGCTTCTCCGACATTGATGCCGATCCCAAACGTCAAGTCTTCGCTGCGCTGCGCTGCAAGTTCACGCGCTGCCTGTTGCAGTGTAAGCGCGGCTTCGACGGCTTGATTGACGTGATTGACCTGCACTTCGGGCGCGTTAAAAATCGCCATAATGCCGTCGCCAAGATATTTATCGAGTGTGCCACCATACGATAAGATGACATTGGCGGCGAGACTCATGTAGTCGTTGAGCATTTCAACGACTTTTTCGGGCGAAATGTTTTCGGCGTAAGCGCTGTACCCGCGAATATCTGCAAACAAAACTGTAATTTCTTGTCGCTTGCCGCCAAGCTGTGCGTTTTCTGGGCGCTCCAATACATGATCGACGACGCGCGGCGGGACAAAGCGTTGAAACATCGTGCGAATTTTGGCTTTTTCGTTGTCTTTGGCGACCCGCAGCGCTTCATAATTGCGCGAGTTCTCAATCGCAATCGCGGCGTAATCGGTGAGTGCGCTCAGCAATGCGCTGTCATGCCGTGTAAACACAGCGGCATTCTGCGAAACATTGCGCACGCCCAAAACCCCAATGACCTGGTTGCCGATGACAAGCGGTGCAGCGGCAGTTGTATAGGTGCTGCCTTTCGATTTGCTACCTTCGGGGGTCACGATCACAGGCTGTGCGGTTTCGATCACACGCGCCGCGACTTTATCCTGCACTTCGATATTCACCCACTCTGCGCGCGGTTGATTGGCACGTTTGGCAGCGCGGCATACGGTTTTTTCTTTTTCCAACAAATGTAAGAAGCCTTCTTCGGCATTCGTCAGTTTGACAGCGGCATCGACCACGCGCGGCAGCAGTTGTTCGATTTCGGTCAGTGCGGTCACACTCTTGCCAATGCTGTACAGTACGTTCAATTCTTGCAGGCGCAGTTGCAATTCGCGGTTATTCTGGATGACGCGTTCGGTCAAGGCATCTTTTTCTTGACGTAAACGGACATCGTTGAGACTGCGCTCGATAGCGAGCAGCATTTCATCAATGGTGAACGGCTTACGGACATAATCGCGCACGCCCAACCGATACACCTCGATGGCAATTTCTTCTGACCCATAGAATGTCATCAAAATGACCGGAATATTGATACTTTGCGCGGTCATCGCCTTCAGCACGTCGATACCATTCATGCGCGGCATTTGATAATCGAGCAAAATCAAGTCGGGTTTATGCTGTGCCAGCATATCGACACAGTCTTTGCCATCTTTGGCGACCAGCGCTTGGTAGCCGTTGGGCTTCAAGACATAATCGACCACAAATTCACGATTTTCTTGTCCATCGTCAACGACGAGTATGAGTTCAGCAGCCAAAATTAATCCTTTATATCGTTTGCAGCGATGAACCTACGACTATAGCTTAAGTATATGTCGCGCGGCGCGGGTATAGAAATAGGAATCCCGTTTGGATGACATAAGAAAATCGTCTAGTCCCTAAATCCGCATTGCTCGCTGTGCATCTCAGGACTATAATACACGGCTTATGAAAATAAATTTTCCCCATCACCAACTAACAATGACACAGGGAATGCGCGTTTATAGGACATGCCCTGACGTCTTCACCTGTTTTCCCCCTCACCGATTAGAAAGGACGTAAGCGCGGCGGTTCAACGTGCTGCGGTCATCATCTATGGTTTCAGAAATTACGAGTCACCCTATCAGCGCGTCCGACCCAAATTACGCGCGACCTAAACTCAGACGATCCAATTTTTTCCGCGAGATTGCTGAGACGCTGGTTTTGATCATCGTCGTTTACACGCTGTTCAATCTGGCGACAGTACGGTTTTTCATCGAAGGACCCAGTATGCAGCCCAACTTTTGGGCAGGTGATTATTTGGTGGTCAGCCGCGCCCATTATATGTTCAGCGAACCACAGCGCGGCGAGATCGTCGTTTTCGATCCGCCGGGTGATGCGGGACCTGATCCTTTATTGATCAAGCGGTTGATCGGGCTGCCGGGTGAAACGGTTGAATATCGTGACGGACAACTCTATATCGATGATGTGCTGCTCGCAGAGCCGTATACGAATGAGCCGTGTACATCCCGCTGCGATGGTGAATGGACATTGGCAGATAATGAATTCTTCTTTATGGGCGATAATCGGAATAACAGCCGTGATTCGCGCGTGTTCGGACCTGTCAGTCGCGATCGAATCATCGGTGAGGCGGTGCTGCGATATTTTCCGCTGACATCGTTCACGACCATCGCCAGCGGGTTTCGGAATACAAATCGGTAAGCCACCAGTGGAAAGTGAGGCAACCGCATGTCAAAAGTGAATGCACATTCGTGTCCTAGATGCCAAATCGGGCGTTTGACCGTGAAATTAACGCCCTATACGCGCATTCAGAACGGGTTGTTTATCAGCATTCCCGATGTGAAAGTCTACGAATGTGATGTATGCGGTTATGAAGAAGTCGATGATGTCGTGTTGATGCAGTTGGATACCCTGATCGACGATTTTAGTGCGGTTGAACCGAGCAATCGTTCTGCAACCAAGCTGCCATCGGTCGATGCGGATACGCTGGATGGGGCAGCACCGCCCCCACGTTTGAAATAGACGGCAAACGGAGAATGTACCCAACGTGAGATCGGCACTGACGCTGGACACTGTGATCGGGCTGATCGCTTTCATGATTGGCAGTGGGGTGATTTTTGGGACGCTGCTGCTCATCAGGCGCGAGCGCGCCAATCGCTTGCTGATTTTGTTCTGTATCCCATTGGTGTGCTGGAGCTTGATCTATATTGTCGATTCACTACAAACGGAGTCGGCGCGCGTAGAGTCATTGATTTGGTGGCAGTTGGTAGCGACGATGGTCACGCTTACCGTATTCACGTATACGCTATTTGTATCACAGGTGTTTGCCGCCGATGACCGAACGGCGCGCGTATTAATCACCGCGCTGCCGATTGTCACCTTGATCAGCCTGATTACGATTTGGGCAGGCTTCGTCTTTAACCCAACTTTTGATTTTCAAATCGGGGGCTGGGTGGTGCTTGGCGCTGGGATCGTGTACACGACCTACGCCGTCTGGACGATTCTCACCTCGACGCATGTCCGTGCAACTCATCTGCGTGTGCCGGGTTTACTCATGGTGCTGTCGATGGTCAGCCAAGCCTTCGACGCCACACGGGCACTGCCCATCGGTTTGGCATGTGCGGCGCTCGCGTTGTTGTTGATCGGCTGGTCGGTGCTGCGATATCAACTTGCGAATCCGCTGACAGAACTCAGCGATGAACTTCGTGTCGCCAACCGTGATTTGCGTCAGGTTGTCACCGATTTAGCGACTGAACGCGGACGCAGTGCCGAGCTTGTCAAGCGCCTGGACGCCGCACAAAGCTATGGCGCTTATAAAAACGACTTTTTGAACGCGCTTGGTCATCGCCTGAAGACGCCTTTGAACTCGATTGTCGGCTATAGTGAACTGCTGGAAAGTGGTACCTATGGCGAGTTAAGCGAAAAGCAGCAAGATCGACTCAACAAAATTCATCGTAATGGCGATACACTGCTGGCGGTGATCAACGACATGCTCGATCTTAACCGGATCGATGGCGCGCAAATGCAGTTACAACTTCACCCGGTCAACATCCGTGATGTGATCGACCGTGCGGCAGGGATGGTGGAAATCGATCGTGTCGCCAAATCGATCAGCGTGAATGTGACCGTTGGCGCTGACGCCGCGTTGGTGCGCGGCGATGAAAGTCGGCTGGTGCAGGTGATTGCGCCGCTTCTGGATCATGCTGTGCAAGCGCAAACAGGCGGTGTCATTGATGTCAAGACCGAGCGTATCCGCGTGAAAAGCGGCATTGCCGACGGTTTCGCGCTCCCGTTGATTGGTTGGTTGAGTGATGGCGACTGGATCGTACTACAAATACACGATCAAAGTTTGGGTATTGCACCGGATGCACAACCCCATTTGTTCGATGCCTTTTACGAATTTCCCGAATACCAGGGGCAAGAAATGCAAGGGACAGGGTTGGGGCTCACAGTCGCCAAGAAACTCGTCGAGCTGCATCAAGGGATGTTATGGGTCAAAAGTCATGCTGAACAGGGCACGACGTTTTTCCTAGCGTTACGGGTTATTGATGGGTAAATGTACAGTTCGCGCCTATAATTGAAAAGACGCAGTGAAGCGTTTTTCTCACAGAAAGTTTAGGCGATGGGTAGTAAGCGCATTCTCGTCATCGAAGATAATGCTGACAATCTGATATTGATCACCGATGTCCTCACCATTCTAAAATATGCCGTTGTCACCGCACGCGATGGTGAACAAGGAGTACAAGCCGCTATTCGCGAAAAGCCTGATCTGATTTTGATGGATTTACAACTTCCTCTCGTGGATGGCTGGGCGGCGACGCGCCGTATTAAGGCGATACCGGAATTGGCGCATATACCAATCATTGCGGTGTCGGCGCACGCGATGCCTGGCGATAAAGAACGCGCGCTGGAAGCGGGCTGTGACGATTACGTCCCAAAACCGATCAAAATCAACGAATTGCGCATAAAACTAATGCATTATCTTGACGATTAAGGGGGTGTTTCATTGTCGCATGTACTAATTGTCGATGACAACGCGGATAATCGTCAGCTTTTGTCGGATATTGCCGAATCGATGCATCTGATCGCGATTGAGGCGGCTGGGGGCGGCGAAGCGCTGCGAATCGCGCAAGAGCAGCAGCCAGATTTGATAATCCTTGATGTGAATATGCCAGGGATGAGCGGCTTTGAAGTGGTCGCGCTGCTTAAATCGAACGAGCGCACCGCAAAAATTCCGGTGATCATGCTAACGGCGATGACCGATATCGAACATCGCGTGCAGGGGTTGCAGCTTGGCGCGGATGATTACGTCGCCAAACCGTTTAATCCACGTGAGCTGATGGAACGAATGCGCGTGCGTTTGCGTTCAAAATCGGAGACCGATGAACTGATTTTGACCAAGCAAATGATTCGCGACACGTTTGAACGGTATGTTTCGCCAGCAGTGGTAGAACAGCTTTTGCGCGAGCCGGGACTGGTCAAATTGGGCGGCACGGTGCGCGCGATCACAGTGATGTTTTCTGACCTTGAAAATTTCACCAGCATCTCTGAACAATCCGAACCGAATATTTTGCTGATGGTGCTGAACGCCTATCACACGATGGTCGTGCAAACGATCCAAGAAAATGGTGGTACGGTCGATAAATTCATCGGTGACGGCGTGATGGCACTGTACAATGTACCGCTGACTCAGCCTGACCACGCGCTGCGCGCAGTGCGTACCGCGCTGATGATTCAGCAGCGATTGACCACGTTTCAAACGCAGTTCGAGCCGTTGTATCACATGAAGATCAATTTTGGCATTCACACAGGGTCGGCGGTGGTCGGTAATGTGGGCGCACCGAGCATGATGAACTTCACCGCGGTCGGGGATACCGTCAATCTGGCGGCGCGCTTGCAGGGATTATCGAGCGCGGGGCAAATCTTGATCAGCCAGGCGACACAAGAAGCGCTTGCCGGCACAATCCCGACGCGGCTGATTGGATCGACGAAAGTACGCGGGCGGCGCGAAGAAGTGATCATGCACGAAGTGACGCGCTAACCCAGCCTTGACGCTTCCTCGTGCGAATGATAGACTGTCAAGCGTTCGGCCCCATCGTCTAGAGGCCCAGGACGCGGCCCTTTCAAGGCCTAAACGCGAGTTCGAATCTCGCTGGGGTCAAAAATATAGGGTAACAAAAAGAGGAGTGTAACTAATGTACATTCCTCTTTTTGTTTTCTTAATGTTATTGCAAAAATAAACATATACTGTGTTTAGTGACATACTCCCCTCAGCGCCTAAAGGCGGGGGCTTCTACCCTCAGCGCGACTGCGA
>JBBRAA010000050.1:0-27221 GCA_038207205.1 Aggregatilineales bacterium
CGACCGATCTTCACAACCGACTTCCCGCGCTTCAACGCCGCCCATTCCAAGATTGTGAGAAAACTGGCAAAGCCAAGATCGCTCACCTTGTATCCCCACAGCGCTTTCATGCCTTGCAGGTTCAAGTCCTCAAGTCCTCAACCTTCAGGATTGCATACTCGTCGCACAGGCGCTATGCCTATCGCCCAAGCGAGGGATGTCGCGCGCCGATCCCCTAAAAGCGATCACGTCCCGGTTTCGACGGTATATTCACGCAGGCGGCTGAAGTTGAAAGCGCAGAAGCCACCAGCGCCCGCGCCATCACGCGCATAGCTGTTCACAGTGACAAAGCCACTGCTATCCGGCAGCCAGTTCAGGCTCGACACATAAAGCTTGCCGCTCGACATATAGTTCAAATCGCTCAAATCGGAGTCTCGGTTCAGACATCTTAGAACGCGTTGAGGTGCTTCAAAAATGTCTACAGGCGGACTGACCTCGCCGCTCGTCAGGTCAACAATCGCAAGCGCATCGCCATCTTCACCCAGCAGCGCGACCGCCAACGCTCTATCCGGGCTGACCCATAAGAAAGCTGACGGCACGGAAAGGCTGTCGCCCGGCACACCTTCTGGCAGGCTGTAGGAAGTGAGTGTCGCAGTGTAATCTGAAAAATCGTCCGGGTTGTCTAGCTCTGCCATATACAGCGTCGTGCCATCAGGCGAAAAACTCGCAATCGCAGAATTGCCTTCACTGACCTCATATTGTATGTCAAACAATACGGTTTGTGTGTTCATGTCAATGATGATCCATGCAGTATCACTCGGTACTGCCGCCACTGTGTGATCCGCATTGTAGATGGCAAATTCAGGATACCCCGCAAAATCAGGGACTAGCCCGTTCATGGTCTCTTCACTGACGACGAAGGCGTCTGCTACAGCCTCTACAGTGCCATTGGTTATATCGACAGCGAGCGAAACATACGCGGAGGTATTGCCATCCTGATAACGGAAATCGAGCGTGTCGCCGCGCGTAAAGACCATTGCCGATGCCTCAGTCGGAATGTAGCTGTTATCCATTATCGCCAGTTGCTCGCCGAAATCGCCTGTGTCAAGCGTGACAGGTGACCAGTCTGGCGCGTCGAATGCGTGCAGCGAATAGTTGCCACTAACACAACCATACATAAGCACCCACAAACGGGTGAAATCCGGGTTGAAAGTCGCTGTCGCTGGGCATTTGAAGCCGATATCATATTCCGCTGTCTGCGTCAGGATAAGCCTGTCCGTTTGAGCGATACCAATCCAAAACGTTAGCAATAACGCTGCTGCTGCTACCACTCCAACCAGTGGCTTCACATAACCACGATGGGTTGCAAACTTCCTCACGTTCATGTTATATCCTTTCAGCGATGACGATCAGGCTAACATAGTATAACCCTTGCGTCATCACATCAAATTGTTGTACGGATTTATACGAAAATGCGGCTGAATTTGAGTGTTGTTTGATGCGCTACGCGAACGCGGCTTACAACATTCTCGGCTTTTCCTCCGTATAATAGATTGTATTCGACCACAACTCATGACAGGCAAACAATGGGACGTATTCTCTTTTACTTGCGCTATGCCGCGCGTAATTTGCGCCGTAACGGACGCTGGACGACGTTCGCGGTCTTTTGTATCGCGGCGGGCGTGGCGACGGTCGTCGCGCTGCGAACGCTCGGCTTGGCGATTGGCGATTCGCTGGTCGATAACGTGCGCCAGAACTTGCATGGCGATGTCCGTGTGAGCAAAACGCGGCTTGAAGGTGGATTCAGCGCGTTCAACTTCGGCGGCAACAATGAGGATAATACCTTCACCGACGTTGAACGCGAGGTGATCCGCGAGGCGGCGGAAACATACGATGCGACCATCGCGGAATATGCACAAATTCCCGGCATTCAAATCACCCGTGTCGATGCGGTCACGGTTGGGCGTCCTCAGTTCGTCAGCGCGTATTTAATCGACCCAGAAACGTTTCCGCCGGAACAAATCATCATCGCGCAAGACCCGGCGGGTGTGCCGTTGAGCGACTTGTTCACGGGTGAAGGTAACGAGGTCGTGATCAGCCGCAATCTGGCGGATCAAAATCAAATCGCGGTGGGCGATACCGTGCGCCTGAGCAATACCGAAGAAGGATTCATCGTGCGTGGCATCGTTGCCACTGAAATCGAGGCGGGACTCTACAATATCTTCGCGTCGTTTTTCGGCTTTGCATATCTCGATTTTGCCAGCGCCGACACCTTACAAATGGAAACGACGCCCAATATCATCAGTATTTTGCTGCCCGATGGCACGTCAACCGATGTCGCTACTGCTCTGGCTGACGACATCTATCGGAGCCGCTCGACTCTGACGAATTTGTACTTCGATACTGCGCCCGAATGGATTGAGCGCAACGAGGTGATCGCGGATTACATCGGGCGTTTCATCGTCATCATGGGCTTGGGCGCGCTCCTGATCGGCGGTGTCGGTATCATCAATACCATGATCGTCATGGTTGGGCGGCGCACCGCTGAGATCGCGGCGCTCAAGACGTTTGGATTGAAAGGGTACCAGATTTTCTGGTTGTTCATGAGCGAGGCATTTTTGCTTGGGGTTCTGGGCAGCATCGCCGGTTGTATCTTCGGGCTGATCCTGAGCGTCGTCGTCAACCAATATGGCGAAGCCTTCTTGCAGCAGGGCTTACGCTGGCGGCTGTATCCCGAAGCGTTGGGGTATGGGCTGGCATTAGGGATGGTCGTCACGCTGGTGTTCGGCATCCTGCCGATTTTGACCGCCAACAAAGTGCGCCCCGCGACGATTTTGCGCCCGAACGAGACGGTCATTCCGCGCGCAGGCGTGTTTCACAGCTTGATCGCCATTTTACTGGTCGTGGTCGTCATCGGCGGAATCGCAGGCTTGATCATCGGCGATATTCCAGGTCCGCGCGGCGTCACCATTTCAGGTCCGTTGATCGGGATCATCGGTGTCGGTATCACGCTCCTGATTTTAGGCGTGCTGGTCATCGTGTTCTGGCTGATCGTGTGGCTTGTCAGCAAATTTCCGGCGTTCGGCATCGTCGATTTACGCCTGGCGCTGCGAAACATGACGGCGCGACGCTTACGCACCGCGACCACGCTGATGGCATTGGCGGCGGGCATGTTCGCGCTCAGCGCCATCACCTTCGTTGGCGTTGGCACGCGCGAGATTTTGAACATCCAGCTCTCGCAAAATCTGGGCGGCAATGTCCTGATCTTCCCGCTTGGCAGCTTGATTTCGCCGACGATTACCAACGCGCTCTTGAATACCGCGCTCGATAATATCGAGGGGATCGAGTACACGACCCGCTTAGAAAATTACACGGGCGTGATCGAAACCGTCGATGGGGTGACGCCGGAGATCAATCTACCCTTCAATTTGGATGAGGACGATTTTCCGCAGCCGCGAGATGGCGAAGGCGGCAACTTCCCGCGTGGTCCCGGCAATGCGTTCAATACGATTCAGATCGGATCGCGCATCACCGATAACCCGAATCCTTTCACGAATCTGATCGAGGGACGCGGTTTTACGCCAGACGATGAAGGGGAGCGGTTGATCATCATCCCGGAGAACTTCAACGGGCTGTACAGCAACGTCGATACGCAGCTTGGGTCGATCATCGGCGTTCGTGTCGATGGGACATTGTACGAGTTTGAAGTCATCGGCATTGCGCCCGCCAACAATGGCTTCAGTTTCGGCGCGAGCTATGTTATTCCGCCAGAGTCGTTGTCCAACGTTGATGAATCCGGCATTCCATTCGTGATCGTACAAGCCGAGCCGGAGAATCTGAATCAGGTACTGCTCGATTTATCGGCGTTACCGCTCGTTTTCACCATCGATATCACCTTCATCGACAGCTTTTTAAGCCGTATCATCGAGCAGTTCGCGGCAATCCCGACGGTTGTCGGTTTGCTGTCGCTGCTGGCTGCGGCTGTGACAATGGCGAACACTGTCTCACTTTCCACGCTGGAACGCCGTCGTCAAATCGGCATTTTGAAAGCGGTCGGGCTGAAAGGGCGGCGTGTGCTCACGATCATGCTGTTGGAAAATACGCTGATCGGGTTGCTCGGCGGCGTGTTGGGGATCGGCGTGAGCGCGCTGATGGTGGCGGCGCTGACCGCGCTCGGCGTCGGTGAGGCGATCCCGATCCCGCGTGATGCCGCGCCGCTTGCCATTGCGTTGATCGCGTCGGCGGTTGCTATCGCATGGATTTCGACGTTCTTAAGTTCGGGCGTGGCGACGCGCGAGCCCGTGGCGAACGTGCTGAGATACGAATAAATGTCATGGGTCGCCGCCGTAGGTTTCAACCTACGGCTAGGGCGTGCTGAATATCAAGGACATCTTTCGTAGCGACACGGCTGTATTTGAGCGAACAGATCATCATGAACCGGGCAGATATCGTACCGAAACGCGCATCGCAGGGGCGCCCGTTGGCGGACTCGCTTGACCGAAACACCTTCAACGCGCAATCTCGAAACGACTACAATACGTCTTGAACCTCACGTCACCACACAAAAGGGGGCATGATGAAAATCTGGACGTATTCGTGGTTTTGGGGATTGATCGGCGTGACGGTGATCCTCGCCGTATTTGGCATTTTTTCGACGGTGGGGTGGCCCGGTCTGCCGGATGACTGCGTGACCGACCCGAACGGAAACTGTTATTGTGAAGCGTATGTATCGCCCGCCGTAGACAATACAGGCGTGAAGCAGCCGTCGAATACATGGAGTGGACTCGCGCCAGTTATATTTGGCGTCATCATCCTGTTTTGGGCGGATCAGGAACGTTTGCGCGGCGCGGCGGGGAGCAACCCGATGACGAGCGGTACGTTCTATCCGATATTCTTTGGGATGATCATCATTTTGCTCGGACCCGGCAGCATGTATTTTCATGGGTCGCTGACGCGCTGGGGCGGTTTTCTCGATAATTTGTCGATGGCGCTGTTTATCAGCTTCATGATTCTGTACAACCTGTTTCGCCTCTTCCGTTGGGACGATCAAAAGGTCGTGTTCGCCATCGTATATGCGGTCGTCAATCTTGCGCTGGCGATTCCGTCGTATCTCGTGGATGATTTCGGGCTGGTGTCGTTCATGGTATTGGTGGCGGTCGCGGTCATTTTCGAGATCGTGATCTGCGCTTCAAGTCCGCGCGGCGTGTCGCGCCAATGGACGCCCTGGCTGCTGGTCGCGCTGATCACATTTGCAGTCGCGTCGGTGATTTGGTGGTTGAGCTGGACGGGCGCTCCGTTGTGCGACCCGAATAGTTGGTTACAGGGGCACATCTTCTGGCATATTCTGGCGATGGGGCTGACTCCGTTCTTCGTCTTCCTGTATTTGCGGTCAGAGACGCGGACTTAATGCAATCGTTGTAACGGCTTACGTTTTTGCGTGATGTTGTTCGCCTATGAAGCGCCGTCTTATCCAGCCACCACCCGCCGCAGCAGCGCTTCCAACCGCGCCGCCATAATTTCGCGGTCGAACGCCGTGCGCGCCAGTTCGCGCGCCGCCGCCCGCGCGTGCGCCATGCGATCTGCATCACGCACGAACGCCGCCAGATCATGCGCTGCGCTCGTCGCATCAGTGTCGCTGATGCGTAAACCCGCGCCTGTTTGATCAAGTAAGTCTGCTTGCCAGCCGCCATAATTGATGATGATCGGACGCCCTGCTGCCAGCGCGTCGAAGAATTTATTGGCGCTGTTGTTCCACATCTCGCGCACTGGGATGAACAGCGATGCGGCGGCGGTCGCCGCGCTCAACACGGCTGGGATTTCCAGCTTGGATATGGGACGCCAAATATGTGTGTTGACGCCGAGTACACCGAGCGCGCGCGCTTTCGCTTCGATCTTCTCGAACTCACCGCCGCTGCCGATCAAAAGAAAGGTGATGTCGGCGTCGATGTCGCGCATCAGCGCCGCGATTTCGACCAGAAAGCCGACATTGTTCATGATGCCGAACGTGCCTGTATACACGATCAACGGTTGATCTGGCGTGATGCCCAAACGCTGACGGATCGGGTCGCCTGTTTCTGGCGGCACATCGAACAAATCAAGATCGGCGGCGTTGGGGATCACCGTGATTTTGTCAGCATGAATGCCGCGCCGTGACACGCCATCCGCAATGCCGGGTGAGAGCGCGACAACATGGTGCGCGGCATGATACGCGACCCATTCAAGCGCGCGTGCCGCCCAGATAAAGACCGGATTTTTAATCGCGCCGATGGCGATAGGCAGTTCGGGCCACAAATCGCGGACTTCGAACACCATAGGAATCCGCTGCCATCGGCTGGCGGCGATTCCTGGAATCGCAATCGTAAGCGGTGCGCTGCTGGCGTAGACGATGTCGGCGCGGGTTTTCATGCCGTGATACGCGGCACGCGCCGCAAAACTGACAAACGCACGTAAGCGCTGCGGAAAACTCATGTAATTGGAATACGGCACGGGGATGATCAGCGTCGGCACGCCTTCGATGTCGATCTGCGTCGGGCGCGTGTAGTGTTTATAGGCATCGGGTAAATAGCCCGCTGAGGTGATCATCGTCACGTCGTGTCCGGCGTCGATTAAGCGGCGCGCGAATTCGTAGGCGCGCGTCATGCCGTGTCCCTGCCGTGCGACGAAGTACATGTAAAAATACAAAATCCGCATACAATGTGATCCACTTGAGCTGTCAACCGACGATTTAACCACAGAAACAGGATCAGGTAAATGAACGCGGGGGCATTGACGGGCAAACGCATCCTGCTCACAGGTGCGGCGGGACACATCGGCTCGCATATCGCGCGCGCGCTTATCGAAGCGGGAGCATCTGTGATCGCTGCGGTGCGTCCCGGCGGTGATCGCACCCGCCTCGCGGACATGCATGATCAAGTCGAACAGGTTGCGCTCGATCTCGCGTCCATCGACCTTGACGCTGTGACGACGCAGCTTGATCCTGTACAGATCGTGATCCATTTGGGTGCGGCGGGCGTTAACCCATCCGACGCCGATCCTGCACGGCTGATGGCTATAAACGAAGGCGGCACGCGCGCGCTGATCGAACTGGCGCGGCGCTGGAACGTCGAGCGGTTCGTATATACCGGGTCGTGTATCGAATACCCCGAAGGCAGTTTGCTCCGCGAAGATACGCCGCCCGCACCGCGTTCGCCTTATGCTGTGACAAAGTTCAACGCAACCACGCTGGTACGGGCGAGCATCGAGCGTGACGCGCTGCCCGCCGTGATCTTGCGCCCGTTCACCGTGTACGGCGGTGACGAATCGCCGCACCGCCTCGTCAGTACGACGATTCGCGCGTGCTTCAATCACCAGTCGTTCGCGCTGACAGGCGGCGCGCAAAGGCGCGATTTTATACACATTGCGGATGTCACGCGCGCTGTATTGATCGCAGCGACCGATCCGCGCGCGCTTGGCGGGGTTTTCAACGTATGTACCGGCGTCGAAACCTCGATCCGCGCGCTGGTTGAACAGATCGTCGTGCTGACAAACAGCCATGCGACGCCGCAGTTCGGCGCGCTGCCTTATCGCCCCAACGAGTTTTTTCAGCAAAGCGGCGATCCGTCTCTTGCGCGTGCGCGGCTTGGCTTCAGCGCCGAAATCACCCTAAGAGACGGTTTAACGCGCGCGATTGCATGGTATAAAGAACAGCATTGATTAGGAGACTCGCGTTTGAAAACACTCGTCACAGGTGGCACAGGCTTTGTCGGCTCGCACATCGTGCGTGTGCTCGTCGATGCCGGACATGAAGCGCGTGTATTACACCGCGCCAGCAGCCCGCTCACTGCGCTGGAGGGCGTCGCATTTGAGTCCGCGCTCGGTGATTTGACCGACCCCGACTCGCTGCGTGCCGCGTGTGAAGGAATCGATTGGGTGTTTCATGTCGCCGCCGTCGCGGATTACTGGCGCGCCAATAAACGGGTGATGTACGACGCCAATGTCGATGGTACACGCCGATTGCTCGCCGCCGCGCGTGATGCGAATGTGCGCCGCGTCGTTTTCACAAGCAGTGCCGCCGCAATCGGCTTTCGCCCAGACGAACAGCCAAGCGACGAGACCGTTCCGTTTCGGCTGCCGCCGAGCCGTTTCCCATATGCACATAGCAAAGCGCTGGCAGAGCGCGTATGCGCCGAGGCGGTCGCACGCGGGCAGGATATTGTGATCGTCAATCCGGTGGTCATATTCGGTCCCGGCGATCTCAACCGTATCTCCGGCGATCTCGTGCTGGCGACCAAACGGCTGAGTTGGACGATTCCGGTGCCTGTCGGCGGCGTCGCGTTGATCGATGTGCGTGATGTCGCGCGGATGCACGTCGCGGCGGCGCGTCAGGGGCGGATCGGTGAGCGGTATATCCTGGGGGCAGAAAACTATCGGCACGCGGAGTTGCTCGCGCTTACGGCGCGTGTGGTCGGTGCGCCCGCGCCGACGCTGCCCGTCGCCCGTTGGATGACGCCGATTCTAGGCGAACTCTTTGAAGTCGGGCGCGCGCTCGGTCTGCCCATCCCCATCGATGGCAACCAGACCAAGTTGAGCGCACGGCGCGTCTATTTTAATTTTGATAAAGCATGGACTGAACTCGGTAAGCCGCTGGTGGGCACGCCGCAAAGCATCGCCGATACGTGGGAATGGTATCAGGCGCATGGCTACGCCAGCGACGACGCGACCAGTCGTGTGATCGCGCGCGTCGGACGGATGATCGGCATTAACCCGCCGTTGTAGCGGTCACGTCGTCACCTTCAACGCCTTCGACAATCGGCGTCGGGCTTTTACGATACACGACCGTCCCCGATGAACCTTTCCATTCGGTTTTGGCAGCGTTCTTGATCTCTTGCACGGTCATGCGGCGGTCAACCAGCGAATAGCCATGATACAGTTCGATCGCTTTTTGGCTTTCCACTTCGGTCGCCATTTCGACAAACCCGAACCCGCTCGATTTGGACGAATAGCGGTCTTTGGCGATATAAACATCAATAATCTCGCCTGCGCCTGCGAACAATTCGCGGATTTGTGTTTGTGTCACGCTGTAATGCAAATTGCCAATATACAGTTTGATAGCCAAGCGACACCTCTGTTTATGTGCATTATCCGGTCTTAGGATAGGTTGACCTGTCGGGCTGCGCTTGGTGATTCGGGGGTTCTCTAAACTCGGCTCAGGACGGTGCCGAATTTCACAGCGATCATCAAACTTAGGGTGAAAAGAATAAAGGGCGCAACCTGCGCGGTCACGCCCTAGGGTTAGTATACTTTTTTTAAGCCGTATTGTAAAGCGACACAGATCAGCAGGGCAATCGCTTCAAATCTGTTTCTTGTCTCAGCAAGGATTTTTAACACATCATGAACAGTCATTCGTAGTTGGTAACAAAACCTTTCTGAAGCATAGAGAGTCCTAATGGCACAGATTTTCATTTTGAAGCGATTGCCCTGCGCCTTATATCCCCATGCCTGAAGGCAGGGGTTTTACGGTGCTTTTCAGATAATCAGTCGATCAATATTCGGATCGCCGCCGCCATACCCGCATGGATACGGTCAATTTGCCAGCCATGCGCGAACTTATGAAACAACACCGTTCGCACATCAAGCGTGATGTACAAGACATCCGCAAGATAATCGAGATCGGGCGGTGCTGCTTTATGGCTAAAATCGATGCGACCGAGCAGCGCGCGGATGGTTTGACGCCACCATAAATGCGCGGGGTGCGGCAGCAGATCGACGCCGCCTGATCCCATCAGCTCGATGTTGTGGTCAACGAATGCGAGCACTTCTCCCACGAACCAAATCAATGCATCGTCCGGCGCAGGATTATCACGCAGATACGTGAAGGTGCGTGCCTGTAACGCGCGCATTTGTTCATCAATAAGCGTTTCGCACAACTGCGCCTTGCTCGGAAAATGACGATAAAGCGTGCCTTTGCCGACGCCGGCGGCTTTCGCCAAATCGTTCATGGAGACTTTTTCGACGCCTTCCTGCGAGAACAAACGGCGCGCAGTTTCGATCAACAATTCACGGTTGCGAACTGCATCAGAGCGATTGGGACGGGTTTCTTGTAAAATAATGATGTCATCCATGGTCAACCATCGCAATCCTGGCAGGCGTATATCCTTATTTTAACACAGGTGTTCCTGATGAACTCAAAAAAAACGCTAAAAGTTGTATTGTTGTGCCTTTGCATCGTCTGTGGCTTGACGGCGTGCGAACTCGAATACACACCGCCAGACGGTGGAGCAAGTCTCGGAGATAATGACGACAGTACGATCATCGGTGATGAAAACGGGCGCGTCGTCAGCGTCATCGATGGCGACACCATCGATGTAGAAATCGACGGCACGGTCTACCGTGTGCGTTATGTCGGCGTGAATACACCGGAACGCAGCGAAAGCTGCTACAGTGAGGCACGGCGCGCGAACATCGATTTGGTAGAGGGACAAACGGTCACGCTGGTGCGCGACCGCAGCGAGACCGACCGCTATGATCGACTGCTGCGCTATGTGTATGTCGGCAATACGTTCGTCAACGCCGAACTCATCCGCAACGGTTATGCGGAAGTGGTTTTGTATCAGCCAGATGACGCGCAGTTCGATTTTTTCGTCGATTTGGAACGCGACGCAGCGGATGCAAATGCTGGCTGTCATGCGTCGGGGATTTTCGACGATGGGACGTATGAGCGCTAAAAAATCCACCTGAAAAATCGGGGCACGAACGCGCAAAGAAAGAACCTGGATTTAACAGAAGTGGAGCCAATGGTTCACAGTGGACTGCATGTATTGTGATAAGATGCACAATATAAAGATCGTGTACCCGGCTGCGATCAGGCGTTTTACAAAAAATGCGCGCCTGCTTGTTCGTGTTGATTAAAACCATATCGCACAGGGGAAACGACATGATTCATAACGACGAGATTCGTGGCGAAGGGCTGCTCAGTTTAGTGCGGACGCAGATTGAAGAGATGGCGCTGATCGAACGGCGTCAGCGGTTCGCGGCGGCGCGTAAAGGTCAGCCCGCGCCGATTACCCATGAGTACGACGAAGTGCTGGAGACATTTGGCGCTGTCAGCGACGTGACGGTTGACATCGACGAAGCGTTATACGCCGATATGATCGATGCGGCGTTGGTCGAAGCGGAACGGGCGTAGGGATTTGGGTATCAGGCGGGTGACAACGAGCGGGCATGGCACAGTCATGCCCGTACACAGGCTGTTGTTTTTAGTTAAAGTGATGCCAGTGCTTGTGGACGAGAACGTACAAAATCACGAGCTGAACGACGGGCGCGCTTAGGGCAAACGCATCAAAATCCAGCGGATATTTGTATCGCGGTCAGAGCGGGCGCGTAGGGGCGACCACACGGGGTCGCCCGTGCTTTTTATGGCGGGAGGAGACATTGCCCCTCCCCTACGAGCATTCTTGACGCTTGATGAACTCCCAGAAATTTTGAAGCGTTTGCCCTGCCTTATATCCCCATGCCTGAAGGCGTGGGGATATAAGGCGCTTTTCTGATAAACTGGGGATTATTCCCCGATTACTTCCAGCGTGACTTGATAATCAATATTGGCGTAGCTGTAATCACTGATGCGAAGCACGACTTCACCATCCGAGTCGGGGGTGATATCGATGCTGAGGCGCTGCACACGGCTGGTACTGGTGTATCCGAGCGAGACATCATCCTGGGTAATATCAATACTGGGCGAACCGAAATCACCATCGATCAACTCGAAGGTGATGCGATACTGCACGTCGCCTTCGGCATCGAACACGAGTGTACGTGTAAACGTGGTGCTGCTAAAAGCGAGCGTTTGCGGACCTTCGTTGAGAGTCGGGACTTCGGCGCGGTCAACGACGACTTCGACGGGACCTTCACCGGTTTCGGTGGCGCGAATGATGAGCGTGTACACGCCGGCACTGCTCAACGAAAATTCGGAGATTTCGGGATTGTTGCCGCTGCCGCTGTCTTCGTCGCTGGTGACGGTGTAATTGCTGGGGTCGCTGATCGATAAATTGGTATCGACTTCGCTATCCACCTGCACACTGATGATATCCCCGACACTGGCTTCAAACTGGAAGTACAGCACGTCTGTATCACTGGTCAGTTCGGCGGTGGTTTTCTCGGCGAATTCCAGCGTGACGGAGGCAATCGTATTGAGGGTAACTTCGAACGCTCCGGTATCGTCACCGCCGAGCGAACGTACAATCAAGGTATATTCGCCGTCGTCCGGCAGTGTGAAGGGACCTAAACGCGAGTCGAGGTTGCCCGCGCCGTCATCGTTATAGCTGAGCTGACTGCCATTGAGTTCGAGGAGCAAATAGCTGTCGTAGTCTCCGGAAAAATGCTCCGCGACGATGACATCGCCAGTGCTGCCCATGAACGTGTAGGCGAAACCAATATTGCCATCCGCGAGTTCGTCATCGCCGGTGATTTCACCTTCTAGACGGTCGCCATATTCGATGCTGTTGACGACGCGCTGGTTAAGGCTGAGCGTAAAATCGCCGGCGATGCCCGCGCCACTGCCATTGCGATACGAATAACTTTGCGCGACAAGCATGTACGTGCCTGCTTCGGCGCTGTAGGTAATCTGTGAATCGAGGTTACCTGCCCCATCATCGTCGAACGCGATTTCTTCGCCATCTTCGTCGAGCAGAGTCAGGTAGCAATCAAAATCTTCGGCTGATAGGATCGCGACAATTTGCGCGTCTTCTTCAAGCGTGATGGTATACGCGAACGCGCGTTCATCATCGCTGATTTCGCCGGTAACTTCATCACCAAGCGCCAGTTCGCCTGCTTCAACCGGGTCTTGCTGTGCTTGTGCGAAGACTGTCAGCGGCAGGGCGGCAATGATGAGCAGCAGGACGAGGTATTTCAACGTTTTACGCATATGCTTCTCCTTGAGAGATGTGAGTCATGTTGATGACATGCAGTACGATTTTCATTGTAGACCAAATTCTTTAATCGCGCTGAGGGCGAAGGTTAAACATCGGGGAGTCGGCAGCAATGAAGCGAAAAGCGAAACATACAACACGACCGCGCAAAGGCGTGAAGCCGCAAAGAAAAGTTAAAGGGGTGGTATAGTTGTGAGGCGCATGGTGCGCTCAACGGCATGGTTAAAGGTCGAACGAGATGAAATTTATTGAACAACTCGCGGGCTGGATGCGCCCGGTGCTGGATTTGCCGCCTGTACAACGGACGCGGCGTAATCATGGCTTGGAACACGCGACGATTCATGTGTTATCGAGCCGCGTGCGCGGTTTGCAAATGGCGGGGCGCAGCGATGCAGGCGGTTTCGTGCTGCTGGGAGACGCGCCAACAGAACAGATCGAACGCGCAGTCAACGACGCCCTGAAGCGAATGCAAGCGGGAGAACATCAACTGGCGGTGCATCCTAACTGTGGGACAAACCTGGTGACGACAGGCTTGATGACGACGAGTGCGGCATTACTGGGCTTCGCAGGTACAAGCCGCCGCGTGGCATGGGAACGACTGCCAATGGTGTTGATGGCAGTGATGGCGACGATCCTGTTTTCACAGCCGATTGGTTTATCGCTGCAAAAATACATCACGACTGACGGCGATCCGCGCAACCTGGAGATCGTGAGCATTGTGCGGCGCGAAGTCGGGTCGATGACGGTGCATCGAGTGACGACGAAATCGAGTTAGCGATGTTTCCAGATCGCTTAACGCCGATTTTTGCGCGCTTCATCACGTGTGAATATGCGTCACTGACTAAAAGTTGAGCGGCGAGGACAGCCTGTGCCAACGATCAATAGTGCGTAGTCTCACGAGATGCCGAAGACAAAAAAGCGCGCCTTTAGCGCACTTTAAGTCAGTTCAATAGGCTTTCGATTTTTTGATGAGCCGCAGAGAAAAAATCTATGACCAAAACAGCGCCGACATTTTATATCTTTCATGGTGACGACGATTTACGCATCGAAGAAGAAGTACAGAAGATGCGCGCCAAAATGGGGACGACGCCCAACGCCGATTTGAATACCTCCGACTATGACGGCGTGAGCATCGAAGCCGCCGAAGTATTGGCGTCGGCGTCGGCGTATCCGTTTTTGGCGGATAAACGCATGGTGATCGTGCGCGGCATGTTGAGCTGGATCACACGCAAAGGCGCGGGCGAGATCGGCAAGAAAGCGGTCGAGCGGCTGGCGACGGAACTACCGACGCTGCCCGATACGGCGCGCGTGGTGTTTTGGGAGCGTGAAAAACTGGCGGATAGCCACAAGGTATTGAAATCCGCACGCGACCATGAGCGCGGCTTTGAAAAAGCGTTCGAGTCTCCGAAAGACGGCACGCAGTGGATCATCAAGCGTGCAAGTGAGCAATACGGCGTGCAAATTGAGCCGCAAGCCGCCGCCGCGCTCGCCAGCGTCACGACGGGCGATCTGCGCCGTGCCGACAACGAGTTGTTCAAGCTGGTGGCGTATACGGACGGCAAGCGCGCGATCCGCGAGAGCGATGTCGAACTGCTCACGCCCTACGTCGCTGAAGCGACCGTGTTTCAGTTCGCGGATGCAATTGCCGAAGGACGCGGGTCGTTGGCGCTGACGCTGCTCAATCGGTTGAAAGAACAGCAAGAAGACGTGTTTCCGATTTACGGCATGATCGTGCGTCAGTTTCGGCTGCTGCTGCTGGCAAAATCACATCTGGCGATGGGCGGCTACACGAATACGCTCGGCGAAGCGATTGGCACGAAATCCAGTTTCGTCGTCGAAAAAGTCGCCAAGCAATCGCGGCTGTTTTCACTCGACCAGCTCGAACAGATTTATCGGACACTGCAAAGCTACGATAAACAGATGAAAACGGGCGAGATCAAGCCGGAACTGGCGCTCGATTTGTTGATTGGCAGCTTGACGCGACAGGGGTGAAACTTTTTTGGTGATGGTGCGTAAATAGTGATATAACGCCATTCACCTATTCAGGAGTCAATCGTGGGCATCGTCATCGCATTTCTCGTCTTGATCGTCGCGTTGATCGTAATTTCAACCGTGTTCAGTATCGCATTTTCACTGCTGATTCCGGTGTTGATCTGGGCGTTTACAGGCTGGATCGCGGGTTTGTTGGTCAACGGACGCGGCAGTGGTTTTATCAACGATATGGTGCTGGGCTTGATCGGTGGGATCGTCGGCGGCATCTTGTTCAACGGCGGACTGATCGCCGGGATCATCGGCGCGGTGCTGGTGATTTTGGTGTGGCGTCTGATCAATCAGCGGCGGGTAGCGGCGTAATTGTAAGATCACTTTCAGACACGCTTTTTATGCCGCCCCTGACGGATGTTGGGTAACGGTGGGTGTGTTAAAATGGAGATATTCCAACCGTTAATTTTTGCAGGGTCAAGATGAACGTATCCCCATCCCCGTACGATCCACGTTACGACGATGATGCACCCGCGTTTAGTGCATGGCTGCTGCGTGTGCCGATTTTGTTCATCAGCGGCATTGTGCTGCTCATGCTGCTGCTGACGATTTTCGTGGCGATGTTTCAGGTCAACTATCAAAACAAAATCGTACCGAATGTGAGCGCATACGGACTCGATCTCGGCGGGATGAACGGGCAATCCGCCGCCGCCGCCTTAGCCACACGCTTCACCATCGATAATGACCGCGTGTTTACGCTGCGCGATGGCGACCGCATGTATTCACTGACTGCCGATGAACTCGGCGTGCGTTATGACGCGGCGGCGACGGCGGAACAAGCGATGCAGATCGGGCGGGGCGGCAATCCGTTCTCGAACACGGTCGAGCAATTGCTGACATGGCTGAACGGTTACGCGCTTACGCCAGTCATCGAATATGACCAAAATGTGGCGCTGCAACGCCTCAACCAGATTGCTAATGACATCAACCGTTATCCAACCGACGCCACGTTCGAGATCATCGGCACAGAGGTGATTTTGACGCCGGGTGAAGCGGGGCGGACCGTGAATGTGATGGCGACGCTGACGCGCCTGGATACAGCAATTCTGGCGCTGGAAAACGCGGGCGAGATCGCCGTTGCGGTCGAAGAAACGTCGCCTGTCGTTCTGGATGCCGACGAAGCGGCACGGCGCGCGCGCGTCGCGTTATCTGCGCCGGTCACGTTGATCGCGGATGACGGCAGCGGTAATCCGTTAGGACCGTGGACGGCAAGCGTGGATCAGATCGCGGCGCTGCTGCGCGTGAGCACGGTACGGACAGACGATGGCGCACTGCATTATGATGTGCGCGTCAATGCAGGCGCGTTTACGCCGTACCTGGAATCGCTGGCGCGCGGCTTGATCGTCGCGCCAGAAAGCGGACGTTTTCGCTTCAACGATGATACCCGCCAGCTTGAGCCGATCAGCGTGTCGCGCAACGGGCGCACCGTCAATGTAGCGCAGACTATCGCCACGATGGAAGCGGCGATTTTCAGCGAGTTCAACCGCATCGCGCCGATGGCGTTCGATTATCAACTGCCGCCGTATCATGCCAGCGTGACCGCCGCCGAACTGGGCATCACAGAATTGGTCGCGCGCGGGGTGAGCTATTATGCTGGTTCAACGCCTGCGCGCACTGACAATATTTATCAGGCGGCGCAGCAGTTCGATGGCGTGATCATCGCGCCGGGCGAGATTTTCTCGTTCAATCAGTTCGTTGGGGATATTTCGCCGGAAGCGGGCTATGTATCGAGCGCGGTAATCTACGGCGGGCGCACGATTCAAGGCGTAGGTGGCGGCGTTTGTCAGGTAAGCACGACAGCATTTCGCGCGGCGTTTTACGGCGGGTATCCGATTGTCGAACGTTATGGTCATGGCTACCGCGTTGGTTATTACGAGCGTGGAGATGCCGAAGGCGTGGGGATGGACGCGGCGATTTATACACCCGACCTCGATTTCCGTTTCCTGAACGATACGCCGCATCATTTGTTGATCGAAACATCGGTTTACGAAGCCAATTCATCGGTCGAATTTCGCTTTTACAGTACGAGCGATGGGCGACAGGTGATCAAGCAAGGACCCGTCGTGCTGGATGTGCAGCCGCCGCTCAACACCCGTTACGAGGTCAATGCAGATTTTCAGGTGGGTCAAGAACTCCAGGTCGATTTTGGCGCGGAAGGTGCGTATGTCGAAGTGACGCGCATCATTCTTGAACCCAATGGTGCGGAACGCGACCGCGAGATTTTCGCGACGCAGTATCAGGCGTGGGGATCGATTGTGCAGGTCGCGCCGGGTGATTCACGCGCGGGGACGTAAAGCGGAACGTGTCCAAACTTTCTTCTTTCAGCCCTTTTTGAACTGGATGACGCCGCGTTTGCCATTGCTGCGCCACTTGTCGTCTTCGGCGTCCAGCCGTGCGGCAATACCGGCTTTCAAGCCGACAATCGGGTCGCTTTTGAGTGTCCGCAGCGCCAGTGTCGGCGCGGGTAGATACGCGACCACTTCGCTGAACGGCGTGGTCGCATTCCAGAACGCATCACCAAGCAAGCGACGATAATTGGCATCGCCTTTGCTGATGACCAGTGACGAACCGCGAAACAGATCGTTCAAATTTGGATGCTGCCACAGAAAATGCGAACTGTTCCAAAACCAATCCGGGATGAGTTCAAGCGCGCCTTCCGCGAGTGCCGCGCTTAGACGATCACCGAGCGCACGCTGCGCGCTGTTGGGGCGGGCGCGGAGCAGGGTGAGAAAATCGAGCACGTCGGTGCGGATTGTATCGCTGACAAATGTCGGATGCTGCTTGATATGCAAGCGCACGTTGTCCGTCCAGCCGTCGAGCAGCGCATCGACCAAGACCAAATCGAGCGCGAGTTCAGTGCCCGCGTTATCCGCAATGATGTCGATATGTCCGTTCAACTGCGTCGCGTGCAAGTGATCGACGACTGTGGACGTATCATCGATGAGCAAATCGCTGGGATCGCGCGTCGTGCCATGCGCAGCGGCTTGCGCGTAGCTCAAATCGATGCTGTTGCCCCATAGTGCCGCTTCGATCAAGTCGGTCAGCTTATGATCGGACGGCACATCGGCGTCACGGGTGGTAAGGGCTTGATCGAGTGCGCGCCACAACGCGGGAGTATCGAGTTCTTCACGCTTTTTCGGCGCATACGGGTCGCGCCCAGTTTCGAACCAGCCTGTAATTTCCACAATGTGGCGAAAATAAAAGGTCTCGGCATAAAACCACTCGGTATCGAGCCATGTGTCGCCATCATGCGCCAGATAGGCGCTGCGCCAATGCGCGTGATCTGGCGCGGACGTGACCAGTGGCGGCACGGGCCTATCAGATTCCATGCCCGCCGCCAACGCTTCGAGCTGTGCCTTGACATGTAGGGGAAAATCGTCGTTGATGTGCGCCGTTTCACGGATGATTTTAGGCGCGCGTGAACGCATGGTGTGGTTGGCGAAGGCGTTATCGGCGGTGCGGATGGGCGGTGGAGTCATCACAGTATCCATAATAGATGAAGCGTGATTTAGTCGGGCAATAAGTCGCGCAGCAGGATAAACACTTCGGTGCTGATGGTTTCGATGAACGCGGTCACATCATCTTGTGCGGCGATGCTGTCGTAATCGATGACGACGCCTGTCCATGACTCGCGCGTCCAGCGCGCGCGATCAGGCAAATCGGGATAGAGCATGACTTCGGGATACGGATAGGCGGTCGCATACCAGTACGGACGGAGAAAATCGGGCAAAGTGAACGGTGCGAAACCGACGTTGATCTGCGGACGATGATCGTCGGTGGACGCAGTGGCAGACCACACGGCGGATAACCCGGCGCGCACAGGTACAAGCGCGAGTTCGAAATAACCGGCTACATGGGGCTGCGCGAGCATGTTAATGCCACCGACGATTTGCGCGGCGCGGTGCAGCGCCGTCAGAGTCGGCAGCGGATTTTGCATTACAGGGAGCGGCACATCATCACCTCACAGATCAGACGTAGAGCGGCAATTATGCCGCTCGTGTAAACGCAGTGCCAACCAGGACGCGAAGATTTAATCAAGTCCGTTATGGGCGATGACGGATTGATAGTAGCGCGCGCTGCGTTTGAACGTGCGCTTTTGCGTATCAAAATCAACGTGGATAATGCCAAAACGCTTGTCATAACCGTATGCCCACTCGAAATTATCGAGCAAGCTCCACGCGAAATAACCCGCCAGCGGCACGCCCTGTATGATCGCCGCTTCGCAGGCGCGCAAATGTGCTTCGAGGTACGCACGGCGCGGCGCATCTTCGACCAGACCATCGACGGGCGCAGGATCATCAAAGGCGGCGCCGTTTTCGGTGATATAGATGGCTTTTGGCGCGTAATCGTGGTGCAAGCGCACGAGCAGATCGGTCAACCCGCGCGGATAAATTTCCCACTCCATTCCAGTACGATCAACGTCGTCGAGATCGACGTCTTCAAAGGGGAGCGATTTATCGGCGTTATACTTGACGACGGCGCGCGTGTAGTAATTGACGCCGAGAAAATCCATCGGTTCAGCAGCGGTTTTGACCGCATCCAAATCGAGATCGACCAGCACAGGCGTGAGCAGTTCGACCATGTCATCGGGGTAAGTACCCTTCAAGACCGGATCAAGAAACCAACGGTTGTACCAGCCGTCATAAAATTCGGCGGCTTGTCGATCCGAACCAGAGTCGGTCAAGGGTGTACTTGGACTCAGGTTGAGCGTGATGCCCGCAGACACGCCGGGACAATTGCGGCGAATGACGCGCATCGCTGCGCCATGTGCCAGATTGAGATGATGCGCGACGCGATAGGCGATCACAGGGTCTTGGTTACCGGGCGCGTGCTCACCGAGCATGTTGCTTAAAATCGAAATGCACCACGGCTCATTGAGTGTAACCCATGACTGGACGCGGTCGCCCAATCGACGGGTCATGACATCGGCGTAGTCTGCGAACCAGTGCACGCTGTCGGGGTTCGCCCAGCCACCACGATCTTGCAGTGCTTGCGGTAAATCCCAATGATAGAGGGTGAGATAGGGCTGAATATGATGTTTGAGCAGTTCGTCGGTCAATCGGTCATAAAAATCGAGTCCGGCAGGGTTCACATCGCCTACGCCAGCGGGCAGCACGCGCGACCACGATGTCGAAAAGCGATAGGCTTTCAAACCAAGTTCGGACATCAAGGCGACATCATTGGGATAAAGGTGCAGGTGATCGCACGCGACACCGCCCGAATCGCCGTTATGGACTTTACCCGGCGTATGCGAAAAGCGATCCCAGATCGATTCGCCGCGTCCTTCGCTTAAGCCACCGCCTTCGATTTGATAGCTCGAGGTTGCAGCGCCCCATAAAAAATTCGATGGAAAGGTCATGATTATGCCACCCAAAAGTCATAGGTAAATAAGAATGTCAGCAGCGCAAACAAAACCAGACTGGCAATTGTCCATGCGCGATCAAAGGCGGCGCTTTTGCCCAGTCGCGCCAAAAACAGATACACCGACGGGATAACGAGGATATAGCGCACCAGACTTTGTGGGTCGCCGGAAAACACAGGAATAATCAATGCGGCGGCGCTGAACAAGGCGATGCCGGGATAACGCCGCAGTGTGAACAGACACGCGACGAACGCAAGTATCACCGCGCCGGCTTCGATCATAAAGTAGACGCGCGCCGACGGGTTCTGACCTTCTAAGAAGCCTTCGAACGCACGACCCCAACTTTCGAGCGTGAACTGAATATCGAGCACGCGTCGTCCAAAAAAATTATCCTGGACATAATCGAAGTTCGCCCCGAAAACGGCGCGCCAGAGCAGATAGGCGATAACAGGCAGTACGACCGCCAGTGTACGGATGATGAGCGGCAAATACGGGCGCAGCGCCGACAATGGATCGCGCCGGAGTGCGCGCCAATCGATCAGGCTGAGCCACGCCAGCGCCAACGGAATGACAAGCGCGATGCCAATCGAACGCGTCCATGTCGCCAGCGCCGCCAAAATCCCTGCCCCTAACAAACGCTTGTGCTGGATCAACGCCAGTGACGCGAACGCTAAGCCGACAAATAAACCTTCTGTGTACACGGTCGCCAGATAAAAGCCTGTCGGGAAGACAAGCAGATAAAACGCGGCGCGCAGCCCGCCAGAATTATCAAGGTGTGGGCGCGCGATCGTGTACAGGCTGATCATGCCGACCAGGCTGCCAACCAGCGAGACGATGACGCCAGCCAGCGTCGCCGTCGCAATTGGGTTGAGTCCTAACACGCGCAACGGGAGCGAGAGCGCTCCCATGACTGCTGGATAAAATGGAAAGAAAGCGTTATTGAGCGAAATCCGCTGTCCGCGCGGGGTGCGAACCGATGGCGCATTGAGGAAATCGTCATAGCCGACGACCGCGATTGATAGATAGTATTCAGAATCGTAGGCGACCTGACGCTCCATAAAAGGCTCGCTCAAATACACGCCGAACTCGGCATTTTCGCGTGTAAAATCTGCCGTCCAAGAGCGCGTGTAATCGGGGCGGACTGGCTCGACGCGTTCGCTGACGAGCGTTTGATAGCCGAGCAAAATCGCCGCCCACGCAATCCAGATCAGGACGAGCGTGGGGATCGGCGTGCTGGTCTGCGTGGGCGGCATTGATGCCGCCTCGACAGGGTTATGAGACAGTGTCGTCATGATCCCGGCACCACGTATACCGTCATCGATGCGGCTGGCACGGTGATCGGCGCGCCGTGGCTGATCGGTTGCGGATCGATTTGTGCGGCGTCAGTGTCGGCGTCGAAACGCCACACCTCGGCGTCGCCGGATGGGGCGAATCCAGTAAGCGCGAGCGTATGCGTCGCCTCAGCGTCGCCCAGATTAATCACAATGAGGGTGAGCGCACCGTCATCGCGCCGCGCCGCATAAATTGTGACAAGCGGGTCAGTAGAATCCGCAGTAAGCAATTCTGTCCCAAAATGGGTGTACATCAGATAGGTATAGTATGTAGGGCGCACATCGAAGCTGCCTAGAATGCCCCACCCACGATTGCTCCCGCCCTGAATATCCCAGTGCGCGACGATGTCGATCTGCTGTTCGATCAAACGACCCAGTACATCACCGAGCCAGAGCGCGTTATAGAACGAATCGAGTGTAGAAACGCCACCGACGCTGTTCGCACTGTTCGAGTTGACTTCGGTGACGGCAATCGGAATATCGCGTCCGGCGGCTTGGCGAATGACCGCCCGCAAATTAGGAATAGCAATATCCCATTCAGCGGCGTTGGTACGCAGGTCTTCGACGGTGGGTCCTGTGCCTGTCAAGCCGGGATATGGATAGCGATGAATGGCGACGTAATCGAGAATATCGCCGTTGATGTTCAAGAACGTTTGCAGCCAATCGCCCCCTTCAGCGTCGAGCGGTGCGCCGCCCAAATTCGCTGGGAGATAAGCGAGATTATCGGGGTCGCTGGCGTCAAGCACGACATACTGCGTGATATCGGGACCGACGAACTGAATTTCGGGATCGACCGCGCGCATCGCGTCAGCAATCGCGCGCCAATCGCGGGCAAGATCATCGGCGGTGTAGGTTTCTGCGCCCATCAAAGCGACGAACAAGTTCGGCTCGTTGCCGATGCTCCAGAAACGGATGTCGTAATCGTTTTCGATGTTGGTATAGCGGACAAGCTCGGCGGCGTCTTCGGGCGTGCCACCGAGCAAGCGCACCGACATCGCAGGTTCAGCGCCGATTTGACGGACTTGATACATATACAAATCGATGATGCTGGTTCGCATATCCATACGGTCGGTATCACCGCCGCCATAGCGCATATAACCGAGATTGAGTGCCGCCGCTTCGTCCATTAAATCAAGCGGGATGGTCGCGTACAGGTTCATATTTGACCCGTACACGTATGGGCTGATCGCCCCGCGCGATGCGCTCGCATCGACCGTCAAAACGGGATCGTCCTGAGCGACGGTGGGGAGGGCGGAAAATAAGACAAGCAATAGAATCAAGCGCAATTTCTTCATGAATAATCCTTGATCAGCAACCAGAATCTGTGTGGACGCAGCACGCTGCGCCCACACTACCAACCCAACGACCGGTCTTTGTCAAACGACAGAAGCCACCGGAATATTTCGGCTATTTTTCGACGCCCGTGACGACGATGCCGCGCATGAAGAAGCGCTGTGCCAGGAAGAACAGGACGAGCGGCAGCACCATCGCCATCAGGGATGTCGCCTGAATCAACTGCGGCTGTGGACCGTACTGGAAGTTGAACACCTGCACGCCAATCGAGATCGTCTGAAGGTCGGGCTTACCCGACAAATAGATGAGCGGACTGAAATAGTCGTTCCACGCGAAAATGAAATGGAACAGGGCGACCGAGATAATCGCCGCCCATGACTGCGGAATGATGACGCTGACCAAAACGCGGAAGGGTCCCGCGCCGTCGATCATGGCGGCTTCATCGAGTTCGCGCGGCAGAGTCAAGAAGAACTGACGAAGCAAAAAGACGTTGTAAGCGTTGGCGAAAAAGTGCGGCACGATCAACGGCAGCCATGTGCCTGTCCAGCCAATCGCGGCGAAAAAGGCATATGTGGGAATCAACGTGACCTGGCTGGGCAGAATGATCGTGCCGATCAAAATCAGAAACAGCCAGTTTTTACCGGGCAGCGGAAAACGCGCGAATGCGTAAGCGACGCAAATACTGGACAAAAGCGTGCCGATCATGCCGACGACGGCGATGACCAGCGTATTGCGGAATAATTTCGGAAAATCGAGTAAATCCCAGGCGATACCAAAATTTTCAAAGTGCAGGTCGATATTGGTGACGGGGGTGAGTCCGCGCCAATTGCCCTCCCATTCGATCAAGCCCGCGCCGGGGTTCGCCGGGTCGACGAACTGGTTGATGCGTCGGCTCTTTTCGACGAGCGCGAGTTCGCGTATCGTGCCATCTGGCATCGGTACGGTGAAAATTTCGTAGAGTTCTTCCTGATATGTGAAGGTCTCGGTCGTCAACGGCAAAATCGGTCCGTCAGTTTGCCCGACAATCTGCTGTTGGCTTTTGACAGCGATCAACGCCATATTGCCGAATGGAAGCAGATAACCGATGGCAAGCGCCGTGGCGATCAGCGTGATGATCGCGCCGAGCGCGAATTTGCGAAGCTGAGCGCTGTAAAAAGGCGATGTATTGACGGTACGGGATGGAGACTGGGAACGCGAAATAGAAGCCATCGATTATTCTCCGCTCGAAGAATAGACCCAACGCCGAGAGGTAGCGAACAAGGCGATGGTCAAAATCAGTGCAATGATGAAAATAAACCACGCTTGCGTCGAGCCGTAGCCCATATCGAAGAACGTGAACGCGGTTTTATACAGATGCATATTGTAGAAATAAGCTGCGTTATTCGGGTTGCCCGTGCCACGTGTTAGTACGTAAGGCACGACGAAATACTGCATCAAGCCGATGACGCTTAAGACGAGGTTGTAGAAAATGACGGGCGAAATCAACGGGATGGTGATACGCATGAATTTGACAAGTGGTCCAGCGCCATCCACGTCGGCGGCTTCGTACAGTTCCGTCGGCACGCCCTGCATGGTCGCCAACATGGTGAGCATCGCATTGCCGACGCCCCACAAGCCGATCAGCACAAAACCGACCAAAATCCATGATTCGTCGAAAATCCAGTTGGGTGGGTCGCTGATGCCGATAAAGCGCAAAATGCGGTTGAGCCAACCGGTTTCACCATTCAGAAAACTTTGCCAGACGAAGATGCCAGAGATCGCCGGAATAATGTACGGCATATAAAACAGTGGACGCCAAAATCGTTTGCCCCACAGGTATTTGGCGTTGAGCATCGCTGCCAGAAACAGCGGGACTAAAATGCCGATGGGGACGGCGATGAGCGCGAAACGAATGGTGACGCCGAGCGCTTGCAGCGTCACCGGGTCGCTGAACAAGCGTGTCCAGTTGGAGAACAACGGGTCGGCGATGCTGATGCCCGCACCTTCTGCCAGCGAAAAATTGGTGAAGGTGAAAATGAACGAGGCGATAATTGGCGCAGCAGTGAAGACCACGAAGCCAATGATCCATGGGGAAAGAAATATCCAACCCCACAGGCGCTGTTGGCGCATCAGGTTGCTTTTGCCGCGCACAGGGATGGGCGTGCCGATAGCGACGGGGGCGGCGCGCGGACTATCCGTTGCAGCCATAGAGACTACTCCTTTTCACATCAACGGGGACGAGGATTTTAGCAAACAATTATTTTTGCTCCTGAAATAAATTGGCGATTTTAATTATATGCCGGGGCATATCTTAGACACGCCCCGGCACCTTGTATAGAGACTCAGTGAATCACGAGTGTTCACTAGCCCTCATCCCCCGACCCCTTCTCCCTCAGGGAGAAGGGGAGAAAAACGCGCTTTTGAAGTCCCTCGCCCTGAGGGAGAGGGATTTAGGGCGAGAACAAAAACAAGGTTTCGTGATTCACTGAGACTAGCTGCCGCTCACAATGGTATTGAGATCGGCTTCGAGCCTTTCGAGTTCCGCCGCCAGATCGAGGGTTTCGCCTGTGTCGCCTTCGAGCAGCGACAAGAACGCGAATTCACGATCATAAGCCTGCGAATAATTCGGGACGTTCGATTCGTGGTGGACGGTACCTGGGTTGGCATAGGCGAGGCTTTCGCTCGCTACGTTCCAACTGACGCCCATCGGGTAACGCGCGCTGATCGAGTCAACCCAGAGCGGCTGCGCATCGGGGAGCGCGGGGAACGCGCCATAGGCGGTCGCCAACGCGGGCGCGGCTTCTGTGACCAGATATTGCAGCACAGTGAAGGCTTCTTCTGGGTTTTCGGATGCGGTGACGATACGGAAGGTGTCGGCGTCCATCGCTACGTGTTGTTCACCATCGAACGACGCGGGGACGGGCGCGATATCCCATTCAAAATTACCAACGCTGTTATCCAAGCAGCACGTGTACCACAACGGGACAATCGAAATTGCCAGGTTGCCAGACGCGAAACCGCTCGGTTGCAGGATTTCACTGCTTTGTAAGGTCGCGCTCGGCGCGGTGTAATCCGTCCAGATACGATCCAGATACCATTGCGAGGCTTCGACCCATTCTTCGGGGATCGTAACGGCGTTGGTTTCGGCATCGTAGAAGCTGGACGGTTGGAGGTTTGTCCAGATCAACCGGACACGTGCCCATTGGAAGTTCAGACCGAATTGTTCGACTGATGTCGGGTCAAATTCCGCCATCGAGGCGTCGTTGCCGTTGGAATCGACGGTCAAAATCTTGGCGATTTCCGCGACGGTATTATAATCCCACGGGACTTCACTGCCATCGGGCATCACGTAGGGCGCGCCGAATGCCGCTGGCGGGTAGTTCAAACCTGCTTCGTCGAACAAGCCAATATTGTAATAGGTCACTGCTGGGTAGACTGCGAACGGCAGCGAGCTTAAGCCACCTTCTGGGGTGCGGTACAGGTCGATCAATGCCGGGTCGAACACGGAAGTATCGAACCCTGCTGCTTCGACGAGCGGCGCGACATCGAGCCACTGGTCAGCGAAGGCATTGGAACCAGCGACGCCGACGGGACCGACGAGGTCGGGCGGGGTGCCAGCAGCGAGCAGCGTGCTGAGTTGGTCGCGCGCGACTTCGTTCGCACCAGCGATGGTGATGACGAGTTCAATTTCATCTTGCGAGGCGTTGAAATCTGCCACGACCTGCTCTTGAATGGCGATTTGTTCGGCGTTGGTGCCCGTGCCGAGACCAACAAACCAGTTGATAGTGACGGGTGACTGCGCTGCGATGGGCAGCACGACACCGATCAGGAGTGCCAGCACGCTGACGTAAAGCGCTACGCGAAGTGATTTTTTGGACATTAGTTTCTTCCTTCGTTTCTAAAAGATGCTACTAAAAGGTGATCATGGTGCAGCATGTTCCAAGCTGTTCCGAAATGCGAGTTGATTCTTATATGCTCCCAACGCACCTCCTTTTTCCGATTGAGAGCGCTCCCATAAATGAACATAACATTAAATTTTCACGTTTGCAAATTTAATGTTGTGCAATTTGCTGAAATTTCGGACACAGATGCTGTGAGCCATGTGTCAAAAACGAAAAATACGACACAAAGAAAAACGGGAACCGCGCTCAGCATTTATCAGAAAAGCGCCGTAAAGCCCCTGTCTTTAGACACGGGGAGTGTCACGTCACGAATGAGCGATCTGGGGTGTAATCTTTCCAAGCGCTGCTCGCCTGAATATTGCGGATGGCATCGATGACCGCGTGCACTTCTTCATCGGTATTATAGAAATGCGGCGCGACGCGAATGCCCGCC
>JBBRAA010000051.1:0-26078 GCA_038207205.1 Aggregatilineales bacterium
TATAAGCATGAGGATTATCTATCGCTGTATAGATTATATCGGTCGGCAGCAGTTGAGTTTTCAAGTCACGCATGATCGGGCGCATGTCGAGGGGTTCAAAACTGGGCTGATTGAAATTGACCGATAAAGCGGGTGTGAGTAAGTAAACTGCCAATGCTAAGCGCGCCCACCATGAAGCGCGTGCGCGCAGACCATCCAAAACTGCCCATCCCCCCAACGCGACCAGCAGAAACAGAAACGGGAACAAGAATAAGACCAGACGTTTACTACCGACAGCGAACGGATAAAGATGCAAAATGGCAGCCACCACAATCATGACAAACGGCAGCAGCAAAACGCTCGCGCGAAATCGGTCTTGCTTAAGGGCGACCGCTGCACCAATACCGACGCTGAGCAACGCGACTTGTGTGATCCGAATAGGCGTGCTTTCTAGTGTAAAGCGTGTCATCCGTTCGAGCGCCCAACCAATCGTCGTTCGGATGCCCTGCGACCCAGGGAAACTATTTACCCAGAAATCAAGTAAATAATCGTTGCTCGATAAATACCGAAGCGAGATCAAGTATGACGCGATAAAGCTCGCGCCCCACACGATAAAAATTGGGATGGCGAGACGCAATCGAGCGCGGTCGATAAACACCCATTCGATCAACAAGGCGAGGCTAATCGATGCCAAAATAAAGATCGCCGGATGCGAAAACCAAATCAACAGCGCGCCGCTCAATGCCAGTAATGCCGCACGTCGAACAGTGAGCGGATGCACGCGCATTTCGGTATACAATATTAAGATGAGCAGCGACACCAACACATCGGTCGAATACTGCTTGACTTCACCCGCGTAATAAATGAGTGGCTCGCTGATAGCAAATAAAATCAGCGCGACCCACACTGCACCGCGCGGAAGTAAACGGCGTGCCACGATCCATAAGATCGGCAGGCTGATTACGCCGCATAGTAACGGAAACAGCCGCAGCGAATACTCGCTCAAGCCGAAAATATCGAGGTTGAGACGTTCAGCGAGTAAGAAGCCAATCGGTGCGCCCTGATTGCGTTCTAACGGCGCGAACAATTCGCCGTAAGAGCGATTGATCAGATTGTAGATGAGCGACCATTCATCACCCCAAATAACGCGATTGAACAGATACTGTGCTATCCGAAAATAGATGCCAAACGCGACGATGCCGAACTCGAACACGAGTAACAGGCGTGATTCACCACGCGGCGACAGGATACGCTGTATCATGAGAGGCGTTCAATCTGTGATTAGGCGGTTAAAACGCCGTAATTATAACGCTTCACGGTCGAATCAGCGCCAGCACATGGGTGAGGCGTTTCAAGTCGTTGGAGAGCATGACGGCTAAGCGCCGCCCGCATTCGACCTTAAAATCATACTTATCGGTGTCGCTATCATACGCGCCCGCTGCATAATTGAGCGCGGCTGCGATAAGTTCGTCGCTTGGTACTTCCTTCGCGCCTAACACCAGCCGAAAAAAGTCGAAATGCTGCGTAAAATCGAAGACTTCTTCGGCGGTACATAATTCGACTTCGCTCAAGCTTAACGGTGGGCGCGGCGGCATACTTTGCACCATTTGACCGTGATATTTATAGCCAATGTTGATCACACAAATTTCGACCGGCACCATCCGATTTTCGCGCTGGTCGATCATCGCGATGTTATCGACCGCGCTCGCCATGACGAGTTCACGCGCGAGCGCGTCATCATCGATGCGAATCGCGTAGATCAGCCCGATGGCGCAAATGCTCTGGTCATCGGTGATCGCTACTTTGACAAATGAACCGAAGGTATGCTTTTCGTCAATTTTACTGCTGCGTGTGCCGCAGTCGAAGCCGGTGGTGCTGGCGCGCAAAACGCGCCCGACAAGATGTCGTTCTGGTGCTTGTGCAGCCATGCGCCATTTTCCTTTGTTTGCTTGTTTAACGTCTCAGCCGATGCACGGTGCGGTCGCCGCGTGCAAGGCTTTTACTTTGCAGCTTGCTCGATGATTCTGGTTCCAAATCTTGCGCGCGCATGTTGATGCGAATCATTTCTTCGAGCTGTTGTTTTTCGATGCTGCTCACGTAAGCGAGTTCATCCGCCCGCGTCAGCGCATACGGATAACGTTTGCGTCCTTGAATCGCACACTGCGCCAGAATCAGCGCGTGGAGCGCCGCGATTGCGTCTTTATCACGCGCAACCCACATTGGAATATCGACACGCACGATCACCGAACGCCCTTCGACCGATACATTGATATAAAAGAACGCGATCTCGAAATCCGCGCCTTTGCGATCACGATATTCTTTGTTTTGCGGCGAATTTTGTGTCATGACGGCGCTGCGTTCACCAGCTTCCAAAACCTGATTGAGCAGCATGGCGTCGTTCAAGCCTTCAAATTCGCCGTTGGTCTTCAACACCGCGTCGTTGATCTGGTGGGGTTCCAGGCTGAGTAAATGTAGTAAGCTGATGATATAGGTGCTGCGTGGCACATCCAGATAGCCTGCCAGCACCGTGCTGGTATCTTGCAGCTTGCCGAGCGCATCCATGTAATCGCGTTCGATACTTTCCGCGCCTTCGATCTCGGCGCCGCCGAAAAATTTAAGCAAGCCGCCATCGTGCAGCGCGATCATCGGTCGGGCTTCGCCGCGCTGTTCCCATGCACTGCGTGCCAGGGCTTGCATTTCTGCCAACGAACGGCGTGCGTTGACGGTCTGGTTCGTGACCAAACGCCCATCGCGGTCGAGCAGTTGGGTATCACTATATACGAGGTCGGGACTGGTGAACTGTGATGGGAGACGCTGCTGCTGCCCATGATAATACGTGTACACGCCGATATTGAGCAGGTAATACAAGGCGGGTGCGTGGACATCGGGAAATATCTGACTGCCGTCGGCGGCGATCAGCGTTGCTTGTTGAGGCGGTATCGGCGCTTCGCCCACGCCGCAAATGATTTCATCATAAGGACGTGGCGTCGGCGCTGCGCCGCGATACCCGCTCACCGATGATTTGCGTACCAGATCGATACGCTCATGAACCGGATCAAGCTCGGTACAAGCCAGGAACATTTCGACGGCGCGCTGCAAACGATTGCTGGCGCTGTCGCCCTTATGCTTGAGATACCGTCCCATTGTTTGGACTTGTTCAAGCACTTTGTTGAATTCGAGTGACAAGGTTGCTCCCGAACACCCCAATAATCGCGGTTTTCAAACATAAACATTTCTCTAACTTAATTAAGAGTAGCACTCTCGTTCTATAGCGTCAAGTAGGCGCACCGTAATACTTAAAAATATTGACTACAAGCCTTAATGTTGGATCGTTTATACGAAAAGATTCACGTAATCTCTCTTTCCCTCCGCACGCGAAGCGCGCTATAATCAATGGAAAGTTAAATAAAAAAGATGCCACGCTTTTTGTTTGATGACCGTTCATCGCATGTAGAGGGTGAGTGAAACAATTATGGCATCGAACCTGGCTGTTATCATGCCTGTGCAAAGTGCGCACACCGACGAAGTAGTTTTCGCGGGCGATAGTGTGCGTCTTGCAGGGCAAATCGATTACCCGGCGACGCGCAAGCCTTCCACCGGGTATCCGCTGATGTTCGTACTCCCACAAGCCGCGTACTGGACGCACGATATGTACGATGATTTCGCCGCTATCGCGTTAGAGCGTGGTTACGCGGTCTTTCGCTGGGATAAACGCGGAACAGGGCGCAGTGGGTCAAGCGGAAGCGGCTCGCCTGTACAGGACGCCGTCAACGCTTATGAAACAGCACTGCTCCAGCCTGGCATCGACCGATCTCACGCCGTGATTCTTGCGATTGGCGCGGGAACGTCGTTACTTGGCAATTGCTATGGCTTATTCGCCCGCACCCAAAATCCGTATGGTGTACTGCTCATTGCCAACATGCTCGACGAACAGGCGATTTTAGCGATCAATACGCGTGTACAAATCATTCAAGGTGCGAATGATTGGACGCCCGCCGAACAATATGCTGAAGCCGCGTGCGGTGCGCATCAACAAGCCTATCGTCATGGCGCGGCGTATTACATCGCTCCCCACGCGGATCGCTTGCTCAAGACCGACAAATTAGGTGTCACGCATCTGCACGCGGGCGCACGAAAGGTGATGAGCGGTTGGCTGCATTCCCTGCTGCATCCTATTCCATTCGCTTAGACGGTCATGCCGCAATCGTCACCGGTGCGGGAGCGGGTGTTGGTACCGCGATTGCCCATGCGCTGGCATCTGCTGGCGCAGCGGTCGTCGTCAATGACCTCAACCCAGATCGTGCTGATACCATCGCGGAGTCTATTGTCGCGGCAGGTGGGCGCGCGCTGCCATTTCAGGCGGATGTCAGCAATCGATTTCAAACCAGCGCCATGATTGAAGCCGGACGCGATGTATTCGGTCGCCTGACGATCCTCGTCAATGCGGCGGGCGTGTACAAAACGGGCGATATGCTCACGCTCGATGAATGGGAATGGCATCGCATCCATGAAGTCAACTTGACGGGCGCGTTTTACTGCACGCAGCTTTTAGCGCGCGTGATGAAAGAAGATGGCGGCGGCGTCATCGTCAATATCACCTCCAACATCGCGGAGCGCGGCACATTGAGCGAAAGTATCGGCGGCATCGGCTATGTATCGAGCAAAGCCGGGTTGCTCGGTATGACGCGCCAGGCTGCACGCGAACTCGCGCCGCATCATATTCGAGTCAACGCGGTCGCGCCCGCCCACATCATCGATGACGACGCGCCGATCAGCGCGCTTGAGACGATCCCGCTCCGTCAGCACGGTACGCCCGACGATGTAGCGGCTGCGGTCTTGTTTCTCGTCAGCGACGCGGCGCGGTTTATCACCGGGCAAACGCTTTATGTGGATGGTGGTACAAGCGTGACTTAATTTGCGTCGCTCGAAAGGTCGCACTCGCTCATGGAAACTGCCGAGTCATTATCGTTAGGCAAGTTTGTCGCGCGTTACACCGTTCCGATGGGTGCGAAAATCTTTCACCTCGTCATGTTTGTGCCTTTTGCTTTATTTGCGTTCGGTATTCTTGGCACCACGTTGAGCGGCAATGATTTTGTCACCAGCAGCATCGCCTCAACATGCACCGCATGATCGCCAGCGCGACCACACCGCCGATCACTACCAGTTCGAGGTGAAATTGTTGTTGAACGTGTCTTTGCGTTTTTGCGTTTTTGCGTGTTTGTTTGTGCTAAACCTTTCAATTTCTTCGCCTGCCCACGCTCAAGGGCAGTGCGATTCCGTCACTTCGATTCAATTTCCGTTCGATACCGCTGCTTTCACACTCGCGCAAGACTTCGGCACGCCGAGCGTACGTCATCAGGGGCGCTATCACACCGGTGAAGATTGGTACGGTGGGCGCGGAACCAGTCTCGGCACGCCTGTACGCGCCATTGCGAACGGGCGCGTCACCTTTAGTTCGACCAATGGTTGGGGACGCGACGGCGGCGTCATCATTCTCGAACACACCTTCCCCGATGGCTCGATTGCCTACAGCCAGTATGGACATATTCAGGAAGCCGAGAATACGCCGTTTCCGGCAGTGTTTACGTGCGTCGCGGCGGGGACTGTGATCGCGGCGGTCGGGGATGCGCGTCCTGCTCCACACCTGCATTTTGAGATTCGCACCGAAAACCCCGATATTCCTGGTCCTGGCTACACATGGGATTTTCCTACACAGTTGGGGTGGCGGCGTCCATCTAAGTTCGTGCTGAACTGGCAGACTTGGCTGGCGGACGCGCACGAGTGGCATATTGATTTAGCAGACGAGGCGGGTCCCGTCACGCCGCCGCTTCTCCGCGCGGATAACAGTCTGATTTATCTTGATAGCGATCGTGTCAGCCGTGTCTCTGACGACGGGCGCATTTTGTGGCGCGTTAATCTGGATCGTCCGGCGGTTGGTCTGGTCGATGTGCCATCCCCGACCATCATTTTTGCCGACGGTACGACGCGCCAGATCGATGACGACGGCAATTTTGGCGCGTCTTCGACCATCGGCACACCGCTCGACAGTGCGCCGATGTCGTTCTTGAATGATGCCCCGCTCGTTTTGCATACGCCAGACAACACGTTGATCGCGGTTGACCCGACGACATGGGGCGTCCTGTGGCGATTGGACGATCTGCCGCCGATTGTCGATTACGCGGCGAGCGCTGACATGATCGGCATGATCACCGACGCCAACGACATTATCATCATCAGCATTGAAGGCAGCATCATCGACCGCGCCGTACTGCGCGAACCCGCCGCGCTTCTAGGGTATTCTGATGGTTTGTTAGCCTATACACAGGGTGGTTTCTGGCGCATTGATGCGGCGGGCGTGTGGACATTGTTGATCCCCGACGCGCCACCAGGGGGCGCGGGCGCGGCGATCATGCTTGATTCCGCTACTGCCGATGTGATTTTGTTCGATGGGTTCACACTGCGAGCCTATGATTCGGCGTATGCGCTGCGCTGGTCAGTCGATTTACCCGGTGTCGGTGGGCGCGCGGACATCGTGCAAGCCGGCGGCGTGCTCATCCTGACCACCACGTTCGGCAATATCGCCGCGATTCGCGCATCCGACGGCGCGGTTTGCAACACGGCGCGTGTGTTTGGCGACCGCCGATCCCATTTGTGGAACGATCTCAGCGATGACGGTATTCTGCGCGTATACGCCGCCGATCAACTCGTCGCGCTCGATTGGCAAACATTTTTGCTCGGTTGTCGGTCGTAAAGCGCGTGGGTGTTTCCAGACACTGGTGCACATCATGACCCAAATAACCATCGCTCGCCAGCAAGAATGGCGCTGCGCGTTTCATCGCCTCGATAAATTCAGAGTCCTGCCCGGCTTTAATGGTCAACTGCGCGACTTCCAAAATCATGTCTTATTCCATTCGTCGATAATGTTTCAGCCAGTAAATCAAGCTAGCGTGCGGCAGCGCGTACAATGTATTGCCGTCACGCCCGATCATCGTCGTTGCGGCGATCATCGCGTTCAAGATCGATTCTTCAATTGCTTCGACCACACCTAAAAACAGGCTGTTCATGATGTCGCCGCCTTCTGGGACGAGTGGCACAGATTGGGTAAGTGCTGTGGGTTTGTGCGCCCACCGATTCGCAACGCTGAACGCGATGACAAAATCACCACTTTGATCATGGCTGACGGTGCCTGTACGCGCCAACCCAAACGCCGCGCGGCTGGCGAGTCGGGTCAGTTGGCGCGAATCGAGCGGTGCGTCTGTGGCAATCACCATCATGATCGACCCGCCGCGCGGCGCGTAACTTTGCTGCGAATGCGCCCCGACGACGGGTAAATACTCGTTTTGTAAGTGTTGACCAAGCGGCACGCCTAAAAACATGAGTTCGGGACGGTCGCCGTAATTGGTCTGCGCGAGTGCTCCAATGGTGTATGTATCCCCGACGATGCGCGAACTCGTGCCGATGCCACCTTTGAAACCGAATGCCGCCGTGCCTGTACCCGCGCCGATGCAGCCTTCGCGTACATCGTGTGCTGCCGCTGAGTCGATAGCATTCCAGACATGCGTTTGATCGATATGCCGTCCGCGCGCGTCGTTCAAGAAGCCATCGTAACATTCCCCGACAATCGGGTTGACTGTGCCGCTCGTCAAGCCGATTTCTGGGTGGTGTGCCATCATCCAGCCTATGAGCGCGTCGGATGTGCGCGCGATGGCGAGCGTATTCGTCAGCAAAATCGGCGTCTCGATTTGTCCACGCGTGCGGATTTGCTCGAATCCGGTTGCCTTGCCAAACCCGTTGATGCTGTACGCGCCCGCCGAAACTTTCTCGTGATACAGGCTGTCGCCGTGTGGCAGGATCGCTGTCACCCCTGTGCGAATGGGTCCTACACCTTCGACCCAGTCACCGTCGCCTTCGATGCGTGTGCTGTGACCAACTTTGACTCCGGCTACATCGGTGATTGCGTTCAACCGCCCGGTCGGTAAGCGTCCTGGCGTCACGCCGAAATCGCGTACGCGCATTCGGCTTCCTTTCTGAACAATCTCAAAAATAAAAGATTAGCACTAATGTTCGGTGATTGTCAAGAAGTGTTGCTTGATTATCATGCTCAAACGTTGACGACTTCAAAAAAGTCCCCCACAAGCATTCTGCAAAAGACCGTTATGATAGTAAAAGCATTCCATCATCACACTACGTAATATAATAAGGTTCACCAATGCCCTCCGCTATCAACTGGATCGTCCCACAACGGGTCTTGCTCACATCGCTCAATGGTGACATGAGTAAAGAAGACTTTGTCAATTTTATGACCGAAATCCGCGCGCAAATTGCTCAGGGTCAAAAACCCGTTTATCACATTAGCGACAGCATGGGCTTGGGAAAAGTTGAGCTTTCGCTGCGCGCGTTTCAAGACCTGCTCAAGTCGCTGTCGATGTTCAGCGAACTGACATGGCAAATCGATGTCAATACGCACGGGTTGAACAAAATGCTCGCTGCGGTTGCCAGTCAATTTGTCGGTGTGCGCACGCGCACCGTCCCGACGATGGACGAGGCGATTGCCTTTCTTAAAAGGATAGAACCAGAGTTCGAGCATACGGTATGGACAATGCCCGTGCTACAACCGTCGATCGTCGAGCCGACACAACAATGAGCGACGCTGGATTACTGCCATTGGCGAACCGCAGTATCTTGATCACGGGCGGCACCGACGGCATCGGTCGCGCGAGTGCGCTGCGTTTCGCCCAGCTCGGCGCACGGGTGATCATCGTCGGGCGTTCACACGAAAAAGCTGACGCGACGATCGCTGTGGTGAAAGCGCACATGCCCAACGCCGCTATCGAATACTGGCAGTACGATCTGTCGCTGATGCGGTCTGTATACGATCTTGCCGTTCAAGCCCGCGCACAAGGTGATAAGCTGGGGGCAGTGATCCATTGCGCGGGGGTGATGCGCCGCGCACGCACGCTGACCAGCGAAGGGTTAGAGACAGTATTCGCGGTGCAATACTTTGCGCGCTTTTGTCTCAATCAACTGTTGTTAGAGACGTTGCAGCCGGGCAGCAAAATTGTCAATGTGTCGGCGGGCGGTACGCTTCCACTACGGCTCGACTTTGACAACTTGAACGCGGAAAAGTTTTATCAGGGCATTTACACGCTCATTCACGAATCAGTCGCTAACGATTTGGCGGCGCTGCGTTTCATGCGCGTTTTCCCCAACATGGCGATTTACAATTACGGACCTTTTTACGTCAAATCCAATTTGTTCGCAGATATGCCCGCGTGGTTCAACGCGATGACGGCGACATTTGGAAGTTTGATGGCGACGACCCCCGAACGGGCGGCGGATGACATCGTGAATTTGGTGACGAGCGCCCGCCCAAGCGGAATGTACAGTCGGAATTTGGGGACAGTGCAGCCCAATCGTTATCGTGCCAGCACAAACGTACAGGATCGGCTGTTCGGGGTGAGCGAACGCATGATCGCCGCCGCGCTTAAGACCGCCTAAATAATGCCGCGCGCATGATAATCGTCAATCGTTGCGGCATCCAGCCCAAGCACATGCGACAAAATAACATCAGTGTGTTCGCCATGCGCAGGCGGTGGTGCATAAACTTGTGGCGGGGTCGCGCTGAAGTGTACAGGCGGCGCGATCATCGGCACGCCGTCAATCTCGGTAATCAATCCGCGTGAACCAGTGTGCGGATCATCGAGCATTTGCGTGACCGTGTTGACGGGTCCCGCAGGAATGCCGACCGCGAGCAAATCATCGACCCATGCCTCAGCATCACGCGTCTTAAACACCAAATCGAGTTCCGCAATCAGCGCTCGGCGATGCTGCACCCGTGCCGGATTGGTCGTGAAGCGCGGGTCAGTCGCCCATTCCGATTTACCGATCAACGCGCACAACGCGCGAAATTGGCGATCATTGCCGACTGCCAGCGCGAATGGACGATCCGCCGCACGAAACGGTTGATACGGGACAATGCTGGGATGTTCGTTTCCATAGCGCTGCGGTGTGTTCCCACTCACCAGTGCGCTGCTGGCGATATTGACCAATGCCGCGATTTGCGTATCGAGCAGCGCAATATCGATGTGCTGCCCTTGCCCGGTCGCGCGCGCATGATGCAGCGCTGCCAACAGTGAGGATGCCGCGAACAAGCCCGCAATCACATCGCTGATCGCGACGCCGACTTTGTACGGCTGTCCATTCGGTTCGCCTGTAATCGACATGAGTCCGCTCATGGCTTGCACGACAAAATCGTACCCCGGACGGTCGCGATACACGCCCGTTTGACCAAACCCGGTCACGCTGGTATAGACCAGCGACGGGTTGAGCGCCGATAAGTCGGCATAACTCAATCCAAACGATGCCATGCCCCCTGGCTTGAAGTTTTCGACTACGATGTCGCTTTCGGCAGCCAACCGCCGCGCGATTGCCTGACCTTCTGGCGTTTTCAGGTTGAGGGTCAGGCTGCGTTTATTGCGGTTGACGCTCAGATAATACGCGCTGACGCCGTTTTCGGTGAAGGGTGGCCCCCAGTGGCGCGTTTCATCGCCCCACTGCGGGTCTTCGACCTTGATCACATCAGCGCCCAAATCTGCCAGCATCATCGTACAAAACGGACCCGCCAGCACGCGCGTAAAATCGAGGACGCGCACGCCTGCCAGCGCCCCGGTCGCGTGTTCAGAATAAGCTGAGGTCAATCTGACAAAATCCTTGTCTGCATGATAGCGGCGTACTTTTCGCCACAATTGAGTTGGGGAATATGCCAAAAGATTTGGGCTGACTTTTGGCACTCCTCACCATTTGGCGAAAGCTCACAATTGTTTATACAATACACCGCTAAACATAACAATGTGCTGAAGACACCTTAACGATGACTGCTTCACGTGTGCCGTCTGTTCCACCAAATACAAAACAACCCGATTCTCGATGGCGAACGCCGCTGCTTTCGGTTGTGATCGTGCTTGGACTCGCGCTGTTGTGGGAAGCGCTGAAAGCGTTTGGCGCGTCGAATGGCTACGCCCTCACACTTGGCGGTCTCACCATTGATTTGACGTTGTTCAACGACGCACAGCTTCCGCACCTGAGCGATATTGCACGCGCGTTTGGTGAACCTGCACAACGTAATGGTGAGCCGTTGTATCAAATGCTGTTCAGCGCGGGCTTATATACGTTAAGCGCGGCGATTAAGGGCTTTGTGATTGGTGGCGCGATTGGTTTTGTGCTGGCGGTCATCTTCACGCATTCGTCAGTGCTTCAGCGCGGTATGATGCCCTACGTGGTCGCTTCACAGACCGTTCCGATTTTGGCGATTGCGCCAATGGTCGTCATCTGGATGGGACGGGCGGGCAATGTCGAACTATCCGTGCCGATCATCACTGCGTACCTGACATTTTTCCCGGTCACGATTTACACGCTGCGCGGGCTGACCAATGTGCCACCGACGGCGCTCGAACTTATGCAGACATATGCCGCGAGCAAATGGGCAATTTTGATCAAGCTGCGCTTGCCCAACGCCCTGCCGCAAATTTTCACCGCGCTCAAGCTGGCGGCGACAAGCAGCGTTGTCGGCGCGATCATCGGTGAACTGCCGTCGGGGATACAGGACGGCATAGGCATCGCCCTATTAAATTTTGCGCGTTATTACAACCAGTCGCCGCCGCGCCTGTTTGCAACCATCTTCGCAGCGGGATTGCTTGGTATCCTCTTTTTCAGCGTCATCGCAGTCATCGAACGGCTGGTCGTGCGCTGGCGTGCAGAAGAAAGTCTATGACTTAAATGATGAACGTTAAAAGAAATCCAGCGCTATGGCTTTTGACATCTACTGTTGATTTGTTACCCAGAGGCTTGTTCACTTGACCACGATTATTGAGATGAATCATTTATCCAAGTCGTTTCGCACTAAAGATGGCAGCAGCGTACACGCGCTCGATAACATCGATTTGGATGTGAAGCAGGGCGAATTTATCTCGTTGATTGGACCTTCGGGATGCGGTAAAAGCACACTGCTGCGGATCATCGCAGACTTGATCGCCCCGTCGAGCGGTACGATCACAGTCAATGGCAAGCCGCCGCGTCAGGCACGGCAGGATCGTGATTACGGGTTCGTCTTTCAAAATGCGACGCTTTATGACTGGCGTACTGTGATCAAGAATGTTGAACTGCCATTGGAGATCATGAATTACTCGCGCGAACAGCGCGATCACCGTGCGCGTGAGATGCTGGCGATGGTCGAACTGGCGGGCTTTGAAGACAAATATCCCTGGCAGCTTTCTGGTGGGATGCAGCAGCGCGTCAGCATCGCGCGGGCGCTGGCGTTTCAGCCGCGCTTGCTGCTCATGGATGAACCGTTTGGCGCGCTCGATGAAATGACGCGCGAGCGTATGAACAACGAACTGCTGCGAATCTGGACGGAAATGAACGAGATGAGCGTGATTTTCGTCACGCACAGCATCGCGGAGGCGGTTTATTTATCGACGCGCGTGGTTGTGCTGTCGCCGCGACCGGGACGCATCGCGGAAATCATCGATATTGATCTGCCGCAGCCGCGTACACCAGAAACGCGCGACTCCGACGCCTATTTTCATTTGACCAGTCGTGTGCGCTATGCGCTGCGTGGACACATGGCGAGTCATGGATTTGATGAGTAAAAACTTTTATGGCTGATGTCGTCAACGACCTGAAAACAACGCCGCAGTTATTGCGTACCCACAGACTTGTAATCGCGCCTGTCTTGGGTGCTGATCAATCATTGGGGCGCGATGGAGTGGCAATCCTACTGCTATTTTTAATCGCCGCGACATGGCATATCCAGAATCCGCTGCTGCAATTCGAAACACAGTTCGGTTCGGCGTTTCGCAACGCCACGCTGCAACCCGTAATCGTGATGTTACTCGCGCTGAGCGCGGCGATCTGGGTGGGCAAGCCTGCCTCATGGCGCGAAAATCCCCTGAAAATGGGGGGAGTCGTCATCGTCATTGCGTATACGCTGTACATGGTGGTCGCGATCTTGTTTCGGGTGAACATCGTTGGCGCATTGTTAAATATCGATGCGGCAGTTTTTACCGAACGACTGACGAATGAAACGCCGCGTGATGGTTTAGCCCTGCACATGACCATTACGGGCATCATGGCAGGCGTGGCAGCATTGACGGTCTTCATCTGGTGGACTCCTTTCTTGCGGTTGTCGCTTTATATCGGCGCGCTGGCACGCAGTTTTGCGCCGCTCATGGTGGCAGTGCTGGTCTTGATTTCATGGGAGGCGCTGATCGCGATTTTTCAAATCGAAGCCTTTTTGCTCCCCCGCCCCAGCGTGATCGCTGCGGCTTTCATCGAAACGTATCCGCGTTTGGTTTCTGCCGGGTGGAATACCTTTCAAAATGCATTATGGGGGTTTATCTTCGGGTGCGGCGCGGGCATTCTAACAGGTATTTTTGCGGCGCGTTTCACATCGTTCAGCCGTGCGCTGCTGCCCGTCGCCATTATGGTCAACGCGATACCGATCATTGCACTCGCGCCAATCTTCAACAATTGGTTTGGCGCGTTAAATTCCACCAGTAAAATTGCGATCGTAGCGGTTCTGGCGTATTTTCCGACGCTGATCAGCACGATTAAGGGGCTGACAGCGGTTGATACGCTGTCGCTCGAATTGATGCGATCCTATGCCGCGACGCCGCTGGCGATTTTCCGTAAACTGCGATTGCCGAACGCGCTGCCGTATATTTTTGCGGCGCTCAAAGTAGCGACGACGCTGAGTATGATCGCCGCGATTGTCAGCGAATACTTTGGCGGTTCGACGGCGGGACTGGGTTACAAAATCCGCGATGATGCGGGTTTGTTCAAATATCCCGAAGCGTGGGCGAGCATTTTGATGGCGTCGTTGTTCGGGATCATGTTCTATCTTGCGGTTTCAGCCGTAGAACGTGCGTTGATGCGCTGGCATCCGTCGTTCCGCGAGAAATAAACAGGCATTGAACCACAGCGAACGCAGAGAACACAGTGTATTTTTCATAACGGTTCGCTGTGGTCTCCGTGTTCGCTGTGGTCTCCGTGTTCGCTGTGGTTAGCTAATTTTCGTTACAGTTTATGGAGGATAGGACAAATGCGTAAGTTTTCACTGATGTTGGTGCTGGCGCTGTTGGCGTTGGCACTCGTCGTCCCCGCCACTGCGCAGGGTGATCTCGTCCCGGTCAGCGTCGTGCTGAAATGGGTTCCTCAGGCACAGTTCGCGGGCTTCTACGCCGCATCGGCGCTGGGCTATTATGAAGCCGAAGGCTTGGACGTGACGATTGTCCCGGCAGGCGTGGATATCAATCCGCAGCAGTTAGTCGCTTCGGGGGATGTTGAGTTCGGTACCGACTGGATGGGTAATTTGCTGGCGACGCGCGAAACGGGTCAAGACGTGATCAATATCGCACAGATTTATCAACGGTCGGGTATGCGTCAAATCACCTGGGGCGACAGCAATTTGACCTCGTTCGAAGAACTTGGCGGTCGCGTTGTCGGTGTATGGTGCTGCGGCAATCAATTTCCGACGTTTGCGGCGCTGACCAAAGCGGGTTTTGATCCCGAAAATCCCGATGATGTGATGATCGCTCAACAAGCATTCGATATGAACGCGTTCCTGGCGCGCGAAATTGATGCCGCCAGCGCAATGACCTATAACGAACTGGCACAGGTGTTAGAATTTGTCGGCGAAGATGGCGCGTTTCCGGTCTACACGCTCGATGATCTGAACGTCCTCGATTTCAACGAATTTGAGACGGCGATGCTTGAAGACGGTATTTTCGTGCGCTCGGAATGGCTGGCTGAAGAAGGCAACGAAGAAGTCGCGATCAAGTTCTTACGGGCAACGTTCCAGGGCTGGATTCACTGCCGTGACAACGCCCAGGACTGTGTCGATTTCGTGCTGGAAGCAGGACCGACGCTCGGTGAAGGGCATCAGGTCTGGCAGATGAACGAAGTCAACAAGCTGGTTTGGCCGTCGCCAGATGGTATCGGCATCATGGACGCTGATGCGTTCGAGATCACCGCACAAATCGCGCTCGATTACGGCATCATCAGCGCGCCTGCTGAAGGCGAAGGGGTGACGTATCGCAGCGATTTGGCGCAAGCCGCGCTCGATAGTTTGATGGCAGATATGGCGGAACTCGATGCGGTCGGTGTAGATTACGAACCGACCGAAGTTGAAATCACCGCGAACGGCGAGTAAGCAACTACGATATTTGGGGACAGGGCATTTGCTCTGTCCCTACAAACACATGTTATTCTGCGTGGCTCTTTTTCTCCGTAATCGCCTGCATCCACGGCAGATGTTCAAAATAGTGCTCAAACGTGTTGCCGATAACGAAAAAGACGGCGTATGCAGAACATTTGCTCTGCATACGCCGTCTTTTTGGGTGGGCGACCGAAGCCGCCCGTTCGTTCAGTTGTTGACTAATCGTTATCGTACAGGGTCACGGTGATGTTACGGACCATGCCGTTGTAGGGCGATGACGCGCCTAGACTGCTCGACGCGGTATGCGGCGGCGTGCGTGACATCACGTTTTCTACTGTCCCGTTATCGACCGCCGAGACCACGATCATCTGCGGTGAATTCCAGTTGCCACTGTTGAACTGGAGCATCGTCGGACTAATGGTCATCTGGCTCACGTCGAACGTGATGGTGACGGTGACAATTTCGCTCGCCTGCGGCGCGTTTCCAAGACTCACGGCGTAATTGACTGCTGCCTGACCTTCAGTCACCGACATTATGCCGGGACTGAAGAGGATGTTCGCCGTACCAGATTGAGTCGCAGTGGGCGTATTGGTACGTGTCGCGGTTGGCGGCATTGGCGTATTGGTACGTGTCGCGGTTGGCGGCATTGGCGTCGCGGTTGTCGGGTCATCGTTATCGATGATGCTGATACTAAGGCTGATCGTCTTGCCATTGTAACCCGACGTGCCCAGGCTGCTCGATGCGGTGTGCGAAGGCGTGCGGTTCATGGGCGAATTTTCGTCAAGTGTATCGTTGACCGCAGTTACGGTGATGTTGACGCCCGTGTTCCAATTGGCGCTGGTCAACAGGAATGGTCCACCTGTGGTTGTAAGCTGGCTCGTATCTGGATTAAAGCTGACGGTCACGGTTTCGCCCGATTGCGGTGACGACGACAGCTTGAGGTTGTACGTCACGCCTGGTTGACCTTCGGTCACGGTGATGCTGCTCGTGCTGAGGATAAGGCTCGGCGTTCCAGTCGCAGTTGCAGTCGGACCGACAGGCGTATTGGTCGCGGTTGGCGGAACTGGCGTATTGGTTCGGGTCGCGGTTGCAGTCGATGTCGGGCTTGGTCCCGTCGTCCCAGTCGATGTCGCGGTGGCAGGTTCATCGTTATCGATGATGCTGATGCTGATGGTACGGCTTAGGCTGGCATATGCCGATCCACCGACGTTGCTGCTCGTGGTATGAGCAGGTGTGCGAGACATTGGTGAAGTTTCGTCAAGCGTATCATCGACCGCTGTCACAGTGATATTCTGTGTTGTATTCCAGGTCGCATTATTGAATGTCAGTGACGTAATCGATGTCTGTACTTGGCTCGCATCTGGATTAAAGCTGACGGTCACGGTTTCGCCGGCTTGGGGCGCAGTTGCCAGCTTGATGGTATACGTGACGCCTGGTTGACCTTCGGTGACAGTGATGCTGCTCGTGCTGAGGACAATGCCTGGCACGATCGGGGTATTTGTCGGTGTGGAGGTGCGTGTTGGCGTCGCAGTGGGGCTACCGCACGTGGCGGATGTTTGTCGGGCGCCCATATCGGTGGTGGTATTGGCGGGCACACCGAGCATGGCTGCTTGTTCTGTATTCAATCCGTTACCTGCGTTATTGGCAGGGCTGCACGCTTGCAGGTTGTAATCGCCCGCTGCGAAATTGATCAGGTATGGGTCAGCGACGTTGATGCGCTCGACGCTGTTGCCATCGAACCCGGTTGCGTTTCTGAACAAAGTGACATTATCGTATGCGACATTGCATATTCCTGATTGCGCCCAGTAAATCAGCTTGCGCGGGAATGGGTTGCTTGTGCTGGAACGATAGTACGCGTTGTAATTCCATTGGCTCATCAATGCCGGGTCGCCGCCTGTAGTGCAGTTATAATTGCCGGTATCGATCATACGCGGGAGCAGCAATGGAACGCTGGCGTAAACCAGATTGTTGCGAACCACGGTGTTGGTCGTGACAAACGTCGCGCCAATTTCATAACCGAGTGGTGTACGTTCGCTTTCGTAGATTTTCAACGGTACGCCGTCGTTCATCATCGTGTTATTCAAAATGCGTGCGTTGGACGAATTGCCGATGCGAATGCCCGAATCGCCATTGGATAACGTGATGTTGCCGACAATATCGGCGTCGTTAGAAATTTCGAAGAACAAGCCGTGAATAGTGTTATCACGTGTGAAATTGCGATACAGATTGAGGTTATCCGACCCAATATCAGCGATGAAACCGCTGCCATTGTTGTAGTTTAAGGTGCTGTCATGCACCGTCACATTATCGGAAAACGTGATTTTGATGCCCGCCGCGTCGTATTCCTGGTTGAAGAATTCGGTATTGTTGTACGAGAAATCGCTGTTCTCTATCAGCAAGTCGTGCGAGTAACGACCGCTGATGCCTTTGCGTCCGTTATAGCGCATGGTGGTATTGCGTACGATGCCGCCCGAAACATCAAGATTGATATTATCTGCCCAGTAGCGCGTACCAGCGACACCGTTGCGTTCCATCAAGCAGTTTTCAATGGTGACATCTGGACCGACGACATAGAGCGGCGTATCGGCGTAATGACGGAAGGTGATACCACGAAAATCCGTGCCGGGTCCTTCGACGATAAATCCGTAATTCTTGGTCGTGGCTTCGACTGTAGCACCGTTCGGATTGCTGCCCACGTACAATTTTTGCGCCGCATAATCGACGAAAAATTTGCCCGCGACCAGAGAACCCAGATTGCCGACTTGTACTTGTGGGGTGCTGTTGAAAAACACCTGGTCACGGTAATTCGCCATCGGGTACGCCGGGTCAATATAGGCATTACCCTCAAAGGCAGGCGGCGGGTAGGCGTATATCCAGTTATCAAGACGCCAACGGTTGCCATCTGCAATCCATCCGGTCATCACCGAACTACCGAGCAGTGTGACAGAAGCGCCGTTGTAATTCTGAATGACAAGATTCGTGATCAGTGCATCCACGGTGAGATCACCGACGCGGTACGTCCCCGCGAGCAAATTGATCGTAGAACCTGAAGGTGCATTGGCAAGCGCATAGGCTAACGGCCATGGTGAACCAGTGGCTGTTCCACTATTTGAGGAACTACCCGTCGTTGACACATAATAGGTTGCGCTTTGCCCGAACGTGATAGTAGCATTGAGACTGATGCTGAAGACAATTAAGACCGCAACAATAAATCCAGCCATCAAGTGGCGGCGATGAAGACGAAAAATACTGGTCATAGCAACTCCTTTACAGAAACTACGCTCATCATACAGGCATGAACGTTTTTACATCCATTTAGAATCTAATACAGCTTGTTGACAATTTGATGGATGAATTACGAAAATTTCGTAAATTATTCATTGACGGCATGTAACAAAAGTACTACCTGTCGCCTTTTGGGAATAACTTTTTTCGTGCTGTATTTAGACGGGGATCGATTTGTGTATGCGGTATCACATGGCTTGATGATAGCAAACATTGCAAGAAAAAGGGCGGATTTTTTCGTCCGCCCTGGTAAAATGTGAGTAAAGTACGGGGGTATTAAAGGTATTAGCGTATCGTCGGGTCGCTGATCCACAAGTCCTGTGAATACAATGTCGTGCCTTCGATGAGCAGACTCTGCGTGTAACCATAGCGGAATTCATACACATTCAAACCGTTGAACTGCGCGATGACTGGCTTCGTTAAGCCCAAACTGTTATCGAACGCGCTGACCACGGGTTCGCATGTCACGTCGTCGGCGGCTGGCGCAGGGCAAATTTCCAGCGCGACTTGTGCTGAACGCGCTGCGATATCATCGCTGACATAAGTGACACGGATGTAATTCCATGAAACCAATTGTTTAGACGCCGCCAGTTCCTGCGTATTAGGCGTCGGCTGCGGCGTTGTGCCGAGAATGACCTGCAACAGTGGGCTGCTGCCTGTCGGCGTTGGCGTCGGACCCGGTCCACTGCACCAGAAAGAATCACAATACGAGACAGGTTCTGCACCGTTGAAAGTGGGAAGTGCCCTGTAGGTCGTTTCTTGCATGGTTGTAAAGCGGCGGTCGAGATAGAGCGCGAAATCGGAGCCTGTGACGAACATCATATTCGAGTCGCCGTAATTGCGATAAACGGCGCGGAATTCGATGCCGCCCGGCATGATGCCCATATACAGCGTCGCTGCCACATCGAGATACGAGAATGCAAAATCGGATGCGGCGCTGAAGCGACGAATTTCTTCCTGGTCGGCTGCCGCTACGTCCAGGATGGGTGGGTTTTCGATGTAATTGTTGACCGTACTGGAAATTTGCGCGCAGTAATCCGGCGCGTTGATATCGACCTGGTCAACGGTGAACATCTGATAGGTGACGCGCACGACGTATATCAGATTGCGCACAAGCGGCTCGCAGCGATCCAGCGCGTTGGCGCCCTGCCAGCCTTCGGGGCGGATGCCGATACCGACCACTGCATCTGCCAACAATTCGAGATTCCGGCGCAGAGTCAGATACGCATAGGCTTGATTGTTCGAGATACTCAACGTCCAGCCGGGGGGACGAATGCCGACGCCCAACGCGGTATTCGCGACCGTTTCGAGGTCGAGCAAAATATCTGGCGCGTAGGTTGGTGAGTCGCGCCCGACTTCTCCGATATAACCCGGCGGACGTGCGCCGACCACCCCATCGACCAGCAAATCGAGATCGGCGCGTACCGTAATGATCGCCTGGAATGGGTCGAACACGCCGCCTGCTGCGGGTGTGCTGAACACAATATCGATCAATTCGTCTTCGATTTCGGCTTGCACAGCGACGCAGTAGCTCAATGCCGATTCGGGCGTCTGTGATTCGATGCCATAGAACTGGTCGATCAACGCCAGCGTATTTTGCAGCGTGCGGTCGCACACGATATAAGGCACGCGCGCCCCGCGCCATTCTTGCGGGCGCGCGCCAGCTTCAAAGACTTGATCCGCCATGATTTCTAAGTCGTGGCGGACGTTGCGCGTCAGAATTTGCGCGACGCTGACCGTAACACCAAACCAATTCGGCGGGCGCACCCCAATCCCAAACACGGTGTCCGCGATAATCTGATTGTCCGTCCACAAATCGGGGACAAACGCCGGTGTATCGACATCGTTATTGCCCGTCCAGCCAGGCGGGCGAGTGCCGACGCCGAAAACCTGATCGGCGGTCAGCTCAATGTCCGCGCGCACATCAAATGCGTCGCGGGTAAATTCACTCTGTGCGATGGGTGCGGCAAAAACCTGCACGCCTAACGCGGTCGCCAGCAGTATGCTGACGCCGACCCACCCGAAACGTTTCCACCATCGTCGCATAGCGCCGCCCCTTGCATGTCACGCTCAACGGAACCCAATTGATCCCTATTATAGCGACGGCGCGCGCCATCACAATTTTAGCCCCTGTTTACCCCTGTACAAAGGTACTGCGGCGCACGGTGCGTGTGCCGAGTCGTGTCGAAAGTGCCGCACCGACTCCGACCGACATGAACACCAACAGCAGCACGATGACGATCAATCCCCCAAACGGGAGCAGCGCTAATAGAGTCATGCTCACCGACACCAGCAAACTGCCGACAACGACCGCCACCAATGGTGGCACGGCGCGGCGCGACGCGGACGAACGTGCGCGCGATAAGGTCTGCGTCAGCCATACGCCAAAGACCAGTGACAGCGTCACCCAGCCAATCAGGATCAAGATGAGTAAAAGCAGCCCGGCGATTAAATAAATCGGGATCAAAACCACGCCCAACGGCGGCAAAATCGCCAGCGCGATCAGTTGTGCGATCGTAATGCCGAGACTGAGCAGGAAAATCGACGAGCCGATGCCACCCACGCGGCGCGGCATCGCACGGATCGCTTCTTCGATACGGCTGAACTGATGCGGGAACAACGTGACGGCAAGGCTGGAGATGCCCGCCATGACGAGCGAGAATGACAACCCGCTGATCAAAATCGCCAGCGGCGATGGCGGCGTCAGTGTGACTGCTTCGCCCGCACGCAGCGCGATCAGCGTCGCCAATGGTTCGAGCATGTCATCGCCAGAACACATCAATTTGCCCGCATCTTCGCGCGCATCGGTGAAGGCATCGGCACAGGCATCGATGTCACCCGCGACTTGAAAGTTGTCGCCTATCGTCAGGTTTTCGGCGGTCACCGATAAATCGCCCGCGATTTCACCGTTCAAGGTGACGGTGGTCGCCATGATCACGACATTGCCCGCGATTTGTGCGCCATCCAGCAAGACCGACTCGGCGGCGACCGCCAGATCACCTTGAATGACTCCGCTCAGCGTGATCGTCTCGACCAAAAACGCGCCGCTGCCGACGATCTCGCTGTCTGCGCCCAAATTGACCACGCCTGATGCTACAACAAGATCACCATCGATTGCGCCCGTCAGCGTGTAGGTTTCTTCAAACGTAATATTGGTCAAATCGATGAGCGGCGGCAGTGACTCGCGCACTGCACCGACCACGAGCGACGCGACCACGACCACGCTGATAATGACCACCAGATAGATGAACAGAGTGCGTCGTCGTGTCATGATCGCGTCATTTCTTCGCGTCCGGCACGCCACAACAGCAGCAGCGCTGCCGGGATCAACGTGAACATAGCGATTGGCGCTTCGGGGTAGCTTCGCAGTACCGCTTGTGCGCTTTCGATCAGGCTGTCTACGGTTTGCGCCAAAAATGCCAGAATGGTGACAATTTGTTCGACCAATACCTTGAGCGCTGATGCGCTGCCCACCGCGTTGATGATGAGCGCGCCCACGATGCCAAGGAGCGGCAGCAAACCGAGCGCGACCAGCGCCAACCCGATTGCCAGCGCCAGACTCGATGGGCGCATCAACTTTTGCGATTGCAGTCCTTCGCTCAAGCGCGCCAGTATCCGCAGCGCCAAGCCTTCGGGCGCGGTTTCCATCGGTGCGGTTTTTAGCAGGCGATCTACCTGCTTGAGCCGCGCGAACTGCGCGGTTTCAGCGGCGGACGTATCGAGGTGTTGGAACAACTCGCGCTGAGCTTCGGGCGTCAAATTGTCGTCGAGCGCATCTTGCATGAGGAGTCGTTGTCGTTGATTCGCCATCATGCGTTCTCCAATAAGGGGGCGGTTCTCGCACCCGACGCCGGTTTCGGGTTGAGTTTGTCGCCTAACAATTGACGGGCGCGGAACAACCGGCTTTTGATCGCGCTTTCGGTGGTATCAAGAATATCGGCAATTTCGATGTAGCTGTAGTCGTACCAGTAGCGTAAGACGACCGCCGCACGGTAATCGGGCGGCAGTTCGTTGAGTAATTTTTGCATGGCTTTACTTTGCTCGCGGCTGATCGCCACGTCCTCCGGTTCGGGGTCGTCCTCACGCAGCGACAAACTCGGTAACGGCTCATCGATGCTCAACCAATGAATACGGCGGCGGCGCAGTCGATCGATGCAGTGATTGGAGGCAATACTTAAAAGCCATGTTTTGAACGACCGCGACGGATCGTAGCGGTTGAGGTTCAAGTAGGCGCGTAAAAACGCCTCTTGTGCGGCGTCTTCGGCTTCGGTGCGTTCGCCCAACAAGCGATAGCACAGGTTGTAGACCGACTCTTGATAGGTGTAGACCAGTTCGCTAAAGGCATCTTGATCGCCTTCGACGGCTGCGTTCACCCATTCCAGAATGACGGGGTCGGTCGATGCGCCTGATTGATCGGTCACGGTGACTCCCGGTTGTGTGCGTCTTTGTGTAACGCACCCCTCAGACTTTTAATACGTGCGGTCGCTGCAAAACGTTGCAGGGATATATTTTGAGTGGTATCCGCATTTAGCGGAGCTTCGCCAGCGAAGCAGCCAATGAGTGATACTGTCGGCTGAGGCACAAAGCATTTTGGGTACAATACAGACGAGAATGACCTATCAAGAATTAATTTCATTGGTAAAATAATCATTCATCGTAGCGACCCCGACGAAGAAGTTCCGTATTGGGTCGAATGCCCAAGTTTAGGTATCGCCAGTATGGGTGAAAGCATTGATGACGCTGTTCATATGATCTACGAAGCGATCGCGCATGGCGACGTTGTGCCGCCTGAAGACGTTGACAGCCTGCCTGTCGGTCATTGTGGGCGCCACGCCTACGCCACGACCTTTGCAAATTGGCGCTGATCGATTAACTGCTGATACAGATCGACGACTTCATCCATCATCGCATCCCACGACTGCGTTTCGGCGAACGCGCGCGCCGCCCGTCCCATATGTGCAATGTGTTCGCGGCTGACGGCGATCTTACGCACCCCGTCGATCAGCGCCTCGACATCATCGACATCAAACGTGTAGCCGGTCACGCCTTCGCTGACAACATCGCGTACACCGCCCACGCGCGACGCGACAACGGGCAAGCCCGCCGCCATCGCTTCGACGACGACCAGACCGAACGTCTCCATCGATGACGGAAATACGAACATATCGGCGCTGGCGTAGGCTTGCGAGAGCGCTTCACCCTTGAGATAACCGACGAACTTGGTCGGTGTGCCCGCGAAATGCGCTTCGAGTTCTTCGCGCGCTGGTCCATGACCCACAATGGCGAGGCGCGTGCCGGGGACTTGTTCCAAAATCGGTTTGAGTTGATCGATTTGTTTTTCGCTCGAAAGCCGCCCGACATAGATCAGCAGCGTATCATCAGGATTACCATCCGATAAATGCTGGCGCATATCGTCGGTACGATAGCGTGGGTTGAATTTCTCGGCGTCCACGCCTCTTTTCCACAAGCCGACGCGCTTGACGCCGATGCGCTGCATATCGCGTAGGATCAAATTTGACGGTGCGAGCGAATGATCGGCGGCGTTGAACACCGTCCGCGTCAGCGTATCGGTGAGCGGCTCCAGAATGCCTAAATTGTAATGATGCACCAGTCGCGCCAGATCGAGATGAAACGACGCCACCGTCGGGATGTTCAAGACACGCGCCATCATCATGCCCGGCACGCCGATCAAGACCGGATGAATATAATGGGCAATATCCGGGTTGAACGCGCGCACTTGTTGATAGGTCGAAAGCGTTGGGGGACCGACGCGCAGTTCGGGGTATAACGGCAGCCGCACGCCCGGCACACCGATGATCGGCGTTTTTCGATACTGCTCGACGCCCATTTTCGGCGCGACGACCACCGTTTCGATGCCACGCTTTTCCAGATGATCGATCAGCAGACACACGACGGTAACAATGCCGTCGATTTTAGGTAAAAATGTTTCTGTAAAAACAGCTACACGCATGATGCCCCCAACGCTTGAATAAGACCATCGATCAAAACACCGCACATGTCTTATGGTGACGAAACAAAACTTTCTCGTTACAATGAACCCTATTATCGAATGTGCCCAACAGTAGAGACGGATTTATTTCACATGGCTAGCAGTGATGTCACGGTGAAACTCGATGATCGCGCTCGCCTGATGAGTGCGATGCTGGCGGCGACCAGCTACCCTGATCTGGCGCAAACGCGCCGTCATCATGGCACGCACGCTCATGCCCGTGCCACGCGTAAGTACATGAATACTTTCAAAGCGCATCCGGCGGTACAAGCGTTGGAACATCTGATCGATCAGCGCGCGCCGCTTGAAGCGTTGTTTACGCTCGCGCTGGTGCTGAAGATGCCCGACTTTACGCTGACACACCCCCCGCGCTGGATGCCGACGGATTGGAATCATGCGCTGCGCGATTTGTATGAACGTGCCGAACTCGCCGCGTTCTGGCGCGAAGAAGCTGACGAATGGGATAAAGCGCTGCAAGATGCCGAGCGCGCCTTCACCAATGTGCAGTTCAAGCCGTTCCTGAGCGATTTTATTGGGGATTTCCCGGAACGTTTTTTCTTCGTCCCCAACATTAGCTACCCGACCGATCATGAGATGGGGTTGCGGATGGGCAGCGATTTGATTTGTGTAGTGCATCCGCGCCTAGCATGGGGCGAAAGCCCGCCGTGGCCCTTCGATGAAGACCCGGCGCATGTCTATCGCGGGGCACTCCAGCAGTTCGGACGCCTGTTGATGATGAACTATTTGCGCGTCCACGCCGATAAAATCGCGGAAATTTCGCAGACTCAACTGCCCGTCGGCGAACAGTTTCAAAGCATGTACCCGACATGGCAGGAACAATTCACGAATTTATTCGTCGCGGGCGCGGTCGCGCTCTATCTTGAAGATCATGTCAGCAAGACCGAAGCCGATGCCTATGTGCTGATGGAACGCAAAGTGCGCGGCATCACGATTTTGCCGGGGATGATCAGCGTATTACGGCGCTATCTGAACGAAAAAGCCGCCGGACGCTACACCGCGCTGATCGACTTTTTGCCTGTGTTCCCGCGCCAGCTCAAGGTCGCCAATCGCATCGTCGCGCTCTAAGTAAACGCTTCAACGTAGTAGTTCTGGCAGCGCGATCAAAGGCGGCGCATCGAATGCCAAACCGAGCCATTCGGTATACGTCAGGATCATGATCCTGGGGCGCGCCGAGATCAAAGACGGTTGGCGTCCGTACTTTGCTTCATAGGCGGCGTATGACGTGCGTTTATTCAGTGCGTTATCGCTGCTTGTGCTGCCGAGTTCACGAATGAACTGGTAGGCGAGTGGGCGCAGCAGCAAGATTTTCAAATCGTACAACCCACGTTGATCATAACCGAAGCGCGCGAACAACTCTGGCTGATACGTCACTGGATCAACCGTCAGCGAATGCTTGAGCGCCCCTAAAAAACGTGCGCCGTCCGCCGTCGATAAAGCGGGTAGTGTATCTGCAAGGATATTGTCGGTGACATACTCCCCACGCCTAAAGGCGGGGGCTTCTACCCTCAGCGCGACTGCGAAGGCGACCCTTCGTCTTATCGTCGCTCCGGTAGCACAGCGATGCCCCGC
>JBBRAA010000052.1:0-25878 GCA_038207205.1 Aggregatilineales bacterium
GATGGACGCGCTGTTCGATGGCGAAGCACCTGCCGAAGGCGATGCAGCAGCAGTCGTCGTCGATGGGCAATAGTGCTAAATCTGGTGACGCTCCCCATGCCTAAAGGCAGGGGCTTCTGAACGACGCTTGCGCTTACCGTCACCTTACGGCGTTGGCAGAGGCGCTACGTTATCGTTCACGGATGCGTCCCGTCCGTTTTGCATTAAAGCACGATTGAGAATGTTGATAGCCGCATTGTGGTTGCGGTCTAGCGCTAGACCGCAATCACAATCAACCCAACGGGTCGAAAGGTCGAAGTCTTGAAACATGACACCGCAATTCGAGCAGCATTTGGATGTGTAGGCAGGATTTACCGCATCAGCGGCGACGGATTGCATGGTTTGACTGAACACAGATTTGGCTGCCCATGCGAACGTCTTGCGGTAAAGACGCGACTGCTTCACTTGTTCGTATTTAGTGACGTTGCGCCCTTCCAACTTGTACGCCCATGTACGTTCGGAAACGCACATGTTATACCAATTGCGACAAACCTTCAGCACGAGGAACAGCCGCCGTTCCTGCGCGGGCGTCGGATACAGACGGTATTTGAATGCTTTGAAGTGTGTGTTAGACTCGCTCATGCTCTGACCCCGCTAGGTTGGAGAGCCAGTGGGAGCGTCAACTCCGCGACTGGCATTCCTCGTATTATAGCACAATTGAGCGATAGGTACAATGCTACGCCTTATATCCCCTGCCTGAAGGCAGAGGTTTTACGGCGCTTTTCTGATAACCACTGGCGAATTCGAGTGATGGCAGCCGCAACAAGCAGAATGTACAGCGGCCAGAATTGTAACTGTACAGCCCATTGTTCTTCTCTCCAGCGGATAAAAAAGGTATACGACAGCGCGACAGTGCCGGTAAAGACCCACCAGGCTAGCGCCATATTAAACCGACTATGACGGGAGACAAAAAGGTCAAGCGCGATCAAAGGGAGCAGCCACAGGGCATACCACGAAAATAAATTGTGATTGATAAGCAGATAAATGCCAATCGGCCAGAAGCAGCGCAAAATAGCCTGCCGCCCTTCACGGGCAGGACTAATCACCATCCATAAACTTATGATAGCAACGAGAAAAGGCATTCCTATGTTACCGGGGGTGTACCATTGGATACGATGCGCCATTGCCAGATCAGTCAACCAGTGCATCAACGGCGACACATTAAAAAACTCCCGCCCATAGGTTGGCAAGAAGCCAAGTGCGTTAACGCCCGGCTGAATGTAAAACGCATATCCAATCAGCACCGTCAGCACCGTGGCAATCGGCAGCGCCAGTCGCCAGCGTCGCTTACCTGACTCATCACGCAGACTCCAGAGCGGGATGACGAGCATTGCCGGATACAATTTTATCAGTGTCGCCAATCCCAGCAGGATGCCAATTCCAGCCTCGTGCCGCCAACTTACACGGTCAGATGGGGAATGCGCCCGCAATAAAAATGCACCGACTATCAAGGGTAGATAAAGCGCGTCGGCGTGAGCAGCATGGGCGACCTCGAACACCAGGAGCGGGTTCCACAAAAAAATCAGGACACGCTCTGGCGGCTGGTTGAGCGCTCGCAGGAGTTTGACAAGCAACCAGCCTGCCAGTAAGGTTGCGGCGACCATCACCAGCTTCATACCCACTACACTGTCCGGAAATACCCGCCAGGTTGCGGCGAATACGATCTGCGCCCCCGGCGGGTAAATCGTGACTGCTCTCGGACGGTTTATGTTCGACCAGATCAAATCATCGCGCAAGTAGGTTAGTTCCGCCGCATTTGAAGCATAGCGATAGGGGTTGATTCCCGCCGCCTGCACCCGTCCATCCCAGATATAGCGAAACATATCATCAGACAGCGTGGGCCACGAAGGTATAAGGAGTGCGTTGAAGCCAATGGCGAACAAAAAGATCGTGCTGAGTGACCCGCCCGCTCTGCGCTTTATGACAAGCCAGCAGGCAGCCCCGTAAAACGCGAACAAGCCCAAAAAGATGGGGAAGAACGACTCCATCCGACTGGGTCGGAAATCCCCATGAATGAGAACAGCCAAGTATAATGGCAGGGACATCAATCCGAGCGCGAAGAGTGGGTGTCTGGCAAGCCAGAGCAGCGGCAGCGATTGCTGTAAGGTGCGCCAGGATTGAGAGAATCTGTTTAAGCGGTTCATGATATCGTGAAGAGATGTCACAGGTTCTCTCTTGATGGAATTATTGTCCCGTTAGCAACAAACCAATGCGCCCAACCGGACTGCCATTTTCAGCCAGCTTTTTGAGACGGGGAATCAGAAGTGTATCGATACCGAAAAAGCGTCCTGGTGCGATGGCAATGACGAAAATCGAGAGAAAGAGCATATTTAGATAAATCCACTCCCATTCAAACGGGTTCGGAATGTTTGCCAGCCCAACCGCCAACTGCATCGAAACGCCAAGCGCAATCAAGCCGCCCAAACGACTGAACAAGCCCAACCCGACGAGGATCACAATCGAGAACTCCGCCAGCCAGATCAACCAACCGAACAACCCAATATTCGGAATGATGACGTTATCCACAATCCAACCGTTGAACTGCCGCAGCACAGTCAGGTTCAGGAAAATCTCTGGTCCGCCCGTGTTATCCAGGTTCGCTTCAAACACACGTAACTCACGGTTTGCTGCATAAAATGATTGGATACCGAGCCAATCGCACAAACCGCTCGTTCGGGTTAACCGTATGCGTCCCTCTTGAATAGCCCCTGTCGTGAACGAATAATCTGCCGGGCAGCCAAAAGTTGGCGGCATTTTCCACAATAACTGCGTGAAAAATAGATACGCGAGTGCTAAGCGTACGACGACAAGTGCTGCCTTTTGCCAGTTGTTCACAACGATGGTTTGACCGCCAGTATGGGGTCGTGTGGTTGTTTCGTCTGCATCTGTCTTGATATTCTGATCGGTAGCTGACAGCTCCGCCATGATTGTTCTCCTTTACCTAAGAATTGCCGCTTATTTACCAGAAAAGCGCCGAAGCGCCGCATGGAGTACCGCTGTAACGGTCATCCCATCGCGTATGTCGTTGTTGCGTACCATCTGCAAAACCTCGTCAAACGGAAATGTCTGTATTTCAAAAAACTCGGTATCGTCGGGAGGTAACTTGTGCTGAATCAGATCATAACCCAGATAGAGATAAGCCGTTTCGTCGCAGACACTCTTGGAGGTGTAGTAGATGCTCACGGGTAGCATCTGCCCCGCGCGATAGCCCGCTTCTTCACCCAGCTCACGCTGTGCAGCCTGCTCTGGTGTTTCCCCCGTTTTGATGCCGCCAGTGGGCATTTCCCAACGAAAATCCTCTTTCTGCACATAGCGATACTGCCGCACCAACACAACATGATCATCGTCAATGAACGGCAGCACACCGACGCACTGACCGAAGGAGCAAACACCATAAATAGTGGTGCGACCATCCGGCATTTCGGCGATGTCTTCGCGCAGACTCATCCACCTATTCTGGTAAATCTTACGACTGCTCTGGGTCTTCCAGGGTTTAGGTGGCATGCGGTTGCGCTTTCTGTATGATTAGTAACTCACCTTACGCAGATTGCCCTCATCCTAAGTCCTTCTCCCTCAGGGAGAAGGACTTTCCCTGACGTGACGGTTTTTCACCCCTCGCCCTGAGGGAGAGGAGCAGGGGGTGAGGGCTGAAAACGAAAGGCTTGCCTAAGGTGAGTTAGTAAGAAACACTGCCTGCACCCTGTGACAAAAATTCAACGACTTTTGCGCCACCGGCAAAAACGGCTCCGCTAATTAAGGTATCTTCCGTGACGGCGCGGATGTTGGCGCACGGCGGGCAAACCCAGACCATGCCGCCGCCAGCGATGAAGGTGTCTATCAGTTCTTTGAGCGGTTTGAAGCCCGCCGCATGAATATCATCTGCCAATCCCTGCTGTGCCAGCAGGACTGCCTCAATGGACAGGAAGATGGCTGTTTCCTGACCGCTTGCGATACCAGCATTGGCGACGACAAAACCGACTGTCGCCTTATCAATGTTATCTTTGCCTGAAGTCAGGTTAACAAGTAACTTTGCCATGCGATTACAAACCTTTCTGAATGTAAAAATGCGATAGTTGCTTCGGGTTTTGAGGGACATCTTGGTAACAGAGCGTATTGCCCGTCATGCGGCACCAAGCCGGAATATCCTGTGCAGCGCCACGATCATACCCGATCACATGCAGTACCTTGCCTGCTGCCAAGAGCTTCATGTGCTGGGCAATCAGCAGGAGCAGATCACCGCATCCGGTCACACCGGCGTCTAGCAGTTGGTCAACCTGGGGAACGATATGCACCATGAGGTTTCCTATCCACTCCACTACCAGATGACGACACTCGTCTCAATTCGACGGATGCCAACCGCATTAGCGATGCCCTGTGTGATACACTCGCCCATGTCTTGCAGGGTTGACGCTTCCACATATGCGATCAGGTTGAACTGCCCTGTCGTCGCGTGGATCGATTTGATCACGGAGTGATCCAACTTCATTCCCGCCAATTCTTCGACAAGTTCTTGGACACGCGCAGGTTCAGCTTCGATCAACAGGTAAGCATAGGTCATGGAACTCTCCTCGTAATTTAGTGGGAAATATAAATTCTACGAATCATCACACGAGTCGCAGTCCGTCTAGCCGCAGGTAAAGGCAACACGCGAGGCAGTGCCGGTGCGTGCCATTTCGTCCAGCAAAGTTCGCACAGTATCCATTGCAGGTTTGAGCGGCAGAAAATGCTTAGCAACTTGCATATCCGCATCGGTGGATAGTGGATGCCAGAAGACGCCATCGACGTTCACTGTCAGTTCTGGGGAAAGGTTATTCATACCCAGTTCCATACCCTCTTTGGAATAACCCCGTTTCGCCAATGGACGAATGAAGTGATGCTCCTGAGAAATACCCAGCGACTCGCGGAAACTGTGGAGGGCATCGAGATGGTTGGTGTTGGCAGGCGTTTCGGTCGTACTAAGGCGAACGCGGAAACCAGCATCTTGCAGCACACGAATGCCAGCGACAGTTTGTTCCCATGTTCCTTTGCCACGATAGGCATCATGATCTTCGGCTTGCCCACCATCAAGGCTCACTTGAAGTTCCAGGCGGTCGCTGTTGATTGCCTTGAGTTTTTCCAACCGCTTTGCGTTGAAAAGCATGGCATTGGTCAAGATGGTTGTTTCCACCCGTGCCGACGAATACGCCAGCATAGCGTAGATGTCGTTGAGCAGAAACGGTTCGCCCCCGGTGAAGAAGATATGACCAATGCCAAGTTCAACCGCTTCATCGACCAACTTTTTGACATTCTCAAATCCAATTGAGCGGCGGGGTGCATTTGGGCTGGATTTAGCAACGCAGTACGAACAGCGCAAGTTACAGTCGTAGTTTGTGTAAATCCATAATTTCCACTGAAGGGCTGGTGCAGCATTCGTGTCGCCAGGTAAATTAACGAGCATTGGCTCAAGTGTCATCAGTTTCTCTCCTATAAACTCCAATGTACTCCGCAACCAGCACAGGCTTCGTGCGGCTGGTCGCTCAACAACTGTGTGCGCCAATGCTGATAGCTTTCGCCATTCCAGATACTATCAAACGATTGTTCGAACACATTCCCCAGCTTGAGACTCTCATAATCTCGGGTAGCAAAAGGAGCGATGCAGCAAGGGAGGGCATTACCATTGGCGGTAATATAGGCTGTTGTCCAAGGGCGCATACAGGCTTTCCAGGGCTGCTGGTCACGCTGCTTGCTGGCTTCCAGGCTAGAATGTGGGTTGGTCGCGCCAGAGGCTTTGAACAGGATATGCAATTCTTTTGCCAATACCTCACATTCTACAATCAGTTGTTCAACCTGCTTATCAAAATCGTCGAATAAGCCATGTCCGGCATCCATCATGCCTGGCGCAGCCGACGTTTCATGATAATATACCATCCGCTGAAGGTATACTTCCGGCACGCCCATCTTCGCTGCCAACCGCAGCAAATCGGGTAGCTCTCCAACATTTTCTCTCATGCCGGTCATCCACAGGGATGCACGCGGTGTGCTTGCACCTGTTTCGCGTTGAATCTGCATAAATCCAGTAAGGTTGCTGACAATTTTGTGCAGCAGCGGCGCACCTCGGATGAGTGCGTAAGTCTTCGGGTTAGCACCATCGACTGAACACCGCAGTTCATCCAGCCCGCTCTCAATCAATTGGCGTGACCACTCGGCACTAAGCAGCGTCGCATTCGTGTTGAACAGGACGTACACACCACGCGCCTTGAGGTAGGCAATCATGCGCGGCAGGTCTTTATTGATGAGTGGCTCACCAATCCCATGCAGCACTGCCCGCTCCATTTTCGGGAACTGCTCAACAATCTTCAGAAAGTTGTCCCAGCTTAAGGTTTTCGGCTCTTCATATGTGACGAAGGTGCGCGGGCAGGTTTCACAGAGCAGGTTACAGTGATTCGTGACTTCAATAAAAACGCAGTGGGGGTATTCTTCAGCAAAAGATGCGCGAGTCGCCGCATCGACGGAACGGTAGGCGGCAGGCAAATAGTCAGCTTTCGACTCAGTTGGATAGATGGCAACATTGGGTAAACGCAATGGATCAGTCATAAGGTCATCAAATCGGCGCGAGATACACCCGCCTTTAGGCGTGGGGAGGGATAGCGCCTTGTCCTTTCTTAATAGGTGTAACCGTCTGAGTGGTGTATCCCCGAAGGGAGACCGTTTTTTAAGTTACCTATAGGGAACGGTCAAACCTGCTCCGCTTGTGCGGGGTAAAGTTCACCTCGACAACGTTATGCGGTAGTTTAGTGTGAACGACACTGTTTGCTCCCAAGCATTCTGTTTAATCGTTCATCGCAGCGTTCGGAACTGGTGAGGTATTCCGAAGTGCCTATGTATTTACCGCTAACGTAGCCTCACGGCTGAGTCTGGTAAGCATTAGGGCTAAAAGCCCCCGCCTTTAGGCGTGGGGATGCTTACGATCACTCCAAGTTTTTCAAGTTACTATAACACCTTACGCAGATTGCCCTCATCCTAAATCCTTCTCCACCAGGGCGAAGCGTGAAAAACCTTCGCGGTACGGGAAGTCCTTCTCCCTGAGGGAGAGGGGCAGGAGGCGAGAGAGGAAAACGAGAGACATGCGTAAAGTGAGTTACTATAACACCCTATTGAGGAATTCTTGCCAATTTCTTACAATTTCGTTCCCTAACGCTAATCCGATCCAACGCGGAAGAGAATCGTACGCATTTTGTGTTATGTTCGATGCTTGTGCGATTATTTATATTTGTAAAAATATATATAAACGCAAAAGGAGCAGTAGGAATGCATCGAATGATTTCGCGCTTAGTGATCGTGATTGTCTCGCTGATGCTGACTGTTTCGGTAACACAGGCACAGCGAGAGCGAATCCGGTTTGACGTTGACCGCTGCAACCCGCCCCGGCTGGTACAAGGGCCGCTTTTGAACCCTTTTTTGCCTGTTTAGCTGAGCATCTCGATGTCGATTACGAATTGACAGCTACCAATAGCTGGGCAGGCATCAGTATGGCGATGATTTCCGAGCAGATGGACGTAGCATGGATGGGTTCCTGGGGTTATGTTTGGGCAAACGATGCTTCTGAGGTGCTGACGGGAAGTACTGTCACGGCAATCGCAACCGTCAAGTACGATGAACGTCCGATTTATCAGAAAAGCGCCGTAAAACCCCTGCCTTCAGGCATGGGGTTTTACGGCGTCGGTCTTGTGTTTTTTCTGCTGAAATAGCGTCTAATAGGTAATGTTGATGTGCGGGATACGAGATGTAAAAATCCGACCTCGATCATAATCCCGTAATATCGCAATACCGTAGTTAAAGTCAAACACAGCGGGGCATCGCCGTGCTACCAGAGCGACGATAAGACGAGGGGTCGCCTTCGCAGTTGCGGTGAGGGTAGAAGCCCCCGACTTTAGGCGTGGGGAGTATGTCACCCAGCGCCAGATGTATGGTCGTGCTAAATTCGATTTGCTTTGGCTTCGAGTTCTCGCTCCTGCTTAATTTCACACAAAGTGCGGATGAACCGCCAAACTGGGGTAAGGTCACTTTACATTAAGCGGGCGACAACAATTTGTAACGTATTAAACCGATACCATAAGCGAGTCCACTGTAGAAGAAATAAAACCAGTGCCAGGGAATCGCGCGCAGCATAAACAAAATGCCACGTTTGCGTGCCAGAAACCTATAAACCTGTCGATTCAAAATCAATAAGCCCGCCGCGCATACCAACGCCGCGATCAATGTGTAAGCGACGATAGTTGGCGCGAACAAAACGCCGATGACAGACACCGCAATCATGATGAGCAGCAGCCCGGTTAAACCGACGCTGAGTCGTTCCTGCGAACGCAAATTCAGGTCGTTGGTCAGCGCGCCGCGCTTCATGATCAACGCCGTCCAAGGCAGCGCACGGTCGAAAAAATCGGTTTTGAACAGATTACGTGGCGTCCAGCGCTTGAGATGTTTGATTTGAAAATCTTTCGCCAAACGGATGTGCGCGCCGCCTGCGCGCAAGCGGTAGCCGAGTTCGATATCTTCGATGCACGGGCGCACATAGCGTTCGTCAAAGCCGTCGAATCTCATAAATAATGCGCGCTGAATCGCGCCGCACGCACCCCAAAATGTAAACGCTTCGGCGCTGCCCGTTTGATGGACGTAATGGTGCATCAGGTTTTTATACTGACTGAGAAAATTCGGTTCGCTCGGCGCGTCATCATAGCTGCCGATCAGCGCATCGATGGCATTGGTGGCGAACAAATGCCGTAAATGTGCTATCGCATCGGGCGGGACAGTGCAGTCGGCATCGAGAAAAAAGATCACATCGCCTGCCGCCGCGCGCGCGCCAAGATTGCGCGCTTTGGCGGGTCCCGCGTTGGGGTGCTGTACGATCACGTGTGCGCCTGCGGCACGCGCATGGTCGCGCGAACCGTCGGTATCATCATCGCATACGACGATAAATTCGTCGGGCGCGGGGTCGAGCGCACGCACACTGGCGAGACAGCGTAGAAATTTTTCGCCGCCATTGTAAACCGGGACAACCAGACTGATTTTCATAGATGTTGGCGCTTCGGCGTTGAATTTCGTAGACTTCAAGCCGTTATCATACTCATGAAACGCGGGTTCGCAAATCAGCATGACTTCAAAATCGGCGCGTTTTCGGTTCGATCTTTATATATGGCTGCTGCTGGTCATCATTGCACTTGGCATCATTCTGCGACTGTTGTATTTATCGCGCGCGATGTTTTACGACGAAGCGCTGACGTATCTCGAATATGGCACGATCTCGCTGACTCGTGTTCTGGGGCGTTACAACACGCCCAACAATCATATTCTGCATTCGGTCGCGGTCTGGTTCAGCACGCGCGCGTTCGATTCGTTCGCACCGTATGCGGTGCGCGCGCCTGCCTTCCTGTTCGGCGTGCTGATGATCCCACTCACGTATATGGTCGGCACCCAGTTTTTCGTCAAACGGGCGGCACTGTTAGCGGCGGGGTTGGTGGCGGTACTGCTGCCGTTGATCGATTATTCGGTCAACGCGCGCGGCTATACGATTCAACTGTGCATTTTGTTGGCGATGTTCGGCGCAGCGCATCATCTTAAAACGCATAATCGGTGGTGGTTGTGGGCATTGTTTGCGGCGCTCGCCGCGCTTGGATTCTGGACGATTCCGGTAATGGTGTACCCGATGGGCGTCATCGTCGTCTGGTTAGCCATGTCGATCTGGGTTGAAAACAAGGGCAAGGCGCGGCGCAATCTGTTGATCGGGCTGATGGCAGCGCTGATCGGCGGGGGTGTGCTGACCCTGATTTTGTATCTGCCCGTGTTCACTACGTTCGGCGTACGCGCACTGCTGGCGAACGATTTCGTCCGTTTCCGTGCTATCGATGACCCGACCGTGATTTCGACCGCTCCGCAAGTGACGAGCACACCGTTGGGCATCATCAAAACGCCACTTTTAATCTCGTTCGAGCGGCTGTGGGATTTGGTGAGCATCACGCTTCCTGTGCCGCTCGTGCTCGTACTGTCGATGGGCGTGATCGTATCGACGCTGGCACATCGGCGGGTCGCGGTCGCGCATCGGGTGCCAATCATGCTTGCATTTTTCGCATGGGTGATTCCATTCCTGCTCGTGTACCCGGTCGTCGCACCGCAGCGGCAATGGTTATTCACGCTGCCGTTGTTATGTTGGCTATCGGCAGCGGGGATCGTCGTTTTGATCGACGCGGCGATTGCGCGCCTGCGACGACTCCCAGCAGCGCGTCCGTCCATCAGCGACCCAACCGATCGCTCCAGTCTCGCGGTCTGGTTATTGATATCGGTGATCGTCATCGGCGCGGCAGCGCTTGCAACGGTGAGCAATCGAGACACACTGTACAATTTCCAGACGGGTTCTTCACCGGACGCGCCCGCCGTCGCCGCGCAGCTGCTCCGCGTAATGAGCGCCGACGACATGCTGCTGACCGAAGTCCCGCACAGCGCACCGATTGGTTATTACATGAAGTTGTATGCTGGATTGCGTGAACCGCGCAGCGAGGCGATTTACAATCATTTCGATAGTTACCCGTACTTCCTGCGCGATGCAGTCGGACGGCGCGTGTTTGCCTACGAGGATGCGGTCGAAGAAGTCAACTCGGTATTGAGTACGTTCTATCTCGACGGAACAGGCTTGAGTATCATGCTGCAACCGATCACAGATTACGGCATTATGTCGCTGATCGAAATTGAGTATGACGCGGAAATACCCGGCTTGATTTTGCTCGATGAACCCTTTGATACGCTGGCAAACACGCCAGACTCATTTTTGTTCAATCAACGCTATACGTTCGTGCAAATCGTCGATGACGCGGGCGCTGTGGGGGGCGCGTTGCAAAATACGATCCGCGAACAAACCAGTATTTTCGGCGACGAACGCGGCGCCTATTGGACGGATGTGCACGTGGATGTGCGTTTGCAGGTGACGACGCACGCGAACGACAGCGCGCCTGATGTGATTATCGCTGGGCGCGGCGTACGCGGTGACGACGAGATTTACCGTGAAATCGGCGTGGCGCTGGATAGCGACGATAAAACAGCGGCGCTGGTCGTGTTGGAGAACGGTGTCATCACCGCGAATTTAACGAGCGTGCCGCTTGACATCACGCTCAATGCTTGGGTGACGGCGCGCGTCGATTTTATCGGCGAACGAGTCGCGTTATCCATCGACGACACATTGATCGTGAGCGCGAACGACGCGCGTTTTCCGCGTGGACAAGTCCGCGTGCTGATCCCGCCGAGCGGGCAGATCAACCTGGATCATCTGACGATCACAACCGCGTATGAGTGATGTGTGATCGGTAATTGAACAAGAGTCACGCTGCGTCGTACAGGGCTGTGTAGATAACACACCGGAAAGCGGGCGCGGCGTGATCAGCGAACACGAACGAGTTTTACTGGCATCGGCACAGGCGGGCGATCACGAAGCATTCGCAACGTTGTACGCCGTGCTGACGCCGGGCTTGACGCGCTTTGTGCGCCGCTTGATCGGCGATGCACAAGATGTCGATGATGTGACGCAGGATACGCTGTTCGCACTGTATACCCACCTGCCAACACTCGACCCGCCCGAAAAGCTGCGTCCATTTTTGTTCCGGGTAGCGCGCAACCGCTGCACGGATATTTTGCGGCGGCAGGGGCGTTATGAACTGGTGTCGGTCGATCTCGATGAGGATGACTACGGCACTGTGCGCGTCGGCTTCGAGATCGCAGAACTGCTCGGTGAATCGACGCCAGAAGACGCGACGGGCTGGCTGCTGCTCATGGTCGAAGTGCGTGACGCGATGGATCGGCTGTCAGAAAATCAGCGCCAAACGTTGATCCTGTTCTGTGAAGAAGGACTGGCTTACGACGAGATCGCGCTCGTTATGGACGTGAGCATTGGCACGGTCAAATCGCGCTTATTCCATGCGCGGCGCGGACTGCGGGGGTTGCTGCGATCAGGGACGCTCGATGCCATCGACGATATGTTGGAACTGGGTGAACCCGTCGCACAGGGCGGCGGTGTAGGATCAGAAAGTATTCAGCCCGCAAATAACGACGATATTGGAGAGAGAGAACCACATCATGACACAACAAGACACAGCGACGAAAATTCGCAATTACGCGAACGCGATGCGGGCGCTGCAAAAATCGACGGAACGGTCGTTGATGCAGGGCATGACGGACGGCGCGGGCGAACTGGCGGCGCGCGGGTATCAGGGGCTGCACGGCAAAATCGCAGAACTGCTCACCGATGATTATTATGTGACAGACGCACTCCGTCTTGAAAACAAGCCGGAAGACGAGGATCGGCGTGTGCTTTCACAGGTGCAGTTACTCGCCAGTCAGATGGTGATCTATCTGGAAAGTCTCGCCCGTGACCAGAATCCCGGCGTGTCTGGCTGGTCATGGAGCAGTACAGGCAGTCCGCCGTTTGGCGCACCGATTCCGCCAGTGCCACCGACACCGCCCAACCCACCCGATTGGCGCGGGTTTGGACGCGATATTCAGGATCAGATCATCAATATGACGCGCAGCACGCTGCGGCGGGCATTCTCGAACATCGATTTCGAAGCGGCGGGACCGATTCATGGCGCGGATATGCGCGGCGAAGATTTGACGCGGCGGAGTTTTCATGGGGTGCGTTTGCATGGGACGAATTTACAGGGCGCGAACGCGAGCGCGGGCGATTTTGCCGAGGCACGGCTGATCGGCTGCATCATGATCGGCGTCAATTTGTCGCGTGCCAACCTGACCGACGCCCGCTTGGAAGGGTGTCAACTGCACGACGCGAACTTTAACGCAGCGAACTGCGAACGGACGGTATTCGTCGGCTGTGATTTGACACGTGCGGATTTGCGCACGGCGAATTTGAAAGGCGCGCGCTTTGTCAACCCGATCTTCACGGACGCGATCATGCCCGATGGTCAGCCGTTTAACGGCGGGGATTTACGGAAATATGGCGCTGTGCTGGTAACGCGGCGCATTCATGTCGAGTTGAACGATGACGACAATGAAGAGTCGCCCGACGAAACACGCGCATAACAAACGTACGAATTCCTCACGCCGCTCGCGCGTGCAAGCGGTGTGAGGTCAGCACGACGTTATTGCCGCGATAGAAGCCAAAGTTTTCTAACCACTTTTGATCACAACAGCGCGTTCACAAGTATTGACGAAACCTTAAGGGATGCGCTTTCATTTTTATTGCTACAATGAAAAATATACGATTTTCATCAGTCGCGCACACCGATAAGTTGCTGTCGCAGGAGGTTAAAAGTGTGTCCGATATTCACCACAGAGGGTTGAAGCCCTCTGCTGCGCGAGAAGCAGGTCGGTCGATTAGCTTCTCTGTAACAGTAGGGCAAAACTAACGGCAGATAAAACAAGCAATCACCACAAACCACATATTTTAGACATCAGGAGATCGTAATCATGCCATTGATTTCGTTGGTTTATGTGAGCTGGGCAGCACACGATATGTCGGATGATGAACTTCAAGATATTCTGACAACCGCCCGCAACCACAATAAAAGCAATAATATTACGGGGATGCTGCTTTACCGCGATCGCTTTATCATTCAGGCACTTGAAGGCGAAAAAAGCGTGGTTGATGCCCTGTTCGAGAAAATTGCAGTCGACCCACGCCACAAAAGTATCATTCTGGTGTACGAAAACGAGATCACAACGCGCACTTTTACGAATTGGGGAATGGGTTTTAACAGGCTGAGCGAAGAAAATGCGCCTGCAATCGAGGGCTATATCGACTTTTTGGAAAACCCCAGCAGCGCATTTATCACCGACGATCACAGCCGCGCGCGGCGTTTGTTGGATGCGTTTCGCGAAAGAACGTTTTATTGAGCGAAACAAGGCGGCACGGTTGCCGCCCCTACCTGATCATTGTGGGCGATGGCGCAGACGGCGCGTCGTCCACAGCATGATCATACCGACCACGAACGGCAGCAAGAATGCGCTTTCACCGATAACGCCGTCGGGGACTCGTACCAGCGAGATCGGCTCTGGCACAAACGTGACAATGAACACAAGCAAGCCGATCAACGCCCACACGCGGCGGCGCGGATCGAGCGAGGTGATATTGTCGAGCGGGGTCGCGTATAAACGCCCAAAAACCAGCAGCATGATCAACCAGAACAGCCATGCCTGACTGACAACGACCGTCAGGAAGATGACTCCGCCGATCAACGGGTAATACAGCCGCCGCGCGATATCTCCGATCAGCGAGTACAGGATGTGTCCACCATCGAGCTGACCAATCGGGATCAGGTTGAGCGCGGTCACGAGTAAGCCCGTCCAACCCGCCCACGCCAGTTGATTCAGGAATACGTCTTCGCCGCCACCGGGCAAAAATCGCCCAAAAATCACCGTTTTGGCGAGCGCGTATAACAGCGAATTGCCTTCAAGCTGATACAAACCGGGTACCAGTTCCTTAATGGGCGAGGTCGCCAAGCCGATCAATAAAATCGGGATCGCGAAGACCAACCCCATGAACGGACCCGCCGCGCCGACATCGAACAGGACTTTACGATTCTTCATCGGTTCGCGCAGTTGAATGAACGCGCCGAACGTACCGATCTGCGTGGGAATTAAGAACGGCGGTGCGGGGATGAAGTACGGCAGCGTAACGGCGAGTTTATGTCGCCGTCCTGCGAAATAATGTCCGAGTTCATGTGCGCCCAAAATCAACAGGATGCTGATGGCATATGGGAAACCGCGCCATAATTCGAGCAAAAAATTCTCGGTCAGCGTTTCCCGCAGTGCGGGTTCTGCATCGACCAACTGAGCGATGGCAATATCCGCGCCCACCCATAGCACGCTGAATAGTGTCAGGATGAACAAAATAATATTGATCCAGGGCGCGCGTGGCTGGACGACGATCCGCCCGCGCACCGCGTAAATCACCTGTTTGCCGTTTTCGACACGAAACAACGGCACATGATCGATGGTTTTGAAGGCGGAATCGAGTTTTTCGTACGCGGCTTCGCTATCGATGATCAGCCGCCCTTCAAACATAGCGGTCAAACGGGCGTTGGGCGCGGTCATCAACTGTTGACGCACCGACGGATCGGGTGATGTCACATCGTCGGACGGAAAATTTTCGCGCTCAATCATGAACACGCTCAAGACCATTTGACGAATATCGTCGTTGATCGCGCTTGTTTCTTGCGAAAAGCCGGTAAAACTAGCGCGCGCGGCGGGTCGGTCGCCTATCGACGACGCGGTTTCTGGCAGCATTGTCAAGTTCCTTCCAAAAATCTGAACCGCAGAGAACGCAGAGCACGCGGCGATTTAATTGATTACGCTGCGTGCTTTGCGCGCTCTGCGGTTGATAGCAATTCATCACAATCGTACTCGATTTACATTAGGGTGAGGTGATGATCTGCCATACTTCGCCTTGTGGGAGTAATTGCAGCACTGCCCCGTCGGCGCTGCTGGCATAAATCGACTCGTTGGTATTTTGTACAGCGGTTTGTACGAAGCCAGTGAACGCGAACTCCGGCTCTGTCGCCAGCCCCAGCCGATTGCGCACGGTATCGTTGCCACGCCAGACAAAGCCAAGAATACGCAGCGGCTGTACAAGCGGCGGCGCAGGATTGAAGGCGGGTTCAAATTCTGCGTGAATCGCCGCGTCATAACGGTTGGGCAGCCCGACCCACGCGGGCGCGCGCCCATCGTTGAAGAGTGCGTACACGGTGTTGGTCGATTGCAGATAGATCATGCGTCCGCGCTCGAACGACTCTTCGATGATCGTGGTTTCCTGAGCAGGCGCGGCGGGACACGCATCAGGCGCGGGCTGAAAAAACCAGGTATCGGGGCAGGCGAGCGCGATGAGTAAACTTTGCTCAGAAATGAGCGCGCCATCGCCGACGCTGAGCAAAAATTCAAGTGCGCCACGATCACTCCGGCGGGTAGGGACGTTCAGGCTGCCGTCGGGTCCCACGTTGAAGACTTGATTGCGCACGCCATCGACCAGCCGATAAATCGTCGCGCTGGTGGCATTCCGCGTTGACCAGAACAGATTGACGGGCGAACCGGGCGCGACCGCCGAGACATCGGTCGTGAAAAACTCGATGCGCGGCGCATTCGGGTTGATGCTGGTTGGTACAGCATCGGGGTTTGCCTGAGCGATGAGCGTGGGACCAAATAATGGCGTCGGTGTCGCGCCGACGACAGGCGTATCGGGCAGGCGCGTAAATGTCGCCGTCGTCGTCGCGTCTGGGTCGGGCGTTTCGGTCGGCGCGGGCGTGGTGGTCGGCGTCTCGGTCGCGCGTGCAGTCGGGACGATCTGCTGCACCGACGCGCCACAGCCAGACGCGCACAGCAGCACGACGACCAGCAGCTTATGGAAGTAGTTCAAAGGTTTCGACATGTCGAGGGCGTACCATTCCAAAGTCACGTTTATCGATGGTCAAGATGCGCGTGATTTTTTCATCGCTTCATAGCGAAAGGCTGAATAGCCTTCACCACGAAACATTTCTTTCGCCTCGACCGATGAATTTGGTGAACCGGAAAATAACCCAATCGTTCCATCTTTTTCGATATCGTAATCAGCAGGAAGACGCGATTCAAGCACCGTATTGACGAATGCCCATACATCTTTGAGTGCTTCTTCATCGAGATGTTCAAGCAACACTTTGATCTCGTCTCGTATGTGAGCGTTCATCATGCCCGCACCTTTCACCCTACCCACTTGTATTTGCAGTGTATCACATTTAATTCGCTCATCGCACGGCGATGCGGCTGCCTTCGGGCGTCTTATCGATGGCGATATGCACGGGAAAACTATCGCGCAGTTCGTCAATATGCGTGATGACCAGAATCATATCGAAGTCGTCTTGAATGGCGGTGATCGCTTCGATGAGTTTATTGCGCCCATCTTCGTCCTGTGTGCCGAAGCCTTCATCGATGAACAACGTGCGTAAATGCGCGCCCGCCCGCCGCGCCAACATCTGACTGAGCGCGACGCGCAAAGCGAAATCGATGCGGAAGGCTTCGCCGCCGCTGAACATTTCGTAGCTGCGTGTGCCTAGTTCGTCTGCAATCACGATATCGAGCGTCTCGGCGACGCCGCCTGTCACTTTGTCGCGCTGTGTTGGAATACTCAGGTTCATGCGCCCGTCGGTCATACGCGTGAGCAGCGTATTGGCAGCCGATTCGAGTTCTGGAAGCGCCGTTTCGATGATCATCGCTGGAATGCCGTTTTTGCCGAACGCGAGTCTAAGTTCTTCGTACATCGCTTTTTCGTCACGCGCTGCCGCAAGTTTGCCTTCGAGCGTGACGCGATGTACGCGCAGACGCTCGATGGATTTCAACTGCTGCTGTGCGCCGCCGACCGCGAGCGTGGCGTTATTCAAGTGGGTGCGCTGTTGATACATCTCCTGACGGCGCTGTTTTTCTTCTTCGACCAGCACATTGAGCCGGACGATTTCAACCCAGATCGCCTCCAGCGCTGTGCGTTCGGCAGACAGCGCATTGTGCAGCCGCTCGATTTTGGCGAGTGTGACAGCCAGCGAATCGCGGTAAGCGGGCAAACTATCGAGCGCGGTCTTGAGCAGCATCTGGCGCATTTCGTATTCAAGGTACGACTTCAACTGTGCTTGTGCGGTGCTGTGACGTTCGCCGTCATAGTTGAGCGCCTTACGCAGCGCTTCGAGTTCGGTCAGTTCAGCGCGTAATTCGGGCGCGAAGGCGTCAGTTTCCAGCATTTCATGCACGACTTCCAATCGCGCTGTCACCTCTCCAAGCTGACGTGCGGCATCATTGGCGGATTCTAAGCTGGCTTGCAGGCGCGCCCCGTGTTCACGAAGCGGCGGCAAACGTCGCACTTTCAACGCCAGATCATCGATTTCGCCGCGACGGGTCGTCAATAGCCCATCGATGACTTCGACGCGGGTTTTATTGGCGCGGAATTCGTCACCACGCGGCTTGCCGTCTGTATCGATCTCTTCGATCAAACGGATGCGGGTATGCTCGTCGAGCGGTTGACCACAAAACGGACATGTCGCGCCTTCGTGCGCTTTGAGGCGATTTTGGCGCGCTTTCATCTCGTCCATTTCGCGCTTCAAAATACGACTGCCAGCGTCCAAGCCTGACCGTTCGCTATTCAGATCAGCGACTTCGTGGCTATAGCCTTCACGTAATGCGTCGGTCGCCTCCAATATCGCGACTTCCGCCATAACCTCCGCGAGTTCGTCGGGCTGTGCCAGTTGGATCGTGCGTTCGAGCATTTCGATCTCGCGCATGGCGGCGGCGGCTTGGTTGGTGAGTTCGGTACGCGCTTCACCAATAGCGGTCTCCAGGTTGTGGTGCTGTTGATCGTAATCGCGCAGCCGCATCAACATCGGGCTAAGCGCGTCATTATCCTGGCGGGCGGCTTGCAGCACACGATAACCGGCTTCGATCTCGTCGCGTTGATCAATCGTAACTTCGTATTCATTAATCGTCGCCTGCTTCGACGCGCATTCGGCTTCAGCGCTGGCGATATCGGCTTCAAACTGCTTGATCTGGGCAGCGCCACGTGCGTTTTCAGCATCTTTGATACGTTTTTCGTTGGGCGCAAACTCGACTTCTTTTAGCCGTGCTTCGGCAAAATCGAGCGCGGTTTGCGCTTCACCTTGCGCGATTTCGGCGTGCGCGAGCTGCGCGCGATACTGCGGTTCGAGCGCGATCTCTTGATCGGCGTCGGCGATGCTGGTGTGAATGCTGTTGATGTCCGTCTCTAACGCTTTGATAGTCGTTTTGACCGCATCTTCATACGCATCCCAACGCGACAGACCGAGTATCTCGCCTAGAATTTGTTTGCGTTCTTTCGGCGTTTTGGTGGTGAAGGCATCGGCTTTACCCTGCTGCAAGAACGCCGAATTGACGAAGGTTTCGTAATCGAGCCGGAGCAGGCGGTTGATCTTGGCTTGCGTGGCGCGCATATTCGGTTCACTGAGAGTATTGAGCGTACCATCAGCATCGATGGCAAACAGATCGAGTGAACCGGTATTGCTTTTGCGCGAGCGGCGGCGCATGACACGATAAACGATATTTTCTTGCTCAAAATCGAGCTGTACATACATATCGACTTGACCAAGATGTACGAGTTCTTCATCGCGGCGGGCGCGGGCTTTGCCCCACAACGCCCAGGTGATCGCATCGAGCAGCGACGATTTGCCCGCGCCGTTCGCCCCTGTCAGGCACGCCAGATGAATGCCGTCGAAACGGACGGGTTCGGGCGAGCGATAAGCGAGAAAGTTCTTGATTTCAAGTTTGAGTGGCAGCATTCCTATTCCTCTTTCTCTCGCCCGGCAGTATCCACCGATTCGAAGATGACCTGGGCGGCGGCGAGCAGGCGTTCGCGGCGTGGTTCGGGGGTTTGGCGACTGATCAAATAGCGATCCAGCAGTTGGTCGTCGGTCATGCCTTCGGGGTTGCCGCCGAGACGCGCGCGCGCCGGGACTTCGATCTCTTTGCGGATGGCGGCGATAAAGCTGACACCCATCCGCCGCAGTTCATCGCGGAGAATGCCTTCGTTGAGTTTGGCTTCGCTCTCGGTGGTCAACTCAATGATGACCTTGACGACGGCATCGCGGAGTTCGTAACGCATGATCTCGTCGACCGCGTCCTGCGTCGGGTTCAGGCTGCGGCGCAGATCGATACGCAGCGTGACGAACGGGCGCGCCTTGGATGGGATGAAACGCCAATCGGCTTTGCCGCGCTGGAGTTCGACCCAACAAAAGCCTTTGGTATCGGCTTCTTCGCCAAAGTCGATGCGTTCAAGGCTGCCGCTGTAGACGACAGGCGGCGAATCGGCGCGGTTTTTGGTCAGGTTCTGGTGGCGGTGGATGTGACCGAGCGCGACATAATCCCAACGGTCGTCGGCGACCGACGAGAGCAAGATTTCGAGGTCACGTCCGAGCATGATCCCACGTTCTGATCCCCAGACCGCGCCGCTGACAGTGAAGTGTCCGGTCAAGAGGCGGGGTAAATCGGGGTATTCGTCCGCCTGTTCGGCAAGGGTCTCGATTGTGAGGCTCAAGTGGCGTTTAAGCATGTCATCGGTTTCAGCAATTGTTTTGCCGTTGGTCTCGACCATCTCCAGGATGCGCGAGCGGATCGGGTAGGGCGCTGTGCCGACGACGATATCGCCGCGCTTGGTGGAGACGACGCGGGTTTCGTAATCATCCGCGATCCAGACGTTGGGGACATCGAGCACGCGGTAGATTTCGATGCTGGACGCCTTGAGCACAGTCGGCGGCAGATCGTGATTGCCGACAAGCATGACCAGGGGGGCGAGCGCCGTCAGATCACGGACGCGGTGGGCGAACTCGCGCTGATAGGTTGGGTTGGGCGCGCGGGTTTTGAAGGCGTCGCCCGCGAAGATGGTCAAATCCACGTCGTGATCGCGGGCGTAGTCGATCATCTCGTCCATGCGGCGGAGGAAGTCACGGACGCGGGTGCTGAACCCGGTTTCGGGGTCAAGCCGCCCATAGTTTTCCATACCGATGTGGGTATCGGCAAAGTGAAGGATGCGAATGGGATCGGTCATCGGTCGAGCCTTTGGTGTGATGGGGTGATTCTAGCGCAAAGCATGGGAATGGCGTAGGTACAAAGGTTTGTGCGTGTTGGAAAGCGGACGTATAAATGCTTCCACATACTTCCTATGGGAAATGTTGCAACCACGTATTAGTTATTAGTGCGATAATGAATGCGGTTTGGGAGCGTAGGGTAATCGCCTACTATAGTTAATATCCCTTAACCTAAAATTTGTTATGCTGTGCATGGATGGCATCGGAGACTTTTCATGCGCAGCAGATTTATTACCCCCCCCCATAATTTTTTTAAGCATTATATTGCTTATTTTGCTGATCGTGCAGGTCATCGCCGCGCAAGAAGCGACCGATGAACCTGTTCTCATCCCAACCGACACGCCATCGTTAACGGCAACGCCGTCAGAAACCGCGACGTTCAAAGTCATGCCGAGCGAGACGGCAACGACAACGGCTGCCTCGACATTGACAGCTGCGCAAACTGAAACGGCAGCGAACACGCCGAGCCTTTTCTCAGGCGCGCCGCAACCATTCGCTGGAACGCTGCCACCCACCGCGACTTCAAGCGTATTTTGTGTTCGCGTCGGCACAAACGCCTTTACCGTGACCGAAGGCGGTACGTTTTTTACCTACACGGTACGTTTGAGCCGCGCGCCCGCCGCGAACGAAATCGTCACGATTACGCCGCAGTCCACTGGCGGACAGCTCAGTTTTAATCCGACTAGTCGTCAGTTGAACAGCACGACGTGGAGTACAGGACGCAACTTTGAAGTGACAGCGGTCAACGATACCGCTTACGAAGGGTTACACAGCGCCACAATCACGCATAGCGCGACGAGCAGCCTAACAGGGTCAAGTTTCAATGGCGCGCAAGGCTGTCAGAATATCACCGTGACAATTAACGACAATGACCCAACGCCAACGCGAACCGCGACGCGCATGAGTACGAGTACGCGCACACCGACTTTCACAGCGACATCGCTCCCGACCACGACGCCAACCGATACCGCGACGAATACGGCGACGGCGACACCCACTCAAACTCAGACTGCCACCTCAACAGCTTCCATCACGCCAACCACCAGCCAAACCGTTCCGGCAGACATGGTGCTATGCGAGAACTTTGATGACCGACACGAACTTGATTATCAAATCTCAACGCTTCAAGGAACGAACAGTATTTCGCCGTTGGCGGCATCTTCTGGAACTTATGGCAATCTAACTGCCGCTCAACATTACCCCACGGGTCAATATCCCGGCTATGCTGCTTCGGTGAGCATCAGCATTTTCACCGATCCACGATGGGAAATGACGCGCCTTACTTACCGATTATATGGAGAAGGGACATGGGGACGCACCGGTTGGGCACGCATATTTTCAGGTAACGTTACCAATGGCGTATATGTATCGAGTGAAAGTTCTTTCAACAATGTTGATCAATGGTTGACCATTCCAATCCCCGGCAACTGGTCTATATGGGGTCATACAGGTGTCAGCCGCATCGATATTGGTGCGCAACTCAGCGATAATCTGGACCGACCCAACACCGCGATATACATTGATGATATTTGCTTGCATTTCAAACCCAGAGGATTCGCTCCGACCGCGACGCCGACGGGGACTGCGACGTGGACACCAACGCTGCTGCCAACGCCTACCGAAACGCCGTCGATTTGTCCTGCCGGCAGTCAGCCGCAAACTTCTGGAGATAATCTGAACAGTGGCGACAATGTAGTACTGGCTCCGTGTGAGTCAACCGACCCCCTCATTGTTTGTAATTCAGCCACGACCATTCCGGCAATCATATTAGTATTGTAAATATATGGCGTCATTGTCAATAGTTTATGGTCGCTGAATGAACTTCAAGAGCTTTGCATCGGCGTCGCGCGCACTGGGCAAGCACTGCTACTCGAGTTTGGCGGCGGGTCGCCACGAGATACCTTCACGCGCATTTTAACCTTTCCAAGCAATCCGCAAGTGTCGTTTCAACGAGTCGTATCCGGCTCACCACGGTGTGAAACCAACAATAATGTCTTGCCGTCTGTTGTCACCTGCTATGGTGTACAACCGGGTCAGACCGCTCAAACGGTCGTGCCGAATGCGCTGCAATTTACGCAGTACACGGCTGTTCACGAACTCGGACACGTATTGGTTGGGCGGACGGGTGGTTATAGTCTAAGCTTTCCTGCTAGTTACTACAATATGATTAATAGTCCACCTGTAACTCCACCATTTGCCACCTCAACAACGCTACCCGGAACGCCGACGTTGACACCAAGTCGCGGCACACTTTACGATTATCTCAGTCCAACGCCTCAGGTCGTCTTCGGCATAATTGACTCTGACTGGGTACGGGGTCAGCGTGGATGGGGCAGTGCCTACTCGATTTCACCCGCAGTACCCTGTGATTTTCAGCAAAATGCGTTTTCTGTTGTTGACGTTGGAGCAAGTCAATCAGATCGAGAACGTGAGCGCGATGAAGGTGCCGCAGATATGTTCCTGAATTAGGTATATAGCAAAATCGGTTCAGGTGGCTTCACAAATTACAATTACATTGGCATTGCCAATTGCACTATAACCCCAACACCAGATTTTACAAGACGTCCAGGTGACGCTCGATTTAACTTTATGGATAACATCGTTATGCCGACCCTTGCAACCTATTTTCCAACGCCAACCGCGGCACCTTAGCATAAATAGGAAATGACTAATGAAGCGAAATCGCAAACTCAAGCAAATAATAATTGTGTGCGTTAGTATGTTGATATGGTCTTTCTCCATAAATGCACAAGAGATACGCAAATTGACTGCTGTTCAATGGAGTCCAAATAATGAAGCAATCGCAGAGGCGTATTCGGATGGAAGCGTCATTGTACGCACAAACGTCTCAAACGAAGTTATTTGGGAGATTGATGCACATCTGGATGGGCAAACAAATATAAGTTGGGCTTCGGACGGAGTAAGATTTGCAACTGCAAGTGCGAAAGATGATCGGATCAAAATTTGGAATCTTACGACTCGACAATTGGTACAAGAATTGCAAGGGTCACAAATAACAACATATGATCTGCTTCCAATGCTGGCTTGGAATCCTAGAGTCGATGTTTTGCTCTACACGGTTCCCTTATTTGATGGAGGGTTTCCGTTGTATCTTTTTGTCAACGAAAACGGTGTTATGACACACATTGAACGTGAATATCCTTCAGCAACTTTTGACATGGAGTGGAGTCCAAATGGTAACACTCTCGCCCATGTGACACTCTATGGATTAGACGTGTTTAATTTCACATCTTTTGAGCGTTTTCCTAATGGGCGTAACCTTCTCGTCGCAATCGACGATGTGACATGGAATCAAGATGGAACACAGTTCGCAGCGTCGAGCAATGATGGATTTGTGCGCGTCATCGATTTACAAAGCGAGCAAGTCATTTCAGAATATTTCAATCAAACACATGAAGAAGCACCGATTATAGATCTGCTTTGGAGCAAAGACGACTCACTCATTTATGCAGATACGTTTGATGGAGAAATTCATGTGTTAGACGCTGCTTCTGGTCAAGAAGTCGAGCGTTTGACTATTCCACGCGAGGGCGGAGAATTTTTGATAACCCAAAGTCCATTTGGCGGACGCTTGCTGCTTGCTGATGGGAACTCAACCGTAACGACAATGGTTGTCCTCGATCCCTCGCTCGAACGGTTCCAAACCATCGCGGAGTCGTGCGGCGCAGCCTCCATCCTCGAACAGCCCATCGGCGGCGACATCACCGACGCGGCGTTGTCCACCGTCATCGCGCAGCTTGAGTCCGCGACCGCCGCGCAGATTCCGCCCGCGTGCGCCGCAGACCTCATCGCCATTGCCGAAGCGATCCAAAGTCAGTAGCCGAAGGCACGATGATGCTCACGATTACCCATGCCGCAGCGAGCAACTTGGGCGCGAGTTCGCTGTTTAATGGCATTCAGCAGTGCCAGACGATTAGCCTGACAATCAATGATAATGATCCGCCGCCGCCGACTGCGACGCCGACGGCTACCCCAACTGCGACCACGACGCCGACGACTGAAATTTGCACTGGCGGTCAAAGTGGAGACAGATTAGAAGGCGGCGATATTGGAGTTGACGCGCCAAATTGTCAGGTGGCGACGGCGACGGTTCGACCTTCGGCTGTCGGTGGCGATATAACTGGCTGCGCGGCACATTCAGCACTTCACAAGCGCTTTTCACTCCGATTTGGGTCGCCAGTTCGCTCACGATTGCTCCTCCTCCAGCAGGCGTGCTAACTTTTTTTGCGCCTCAATGATGAGTTCCGCCCGTTCCAACTGGCGCTTTAAGCGGGTATTTTCAGCTTCCAGACGACGCATCTCGGCGCGATTCGGGTTAGCGACGGGACCGCGTTGCTTGCCCAGCGTCCCTTCGGCAGCCGCGTTGCGCCACTTACCGATCTGGGCGTATGTTAAGCCCTCACGCCGCAGCAGTGAGCCTAACTCGCCATGCTGACACCGCTCGGCTTCCGCCACCATGCGCCGTTTGTACTCGACACTGAAGCGGCGACGCTCCGGCTTGGGCTGAACTTCTGGATTGGCTCTGCGACCATTTTCTGACATGTTCCTTGTCCCTGTTCTCCGCCCCGCAATTCTATACTAAACTTGGAAGGCAAAGTTGTTTCATCCATTATGGCACACAGGGAAGAGCAAGTATCCATTATATGATTTTACTATACAACTTCATTTCGCTTTTTATTTCTAAAACTTATAACATACTCGAGATAAAGCTAAAGTGAGAAAACGTGCATAAATTCAGATTGTTGATGCCACCTTTAATTATTTCAATACTTCTTATTAACAGTTTTACAATTCTGGCTCAAGGCAACTTGTCAGCTCCTGTACCGATTGAGGAACTACAATCGATCACAGCAGAAAACGCTGATTATATAGAACAGGTAACCATGTTTGGTGATTCCAAGTATACATGGATGCAAGTGGCTTTTAGCCCAGATGGAGCATTATTAGCTGCTGCTGGTCGAATGGGAGCATCAGGAGTTTTTCAAATTTATGATCTGACAACGGGTTTAGAGTTATTCAACATTCTGGATAACACCGGTATGATTATCGGTTTATCCTTCAGCTCCAACAGTTCTACTTTAGCTACAGTTAGCGTAGATGGAGCAATTAAATTTTGGGACATTGGAATACAGAATCAAATTACTCTAATACAAATACCAGGGATTGATGAATTTTAGCGAATTAGGGATGCCTCATTCAGCCCTGAGCTAGATTATCTAGC
>JBBRAA010000053.1:0-25534 GCA_038207205.1 Aggregatilineales bacterium
GCCTTCGCAGTCGCGCTGAGGGTAGAAGCACCCGCCTTTAGGCGTCGGGAGTATGTCACGACAATCATCGCTATGTGGTCGGGACCGCGCAATATTTCGACAGCCATGATGCGCGCGTGGGGCAGTCGCGCCGATACGCAAGTCGTCGATGAGCCGTTTTACGCGCATTATCTGCTGCACACGCCGCACCGTGATGACCATCCTGGCGCGGATGAAATTATCGCGTCTTACATCACCGATCCGCACAGCCTCACGACTTGGTTAAGCCACAATGAGGCGTCTGATAAACCCATTTTTTACCAGAAACACATGACGCACCACATGCTCGATTCGATTCCGCTTGATTGGTTGGCGCGTGTAAGCAGCGCTTTTCTGATCCGCGATCCGCGCGCGGTCATCGCGTCGTTCAGCAAAGTCATCCCTAACCCCGATATCGATCAAATCGGTTTGCCGGGACAAATCCGTATTTTTAATCATGTCCACGAACTTACGGGAGTCATACCGCCCGTCATCGATGCTGCGGATGTACTTCGTGAACCGCGTGCGACTCTGACGCGCTTATGTCAAGCGCTCGGTGTGCCGTTCGATCCCGCGATGCTCACTTGGGAACGTGGATCACGCCTGACCGATGGTATCTGGGCGAAACACTGGTATGCAGCGGTCGAAGCATCGACCGGGTTTGCGCCCTATCAACCCAAACACGACCCCATCCCCGAACATTTGCACGCGCTCGCGGACGAATGCGACGCGCTGTATAAGACGATGTATGCTCACCGTCTCACATAGTTCGAGCGCAGCACGCGGCGAAACGACAAAAACAAATCCGTGATAGTGGCGCGGGTCAAATTTTTTCTTTTAAGGATCATGTATGAAACAGACCTACAACCCGAAAAATAAAGACCTGATCGTCAACATCAATGGTGAACTCATCCACCGTGATAAAGCTGGGATCAGCCCGTTCGATTCGGTCGTACAGGGCGGCGACGCAGTTTGGGAAGGCTTACGTGTCTACGATGGGCGCATTTTTAAGCTGACCGACCATCTCGACCGCTTGCGTGACTCTGCGCGGGCAATGGCGTTCGCGCACATCCCAACGCACGAAACGATCACCGACGAAATTCGCAGGACATTGCTCGCTAACGATATGCGCGATGGCGTACACATTCGGCTCACGCTTACGCGCGGAGTCAAATATACAAGCGGCATGGATCCGCGCCTGAATACATCCGGTTCAACGCTGATCATCCTGCCAGAATTCAAGCCGCCCGTGTACGATAAAAGCGGGCTGATGTTGATCACATCGAGCATTCGCCGCATTCCACCCGATTGCGTGGATCAGAATATTCATTCATGTAACCTGATCAATTCGATCCTCGCCAAAATTCAGGCAAACGCCGCCAACGCCGACGATGCGCTCATGCTCGATCGTGATGGCTTCATCGCCGAGACCAACGCGACGCATATTTTTCTCGTCAAAAATGGCGTTATGCTCACGCCTGATACCGTTTCGTGTCCACAGGGCATCACCCGTATGACTGTGCTGAGCCTGTGTCAACAACACGGAATTGCGTTTCAAATTGGCAATTTCACGCTGATGGATGTGTATACCGCTGACGAAATGTTCTGTACCGGCACCATGGGCGAACTCGCGGCGGTGACATGTGTCGATGGGCGCACGATTGGCGATGGCGCGATCGGTGCGATGACAACACACTTGAGTGATCTGTTCACCGAATTGACTCGAACCGAAGGCACACGCCTAATCCCATAAATAGCCAACGATGGAAGGCAACGTATATCCCATTTACAGTTTGCCTCCCATCGTTGAATTGAGCCGATCCATCGCTGCGATCAAGCGTTCCTGACGTTCGACCGACGGGTCAATGACCACGACCGTTGGCGCTGCTTCTTTTTTACGCAGCGTCGTCAAACGATTGATTGAACGAATCACCAGGAACAATACAAAGCCGACGATCAGCAAGTTCAAGAGCGCGTTGAGTAAGATGCCGTAATTAATCGTCAGCGCGCCCGCGGCTTTCGCCGCTTCTAACGTTTGATACGGGGCTGGCGGCACACCTTCGCGCAGTACGATAAACAAATTCTGAAAATCGATGCCGCCAAGCACTAACCCGATCAACGGCGTGAACATATCCGCAACTAAGGATGCGACGACCGCGCCGAATGCCGCGCCGATAATGACGCCCACAGCGAGATCGAGCGCGTTTCCTTTGATGATAAACTCACGAAATTCTTTAATCATACTGCCTCCGCGACGATATGTGGACATAAAAAGCGAACGCTGATAAGTATATAAGTGAGGCCTGTGCAGCGCTACGGGACTTTGGGTGATGGCGTCGGTAAACCGCCGCTTGTCACAATGCGCGCCGCGCGATTACACTACACGATAGAAAATCCTTGACTCATCGAAGGCGTGTTATGCGACGTTTTTTATTTTCGCTGGTCGCTGCGTTGATCATCGGCGCGCTGCTCAGTTTATATCTGGGGTGGTCGGTGTTCCCTGTGCAATATGTCGATAGCCCAGCGGTGGATTTGGCACAGCGTTACAAAGATGATTATGCCGTCATGATTGCGGCGGCATATGCGGTCGATGGTGATGTGACCGGCGCAATCGAGCGCTTGCGCGTCTTAGGCGTCGAAAATGTGCCGGTCTATATTCAGGAAGTGACCGAGCGTTACATCACCAATTCGAGCGAACTGGCAGAAATTCAACAACTGGTCACACTCGCAGAAGGCGTCGGGCGCTTGACGCCGATCATGGAACCCTACCGCGAAGTGACTCTGCCCGGTCAGGGAACATAAAGCGATGACTCCAAACCCGAACGAACGTGTCCGTTCCCGCCGTTATAACCGTCCACGCCGCGCGTTTTCGTGGTTAGGTGTGATTCTCGGTTTGACACTTGGCATGGCAGGGGGCTTTTATTGGGCGTGGGAAGTCAGCCCGATTGTTGAATACGATACCGAGCCTTGGCAGTTAAACCCGCAGGATCGTGCCGCATTTGTCGTGGCGATCATGCTGCGTTATGACGCCGATGGGGATGTCGGCGCGGCGGTGCAATCATTGATTGACCTGCGCTTGCAGGACGACCCGATTCAAGCGGTTGCAGATACCGCGTGTCAGTTGGCGACGACAGGGTATATCAACAGTGCGACCGGTCTGCGCGCGATTCGTGCGATGATGAATTTTTATCAGGCGCAAGCGCGGATAGGATGCGCCGACGACTTGATTCAATCCGCCAGCATTGTGCCGACACAAATCGTCGAGATCGCTGTCGCCACGACCACGGCGACGCTGCCACCGCCCGATACCAAGACACCGACGCCCGGCACGGCTTCTGATACAACCGCGACCCCCAACCGTTTGATCGTGCCAACCAGCGCGCCGCAAAGCGATTTTGTCTTCGTCAATGCGACCACGTTTTGCGAAAGTGCCAACAGCGGTGTCATTCAGGTCTTTATCTACGAAATCGATGGGGTAAGCGGCATTCCCGGTCAAGTGATTCGCGCGCGCTGGGAAAATCAGGAAAACACGTTTTTTACCGGGCTGAAGCCCGAACGCGGCATCGGTTATGCCGATTTTGATATGCAGCCCGACGTGAGTTATCTGCTCGATTTGCCTGGCGCGTCCGACCCGATCCCGCAGCCACTTGTCGCGGTTTCGTGTACGACATCCGATGGTCAGCGTGCGCTTATTTCGTATCGGGTAGTCTTTCGGTCCGTATCTTGACGACTTTGTGTTCTGTTTTTTGCGACGATGTTTAGGGTGCAACAAGGATAAATGATGACAATCCATATCAATCGTGCTGCCGTCGAATACGCTAAACAGTTGGTCTTTGAGGGCGATTGGGCGCTCAATACCGTGTGGGCATCAGCGCAGCCATCGCCCGCGAAAACGCAGCAAATGCGTGACCAAAGCAGCGCTGACGATTTTGCACGCTGGTATCTCGTCAGCGATACCGATGACAACGGGCAAACGGTTTATCAGTTTCCGGTTGGTGATTTTCGCAAAATCCACCACAGCGCTGTCAAAGCCGCCCGCCGCTATGCTGAACTCAATGACTTGCCAGAGATTGTCAGCGCTGCCGACGAGATTCTGGATTTGTTTGATCGCGCCAATGCGTGCTAAGGACAGGTAAGAGATCACCTTACGCACATAGCCCTCATCCTAAATCCTTCTCCCTCAGGGAGAAGGATTTCCCCTATCGCGAAGGTTTTTCACCCCTCGCCCTGAGGGTCTGAGGGGCAGGGGGTGAGGGCTGAAAACGAGGGGCTTGCGTAAGGTGAGCTCTTAACTTTCACCTGCCTGCTTCCCTTACCGTCAAACTCAGTGTGGCGGGTGCGCCACGGCGCGGCTGTGACCAGACCAGATATGACTGGCGCGCATCGGCATACAGCGCGGGTGGGTCAAGGACGGGCGTACAGGTTGTGACTTGTTCGTAGCCCCCAAAAACGCCGCCGTTCAGCGTAACGATACCAATGTCATCATCCTGGGTGACAGCGACGCGCACCGCGCCCTGCACGCCGACGAGTGGGCGCGCCCATGTATACGGCGGCTCGAATCGCGCGGGCGGTGACCAATTCAGCGCTGTCAGGTTCCCAGTGCTGATCCACGTCTCGCGCCGCCCATCGTCGCGCGTCAAATTCCACAAAAAATAACCATAAGTCTCGTCCATCGCTGCATATACGCTGTGGATCATCGTGCCGGGTGTGCGCGCGACTTTCCCTGTGATCCGGGTCGATTCCAATGTCACCCCGTCGCTGACCAATGCGCGCATCACGCCATCGCCGCGTGCTTGTTCATAGAACAGCAAAAATGACCCGTCGGGCTGCGCGATCAATGCTGGGTGCAGCGCATCGGTGGCGAGCGTTCTGGCATTGTTTGGGCGTCCTTCGCCGTCGATCTGGCGCATCGATACGGTCGCTTCATTGCTGATCGTGCCGCTCCATGTCACCCACAGCGTGCCATCCGCCGCGAGCGCCGCCGCGTAGTCATAAACGCGCTCGTTGTCGCGCGAAATGGGCAGCGGTCCGCGCGCGATCTCGTCCGTCGGCAGCACCAACGCCGCGAACAACGTCGGTTGTCCGGTGATTTCATCCAGATCGATCCACAATACATACACATTGCCGTTGGCGGCAGGAAATACGCTTTGCGCGCGCGGCTGGATCGGAGGCAGCGTCAGTGTACTTTCGGTGAACTGCCCATCGCGCAAGCGCCGCATGACCTGACGCGCGCCGTTTTGATCGGATGCAACATACACGAACGTGACTTGTTCTGGCACGATCGCCAATGCCGGCGGGTTGGCAAGTCCAGCACTCGCAAGCGTAAACAATTCAGACCACGCCGACGATGGGCGGCAGGTCGGTGTCGCTTCCAGCGTCATCATCGGCGTGGGCGTCGCCGCACTCATGCACGCGGTCAACAACAGCGTAATTATGACCGACCCGAACCCGCCCAACGCTTTTCTTTGCGCCTTCGTGCCTGTGTGCCTTCGCGTTATGTTTTTCGTTTTTGGCGACGATTGATGAGGATGGATAGCCAACTCCTATTCATCGCTGACGGGCGACACACCCTCGATGCCGGAATATAAAATCGATTTTGGCGCGTAATAGGCGATGGTCTGCACGATGTACTGCACGATCTTGAGCGATGTATTCGGCAGCACGGCTTCGGAGCGTCCGGCATAGATCGCCACGTGATAGCGCTCGTCGCCACCAAACATAATCTTCTTGACGAACCATCCAGCGGGCGATTTCGCGCGGGCGGCTTTCGCGGTTTCGATCTCGGTCACTTGATCCCACGTGAAGGTAATATCGCTGAGCGTGACATCACGCGGCGTCACCTGAAAATGCGCGTCAATGAAGCTCGTATCTTCTGGCGTCAAGTCGGTCGTGCTGGGGCTTTTGCTTAAGCGGACTAAAGTCGACATGGTCGTATCCTGGTCTTTTTGCGAAGCATTTTGTAGAAGCAAAGTTAAAAGTTAAAGCTGAAAAGTGAAGGCTCCAAACGATGAGATGACAATAAATCTCATGGTATTTCTTACTTTTGTCGCTTCACTTTTAACACGTAACTTAGTTTGCCGCGATCACCGCTAATCGGATCGTCACGATCTCGCTTGGTGTACCGTCAGCGCGGAAGCTGGTCGCGCTCAACGCGTGCAGCCCGATGCCCTGCGCCAGCCAGTTCATATCGACGGTGAACACCGCAACCGACTCGCGCTCGACCGGTTGACCGACGGCGTGCGGCAAATCATCGATATTTAATTCGACGCGCGCCACCCCGGCGCCAGTTTCGTCACGTGCGAGCAGTTGGATTTGTACGTCTGTGCCTTCCAGCACCGTCGTGTTATCGGTCGGAAACAAATATTGGATGGTCGGGCGGTCGCTACCTGGTTCGGGCGTTGCATCGCCCGAATTCAAGCTGCAGCCTGCCAACACCAACATCAGCGCGATCAGCCTGATCAATCGCATTCTTGTGTCACCTCGCCTATCATTTTATCATTTGCGCACTGATTGCAGGATGAGTTTAATCACTAGGGTATAGCAGATGCGAATCGATATTTTGACATTGTTCCCGTCGATGTTCGACGGACCCATGACCGAAAGCATGGTCTGGAAAGCGCGCGATCGCGGCTTGCTCGATTTACGTCTGCATCAAATCCGCGATTGGACCAACGACCCGCACCGAACTGTCGATGATACACCCTATGGCGGTGGCGGCGGCATGATTATGAAACCGGATGTGATGACGCGCGCCATCGAATCGGTTTTGAGCGACGCGCCGGATGCGCGCCCGCCTGTACTCTTGATGACTCCGCAAGGACGCATGTTCAATCACGGCATCGCCGTCGAACTTTCCAGGCACGAACGGATCGTCATGGTGTGCGGACGTTATGAAGGCATTGACGACCGTGTGCGCGAACTATTGATCACCGATGAGATAAGCATTGGCGATTACGTACTGACAGGTGGCGAACTGCCTGCGATGGTGATTATCGATGCGGTCATCCGGCATATTCCCGGCGTATTGGGTGCAGAAGGGGCGGCAGATCGCGATAGTCATGCCGACGGGATTTTGGAAGGCGCGCATTATACCCGTCCAGTCGAATTTCGCGGCTTGAAGGTGCCCGATGTACTGCAAGGCGGCGATCATGCTGCAATGGCGCGTTGGCGGCGTGCCGATGGCTTGCGTAAAACATGGCGCGCGCGCCCCGATTTACTGCGGCGCGCAGTACTCAGCGATGAAGATAAATATTTGTTGGCGACCTTCGCGCGTGAAGACGCAGATCGCTTATCCAAAATTCGTTAAACCCTTGTGGAGTACACGCCGCGTTTCGGCTATACTCACCATAATCGTTTAGAACCCACTTGATCAAGAATCGAGAAGAGTGCGGCATGGCTACGGAATATCGCAGCGAAATTTTAGAGCGGATTCTTAAGACGCTGCATATCGCGGTCGATGGCGTCAAAGCTTCAGTGATCGTCAACACGGACGGATTGCTTGTTGCGGCGTATCCCCCTGGCGACGATGATAACCCGCATCAAAACCCGACCAGCAGTCCACAAGTCGCCGCGATGAGCGCGACCTTGATCGGGTTGGCAGAACGCACTTTAGGTCGTTTGGCGCAAGGCGATCTTGAGCGTCTTCTGATGGAAGGCGAAGAAGGCGTGATGGTCGTGTATCCAGCGGGGAAAGCATCACTAGCGGTGCTGGTAGAAAAAGGCGCGCGCCTGAGTCCCATCTTATTCGCCACGCGCAAAGCGGCGGAGCAAGTCGCAGAAGTGTTAGGCGCGCGTCGCTGATGCAGTTGGCGTGGGGCGGCATTGATGTCGCCCCTACAAAGTGGGTCGTTTCTTCTGAAATATCAGTCGCATCGCCATTTTGCCGAGCATCAGTTCGTCGCCGTCTCGCAGGATGTACGGCGTATGTGCGGGTAAGCGCGTGCCGTTGAGCGACGTGCCGTTGCTGCTGCCACCATCCAGCACTTCGATATGCGCATCTTTCAGGCGCAGTATACAGTGGCTACGGCTGACACCCATGCGATACCCTGCATACATGGTCAGATCGATATCTGGTATCGTCCCCGTCACTGGGTCACGCCGTCCAATCGATGTCTGCGTTTTGGGGTAGAACACAATCGGTTGTGACGACCCTTCGACTTCCATTCGCAGCAGCATATGCTCTTCAAAGATACCGCTGCCCGCACTTCGAACCGCCGCAGCCAGGTCGTCCATGTTGATAGGCGCGCGCAATCCTGCCGGCGCGTCGATTGGCGTCTGCACGGCAATCGACGGTAAATCGGCAGTCAGTGAAGACGTGCCTGTTTCCAGCGTCCCTAGTTTTTTCGTATTAATGCCGTCTTTATCAGCCCCCATCAGTGAACGACGACAATGTTCACAGACCAATGACCCGACCCGATTGGGTTTATCGCAATGCGGACAAAGGGTTGTCGCAGCACTCGGCGCACTGGTCGTTGATGTGGCTGGTACATTGGACGGCGCTTGTTGATCCGGTTTATCAGTCATGGCCGGTTCCCGCTTAAGAATCACCATCGGTTAATTCTTTCGATTGTAACGGTAATACGAACTTAAAAGCAACTAACATAATGACCCATTCCATTGAGATTGCATTATTTCGGTGGTAACGTCATGGGCATGATGACTATATATGCACGTCCACTCATCCTATTTGGGCTGATTTTGATCGCGGCTGCACTCAGGCTCCATAACCTGGATGCGCAGAGTGTCTGGTTCGATGAAGGGTATTCGTGGAATGCCGCCGTCAGCGCCACGATCGTCGATGCTGCCAACGCCGACGCGACCAATCCGCCGCTGTATTACGCGCTGCTGCATGGCTTTGTGCGTTTTGCAGGCGACAGCGAATTCTCATTGCGCCTGTTTTCGCTGCTGCTGGCGCTCCCGTTAATCCCACTCGCGGATATTTTGGCGCGCCGTTTCGCGCCGCCGCGCCGCCGTCAGTGGGCGGGTTTATTTGCCGCACTGTTCGCCACGCTGCTCCCCGCTTTAATGTGGGCATCGCAGGAAGCACGCATGTATACCTTGTTAGCCCTGCTTGTTATGATCGCGGCGCTGGCGTGGCATCGGCTGAATCGCCGCCCATCACGTGCCGCGTGGCTTGCGCTATGGCTGGCAGAACTCGCGCTGTTATACGCACATAACTCAGGGGTGGTCATCGTTTTATGGCTCAACCTGGTCACGTTGCTGGCATGGATCGCAGCTCGTTCGATGTGCCGTCCGATGTGGAGTACTTGGATCAGTGGGCAGCTTGCCATTGGCGCTTTGTGGCTGCCCTATTTCGTCACCCGCTTTCTGGATGTAACGACTGCGAACAGCGCCATCACCGCCGCGCCCGCGCTCACATTGGATTATATGCTCGAAGTCTGGCTGTCGTTCTGGGTGATTCCGTATGAACGCATCAGCGACCCTTTCAACTCAGTGGGCATCATCGTGTTGATCAGCTTGATCGGTGCGGGGCTGATCGCACTGTTGCTCACGCGTGCCCGGTGGCTGCTGGCACATATCGCGATTTTGCTGCTTGCTTTGACCGCTGCACTCATTATTCTGGGCAATGAATATCATGGGCGTTATGTGGTCATGATCGCGCCGCTCGTCGCTGTCGCATTGGGCGTTGGCATCGCGTGTCTGCCGCGCATTGCCAGCCGATTCAGCGTGGTCATCGTAAGTGGATTGTGTATCGTCCTGACGATCAGCTCGTGGGATGATACTATGCCATATCGCCACGACGACGCGCGCGACATGGTGCGTTATTATGCCGAAACGCTCGACGCCGCCGATACAGTGCTGGCGTGGTCATATGCAGATCGTTATGACCTTGCGTATTACTGGGATCGGTTTGATAGTCGTGCGCGGCGTGTCACCTTGCCCGAAGGTGCGGATATTGAAACGATTGCGCCGCTGCTGCCCGCCGCTGGTGATGTTGCGCTCAATATCTGGTACACGCAGCGCGCCGATTATCGCGGCATGATCGGTTGTCTGCTCGAACACGGCACGACCGCGCCGCCCGAAACCTATACCACCTATGGCATGACGACTAACGTGTATCGCCAGTCGATGACCGAAGGCATCGCGGCGCAACCCGTGACATGGACGATTGCCGACGAACGCGGCGAAATTGGGCGCTTGGAAACCATTTCGATACCCGATAACGCGCTCGTCGCTGACCAGGCGCTGTGTTTGCCAATCGCAATGACGCTGACGCGCCCGGTCGATATTGCCTTAAAAGCGACGTTGATCGTCCGCAATCCGCTCGGTGATGAGATCGCCAGTGCTGACGCGATTTTGGCGACAGCGGATCAACGCACCAGCGAGTCCGTCGCGGCGGGAGAAATTCTGCGCGGATTTCCACTCGTGCGTCTGCCGTATGGCGCACCTGCCGTTGAGTACACGCTTGAACTACGCATTTATGACGAAACACGCCGCGTCTATGGCTATGATCTGATCGACGGCGACACACGCACGCTCGATCGCCGCATCGCCGTATGGAATCCGCGCCCCGCCACGACATGGAATATGCCGCCACCCGGCGCATCGGCGTTGGCAAGCATCGATGGGCTGACCTTGATGACTGTGAACGCGCCCATGTCGGCGCGACCCGGTGATCACATCGCGATCACGCTCGGTTGGATGACTGCGGGCGGTTATGTACTCGATTGGCGCGCATTACGCATCCCGATTGAGACGCCACCCGGTGATCTGCCTGTTCAGCTTACCGACGGGCAGGGGATCGTAACCCTCACTGTAGAAGATGTGCCATTTGTCAATACAGCGCCGCCGGTCGCGCAATCCGTCAATGCGGCGGTCGATACAGTCGGTGTGCTGCTCGGCTTGACGATGGACGAATTCTCGCTGGGCACAGCGCCGCGCGTCGAACTGGTGTGGCGTGCATCCGCGCCCAGCCTGGTTTCATATACGACGTTCATTCAGCTTCTCGATGTCGATGGGTCAGTCATTGCTCAAAGTGACCATATTCCGGTTCAGGGGAGTCGCCCTACGACAGGCTGGCGTGTGGGTGAATTCATCGTAGATAATCACACGCTGACATGGAACGCATTGGCACGACCGGGCACAGCGAGCTTGATCGTGGGGATGTATGACGCCGCCACAGGGATGCGTCTGCGTTTTGACAATGGAGAGGATAGGGTCGTCGTAGGGCAAGTCGAAGTGCGTTGAGGTATGTCAATGAAAAGGGCGATCTCAATGGGATCGCCCTTGTTTTACGGACTATTTACCGCCGCCACCCTGAAAATTGCCGATACCGCCGCTGGAACCGCCTGTGTCTTCGTCGGGTTCCGCCAAGCCCATATGGAACATCAGCACATATTGACCGTAGGTTTGTGCGCTGTAGCTGCTCATCAGGAACGTAACGGTGTTGAAGTCTGGGTCTTCGTCCAGTTCAAAGTTGTTCAGGTTGAAACTAAGCAGCGAATCGACCGATTCGCCGCGCACGACGCCTGTGTTCGTCGCCACGCCGCTGTCTTCCAGATTATCGGCTTCCGACCAGCACAAACTGCTGCCCGCATCGTCACACGTAATCTGGTTGCCGTCGCCGTCTTCGATGATGCTCAAATCGTTGTCGATCAAATACATGAACGGGTCAAGCCCGCTGTCGCGTCCGATCATGTAGACCGTCAGCGCTGTATCTGAGGCGATCATGCCAGGCGTGATCTGAACTGTGAACGAGTCGCCCGCATTATCGGCTTCGGTGACTGCCATACCTTCCAAAATCAGCACAAACTCACCCAGTTGGCTGCTGTAGCCACCCACGACCAGCGACACATCCGCGAACGCCTCGCTGCTGTTCTGGTCGAAGATGACCTGTGAACTCGTGCCGCTGGCGGCGACCTCACCCGTCGTTGGCAAAATCAGCTCGTAATCGGCAGCGTCGCTGTCGTCATCACTGCACAATCCTGATCCATCATCGGATACCACCGCCAGTACCGGGTCGAAGCCATTCAGCCCAATCGCGGTCGCGGTATACGTGAAACCGGAACGCATTTGGTTGATCGTCACTTTGACACCGTTGTCGAACGATGCACCATTCTCGCATTCGAGGCTCATTCCGTTCGGCGGCTGTTGTGCAAATGCCAGCGTGGGCAGTGCTAAGAATGCGACGACTAAACAAAACAACGCGATTCGATTTAGGTTCACCAAGATGACTGCTCCCCTCAAAGTAGCTGCTCACAAAAAAGTTTCCTGCCTGTATCCATTATATGCAAGATTCGCCTGGCGTGGGGTAAGCGCCCGCTAACTTATATAAGTTTTAACACTCTAACTTTGAAAAAAAGAAGCTTAACGCTTTCAACCCCCATTTTAACCCTAGACTAGTGTTTATAGCCATCTTTGTGAATGATTGAGGTGTTTATGGCAACCCAATACAACGAGTCGCCTTCCATTGCGCCGATTATGGGCGGCACCGCGCCTTTAGCGCGCAGTGAGAAGCTGCTCCGTCAATTGCAGACGGTGACAGAAGTCAGCGTGGCAGTCAGTACCAATCTGGATATTCAAGCCCTTTTGCAAACCGTCGCGGATGTAACGAAAGAACGCTTCGATTTGTACCATACCCATGTTTATTTGCTCGATGAAAATTCAGTGTCGCTCAACTTAGCGGCAGGTTCTGGTGAACCTGGTCGCATCATGAAGGAAAGTGGACATCATATCCCGCTTGACCGCGAACGTTCGTTGGTGGCGCGCGCTGCCCGTACACACGAAGGCGTCATTTCCAACGACGTAACGCAGGAACTCGATTTTCTTTCCAACCCACTGCTGCCCAACACCCTATCCGAAATCGCGATCCCGATGATTGCTGGGTCAACCGTGATCGGTGTGCTGGACATGCAATCGACGGACGCGAACCGCTTCGACCAGGACGATGTGCGTGTCTTCACCGCGCTTGCCGCACAAATCTCGATTGCGGTACAGAATGCCCGTCAGTTTGAACGCGTTCGTCTGTATGCCGATACCATCGATAACATGCAGAACGGCTTCTATATGTATCGGTTGGAAAAATTGGGCGATCCGCTGTCCCTGCGCATGATCGCGACCAATCGCGCCGCATCCGCCATGACAGGCGCGTCGATGGAAAGCGTGTTGGGTAAGACGATTGGCGAAGCTTTCCCCGGCTTGATCGAAACGCCGATCCCGCAAATATACGCCGATATTGCCGCCAACGGGGGGAATTGGGAGACCGAAAACGTCGTCTACAGCGATGATGTTATCGCGGGCGCATTCGCGGTCAAAGCCTTCGCATTACCCAATAGCACAGTTGGCGTCACCTTTGAAAATATCACTGTCCGTAAACAAAACGAAGCCACCATCGCCGAAGCCAACGCGCGCACCGAAATACTGGCAAGTTTTAACGCGGCGCTGACGCAGGCAACGAACGAGCAGGAAATTCTGGCTGCGTTCAGCTTGTTGGTCACAAATAATGACGGCTTTTTAGGGTCGTTATCTTATATCGATACCGATGAAAACAATCAACCTTCGTCGGTGGAAATCCAAGCGCTTATCGGCCCAAATCAATCGCCGGTTTCACTCAGCATTTTACCTGCTTTACGGCTTAAACCCAGCGATTACCCAATTTTAGAGTTGGTGTATCAAAGCCCTAATCAAGTGTGGTTCATTGAAGACTCGGAACTTGACCCCCGTTACGATGAAAACATACGAGCCTATAGCGCAGTAGTCAACATCCGCAGTTCTGTATTGATGCCTCTGTATTCGGCTACTGGATGGGTTGGGGTAGCATCATTTTCATGGGCACAACCGCAAACATTCAGTCCCGAAGTCCGCGAACTTTACAACACGGCGCTGACGACCCTTTTGGCAGTGGTTAGCACGCGCCGCCAGTATTTGGCGACGCTGGCAGCAGAACGTCGTGCAGAAAATACCAACCGCCGCTTACAGCAGGTCGCCGAAATCGCGACCTCGATTGCCAACATTTTCGATCTTGACGAAATGCTCCTGACGGCGGCAGAACAGATTAAAACCCGTTTCAATCATTATCACGCGCATATTTACCTGCTCGATGAGAACCAGAGCCAGCTCCAATTGTTCGCAGGCGCGGGTGAAGCAGGGCGCATCATGAAGGAACGCGGGCACATGATCCCGGTCGCGCGTGAAAACTCGTTGGTGGCGCGCGCCGCCCGTACTCGTATCGGCGTCTTTACCAACGACGTCAGCATAGAACCTGACTTCTTCCCAAATCCGCTGCTTCCTGATACGCAGGCGGAACTGGCGATCCCGATGATCGTCGCTGACCAGCTTATCGGCGTTTTGGATGTTCAAGACAGTAAAGCCTTTGCCTTCGACGATAACGACGTATTCATTCAAGAAGTGTTGGCGGCGCAAATGGCGGCGCAGGTGCAAACCCTGCTTCAATTTGAAGAAACGGCACGTACCCGCGAAATTCTCGCTCGCCGCGCGACTGAACTGGAAACGGTGGCAGAAGTCTCGCGTGCGGTTACGACCATCCTTGATCGTGACGAAATGCTGCAAAGTGCCGCCGACCTTATCAAACAGCGCTTCAATCGCTATCATGCGCATATCTACCTATTGGACGAGATGCGCGGCTCATTGGTGCTGACCGCCGGTGCCGACCAAATAGGACGTCACATGACAGCGCGTGGTCACGCCATTCGCTTGGCGCACACCAATTCGCTGGTTGCGCGTGCCGCGCGTACTCAGCAGTCCGTTATTTCCAACGATGTGACCCAGGAACCCGATTACCTGCCCAACCCGCTGCTGCCCGATACGCTTTCGGAACTGGCGGTGCCAATGATCGTCGGTAACACGCTGATCGGTGTGCTGGATATTCAGGACGCCGACGTAAATAGTTTCGGTCAGCAGGACGTGTTCATCACGTCCACGTTGGCGGCTCAGATTGCGGTCGCCGTCGATAATGCCAATAAAGTCGGACAATCGATGCAAACCGAACGCGAAACATCGGAACGTCTGCGTCAGGTTGACCGTCTTAAGTCACAATTCTTGGCGAATATGAGCCATGAACTGCGTACGCCGCTCAATTCGATCATCGGTTATTCCGAAATTTTGCTCGATGGCGACGACGGTGAACTCAACGAAGAAGCCAACGAAGATGTCAAAACCATCCACCAAAGCGGTCATCATCTGCTCTTACTCATCAACGACATTCTTGATGTCGCCAAAATTGAGGCAGGTGAAATGCGCCTCGATCGCCGTCCGGTTGATCTGGTCACCATCGCTTCCGAAGTGCTGCACACCGCTGAAGTCCTCGTCAAAGATAAGCAGGTCACGCTCGTGCTCGAACCCATCGGTGACCTGCTGCCTGTTCATGCCGACCCGGTGCGTATGCGCCAGATTATGACGAACCTGGTCAGCAACGCGATCAAGTTTACCGATAAGGGCAGTGTCACACTTACGATTGGCTTAGAATCGTCAACCCAAGCGTATATCGCCGTCATGGATACCGGGATGGGCGTCAGCGAAGACGACCTCGATGTCATCTTTGAGCAGTTCCGTCAGGTCGATGGTTCGACGACGCGCCGCGCAGGGGGTACAGGTTTAGGCTTGACGATCACGCGCTATCTGGTAGAAATGCACGGCGGCAGTATTTCTGTCGAAAGTGCGCTGAATGTCGGCTCGACATTCCGCTTCACCATACCCGTTTCTGACGCTGTAGAAGCGTAATCGATTGAGGGGGACGTATCGTTGTCCCCCTTACTCAATACCATGAGTGCTTACCTGACCCATCTCGTTTGTCTCGAATGTGATCATCAACAGCCGCCCGATGTGCTGGCGTCACGTTGTCCCGCGTGTGGGTCGGCTTGGCTCGATGCACGCTACGATTATGAAGCGGTTGCCACCTTATGGCGCACGCCCACCGCGCTCGGCAAGCGCCCCGCATCGTTGTGGCGCTATGCCGAACTGCTGCCGCTCGCTGCACCCGACCCGGAGATCACCCTTGATGAAGGCTCTACACCGTTGATCCGGTTGTATCCTTACGAACGCCTGTATGATCACCCCCATTTGTATGTCAAAGATGAACGACAGGGTCCTACCAGCTCATTCAAAGATCGCCAGGCTGCCGTCGCTGTCACCGCGATGAAACGTGCGGGCATTCGGGAGTGTGTGCTGGCTTCAACCGGGAATGCGTCCGCCGCCTATGCCGCATACTGCGCGCGTGCCGGAATCAAACTGTGGCTGTTTCTTTCACAGCTTGTAACAGGCGAAAAAATGCGCGAAGCCGCGTTGTATGGCGCTGAAGTCGTGCGCGTCAACGGCACCTACGATGATACCAAGCATGTCGCCGCCAAATTCGCGGCACGTCGCGGCATTCATTTGGATGGTGGCGCGAAGGCGATCCCTGGCAAAGAGAGTATGAAAACGCTCGCCTTCGAAATCGCAGAGGGGTTGGGCTTGCGTGCCGACCCCGATGGGGGGCGCTGGATCGCGCCTGACTGGTATATTCAGGCGGTGAGCGGTGGCATTGGTCCGTTGGGCGTTATCAAAGGCTTCAATGAACTGTATCATATGGGGCTGATCGACCATGTGCCGAAGTTGGGCGTGATTCAAGCGGCAGGGTGCGCGCCGATGGTGCGCGCATTTGAAGCCAACGCGCCGACCGCACAGCCTGTCATCCCCAAAACCTTGATTACGGTGCTGGCGACCGGTGACCCGGGCTTCAGCTATGTGCAGCTTCGTGCCGCCATTTTGCAGCACGGCGGTACGATGATCGACATCGAAGATGGTGAAACATTCGCCGCGATGCGTCGTGTCGCAGCCAAAGCCGGATTATCAGTCGAACCTGCGACCGCTGTCGCTTTTGCAGGCTTGGAAAAACTACTCGCCGATGGGGTCATCGCCCCCGGCGAAACCGTCGTCGTCAATGGGTCTGGGCATACCTTTCCCGCTGAAAGTCATATCCTGGGCGACCAATACGCGCTCGATCTGTCCTTTGAGCAAAACGGGACGCGCGCTGCACTCGACGCCGCTTTTTCGTCGCTCGATGAACAAATTGCCACTTTTTTGACTACGGGTGACGCCGAGTCACGCCGCGTCATCGACCCACGCGCGCCGCGCACGCTCCTCATCATCGACGATAATCCGTCAGATCGCCGCTTGATCCGCCGCATGATTAAAGCATCGTCGGGTTATACGATCTACGAAGCAGCAACCGGACGCGATGGCTTGAAGGCGATCTACGAACATCATCCCGATTTGATCATTCTCGATTTGGTGCTGCCTGATGTGGATGGTTTTTCAATTTTGTCCACCCTTGATGCTGATTTTGAACTGCGCGGTATCCCTGTGCTTATTTATTCTGGTCGTAATCTGACCGATGCCGAACGGGGTACATTAAATGTTTCCATTCGTGCCATCATCGAAAAATCATCGGTAGACCGTGCTACATTTGTCTCAATGATCAATGAAGCATTGTCGTAGTTATAATGATGATCAATGATTGTGTATTTGTTTTGTGATTTTGTCATCCTAGGAGGGTGAATGATGCCCGCGACAATTCTGTGCGTCGAAGATAATCCTCAAAATATGCGCTTGGTACGCAAAATTTTGAGCATCGCCAATTACGAGGTTGTCGAAGCCGTCGATGGTGCAACTGGTTTGAAACTCGCCACTGAAATCAAGCCGAGCCTGATTTTGTTGGATGTCAACCTGCCCGACATCGATGGCTTGGAAGTGACACGGATTCTGAAAGCCCAGCCCGAAACCTCTGGTATACCGATCATCGCTCTGACCGCCAACGCCATGCATGGCGACCGTGAACGCTGTCTCGAAGCGGGCTGTGACGGTTACGTTCCGAAACCGATTACCAAAAACGAACTGCTCAACACCGTCAGCCATTTTATCGCTCATATGGAGCATAAACGCGCTTGAGCAAAATCGTAATCATCGAAGATGATGCCCAGAGCGCCCGCCTTGCCGCGCGTGTGCTTAAAAAAGCCGGGCATGAAGTGATTCTTGCTGAAGATGGCGAGATCGGGCTGCGTGTCGTATTCGAACACAAGCCCGATCTCGTTTTGATTGATCTTGGGTTGCCCGATATTGATGGTCAAACCGTGATCGGCTTGATCCGCGAGAACGATGATGCGAAACACAGCTTGATTGTCGCCTTCACTGCCTACCCCGAAGATACCGCCGCTGAAATGGCAAAAGCCTACGGGTGCGATGGCGTCATCACCAAACCGATTGATACCCACAAATTTGCCGATCAAGTTGCCGGATTCTTCAGGCGTGACTAATCCGTTTTTTATCGCCGCGTCTGCCGATAAATATTCCATCGCTCGCTTGGCAGATATTTACAACGAAAGTCGCGTCGATTACATCGTGCCGATGCCGATGAACGCCAAACGTCTGCACGATTATGTCGCCCAGTATGATGTCGATCTCTCGGCGTCGGTGGTCGCCGTCAATCAAGACCAGCAGGTGGCTGGAATCGGTATGTTGGGTGTGCGTGGTACTCGCGCGTGGATCACACGACTTGGAGTCATCCCAACGCGCCGCGGGCGTGGCGTTGGGCAGTTCATCATGGATAGCCTGTTGACGAATGCGGTATCGCGCGGCTGTCAATCGGTGCTGCTCGAAGTGATCGAAGGCAATGAACCCGCATACGGCTTGTTTTCTAAACTCAGCTTTGAAACCACCCGCCGTCTGCTTGTCATCCGCCGCGCGCCGAACCCGCTGCCCGCCGAAACACTCCGGGTTGAACCGCTCAATATCGATCAAATCACCCTCTTTTTAAGCCGTCGTCCGCCTGTCGCCTCATGGCTCAATGAAACCCCGAGTATACTGGCAGGCGGCAGCACAGTTGAAGGCTTATGCGTTTCGCTCGATTCTGGCGAAATGGGCTGGATCGTGTATCGCTCGACGCCGTTTCAACTGTCGCATTTCATACTAGGCAGCGTAACCGACGATCTTTCCGACGAATGCGCGCGCGCCTTACTTAGAGTCGTGCATACGCGCCACCCACGCCGTGATACCAAAGTTGAAAATCTTCCCGACGATAGCCCGTTGTGGGCGGCGTATCAAGCGCTCGGCTACGGCATCGAGTTCACCCGTATCGAAATGATCAAGCCGCTCTAAACCGCTTCTATCGCTTCTCCAACATTGACCATCGTACACTGAGCATACTTTTTTCGGGCGACCTACCCGGTCGCTCCTACGGGATACACGCTCATGGTCATCATTTCACTTTTTACCGCATCCCTTTCACCTTTTAACTAACCAACATGTACCCATCTGCTAACGGCGTCTTGCGCCCGCTCCGCGTTCTCGTCGTCTCCGCCAGTCCGTTCGCGCGCGCTGGACTTGCTGCGCTTATCGACGGGCAGCCGGGAATGTCTGTGATTGGTCAGTCGTCGCCTGACCACGCCGTTTCTGATACGCTCGATCTGATTCATCCTGATGTCTTGGTCTGGGAAATGGGCTGGGAAGCCGCGAATTACCTGGATCGCATGGCGGAACTCCGCAGTACCGAAGGACGCGCGCTCCCGCCGATTTTGGCGCTCATTGCTGATGATCCGGCATCGCCTGCGAACGCGTCGCTGCTGCTCAACGCGGGCGCGCGCGGCGTCATCGCGCAAGATGCCAGTGCGGATCGGCTAACAGCAGCGCTGGTGGCATTGGGGCAGGGCTTGATCGCCATTACACCTGCCTATCTCCCCGCGCCTGCACCGCTTGTAATCCCTGCCGTCGCCACAGACCGCACCGTCGAGTCGCTCACGCCCCGCGAAACTGAAGTGCTCGATTTGATTGCAGAAGGCTTGCCTAACAAAATCATCGCGCAAAAACTTGCCATCAGCGAACACACCGTCAAGTTTCATGTCAACGCTATTTTGACCAAACTCGGCGCGCAAAGCCGCACCGAAGCCGTCGTCCGCGCCACACGCGCTGGATTGCTTACTTTATAGTCAAAAATAGTATAGGGTCACTGCGGAAATAAATTGCCATAAAACCTCGCTGGATGACCAGCGTCGCGGCAATGAACCCTATCCTTCGTCTATGCCAGCCTCACCCTTTGGTTAGGCGCACTGCTCATCACAGGGGCGGTTTAGTTCTTCCCGCTTTCTGGCACAATCGGGTCATCACACGTTAACGTGTCAGGGCGTCACCTTTGTCGCCCGCCCAACTCTATGCCCATTCTCTAGGGGAGAATCACAATGTCCGAAGTCCTCAATACACTGTCCAACGAAATGGCGGCTGCTGTCGATACCGCCGCTGCCAGTCTTGTCCGCGTTGAAGGGCGTAAACGCCTTGCTGCGTCGGGCGTCATTCATTCCGCCGATGGCTTGATCATCACCGCCAATCATGTCGTCGAACGTGACGACAATGTGCGCGTCGGGTTGCCCAACGGCGAGACCGTCAGCGCAACCGTCGTCGGGCGTGACCCATCCACCGATATCGCCGTGCTGCGCGTCAACGCCAGCGGTTTAACCCCCGCCAACTGGGACGTAAACGGCGCAGCGCGTGTCGGTCATCTGGTGCTGGCGCTCGGTCGCCCAGAAAAAACCGTACAAGCCACGCTGGGCGTGATCAGCGCGATTGGTGAAGGATGGCGCACCGCCATGGGCGGTCAAATCGACCGTTACGTCCAGACCGATGTCACCATGTATCCCGGCTTTAGCGGCGGCGCACTGCTCAGCGCGTCGGGCTATTTTGTCGGCTTGAACAGTTCAGCGTTGGCGCGCGGCGTCAGCGTGACTATCCCCGCGACGACTGTCGCCCGCGTGGCAGGCACGCTGCTCCAACACGGTCATGTCAAGCAGGGGTATCTCGGCGTAAGCGCACAACCTGTGCGTTTGCCAGCCGCAATCGCCACTACGCTCAACCAGGAAACCGGCTTGATGCTGTTGGCGGTCGAAGAAAACAGCCCCGCCGCGCATGGTGGTTTGGCGATGGGCGATACGCTGGTGAAAATGGATGGTCAGACCGTTCGCATGATGGACGACCTGATGGCGCTCCTGAGCGGCGATCGTGTCGGTACGGCTGTCCCCGTGCAAATCGTACGTGGTGGTACCGTGCATGACATGAACTTGACCATCGGCGAACGTTCGTAACTCCACAACAACACAACTGTAGGGGCGCGTCACAGACGCGCCCGCAAAGGATGCCAATATGACTCTCTTACAGCAACTCAACGACTCTTTAGCGGGAGTCATTACCGATGTGCAGCGCAGCGTCGTCCAAATCCGTGATGGGCGCGGTGGGCATGGCGCAGGGACGATCTGGCATTCCGATGGCTTGATTCTGACCAACGCCCATGTCGTGCGGCGTGGTCCCGTCGAAATCGTGCTCGATGATGGACGCGTATTGACTGCCAGCGTCATCGCCCGTGACGACGAACGCGATTTGGCGGCGCTCTCGGTCGAAGGGCATAATCTGCCGACGATCAAACCGGGTGATTCGCGCACCCTGCACGCGGGTCAGTGGGTGATGGCGGTCGGTCATCCATGGGGTGTCACCAACGCGGTCACTGGCGGCATCGTCATCGGGGTCAATCAGACCATGCCCGAACTCAAGGTATATACGCAGGATTGGGTCGTGGCAGATTTGCATCTGCGTCCAGGCAATTCCGGCGGTCCCATGATCGATGTAGCAGGGCAGTTGATCGGCGTCAACACATTGATGACGGGTCCCGGCGTTGGCGTCGCGGTCGCCGTCGAGTCAGTCAAGGATTTTCTCAAGCGTGCGTTGAACGATGGGCGTACCGTGCCGTCGATTCAAACGCCTGCCGCAACCCCGCCCCAATGGATTTAATGTCGGCAATAGACAGTGTGTAGGGGTGGGCTTAAGACCTGCCCCCTACTGAAAAACCTCATTGCTACACAATTATCCATTTCACTTGTGCGTTCGTGCGGTCAAGCGCCGAAAACGTCGCTTCAAGCGTTTTGCCGTCGCGCGCAGCCGATTCGATAAATTCCCACGCAATATTGGTCAGCGAAATTTTGATCCGGCGTATCCACTCGCTCGCATCTGGTGCGGCGCGTTTGTAACTGACATACAAATGACGGTCTTTGGGTGGGCGATGCGCGAACGCGCCCGAAAAGATCGCCATGCTATCGTCACCCGCTTTAACATCCAATTCACATGTGAACGCCAACGCGCGCGCCCCAAGCGCGGGTCGCGGCACCCCCACAATTACGCGCTGATCTTTATCCTGTAAACCGAAGACTGTCGGCTGACCTTGCCAGTCTTCGGGCGGTGGATTGAGGCAAATCACAGTCAGCTTGATTTTCATCGTATTCATCCTCATGCATTCTGTAACGGTGGTATGGTCAACGTCGGGATAGGCGTCGGCGTGAGCGTGCGCGTCGGGCGCGGCGTATCGCTCGCGCTTGGATCACGTGTTTCAGTCGGCTCAATCGTCGCGCTGGGGGTAATCGTTGCCGTTGGGGTGATGCTTGGTGTGATGCTTGGGGTCAGCGTTTCGGTCGGGGTCTCGGTCGGAAACACGGCTTCAATCACACTCTCGTGCATATACGCGATTTCACGGCGGCGGGTATCCGGGTTGCCATCCACGGTGTACCATTCGCTGCCCACGTCTTGTCCCAAAACACATACGCCTGTCCCTTGAATCAAACCGTCGATGATGCTTCCGCTTGGATTCGGCTGTTCGCGGACAATCGCATTCGGGACGATCACCTGAAATTCCTGACAATTCGGGATTGGGGTCGTGGTTGGTGCTAAACCGCCAACTGGGGTATTCGGGTTCGCGGTCGCGCGCGGCGGCGTCGCCAACTGGCGTTCGCCGGTCGCAGACGCGATAATCTGCGCGCGCGCCGTCGATTCTGCCACCCCTAAACCATTGGTGCGGAAGAAAGTCTGTGCGCCTTGTAAAACATAAAATCCGCCGAACACAATTGCCGCGCCGACAAGAAAGACCATCCACGCGGGCAGCCCATCACTTTGACGGGGCGGTGGACGGCGCGGTGGCGGACTGCTGCGAAACGCCATAAGCTGCATCCGTGCTGTGCGAGTTCGTGTATGCTTTTTACCAGACAAATCGATGGGTTGCCAACATATGCCGCTCAATCGCAGGGCAATCGCCGCGTACGGTCGCTATCCGGCTGACGCGATGAGTTGATTGAGTTTGGCAATTAAAGCTGGGACTGTGAACAGCTTGGAAAGGAAAGTGTCGGCGCCCGCCGCGATCGCTTGCGTGCGCGTCGCTTCATTGTCCATCGCGGACATAATAATGACGACGATGTGGCGCTCTGTTGGCAGGGTGCGGATGCGTCTGCACACTTCCAGCCCGTCGATATCGCTCAAACGCAAATCAAGAATCACTAATGTGGGCGGATTTTGTGCGATCATCTCAAGCCCTTGTGCGCCCGTCGAAACGGTCTGCACTTGATAACCGGCTTTCGACAACACCGTTTGCATAAGTTCGCGGTTGATCCAATCATCATCGACAACCAACACGGACGGTTTTTCGACTTCAATCATTTCACCGTACCTCTTCTGGTGTGTCAATGACACAATCATTGTTTTGCTTACGTTTCATAGCGGTATGATAACAGAAATCGCGGATGCACGGCAACACTTACAGGCGCGCGAACCTATGCTATAGTTTTGGGCAATTAGCTACTCAGTTGAGCGACCAATCGATGACGAACGATATACAAACTGCACCCCGCCTACGCTGGAACTGGCTGATACTGATCGCGATTACGTTGTTCGCTGTCGTACTGCGTATCCTGCTCATCGAGCGCGGCGCGACGCTGGATGAGATGACTTCGTTCATGTTGTTCGGGCGCATCAACCTGCTTCGCGCGCTCACCAATTACGCATCACCCAACAATCATCTGCTGCATACGCTGCTGATGCAAGGGTCATATCGGCTAATCGGCATCGATCTGTGGATGCTGCGACTCCCTGCCTTCATTGCGGGGATTTTGACAATCTCGGCGGCATATTGGGCGGGCTCGTCGCTGTATCGCTCGAATGTTGGTCTGGTTGCGGCGGCGCTGATAGCAATCTCGCTGCCGATGATCGATTACGCCACCCAAGCACGGGGATACTCGCTGTATGTGTTGTTTTTCTGCGTCCAAATCGCGCTTGCTGCCGCGCTTTTGAAACACCCGCGCACATGGCACTGGGTCGCGTTCGCCTTGGTATGCGCGCTTGGTTTTTACACGATTCCGCTGTATGTGTTTCCGTGCGGCATCGTATGCTTGTGGCTGTTCTTATCCATTTTGATCGAACAGCGCGGACGTGACCGCATTAACAGTGTGATCAGGTTCATGGTCGCGGTCGCGGCGGGCGGGTTGCTCACACTGGCGCTGTATGCGCCGATCTGGACGCAGGCGGACGGGATCAACCAATTATTCAACAATGCGGATATTCGCACGCTGCGCGTCGATACGGTTGCGCCGACCACGACTACCACACCGACTACGACGGTCAGCAGAGCGCTAACGCCCGCCTACATACAGACTCTGCGCGGCATGGTCAATTATCCAGCGTCCGGTTTTTCGACCCCCGTCATAATCAGTTTTGGCGTGCTGGCGCTCATCGGCATACTCGGTCAGTGGCGGATTGGGCGGCACAAATTCCCATTGTGGCTGGCAGCGATTTTGTGGCTGGTGCCCGCCGCGATTGTGCTGCCGATTTTTATCCCCGAACGGACATGGATTTTTCTAATTCCGGTGTATGCATCCATGATCGCCGCAGGATACACGCTCATCATGGAGTTTATTCTGCGCCGAAGCCGTGTTGCACCAATCATTTATGGCGGGTTCGCAGTGGTCGTAATCGCCGTGCTGGCAACGACCATCATGTCGTCGCGTGCGGTGGCGCAGTTGCGTAGTGGCGTCTCGCCCGATGCCGAAGCCGTCGCATTGGCGCTGGGCGAAATGTACACCGAAAACGATACCGCGTTCATTCCGTTTCCACACAGTGCGCCCGTGCGTTATTACCTGCTCTACCACGATTATTTTGAGGATAATGTGATCGCCAGCGACCGCAATGCCGCCCGCGATACGCTCAAAACATTCGAGGGGCGCATCTTCGCCTATATCCCCAACATTTGGCGGCGCGACTTGTTCTTTCTGGAATTTTTTCGGCTTGATATTGGCGGGTTGAACATTCGCATCATCCCTATTCAGACGTTCGAGAACGGCGTATTGAGCGAGTTGATGATCGAATAATGCATGAATACGGGTGACATACTCCCCACGCCTAAAGGCGGGGGCTTCTACCCTCACCGCGACTGCGAAGGCGAACCTTCGTCTTATCGTCGCTCCGGTAGCACAGCGATGCCCCGCTGTGTTTGATATTAATCGCGGCATTGTGGTCGCGGTCAATCGTCAGTCCGCAATCACAATGTAGCACCCTATCGCGCAAGGTGAGATCATGGCGCTGCCCACAACCGGAACAGGTTTTAGTCGTTGGTGTAAAGCGACCGATCTTCACAACCGACTTCCCGCGCTTCAACGCCACCCATTCGAGGATGCTCACGAAACTGGCAAAGCCAAGATCGCTCACCTTG
>JBBRAA010000054.1:0-25433 GCA_038207205.1 Aggregatilineales bacterium
TGCGATCTCTTTGAATGGCTCGTGTATGACGAACCGAACTTCCTTTTTTCTTCGTTTGAGGCGTCTGATTTTCATCCATTCCCTTATTTTACACATTCAGACGCTTCACTTTCACCCTTGATTTTGCTTCTGTTTCCTTAATTTGTGACCTATGCCCTAAGGGAGAAGGATTTAGGATGAAGGCAATCTGCGTAAGGCGAAGTTCTAAAACACAACCTTTTTACAGCTTCTCAGACCCGCCCCTACAGAGTTCGGTTTTAGCGAATGGGTACGGCGTTGATTTCACCGCGTACGCCGACCCAGCGTGCATCGACCCAGCCGACGACGCCGTTATAGCGAATTTGATACCATTTCGGAATGCCCGCCTGAATCGTCCGCCCGATCACTTCGACGGGCTGCCCCCAAGGCACACTGCCAACACGGTCGGTACGCTGGCTCGGTCGGCGGCGCATGTTCATGACGGCGCGCGGACTGGCGACGACGCCGTATTCCGATGCGCCATCGATCTCGTCAAAGACGCTGCCTTGAAACTGGATCAGGTTGATATCGACGTTGAGCGTCAGGTAACGCCCGGACGACCAGCCACGACGACCATCGGAGAGTTGAAGCAAATACCAGTTGTAAATGCCTTCGTCACGGTTGCGCGCGACGACGGTGTAGGTTGAGCCGCCGATCAGCGTGGTGACGAAACTCGCACCGAGATACGGACCTGTGCGTAATGCCAAGCCGCGCGCACCTGTCACGGTCGCGCACGTCGTCGAACACGCTGGCAGCGCGCTCGGCGTGAGCAGTGTATTTGGGTCGAAGCCCGGCGGGAGCGGTGTAGGTGCGCCACCCGCGATTTGGAACCATTGGAATTGCAGCGCCGCTTGATCGATAAATTCGACGAACTCGACGCGAATCGTGTGCGTGCCCGCCGTCAGCGTTTGCTGAAAGCGATCGGTCGTCAACACGCGCCCAATGAACCGATCCAGCACCAGAATGTTGTCGATAAATACGCGCACACCGTCATCACTGGCGACGACGAATTCATAGGTGCCTTCATTGAACAACTGCACCGACTCGAAACGTGCCGACCAGTTATCATTAAAGACAACACCGGGCGCGGGGCTGCTTGTCCCCCAGTTCTGATTGATGCCCGACGGATATGACTGTGAATAGACGACCGCGCCAGAAAGATCGGTCGTATTAAAAAACTGTCCAGTCCAGCCCGTGCCAAACTGCGCTTGCGCCTGTACGTCGGCTACGCCAGAAAGCGATAGCGCCAGCACTACCAAGCCGACCAGCGCCAAAACGCTGGTGAAAACGGGGATTAGTCGTCGAGACATGCCTGCCTCCGCATCATAAGCTACAAAAGTGACTTGATTATACCGTGAACACGCAAAATGAACGACTCCCCCATTTGACCCCCCCATAGCTGGGCTAGTGAGGGGTGCAACTTTATCGTAGGGTAAGCGTATACTATTGTGACGATGTTGATCGGCGTTAAACACGCCCCTACAATCTTTTAAGGAGAATTTCCATGTCTGACATGAACACGAACCCCAATTCGGAATCCGAAGACACCAACGGCAAGACCACCCGTACGTTTGAACAATTCGAAGTGGCGGGTGGACAACTTGTCGATCGCGTCAAAGATATCTTCGAAGAAGGCAATGTGCGCCGCGTGATTATCCGTAACCCGGAAGGGCGTATTTTGCTCGAGATTCCGCTGACGGTTGGCGCGGTAGCAGGCGGCGCGCTGCTGTTCCTGTACCCGGTGATCGCGGCAGTCGGCGCGTTAGCGGCATTGGTAGCGCGTGTAACGGTCGAAATCGTCCGTGAAGAACCAGAAGCGTTCGTTCAGGATGTTAAAGAAGCTGAACACGATTTGAAGAACAAGGTCGAAGATGTGGTCGATGATGCACGCGAATCGCTGAGCAAATAGTTTCACTCGGTTTACGCCAAATCGATTTCGTTTTGTCCAAACGCTCCTTTCCGTATGGAAATGGGGCGGCGGACACGATCTTGATTTTGGCGGCGCGGTTAGGTCAAAAACGAGGGTGGATGATGGCAAAACATTCGATATAGACGCTGTTTATCTGAAAAGCGCCGTAAAACCCCTGCCTTCAGGCATGGGGATACAAGGCGCAGGGCAATCGCGTTCTAGCAATCCCTGACGAAAATGAGCTCTTCTAGTCCATTGTGACACACAAAACAATGTTAGCAATGGTCATTATGGATTTTTAGAGCCGCATCGTTTTAGAACGCGATTGCCCTGCGAAGAGGCACTTAGCGGAATATTCAGTTACGATGGCGAAATACGATCAAAGCTGACTCCAACTTATCTGCTGACCACTCCGAATGGAATTTATGGCTGGGGAACGGGACTATCCGGTTCTCGCCCCTCGATTTGGGGGAATGCGGAGGTCATTCCAACCGGAGCGACTGCATTACCGCCCAGCGCCGAACGCTTTCAATACTTCATCATTTATACCTATACCGATATAAACGCGATCACGTTTGATAGCGAAATCACGTTACCCCGCACGACACAAAACCCACGATGCAGCTACAGTTTTCAGATCGCCACGACCGAAGGTCGCATCGATGTGACTGGTCCCAATGCGACGTGTTCGAACTGAGGAAACCCGATGAAAATCATTAGCACGGCTATCCTGCCTATGCTGTCCGTTATCATGTTGTGCATTCTCCTGTCATTCAGCAGCATGTCACAGGCACAGGCACTAGCCGTCTATACCGTCGTTTATACGTTTGAATGTCCCGGCGCGGAACGCAGCATTTTCTCCGTCAATTCGGACGGTTCCAACTGGCAGGAGCTGACGGATGATGGGACGCAGCCTGTGTGGTCGCCGGATGGATCACGGATTGCCTATGTCTCCGAGCGAGACGGTAATCCAGAAATTTATGTCATGAACGCGGATGGAAGTGACCAACAGCGCTTGACGACGAACCCATTTGTCGATTATCAGCCGAGTTGGTCGCCGGATGGCGCGCAACTCGCGTTTGCCAGCAGCGAAGTTTTACATGGCAGACTGGATATATATATTCTCGATGTTGCCACAGGCACTCGCAGGAATATCACCAATCACCCTGCACAAGACTATGATCCAGCCTGATCGCCTGATGGCAACAGCATCGCCTTTTCCTCGAATAGAAGCGACACGTTTGGCATCTATTTTCTCGGCCCCATCACGAATGTGGTAACTGGTGAGCTTCTGGGAAGTGCAGATTTGGGCGAGCCGAAATGGTCGCCAGATGGAGAGCGATTAGCTTTTGCAGGTGTCGGTTCAACCGATTTAGGTGCGTATATTTACACGCAAGCATTGACCAGTTCAAGCGCGACACAAGTCACTTTTGACTCTGAATCTGCACCTTTCGACTGGATTGATAACGATACACTGCTGTATGTCCCTACCGTTGTATCGATACAAGAGATCGGCGCAAACACTGGCAGCGCCGTCCCAAGTACGGTGGATTTAGATTTTATTGGCGGCGGTTTAATTTACCTCGATATTTATAACCCAGCCGCAGTACCAGCGACTCCAACGCTTACACCGACACCAACCCCCACCCCAACGTGAACCCCAACCCGTACCCCCACCGCGACGCCGACGCTGCCCGCTATCGGCACGATCCAGCTCGGCGGCGTCCCAGCGACGGTGCAGCTCAACGAGACGACGCGCGCATGGTTGACGCTTGATGAACGCCCAGAAATTTTGATGTGTTTGCCCTAATCCCCCAACCCACCCAACCGCCGCCGCCAAAAAATCGCTATGATGTACCCCAACGTAACCTCTACGTCACGATTCGGCGTATAAATAAGACAGCGCCACTCACGCAATCAAAAGGACACGATCATGTCGGCGGAACAAGCGCGGCTGGACGAAAACGAGCGCGGCAAAATCAAGTGGAAACAATGGGGATCGTACCTGAGCGAGCGCGCATGGGGGACAGTGCGCGAAGATTACAGCGCGGATGGCGATGCATGGGGATATTTCCCGCACGATCATGCGCGCAGCCGTGCGTATCGCTGGAACGAGGACGGACTCGGCGGCATCAGTGATGACCTGCAATATTTGTGCTTCGCGCCCGCGTTCTGGAACGGACATGATCCGATTTTGAAAGAGCGTCTTTTTGGGTTGACGGGCCCCGAAGGCAATCATGGCGAAGATGTCAAAGAGGTATATTATTTTCTCGATAATACGCCGACGCACAGCTACATGAAAATGCTGTACAAATATCCACACGCCGAGTTCCCCTATGCTGATTTGATCGCAGAGAACGCTCGGCGTGGGCGCCACGATTTCGAGTATGAACTGGTCGATACAGGTATTTTTGCCGACGACCGTTATTTCGATATTTTCATCGAATATGCCAAAGCCAACCCCGATGACATTCTGATTCAGATCACTGTGATCAACCGCGCGTCGGAGTCGGCGGCGTTGACGGTGCTGCCAACGCTGTGGTTTCGCAATACGTGGGGGTGGGGCTACGACGATGGCGCGATGGGTGATACGCCGCGCAAGCCGACGCTGCGCGAGAGTTTCCGCGAGTCGTCACATGCGATTGTGCAGGCGTTTCACCCGGTATTGACCGACACTTACTTATACGTCGACGGCGCGCCCACCTTTTTGTTCACCGAAAACGAGACCAATAAAAAACGGCTGTATGGCGCTGCGAATCCGTCGCCATTCGTCAAAGATGCCTTTCACCGCTATCTGATCAACGACGAAACTGGCGCGGTCAACCCGAAGCTGGAAGGTACGAAAGCGGCGGCGGTGTATACGCGCACGCTCGAGGCGGGCGAGACCTGGGTGATTCGGCTGCGTCTTTCAAAAGGCGCGCACGCCAAACCATTTGAAGCCTTCGATGGCGTCGTCGATCAGCGCCGCGCCGATGCCGACGAATTTTACGAAACGATCCACGCGCGCGGCTTGAGCACCGATCAACGGCTGATCCAGCGTCAAGCGCTGGCGGGGATGTTGTGGTCGAAGCAGGTGTATTATTTCGACATCTCACAATGGCTCGGCGGTGATCCCGGCACGTCTGCGCCGCCGGAGTCGCGTAAAGCAGCGCGCAACAGCGATTGGCATCACCTCAACAACTTCGATATTTTGTCGATGCCGGATACGTGGGAGTATCCATGGTATGCGGCATGGGATTTGGCGTTTCACAGTTTGCCGTTGGCGCTGGTCGATGTCGCGTTCGCCAAAGAACAGTTGTTGATCATGACGCGCGAGTGGTATATGCACCCCAACGGGCAGATGCCCGCCTATGAGTGGGGGTTTGGCGATGTCAACCCGCCTGTACACGCATGGGCGGCGATGCGTGTGTATCGTATGGAAGTTGAAAAAAGCGGACACGGCGATATCGCGTTTTTGCGCCGTATCTTTCACAAAATGCTGTTCAACTTCAACTGGTGGGTCAACCGCAAAGACGCGAGCGGCAAGAATATTTTTCAGGGCGGCTTTCTAGGCTTGGACAATATCAGCCTGTTCGACCGCAGCGCCAATTTGCCGGATGGCAGCATCATCAACCAATCGGATGGCACCGCGTGGATGGGATTTTATTGTTTGACCATGCTCAACATCGCGCTCGAATTGGCAAAAGAGGATTCGGTTTATGAAGATATGGCGATTAAATTCTACGAACACTTTTTGGGAATCGCTGTCGCCATGAGCGGCTTCGCACGTCATGGCGTCGGTTTGTTCGACGACGCCGACGACTTTTTCTACGATGTGCTGCACATGCCCGAAGGTCAGATTATACCGCTCAAAGTACGCTCGCTCGTCGGCTTGATTCCCTTATTGGCGGTTGAAACGGTCGGGCAGCCGACGCTCGATCAACTGTCCGATTTTGAGCGCAGTATTGGCTGGATGATGAAACATCGCCCGCATTTGACGGGCAATCTCGCCGTCACCGATGTCGCCGGGTATGGCGATGCGTTTCTGTATGCAATCCCGACGCGCGAACGGTTGATCCAAGTCTTACGGCGCATGTTGGATGAAAACGAATTTTTGTCGCCGTATGGCATTCGCTCGCTGTCGAAAGCGCACGAGCGCGAGCCGTACAGCGCGCGTGTGGAGGGGGTATCGTTCACCATTGGCTACGAACCGGCTGAATCGGAGAGCGCGATTTACGGCGGTAATTCGAACTGGCGCGGACCGATCTGGTTTCCGATCAACTATTTGATCATCGAAGCGCTGCGGAAATATGACCGTTATTACCGCGATACGCTCAAGATCGAACACCCCACCGGGTCGGGTCATATGCTGACGCTGGAAGAAATCGCCGACGACCTGAGCCGCCGCTTGACGCGCATTTTCGAGCGTGACGCCGACGGGCGGCGCGCTGTTTTTGGCGGCGACGACCTCATGCAGATGGATCCGCACTGGCGCGATTACGTGCTGTTTTACGAGTATTTTCACGGCGATAACGGGGCGGGCTTAGGCGCGAGCCATCAAACCGGATGGACGGGCTTGGTCGCGCTGTTGATCCAAGAGACCGCGCCGAAAAACGAGTCGGAGTAAGTCCCTGACGCAGCCTCGTCCTAAATCCTTCTCCTTCAAGGAGAAGGATTTCCCCTCTGCCGCGAAGGTTTTTCACCCCTTGCCCTTATGGCGAAGGGGCAGGGATAAGGGCTGAAAACGAGGGCAATCTGCGTAAGGTGAGTTAATCACCCAAAATCAGCGTGCGTTCGCGCGCCGACTGACGCTTGCCGGATGCAGGTGATTCCGCAGGATAGCCGGCATGGACGACGCCGATGACCTGATCGTCGGGTGTCAGCCGCAAATAGTCACGCAAACGCGGGTCGTTCTTGAAAGTTTTCCAGCATGACCCCAAGCCGCGCCCCCACGCCAGCAGCATAAAATTCTGGATCAGCGCCGCGCACGCTGCGTAATCTTCATCGTGGATTTCTGGGTTGCTGTTTCGTGTCATGATCACCGCGACAAACATCGGTATAGTTGCGAACTTTTGGTACACGCCGTCGCCCGCACGTTCGCGCGCGGCGGGGTCATCATTTTTCATGCCGTCGAGCGCCATCTCGCGGCGGATGGCGGCATATCCGCGCACGCCGCTATCCGTCATGATGACAAAGCGCCATGGCTCGGTCATACGATGATTGGGCGCGTACACGGCTGTTTCCAGCAACTCTTGGACTAAATCTAACGGCACGGGCTGATCGGTAAAACTGCCGACCGACCGCCGCGAGCGGATCAACGTTTCAATATCCACGCGTTTTCCTGAAAAATAACCGATGCGCAGGCGGGCATCAAGCGCTGACAATACCCGCCTGAAATCATGTGCTTACTTGTGCGGGCTGGCGTCGATCTCGAAATCTTCACCGCCCAGACATTGAAAACTGTACCGCGTTGCAGTGATGCGTACAAACAAACATGCCGCCGGGATGAGATAATTTGTCGTTTGTGCATGTGCTGGCAGCAGCAAGCTGCTCATAGCCACGACGATCAACACGATCCAGCGTTTCATGCCTAATATCTCCCTAAACTTATGCTTCTATCTCAGAGCTTACAGGGAGTATGTGTGCAAATTTCTGTATCGCTGTAATGTTTATGTAAATGCTTCGGCAAACGATTCTTTTTTAATTGCTATGCTGACAAAAATTCAGGCAATCTTCATCAAATCGGCGCGAGATACCCCTGCCTTTAGGCATGGGGAGGGACAGCGCCTTTTTCCTTTCTGTTATATAATCAGGATAGTCGAAAAGGCACTCTGCTCAGGCAGAGAAACGGTTTACTCTGGCTCAACGCCAGACCGACAATGGAACGGGAGTTTCAGAACGCGGCTCGTGTAATTGCAAGCCGGGCGGCAGTCAATCCGCCATACGCGGTGTGTGTCTTGGGCTTCGCGCCCGCCATAACTGCAAGCCCCTAGCTTTAGCTACGGGGTCGTTGACGATGGATGGGCTAAACCGTACTGGTGCCAATATCGCGCTGCAAAAGAACGGCAAATCTGCCGAACTGCTTGCGGCATTGATACATATTTTGCCCGCAACAAATTGAGTTCTTACGCGCCGCGCGATTGACGGGCGTTGTGATGATCGTCATCCTGCGAAGCAAGTAACTCGTCGAGGCTCATATCGGTCAGGCGATTTTCCGTCAGCATCGCGCTTACCTGCGCGCGGATCGTCGGGCTAATCTCGCCGTCTTCCAACATATTGCGGCGCACCACGCCTGTCGTGCCAACTTCCCACGCCAAGCCGTGTTCCGCTATCAGCGTATTGTCTGCATACACGCGCAGTTTCCACGTCACAGAATTTTTCACATCCCATACACGCAGCCGCGATGGTGGACTAATGAAGTTGACGCCTTCATGCAGTTGATACCGATCTTCGTGGACGAATAAACGGTCGCCTTGCGCATCGATGATTTCGAATTTGACCCGTCCCTGTGCATTCGCCGCCAGCCGCAGTTGAATGAACGGCTGCACAAACTCGGTCAGTTCGGTGAGCGGCAGCACCCGCTGAATCATGCGTTTATTGTTGGATTCGTATGCCATGACGCCAATATCGATAGGCAGCACATAACTGGTGTCATCGGTCATCAGTCCGGCGGCGCGCGCGGCGCTGAGCGCGTGTTTGTACACGCCATCATCGGGTGGCGGCTCGACGAATACTGGCGAGGGGCGCGCGGCTGTGTTTCGGGTCGTTTCGATGGGGCGACGACGCTCGACAACCGGGCGGCTGGGTGTCGAGGACTGTCGCTGCCGTGGCTGCGCACTTGATCGCGATGAAATGCGCAGCGCCAACAGCAGCACCCCCAAAAACAGCAAAATCACGGCGATGCCCGGTGTGTTGAACGCCAAACTCAAGCCAATGACCAGAAACAGGATGCCGAGTAAAACTTCACCGTTACGGCGGGTGTTCATGTCGAAGACGAACCTTGCTGATGATTGCTGTTATTTTGACCCCGACTGCGCAGCAGCTCTTCCAGCGATAGCGGTGAGTCATCGCTGGCGATGATGCGTTCCTCGTCGTCGGTGAGCGGATTTTGCGGGCGCGCCGCAGCAGGCGTCGCAGGAGCGGTGGAAGCGGCGCTTTGTACACGCTGTAAACGCCCAAAACGATCCGCAATCGATGGCACGAGCGCGAACGTATGCGCGCCGATCAACGCGCCATCGACGAACACGCGCAAATCCCAGTCACCAGCGGCGATCGCGCGCGGATTGCTTGCCAACGGCAGGTGGTGATCAGCGAGTAAGTTCATCTCGCCGTCACGCAGCAGCGTTCGCATTTCATGGACATACTGCTGCTGTCCATTCTGGTCGATCATCTCAAAGCGCACGCGCACCTGCCGATCAGCGTTGCGCGGCTGCACATGCAGTTGAATGAACGGACGCACGCCGTCTTCATCGAGCGACACATCACGCGTGCGGCGCATCGTCATGCCGTCGCGCTCGTTTTGTGAGGTAATCAAGCCGACATCGAGCAGCGTCAAACCGCTGTCGAGTGCGCTACCACGCCGCCGCGCACGTTCCGCCGCTTCGCGGGCTTCAGGACTCATCCGCATCGACGTGAGCGACGCGCGTGAGCGGTCGATCAACGCGGCGGGTTGAAATTCCAGGAGCGAGCCGGCGACCGCCGCACCATACAGCGCAAGGATCAATAAAACGATGCTGGGGCTGATCAACGGCGATAATGATAATGCCGCCGCGCCAACCATGATGCCGAGAATGCCGAGCCAGATTAAGTTACGTCGTCTAAAACGAAGCCGCATGTTGATTGACTTTGGGTTTCTTTGTCACACATTTCTAGTATACGCAAAAAAACACCGTCGTGTTGCGCTGTTTCGTGTAACAATGTCGCCATTATGCTTCGTCTTTGGGTGGCACATAGGCGCGCGTCAGCGCCGCCCATTCATCAAGCGTGAGCGTTTCGGCACGGCGGCGCGGATCGATTCCTGCGGCTTCGATGAGCGCCGTCGCCACGTCGGCGGGCATCGGGAAATCTGCCGACAGCGAATTTTTCAACTGTTTGCGCTTTTGCGCGAATCCGGCGCGGACGATGCGAAAGAACAGCTTGTCATCAGCGACCTGTACGGGAGACTTGTCGTAGGCATCGAGCCGGACAACGGCACTATCCACTTCGGGACGGGGATAAAAGACCGCCCGGTTCAAGCGCGCGGCAATGCGCGGCTTGGTGTAATACTGTACGCTGACGCTAAGTAAACTCATATCGCCGGGTTTGGCGACTAAGCGGGCTGCGACTTCCAACTGCACCGTCATAATCAAGCGGCTGGCACGGCGCGGGGTTTCCAGGACATGGCGTAAAATCGCGCTGGTGATGTAATACGGCAGGTTGGCGACGATGACATAATCGCCGTAGGGGACAAGCTGTTCCATGCGCGTGCGGAGAATATCCCCGAAGACCAGTTCGACATTTTTTTGCCTGGCGAAGCGCGTGCGCAGGATCGGTTCGAGACGCTGATCGATTTCGATGGCGATCACCTGCTTTGCCACGCCCGCCAGCACTTCAGTCAGCGCGCCTGTACCAGGTCCGATTTCGACGACGGTATCGGTCGGCATCAGTTCCGCAATTGTCACGATTTTCTCTAACACGCCGGGATCATGAATGAAATTCTGCCCTAAACTTTTCTTAGGCATAATCTCGTGTTTATCGAGGAGCATCTTAGGACTCGTCATGATACGCTCCAATGGTGATCAAAAATGCAAACGCCAATGATACAAAAGAATCCTAAATCTGCGATGACGATCAACCTCCGGTTTGTCATCCGCGCAACCGCGCTGGCATTGACGCTGATCGGTGTGCTGACACCGTTTTTATCAGGCATCCTGTTCACGCTTTCGCTGACTGTTCCCGTATGTGGTGGTTCGGGCAACCCGTCGGCATATGGCTTGATCTACGACGACGTGCAGATTTCCGCGCCGTCGATCAATGCCGTACTCGCAGGATATTTCTTGCCCGCTGCTGGTGAAAGGGTAAAAGGGACGATCATTGGCGTGCCGACGGGCGCCTCCGGACGCGCGGATCGACTGCATGAACTGCGCGTGTTCATCGAAGCCGGTTACAACGTTATCGCTTATCAATCGCGCACCTGTGCGGTGGGCGTGAGCAATTCTTTGGGCGGTTTAGAAGTCGAACAGGTTGGTGATGTGCTGGCGTATCTTGCTGCGCGCGACGATATCGATATGGCGCGGGTTGGCATCCATGGTTTTTCGGCGGGAGGTGCGACGGCGATGATGGCAGGTGGGCGCTATCCACAAATCGCCGCGGTGGTCGCGCAAGGCGGCTATCACGATTTCTGGGACGAGATTGTGCACAACACGCGCGGCTTTGATCGCCTGCCAGTAGTGGGCGACATGTTCCGGTTTGGCGCGCGTATCGGCTACCGATTGACCACCGGAGTCGAAATCGATCAGCTCGATCCGTTGGCGGCGGTTCAAACCTACGGTCAGCGACCAATTTTACTGGTCTACGGTACGACCGAACCCGGTTTGCGCGGGGCTTTGATCATGCGCGATGCTGCATCGCGCGCAGGCAATCGAAATATCGAGTTGTGGCAAGTGCCGGGCGCGGGTCATGGCGATTATGTCAGCGCCGCTGGCGAAGCGGCGTATCGCGCGCGCATCGTCACGTTCTGGGATCAGGCGCTCACTCAAAATGAGTGAAAGCACGATTCATTGATGGTTTATAATGGAGTTTGGAAATAATGCGGAAGATTGGCGGCAAGCGCTGCAAAACGGTGGTGATCGAAGGCAAATGTGCGTGAGGACTGGCGAGGCGTACAGGCGTATAGTAGTGTGTGTTAAGATAATGAGGTGAGAACGATGACACAACAAGAAACGCGGATCTCGGTCAAGCAAGCGGTGCATATTGCACGAGACTATATTCTTGAACTTTACGACGGACAAGACCTGCCCAATTTGATGCTTGAAGAAGTACAAATGACGGATGATGACCAGCATTGGTTGATCACGTTCGGGTTTGATACCAACCGCCCAACACAAATCATGAACGATCCATATTCACTCCCGCTTCAGCGTATTCGCAGTCAATATGTACGTGAATATAAGCGCATCACATTGAGTGCCAACACGGGTGACGTGGTTGGGATGACCATCCGTGAAATATGAAAGATTATTGGCTGCTCCAGGCTATCTTGTCTTGACCGACGATGTTCCATTTTCTGTTTATTTGAGTGCCAACGAAATTGATACGCTTAGTTTTCAAAGTTTGAGATTTTAGCTGTGTCCCATAAACGCACGCTCGACCTGACCATGCATCACGATGGACTCATTACGGTACTGCGCGCCATCATCGCAGATGACGAACTGCCCGCAAAGGCGCTCGCCAAATTGCTGCGCACGGTCGCCAAACAAACGCATGTCGTGTACGGGCGCGACGACTTGATCCGCGCTTATCGCGCCTTCACCGAGTCGGGCGATCTGCCGCCGTTCGACGCGGTGGTGATCGAGCGCTTGCGGATGAAACCGGTGCGGTCCAGTTCGGGCGTCACCCCAGTGACCGTGTTGACCAAGCCGTTTCCGTGTCCGGGTGAATGTATTTTTTGCCCGAACGATGTAAGAATGCCCAAAAGTTATCTGAGCGATGAACCCGGCGCACAGCGCGCCGAAAATAACAGTTTCGACCCGTATTTGCAGACCTTTACACGCTTGCAGGCGTACCACAATATCGGACACCCGACCGACAAAATCGAGGTGATTGTGTTGGGTGGAACCTGGAGTTTTTACCCCGAAACGTATCAAATCTGGTTCGTCAAGCGAATTTTTGATGCGCTGCACGACTTCGGCGCGGGTGTCGATCAATGTGCTGATGTGCAAGCGGCATTGGAACGACAATCGCAGTTGACGCCGACCGCCAACACGACCAACGTGGTCATTCACGGCGGCATGATGGCGCAAACCTATAATCAAGCGGTGCAGCAAGTCTATGACCGCGAAATTGACCGCGCACGCGACGCAGCAGCGACGTTCGCGGATGGCGTACGCGCACGGTCGCCCGTCGATGAATACGCGACATGGAGCGAACTCGAAGCGGTGCACGACTTCAACGAAAATGCGCCGTGTCGCTGTGTCGGCTTGGTTATCGAAACCCGCCCCGATCACATCGATGTCGATGAAGTGCGGCGTGTGCGGCGTTTAGGCTGTACCAAAGTACAGATCGGCTTTCAGAGTTTGGATGACGGCATTTTGCGCGCCAATAAACGTGGGCACACTGTCGCCGCCACCCGCCGCGCGGTCAAATTACTGCGCGCCGGCGGCTTCAAAATCCACGCGCATTGGATGCCCAACTTATATGGCGCGACGCCTGCCAGCGACCTTGAAGATTACACACGCCTGTTCGGTGATCCCGATTTTCGACCGGACGAACTCAAGATTTACCCGTGTTCGTTGATCGAAAGCGCCGAATTGATGCAGCAGTATCGCGCCGGAACATGGAAGCCATACACCCAAGATGAACTGTTGAGCTTACTAGTCGAATGTTTTCGGCGCACGCCAGAATACGCCCGTCTGACGCGCGTGATTCGCGATATTCCCGGCACGGATATTGTAGTCGGCAATAAGGCGACCAATTTTCGTCAGTTGGTCGAAAACGAATTGCAACGACGTGGCGAAACGGTCATGGATATCCGCGCGCGCGAAGTCCGTTTCCGCACGGTCGCGGCGGACGAGCTGACGCTCGACGAACTCGCTTACGAGACATCGAACGGGCGCGAGATTTTCTTGCAGTTTATCGCGCAGGATCGGGCGATTGCCGGATTTTTGCGGCTGGCACTGCCAGATGTGTCAAATCCGCTGCTTGTCGATGAACTGGCGAGCGCGGCGATGATCCGCGAGGTACATGTGTATGGACAAGCCGTCGATATTGGCGAAAGCGCGGCGGGGCGAACGCAGCATGCAGGACTCGGCTCAGCGCTGATTGAGCGGGCGGTCGAAATCGCGCGCGCGCATGGCTACACGCGGCTGGCGGTGATCAGTGCGGTCGGCACACGCGGCTACTATCGTAAGCGTGGCTTTGAAGACGGCGCGCTCTACCAGACACGCTCGCTTGTGTAGGGAAAGATTTGCCTGCCGATAACCATATAAATTTTCCGCGATCTCGCCCGTGTGGTATCATACGCGCATTATCTCGCCTTCTAACGGGAAGCGGACATGGATTCATTGAACGCGATTGAGCGGCGGCGGCGTACTTTACGGATCGCCTTATTTTCAATTATCCTCGGCACGCTGCCGTTGTATTGTTTAGGCTTTTTGTTATGGGGCACATCGCCACAAGCGAATCGCCCGACGCCGACCGTGACCACCACCGCTCCCGGCGCAACGACTGAACTTGTCGCCTCGCTGACGCCGATCCTGACGGCGACACAAGGCTTGCCCGCCACCCCGACGCAGGGATTCCCCACCGGGTCATTTCCAACGAGTATTTTTCCAACGTTTATCATCCTGCCAACGCTGACATCGCCACCATTTTTCCCGACGCTGACGACCGCGCCAACGCTGACGAATTTCCCGACGGATACGCCGATTACCCCCAGTTCGACGCCGATCATACCGACGCTGACGAATACCACGATCCCGATCCCGACCGATACGCCGATCACGCCGACGTTGACATTCACACCGCTCCCGCCGACAAATACCGAAATTCCGCCGACGCCGACCGCGACGCCAACCGAAACTGCGACTAACACGGTCATTCCGCCATAAAATTGTTGCATAAAACAGACGTTGTCAGGGCAGGTTTTGACCTGCCCATCATTGGAGAAATGTTATGCCCTTTGATCTCAAAACGCACCTCAAAATGTTGGTCGAAGCCCACGCACCGAGTGGACACGAAGCGCCGATGCGCACGATATTGCGCGACGCGTGGAATGGGCTGGTCGATGAATTTCAGGAAGATAAGCTCGGCAGTCTGATCGGCATCAAGCGCGCGACCAAACCAACCGAACCGCGCCGCACGATTATGTTGGCGGCGCACATGGATGAGATCGGCATGATCGTGCGCGATGTTGTCGATGGATTCGTTTTTATCGATAACCTGACGGGCACCGATAACCGCTTGATGATCGCGCAGACCGTCATGGTTCATGGGCGGCGTTCGCTGTCGGGGATCGTCGCCAGCGTGCCGCCGCATTTGCTCAAAGCGAAAGATCGTACGCGCTACCCGTCGTTTGGCGAATTGGTCATCGATCTGGGACTGCCCGCTTTAGAAGTCGCAGAAAATGTGCAGATTGGTGACTTGATCACACTGGATGTGCCGATGATCGAACTCGGCGCGACCAAAGTCGCGGGTAAAGCGATGGATGACCGCGCCTGTGTGGCGGCGGTGACGGCGTGCTTGCACGAACTTCAGCGCTTGACGCATACGTGGGACGTACTGGCAGTGGCGACCGTACAAGAAGAATCGGGTCTGTTGGGCGCGAAAACTGCCGCGTACATGCTCAACCCGGATATTGCGATTGCGCTCGATGTCACGTTCGCGCCGCAACCCGGCGTCGATAGCGATTCGACGTGTGAGATGGGCGCGGGACCGGGTATTGGCGTCGGACCGAATTTTCATATCAAGCTGTACGATAAAATCCGTGACACGGCGAAACGCGCCGAGATTAAACTTCAGGATGATATCATCCCCGCTGCGAGTGGCACCGACGCATGGGCGATTCAAGTCGCGCAAGCGGGCATTCCAACGGCATTGTTAGAAATTCCGCTTCGCAATATGCACTCACCCGTCGAAACGGCGGACATGCGCGACATCGAACGCTTGGGGCGCGTACTGGCATTGTTCATCGCGGATTTGGACGCCGATTTTTTGCGCGCCATCGATTGGGACGCGCAGCCGGAAGCACAAGCGACGTAATCTCGATAATCCCTCGTCTGTGTCTCTGTGTTCTGTTTTTCGGTTTTCGTGTCGGCGGGCGGGTCTGAGTCCTGCCCCTGCACAACCCGTTTGTGCCTCTATTTTTCTTCTTCGCGCCTTTGCGTTAAATCTTTCGCGTTGCGAAGCTTGGCACGCCAAGACCCTGCTTGACTCGCGCCCCCTAACTTGTTATACAATCATCATTGAACAGGCGTTCTATCCAAAAAGGGGCATGTCATGACCGATTATAGTGGTGTGCATGATGTAACAGCGGCGCTGAAAAATACACTGGCGGCAATGGGCGTGACTGCGCCCGATATCGGACAGCCGCTCAATGAAGCGCTGCTGCTGGGCATCGGCGGCGGACTCGGCGCGGGCTACCTGATGTTCCAATTCCAATCGCACGGCAGCGCGGCGATTCTCGTCATGGGATTTCGCAATCGCTGGAATTATATGACCGAGTCGATGAGCAATACACTCGACCGTCTCAACATCGCCTACGATATTCACGAGACGAGTGGACAAAAAGGCGCGTTGACAGCCCTGCGCGACGCGGTCGCGGCTAATCTTCCCGTGATCACATGGGCGGACAAAGCGCATTTGCCCTATCAGGCGCTGCCCGAACGTCTGAAGGGTCACAGCACGCAAATCGTCGCGGTTCACGCCTTCGATGGCGAGATAGCACACGTCAGCGATCTCGCGCCGGCGTTGTGGACGGTCGCTGCTGCTGATTTAGCCGCCGCGCGCGCGCAAATTCCGAGCGATAAAAATCGCATCCTGGTTGTACATAGTGTGCAGCCCTTTGATTTACAGGAGGCAGTGCGCGCTGGCATCACCGATCATATCGAGCATCTCAGCCGCGACAGCGAGACGTTTTCGGTGCCCGTGTGGAAAAAATGGGCGAGGCTGATCAACGACCGCAAGAACAAAAAAAGCTGGCACGTTATGTTTGCCGAGCGCAAGGGGTTGCTTCAAACCTTGAGCGACGTGTATGAAGGCATTCGCCACGATGGGACGGATGGTGCGGGGCTGCGCGCGCTGTACGCCGATTTTCTCGATCAGGCTGAGGTGCTTCTCGATCAACCGCGCTTGAAAGACGCGGCGACGGCGTATCGTGCGGCGGCGCAAGCGTGGATCGCGTTCGCGGAGTCGGCGCTACCCGCCAACGTTCCCGCGTTTGCGGATCGGGCAGCGACCATCGATGCACGTTATGCGGCTCTCAATACGAACAATGTTCAGGAAGTCCAGCGTATCGCGTCGCTCTTAGAGGATCAAAGCAGTGCGGCGAAAAGCGAATTTCCGCTTGACGATGCGGGCGTCGATGATCTATTCGCGGATATGCAAACTAAACTCAACGCGGTCTACGATACCGAAGTCGCGGCATTGGCGGCGCTGACTACCGCAGTGTAAAGGACGAAAAAATTCAACGCAAAGGCGCAAAGAAAAACAAGAAAGACGCAAGCAATAAATATTTGCCTTGCGTCTTTGCGTTGAATCTTTAGCCCTTCGCACGATCTAAAAATTCCAGCGTTTTCATCGCCGCATTGTGTCCGGGAATCCCGCTCACGCACCCGCCCCGCGCTGCGCCCGCCCCGCAGATGAATACGTTGGCGTACTGGGTTTCGACGCCCCACATACCCGGCTCATACGGCGCGTCTGCGAACACCCACGACAAATCGTTGTGAAAAATATGTCCTTTGGGTAAGCGCAGTTCGTATTCGAGATCAACCGGACTTTTGGCTTCGATACACGGTTGACCGTGCGCGTCGAGCGCTAAACATTCCTGGATCGGCTCGGCAAGTTGTCGGTTGATGCCGTGCAGATACAGATCGAGCGCGGCGGTGCGCTGCGCGTCGTTGTCGTGCTCGAATAACCGATACGGCGTGTTCACCCCGTACAACGTGAGCGTATGATAGCCTTGCGCCGCTAGTTCAGGTGACAAAATCGATGGATCGGTCAGCGTATGGCAGTAAATTTCACCGGGTATCGGGCTGGGCAAATGCCCAACGCTGGCAGCTTGATACGATGTTTGCAAATTCTCGTAGCCTTCATCGATATGAAACGTCCCGGCGAACGCCTGAGCCGACTCAATACCGGATGCGGCGAGGCGGGGTAAGCGTTTTAAGACCATATTGATCTTGAAAACGACGCCTTCTACGTCCTCTGGCGCGCCGTAATCGGGGATTAAATCTGCCAGCACGCGCGGCGCAAGGTTGATCAATGCAGTTTTGCCATCCACCGCGATCACGTGGTCGTCGTGGGTATATGTCACCGTGACGTCGCCGCTCGACGGCACGATCTGCGTGACTTCAGCATCGGTCAAAATGGTCGCACCATACGCGCGAGCGACGCGTGCCAATTCGCTCGTCACTTGTCCCATGCCGCCGACCGGAACACGCCACTCGCCGGTTTTGTTGCCGATGACGTGATACAGAAACGTCTTATTTTGCTGCAACGATTCGTCGTGTGGGTGTGCGAGTACCCCAATCGACGCATCGGTGTACACCATGCCGCGCACCGTATCATTTTGCATATACTGCTCGATGGCGATGCCGAGCGGTTGTTCGATCACCATCTCCCAGGCGTCGATCTCGTCGGGCGTGGTGAACAACGCTTTGAGCCGCTCGCGCGATGGCAGCGGACTCAACATAAAATCCCAGATTTTTTCGCCCAACACGCTCACTTTGTCGTAGAACGCGCGGTAGCCGCGAAACTCGTCGGTATCCCCGGTAAAACGCGCGAATGCCGCTTCGGTTCCGGCGGGGTCGCCATTGCGGATCAACAAGCCAGTAGGCGCACCGTCGCGGACGGTCGGGTTATAGCTGGCGGTCGGGCGGCGGCGTGATTCGATGTGCAAGCCTAATTCGTCGATGATGCGTGCCGGAAACATGCTCAACAGATACGAATATCGCGATAAACGCGCATCGACGCCCGTGAAGGCTTGTGTGCTGACTGCCGCGCCGCCTGTCATATCTTTACGTTCCAATACCAGCACCGATACGCCCGCGCGCGCCAGATATGCTGCTGCGACTAACCCATTGTGACCGCCGCCGACGATCACGGCGTCGTAGTGTGTCGTGTGCATGAGAATTCCTTTAGGACGAAAACCAAAATTATACGCGACTCGCAAAGCCCGATACAATCTCATGAATGGCTCTAAGGAGTATTCATACCTATGCGTTGGATCGGGGTGATGCTGGCGGGGCTGTTGGTTGTAACTGGCGTGGCGGCGCAAGATGCGTATGCCGACTATGAAATCGAACCTGGTTATGTCATTTCGTTCCCGGATCATTGGGATATCACGTTCGACGAGCACGCCATTGGCGGCACGAACAATACTGATTATGTGTATGCGTACTCGCCCGTCATGGTCGATGCGCCCACCGATTTGACCGACCCGGTTGACGTATTGGACGCGGTCATCGTCAATTTCATGCAGCGCAACTTTCCGTTTTCCCCCGAACTCGTGCAAACGCTTGAAATGCCAGACGGACGCACGATTGCCTATTACGATTACGCCACCCTTTTCGGTGGTAGTAGTGTCAATGTGCGCTTTATCATTGTACCGCTCGATGATGGCACATTCGGCGCGGTCAATGTGTTGACGACGCTCATGTCGGCGCAGTTGTTTTGGGGAAGTTATGAGCCGATTGTCGTCTCATTTAATGCAACCAACACGAGCGATTCGGCACAAGCGAATGGTTCAGCGGTGGTATTCACGCTGATCGCATCATGGATACGAGGTTTAACGTCGCTGATTCAGCCGTAATGAGTGGAAAGAAGCTGTCTATGTACCGTGTACTGACCCGTTTGGGGTTGGGTTTATTGTTACTGTGGGTCACGTGGATCGCCACCGCACAAACCGATGGCACGCTTTATGATTTTGAAGACGGCTATTCAGTGCAAATTCCGGCAGCGTTTCAATATGCATCGCTGCAAGCCGGGTCGGTCACGCTGCAAAACCCGTCATTGATCGTGACAATTTTTTCACCGCGTGCGCTTGGTGGTGTGCCATCACAGATGCCGCGTGAAGTCCTGTTCGATCTCTTTCCCAGACTTTCTGGCTTGGAAATCGACGTGGACAGTGTCGGCGAGACCGTCATCGATGAGCGCGCGGTGGTCTATTACGATTATGAGTTCGATTACAGCAGCGCCAACGGCGAAACAGCCGCGCCTTCGGCAAGCCGCTTTTATGTGCTCACGATGTCCGACGGTGCGTTTGGGGTTGTCAATGTGGTCGCCGCCGAAAACACGCCCGCCGATTCAGAAACGGTAATCGAGGCGATTCTGGTGACGTTCGACGGTGAAGCGCTGGCAATCGAAGCTGCGCCGACGCTGACACCGGGCGCGCCTGTGTTCGAAATTTATCCGCTCTCCGATAATTACGCGGTCACGCTGCCCGCGAACTTTGAAGTTTTGGCGAACCAGGATGGCTATTTGGTCGCGCAAAATCAAAGTGTGCAAGCGGTTTTCTTCGACGCTGGTCTTATCCCAACGATTATCGCGTATACCAAAGACACCGATCCGGTCGATATTTTCGCCGCGGTGTTCGCTGATATTGCGGGCGGAACTGTCACCCCGGTCAATATCGCAGCGGGTGAAGCCTTTGGACGGCGTATTTACAGTGCTGATTTTGCCGAAACGGTACAGGGTGAACCCGTTTCGTCACGGCTGGTCTTGGTCGAAATGAGCGATCAAACCTTTGGGGTGCTGCTCGTGCGTCAATTCTCGCCGACTTTCACACTGGCGGAAGGCGCAGTCGGCGCGCTCGTGCAAATCTTCGATACCACCGGCGCCATCGAGCGTATCATTGCAGCGACCCAACCGGACGCGGACGCGAACGACGCCACGCCACAAGCGACCGCGGCGCTCGCAACCGAGACGCTGCTGCCGACGACCAGCCCAACACCGACCATCACGCCGACACCCGCACCGCTCGAACCAACAGGCGGTTTATACGTCTTGACCATCGAGCCGAGCGACGGTGAAGCGACGTGTCAATTTGGATTTATCGCGTTGGAAAGCGCGCTGGGATCGCTCACACTTTCTGGTGTGCTGATGACCACCAATGCGCTCAGCTTCACTGGAACTGATCCCGAAGGGACGACGGTAACGCTTGAGCTAACGCCGGATACAGCGCTCAACACGTATACAGGTGAACTTATTGTCACGGATACATGGCGCGTGAATGTGCGCCTGACACAAACTGACGAGCAACTTTTTGTCGGCGGTGTCACCACGCCGTTCACAATTACGTTGGAGGACGACACCACGTATGTATGTGCCGACCAAGCAGGCATCTTGCTGAGCGGGCTATCCTAAGTACCTCAACCTGGTGAAGAAGAGGGGTAATAGTCAGCAAAAACACGACGAGCATCTTGAATAGTAAATGACCAATGGATTTGCCGATGGGAAGCGTTGGCAGCATTTTCCCAAGCGATGAGTTCCAGATTGAGTGTCCATTCGTCAGGAATACGGCGTTTGAGACATTGTTTGGTCAAAACACTCAACTCGATTTCGGTCATGTTGAGCCACGACCCATGGGTTGGGGTGAAGTGAAAACAAAGCCGGACAGCGATGCGATCCGCCTCAGTTTTGCCAAACGTTTCGACCAAGGCGTGATAAGAATGGGTGTTGAGATTATCCAACACAACATCAATGCACTCAGCGTCAGGGTACAGAACATCGACCAGATAACGCATGACACAGGCGAAATCCCGTTTGGTGCGTTAACGGGTAATGAGGGTATGGCGTTGACCGGCTTTAGGTTCAGCCAACATGAACAAGTTCCGAGTGCTGTTGCGCTTGTATTCATGGTCTTCTCGGCGTGGATGCCGCGGACGGAGGGGAATGGGGACGCGCGTCTGCTTGAGCAATTGGAGGCTCTGCTCATCGAAACAAATCATCGGGCGCAGCGGGTTATGGGGCTGATGATACAAGTCCAAAATACGTCCCATTTTTGCCAGGAACACCGGTGTTATCTGGGCAATACACCAGCTTTTGACCTGCCAAGTCTTAACTTGTTTTTTTTCAGAATCAGCCGCACGGTTTCAGGCGCAATCTGTTCAATCACGCCCGCTTCAACCAGTTGTTGGGCGAGTAACTCCAGTGTCCAACGGGCGCGTCCCTGCGGTGGTTCCGTACAGGCTAACGCGGTCAGATGCGCTTCTTGGACTTCATTCAGTTTGGCACTGCTCCCGCGTCCGGGCTTATCGACTAAGGCGTTGTCCAATCCCTCTTCACAAAACCGCAACCGTGTGCGCCGCACCGTTTCGTCATCAATGTAGAGCTGTGCACAGATTTCTCGATCCGTTTTGCCTTCGTCACTTTTCAGCAAAATGTGCGCTCGTCGTATCACAACGGCTTGGTTACGCCCTTTGCTAACCATTGCCAACAGTTTTTGTCGTTCTTTTGGGGTAAGTTTGATTTCGTGTTTGAGCATCCCTTCAGCTTATCCTCACCCCTCATCTTTAGCAAGTCAGGGTACTTAGAATGCGTTATTTCTCAAGCTGGACAGCCTCAAATTGCGCAAGGGCTTCCAGTGCTTCACAACCGTACATTACGGAAGGGCCGCCACCCATTAATACCGCAACACCGATAGCTTCGGCAATCTGTTTACGGGTGGCACCTGCTGCAATGGCATCGTGGACATGGAAGGCGATACAGCCGTCACAGTGTACGGCGATGGCAATGCCCAGTGCGATCAGTTCTTTAGTCTGGCTATTGAGCGCACCATCTCCGGAGCTGGCATGGTGCAACTGCGAAAAAGCACCCATAGTGTCCGGGATTTCCTGCCCCAGCTTGCCCATCAATTCCTTCATATGCTCATAGTGCTGAGGATAATTCTTCATTTTTCTACTTACTCCTGTTGGTTGCTGCACGTTGATTCAACGATAGCGCCATAATGCGAAAATTTATAGTGACAATTTTCACAATTAATTATGAAAATTGTCACTATCGCTCAAGGCGCAATTTTTGGCTGGCAAAAGGGCGGTTTTCATATGCGAAAAGTACGCTTACTCTAATCGGACTGGTGCTGAAGATGGTGTCCGACGGCATCGCGTCGGCTTCGAGTAAAACGGCTGATGATGCGTATATCCCGCCGCTGGCATGGTCAGCTCAACTGACCGACAAACTGCGTGGGTCCGCCGAGACGGTCGGCGTGTTCCACCGCGACTGCCTGGCGTGGCTGAGCCGGCGCTCGTCCTTGAAGAAGAGGCTGCAGATATGTTTTTAAATTGGGTGTACCGAACTATAAGCAATATCCCGTTCACTTACCTTGATCCACTCGGTGTGCCTGGAACTTGGAACGGTTTTCGAAATCAATCTTGGGGAACTTACGGATCGAACACTTACACCGGTAGCGACAGCACTTATCCTGGCGATGCACGGTTGGAATGGATGCAAATTGTTATACAGAACATTTTTGACGAGAGGGGTTGGTAACCACATGCCTAAAAAACTTCTCGAATTTCAACTCTTGCTGGTGACAATCACGCTGGTCCTATTCAGTGTCCTTCCTATAGTTGGGTCAGCTCAGGATATAGACACTGTCCTGTTGGATATTGCGTGGAGTCCCGATGGGACGATGCTGGCCAGTATCGCGGACGATGGTATCTTCAACGTTATGATGCCGAGTCAAAACACTATTCTCTTTCAGTTTGCACGCCCAAGCACATTGGTTAAAGCAGCCGTCGCGTGGAGTCGGCTTGGAGACCGTCTTGCTGCTGGCATCGGTAATCGTATGTATATCTGGGATGTGGAGTCATGGCAGCTTCTCTATGAATATGAAGTGGGGTTGCCGAGTGGCTTCTTCACATGGATAGATGTAGACAATATCCCAGAAGGAGTACAGACGATCACATGGAGCTTAGGTGGACGCTATGTTGTCGTCGGTACGTACAGCTATGAAACAAGTGTGTGGGACACACAGCAAGGGCAGCTGATTTTTCGCGATGGCGATTTATCAGGTGGCGGACCGGGGCGAGTGTGGCTCAATGACGACGGTCGGATGGGAGATGGCGCAAACTGGCTCAATGCATTTATGGGCGAGCGTACCCGTCCTCCAGCAGAAGATATTCAAAGACGATTTGGCGGTTCAGCCGAAGGTGGCAAAACCGAACCCAGACCAGATAACACTCAGATTGCTTGGGGAAACGATACAGGTTTCTTGCTCATCATTGATTTAAACACCACTTGGGGAATACAAGGGTTTGATGTTACTCAAACTTCTACAACCGGCTTTAGACGTGGAATCGCTGACATTTCATGGGATGGCACATGGAATTTCATTGCGGTCGTATCACGCGATGGTGAGCTTTACATTGTCAACCTCGTAACGGAAGAAATTGCAAGTGTTCTAACTATCGATGGGCAGTTGAATGCTGTGGATTGGAACCCACGCACAAACCAAGTCACTTATGCTGGTGTCAGCAGTACAGGTGAACCGATTTTGGAAACGGTGGATGTCAGTGGGATTGCAGATGTACCCGTAATTGCGCCTACATCTACTCACACGCCTACACTGACCCCGACCTTCACCCCCACGCCTGCTATTGTCTGCACTGCAACTGCCCCAAACCCCGCTGCGCTGGTCAATGCCATTAGCGCGGCGAACTCTAATGGTGCGTCGTCGGATACGATCTGCTTGACAAACAGTACCTACACCTTCGCAACTGCCGCTAATAGCATCGCGTTACCCTCTATCACGACGCCGATCACGATTGTGGGCAACGGTGCAATCCTAGAGCGTGGCAGCGGTGCGCCGCAGTTCCGGGTGTTCAATGTGACTTCAACAGGGGCGCTGATGCTCCAAAACCTCACGATCCGCAGCTTCAACGCCGGCGGCAGCAACGGTGGGGCGATCCTCAATGCCGGAAGTGTCATGCTCGCCCAGCACATGACGCAGCAGACGATCCGGCTCATCTGATTCGACGATGAACTTGATCTGTTTGAGCGATAAGCCAATCGCACTCAGCCGCCGGACCAACTCCAATTGGCGTAAATCCTGGATCGTGTACAGCCGATAGCCGTTGTCGCCGCGTGGCGGTTCCGCAAGCAAGCCGAGTACGTGATAGTGGCGGATCGTTTTCGGCGTGATGCCCAACAAATGGGCGATGTCTCCAATTTGCAGATGTGCGCCCATTGTGCGTACTCGTGTTGACGTTCATCGATAGACATCAGCATAAACGCTGTCCGTGCGGCAGGGTCAAGCCGAAAAGATGAGGACTGGATTAAATCACCCGCTTTTCCTCGCAAGTATGCATGTTCGTGCCTTTGCATTATTTATTTCGCTCTTTTTCTGATGGTTTCCGTCGCTGACGCCTCTTTCATATCGCTTACCACTTCTTTGCATTCTCGTGTCACAGCGTTACAATAAAGAAGGCATATTTGTAATGCCATTCACTAAACATTGCATTTACATAAAGGAAAATTCAATATGCGTAAACAGAAGTTTTTGCCAGCAATTTTAGCTAGTTTGCTCGTGCTGATCGCCGCTTTCGCAGGCATCAGCGCCTTTGCACAATCGGATGAAGGCAGCATCGCGGTTTTGCTGCCCGATAGCGCGAGT
>JBBRAA010000055.1:0-25337 GCA_038207205.1 Aggregatilineales bacterium
CTGACGGCGACCGCGACGGCATCCCAACCGTCTTGATCGAAGCACTGGCGGTTGAACTGCCGACGGTCAGCACGACGGTCAGCGGTGTACCAGAGGTGATCATCGACGGTGAAACGGGGCGCTGTGTCGAACCGACTCCCATCGCCATCGCGGACGCGATTCGGGGCTTGATCGATCAGCCGGATCAAACGCGCGCGATGGCTCAGCGCGGACGCGCGCATGTGCGCGCGCGCTTCGACCGCGATAACAACGCGCGGCGACTGTACGACGTGTTCGAGTCAGCCCAAGAACACCCAGTTGGTGAATAAGAACGCGCTCACTGCCAGCACTGGAATACACACAGCGACGATCAAGCGAAATACGCGCGGGCGACTCGAAGTCCACCACGCGATGAGCGCGAACACCGGAAACAGCACCAGCACAAAGCGAAATTGCCCCTCAAGCCACGCGAGACTGAGCAGCAGCAGCGTTGCCAGCGTGTACAGCGCGTACCCCGCCCCGAGCCGACGCCATAGCGGAACGATCAGCACCAACGCGGCGAAGAAAAATATGACTTCAAGCACACCAAAATAGGGCAGACGATGCGGCGCGTTCACGGTCGTCAGCGTCGTGAGGATCGCCGCGACGGGTCCTACAACTTGACGACCCCATGCACGCTGCGCCGCGCTGAACGCGAACGCATCGCCAAACGTGACGTGCAAGTAGAGCATGTACGCGAACAAGCCGAGTGGGATCAACATCAGCGCCAGCCAACGCACATCGCGCGCTATCGACGCCACTTTCCAATCGTGCGCGCGTCCAAATTCCCACACGATCACGATACCGATCAGCACGCCCTGCGCGCGCGTTGCAGAGGCGAGGGCAGCCGCGATCCCCGCGATCCACCATGCGCGCCGTTCCGCCGCCATTACCGCGATCACAGTGAGCAGCAAAAACAGACTTTCGGTATACGGCGCACTGAAATAAAACGAGGTGGGAAAGAGTGCCAGCAACCAGACCAGATACACCGCCGCAGTCGCGTTCAGGCGCGTCCGCGCCCACCGGTAAAGCAGGATGAGCGCTGCCAGAAAACAACCATTGCTGATCACCAGTCCGGCGGTCATCGCGCCACCGAAAATAGGGGCGGCGAATGCCATCGAGAGCGGCAGTAAGGGAAAGAACGCCGTCGAATTTTCGGCTTGATCGAGCGAATCGGGCGTATAGCGATAGCCATCCGCCGCGACTCGCGCGTACCAGACTGCATCCCAGCGCGCCCACGGACGTACAAGCGGCGGCTGTGACGCTTCGACGCCGAAGTCGATATACACCCGAATGCCAGCGGCAGTCGGCAGGTGAATCGCCAGCACAATGATCAAGCGTGAGATAAGAAACGCGATCAGCGGGATTTTGAATCGGCTGATCATTTAATCGGCATCGTAGCGCACGCCGAGAAAATTGATATACCAGTCAATCGTTTCGCGCAAGCCGTCGTCAAGCGCATATGTCGGATGCCAATTGAGCACGCGCGCCGCTTTTGCCGACGATAAATATTGATCATGAATTTCGCCCCATGCCGTATTTTGCACGTCGGGCGTCAGGTCGGCGCGGTTCATCAACCGCTGAATCGTGGCGACGATCTCCAGGACGGTGAGCGGCTGTTCACCGCTAAAGTTAAATGCGCCGCCGATCACGTCGTCGGGTGCATCATCGAAGCCGTCGGCAAGGCGCACATAGGCGGCGGCAATATCTTTGACATAGACATAATCGCGCCGATACGTGCCGTCGCTGCGGATGACTGGGCGTTCGCCGCGTAAAAGCGCGCGGATGGTGCCGGGCACGATGCGACTCCAGTTGAGATCGCCACCGCCGTAGACATTGCCACAGCGCGCAATCGTCACAGGCAGCTTGTAGGTGTGCGCGTAACTTTGCGCGATCAAATCAGCGGCGCTTTTGCTCACATCATACGGGTGTTTGCCTTGCAGCGGCGTGTCTTCGGTGTAGGGCAGCACGGGCTGATCGCCATATGCCTTATCGCTCGATGCGACCACGATGTGCCTGACCAAGGGCGATAACACGCGGCACGCTTCCAACAAGTGATACGTGCCGCGAATATTCGCCTCAAATGTGACGAGCGGGGCACGGTTGGCGGCGGCGACAAGCGTTTGCGCGCCGAGATGAAAAACCGTTTCGATCTCGTGCGTGTTCAGGATGCGCAGCAGACCGGCATAATCTTCGAGCGGCGCGCTGACAATCGTCGTTTGAACATCGTGTCCGCCGCGATAAAACTCGCTGGCAGGCGACGACTCGATGACCAAAGCATATACATCTGCGCCGCGCGCCAGCAGTTCTTTGACCACCCACGACCCGATCATGCCAGTCGCGCCTGTGACCAGCACACGCCGCCCGTGCCACGATCTTAGCTCCACGTCTGCCATGCCGCGTCTCCTGCAGCCCAGAGCTGATTAAGATAGTTCACATCGCGCAAGGTATCCATGCTTTGCCAGAAGCCGATATGACGAAATGCGGCGAGCTGACGCGCCCGCGCCAACCGTTCGAGCGGGTCGCGTTCGAAGATTGTATCGTCGCTGTCGATGCTGTCCAGCACACGCGGTTCGAGCACAAAAAAGCCGCCGTTGACCCAGCCTTCGCCGATCTGCGGTTTTTCCACGAACTCGGTCACGCCATCACCATCGAGCGACAAGCCGCCAAAACGCGCTGGCGGACGCACGGCGGTCACGGTCGCGGCTTTGCCTGACGCGCGATGAAACGCCAGTAACGCGGTTAAATCGACCGACGAAACACCGTCGCCGTACGTCATCATGAACGGTTCATCACCGACCCACGCCTTGAGTCGTCGCAGCCGCCCGCCCGTGGCGGTTTGAAGCCCGGTATCGACCAGATGCACCGTCCAATCCTCCATGTCGTCATGGTGCGGTGTGATCATCCCGTCGCGCAGCCGAATGGTGAAATCGCGGCGGCGTGCGGCATAATTCAAGAAATAATCTTTGATCACAGCGCCTTTATAGCCGAGCGCGATCACGAATTCGGTCAAGCCGTGTGCGGCATAATGCTTCATGATGTGCCACAAAATCGGCTGACCACCGATCTCGACCATCGGCTTGGGCTTGACATTGGTTTCTTCCGCGAGGCGTGTTCCCATACCGCCCGCAAGGATGATGACTTTCATGATGCGATCCCATCTTTGAAAAGCTAAAGATTAAACGCAAAGCCGCAACGAAATAATAATTTTCTTGCCGCTTTGCGTTATGTTTCTACGCATTGGCGACTCGCCGCAGTACATCCAATGTCGCTTGTGCAAAACCTTCCCACCGATACGCGGCGGAACGGGCGATGCTTTTGCGGCGCAGAGAATCGGATAAAGCCGTATCGCTCAGCACACGCACGAGCGCGTCCGCGAATGCTTCTGGCGTGATGTCGTCGATCAAGATGCCCGCCTCGCCCGCGATCTCCGCCAGCGCCGCTCGTTTGCTGACGATGACCGGCACGCCGCACGCCAGCGCTTCGACCAATGTCATCGAAAAGCCTTCGTAGAGCGACATATTCAGGTACACATCGGCGGCGTTGTACACCGCAATCAGTTCACGGTGGTCGGTAAATTTGCCGTCGGTCTGGATCACGTCACCGCTGATTCCCAGACGAACGGTGATCTCCGAAAGCGGCAAATTCAAGTGATTGGGACCCATCAACAGCAGTTTGTGCGGAAAACCGCGCCGCTTGAACAGGGCGAATGCTTCCAGCAGCATCGGAATATTGCGGCGCTGCGATAATTTGCCCACCCAGACAATATACGGCGTATCCGAACCGATATGACGCAGGCGCGCCGCGCGGATCGCATCAGCATCACGGTTGGGCGTAAACGACATATCCGCGCCTTGCGGAATGACGACCAGTTTTTCGGGCGGAAGTCGATAACGGGCGATGGCATCCTGCTTGACCGATTCACTCGGTACGATAACGACAGGGGCTTTGTGGGCGCTGGCTCGATATATCGGCTCATACGTGAACGCGTACCATGCCGAATGGGCGCCACTTTGCTGCTCGTTGACGCTGTGCAGCGCGAGTACACTTTTGCCTGGGTAGAGCAGCGGCAGCGAATACGCCGCGCCAAACAAGACATCGATCTCGTGCGCACGGGTGGGCAGAAGCAGATTTTCCCATACTTTGCCGCCGATCCTGATGCCAGCAAGCGTCAAATGATGCACATGAACACGATCGCCCAGACCGAGCGATGCTGGATCAAACGGCTGTTCAACGTAGATATGCAGCGAGTCATCGGCGCGCAACTGGGCAGACCAGTATTTGAGCATGTATTCAAGATAGCGCCCGACTCCAAGGCGCTGCCCTGCCAGTCGCTGTGCATTAACCCCAAAACGCATGGGAAAAGCTCCTAAAGTGTCGATGAATGCAAAATCGCGTCGCGCTGTATGGCAATCCACTCAGTTTCGGCACGTGTGATCGGCAGATCACCGCCCGCGCGCAGTGCATCATAGAATGCAGCAATCAAGCGACGCAAACCCGGAAAAGCCCATTCGCCCTGTGCCGCGCGCCGTGCTAAATTGACCCAGGCGCTCGTCGATATGCGCGAGGTGTGGTCAAACGGGGCAGCGATTTTATGCCAGCGCGATACCGCGCCCGGCAGACGAACACTGTATCCATGATACAGGTCGAGGACGATGATGCCACGCGACCCGACCACTTCCAGTGCAGCGCGGGTTGGGCGGGCGCTCATGCTGATGTGGATCGTGATAGCAATACCCTCACGCATTGTCAGCGCGTGCAGATCGCCAGAAAGCGGTCGCAAAACATGCCAAAACAGACTCGCGTGTTTGTCTAACTCGCTCGCAGACTGCAAAGCAGCAGGATCGCGGGGAACGGTTCGCACAGCGGTCAGCATTGGGTAAATTAAGCTTAACGGATGCGCCAGAATATTGGCGGCAATCGTATCGGCGTCACCGCGCGATGCTGCGCCCGCCGAATAAAAACGGGCATCGATGCGGATGAGTTGTCCGACGGCAGACAGCGATTCGAGCGCGTGCCGCGCGCCATCCTGAAACGGCATTTGATGCACAGGCATCAGCCGCAGCGCGCGTTGATGCGCGAAGTCGTAAAGCGCCGTCGTTTCATCGGCGGTCATGGCGAGCGGCTTTTCGCTGATGACATGCCAGCCACGATCAAGCGCGGCGCGGATGAGGTCGGCATGGGTTTCGGGCGGTGTAGAAATATGCGCGACTGAGACCAGCGTGGGCGGCACAAGAGCGACCGACGCGAAAATCGCGGCGTTATAAAGACGCGCCAACCGTGCTGCCGCACGTACGTCGGCATCGACGATGGCGACGATACGATGTCCAGCATGGGCGGCGGCGGCGGCGTGCCAGCGCCCCATCAACCCTGCGCCGATGATGAGGACAGCGCACGGAATAAAAGCAGTGTGTGATGTGGTCATGACGGGGCATTGTAGCGCCGATAAATCGACGCGGATAGAGGTGTTATCCGACGACAATGTGATCACTTTACAAAAGTCAGTTGCGCGATTTTGTCATTTCATCTTTAATAACTCACCTTACGCAAGCCCCTCGTTTTCAGCCCTCACCCCCTGCCCTGACATACAGGACAGGACAGTTTTAACACAAGAGAGGTGCATCGGGGCGAAAGAAGAAATCTGGGTGCATCTCTTGGGGAAAATCAGCGAGGTGTTGGCGCAACCAACGCAGTCCCCGACGAAACAGCGGACGGCGTGGACGGCGTAAACGGACAGGGGCGGCGTCGATTGATGCCGCCCCTGTCTGATTCTATTTTAGTTGGTAAATGCTCAAAACACGCTGCCTTGATCCTGATTCCTAATTCTTTGAGTGAGAAATAAGAACAAAATTGCGAAAATTGACATAAAGAGAGAGGTCGTCTAACCGAAAACGAACACCCGCCTGGCTCAACGTTGGAATCCGGTTGCTTGACCTGTTCTTTATACTCGGAAGAGAACAAATGAGCGGTTTTGAATGAGAGGAGCGCACATGACATTACAGACTGTACGCGAAGCGATGCGCGCGGGCGGGCGTTTATCAACGCTGACGGTGGACGCATGGGCGGCGGAACAGATTGCACGCGCCGAAAAAGTATCGCTCTTCCGCGATTATGTCGCGGGCGATCATCCGCAGGATTTGACCGACGGAATGCGGCGTATGTTACGCATCAAAACGGGCAGCCCGCTCCAGGAATTTTGTTTGAACTATATGGATACCGTCGTGCAAACACTGGCGGATCGGCTGCGCGTGGTCGGCATTGATACGGCGGACGACGCCGCGCGTTTATGGGCAGCCGATCGGCTGCGCGCCTCCAGCTTCGACGGGATGCAGGGCGATGTTCATGAAGCAGCACTGATCGACGGCGACACATTCGTCATGGCGTATGTCGATGCGATGGGGCAAACGCGCTGGTGTCATGAGCCAGGTTTCGATGGCGAAAACGGCATGATGGTGCTGTACGAAAATGCTACCGCACGCGCACCAACTGCGGCGATCAAAGTGTGGTCGGTGGGTGACGAGACCCGCGTCAACGTGTATTACGCCGACCGTATCGAACGCTGGATCGGTCATGGCGGCAGTTTGAGCGCCTACGAAACCGATGATCAAGCCGGTGTCGTCGATTGGTTGATGCGTGACGGAACACCCATTGGCGTGCCAGTCATCCATTTTCGGCATCGTGCGCGGCGTTGGGGCATGTACGGTACGAGCGAAATCGAAACGGCGATTCCGGTACAAAATGCGCTCAACCGTACGCTGTACAGCATGGTCATGGCGGCAGAACTGACCGCATTTCAAATTCGCTACGCGGTTGGCTGGCAGCCGCCTGCCGATCTTGCGCCGGGCATGTGGATGGCGATTAGTCCGGATCGTCCGCTGACGCCGGAAGAAAAAATCGACATCGGCACGCTCAGCCAGGGTGAGCTGATGCCTTATCTCGATATGGCGCGGTATCTCGCCAGCGAGATTGGGCGCATCACGCGCACGCCGTCGCCAGAATTTGGCGCGGATGATGCGAGCGGCGAATCGCTCAAACAACGCGAGGTCGGCTTGATCGGTAAGGCGAGGCGTTTCCAAATCAAAGCTGGAGACGCGTGGAGTCGCTGCCTGACAGTAGGCGCGCGCATCGAATCGGCGTACGGACTCGACAACGCGCCGCTCGATGCACAGTTCAGCGTGCAGTGGGCATCGCCCGAAGCACGCGACGATAGTCAGCGTTTGCGCGATGCGCTCAGCGTCGCTGATCAAGTCGGGCGCGCCGAATTTTTACGCTTGATCGCACCTGTGTTCGGTTACGACGACGCTAAAATCGCCGCGCTGACTGATACCAGCACGCAGGCGTAGGGGCAGCCCGCCACCACGAAAACATAAAAAACGAAGGCGCAAATATTTGTGTAGGGGAGCAGCGTGCTGCGCCCGATCAATGTCCATCAATGGAGAAACCATGAACGACCAGCACGCACTGTTGACAACCATTAACGAAGGGCGACCCACCGAGTCGCCGCTGCAAATCGACTCTGTTCCTGAACCGATGGCTGATGGTTCGGTGGATGGCGTATCCCCCATCGCGCCAGCCGACAACGCCGAGACGACCATCCCCGGCAATGTGGCAGCGCTGCCGACATGGGCGCAAGGCATGATCCGCGAACTGCGCCAGGAAAGCGCGGGGCGGCGCGCCGAGATCAAGCGGCTGAAAGACGACGCGACGCGCACCGAGACCGAGCGCGTGCACGAACGGTATCAGCTTGAAGCGGCGCAGCATACGGGCGAAACGCTCAAGCCGCGCGCTGAACGTGCGGATCGACTCGATGCCTACTTGCGTGAGACCGTCGAACGGCGCGTGGCTGCGCTGCCGAACGCGTATCGTGCGCTTGTGCCGACGTATGCTGACGCGCTCGATACGCTGGCATGGTTGGATGCGAACGCATCAGTCTTGACGACTCCGCGCGCGCCGATGTTGGACGCGGGGACACGCGGTGATAATCGCGCGGTACGAATCAGCGCGGCAGAACGGGATATTGCCGCCAGAATGGGCGTGACGCCCGAACAATACGCGCGGGCAAAACGATAAACGATCAAGACCTGAACCATACAAGGAGAACAACCGCATGGGGAACTTCGATTATGCCTACACGCTGGCGGGCGGCGATGATGTGCCGTCGGTGCATGATTTTCCGGTCGCCACCAGTCAAACACTCAAAGTCGGTGATTTAGTTGAACTTTCGAGCGGGCTGGTGATCAAATCGACAGGTTCGACGGCGATTCCGCTTGGAGTCATGGCGCAAGACAGCACCAGCGCGACCGCAGGCACACTCGTGCGCGTCTCGCCGATTGTGCCTGCGCAAGTCTGGCGCGCGGTCGCATCGGCGGCAGCGACCAGCACGCTATTGGGCGCACGCCGTTACGACATCACCGCGGCGCAGAAAGTCGATGTGGCGGATAGCACGAATGGCTCGATGCTGATCGTGAAGCTCGGCAAAACCAGCAGCGATGTATACGTGACGTTCACACGTTGTGCGTTCGTCGAGATTGGCAGTTAGTACCGAATGCTGAGTAACGAGGACTGAGTGAAGGGCAGGTAAAAGGAGCGAAAGTTCCTGCTTTTACCTCCGCACTCGTTACTCGTCACTTCATTTGCAAAATCAACGAGGAGATCACCCAACATGTCCACCCCGATGACACGAGAACAACTCAGCGATTTGACCGCGTTGGAAGTCGCGCTGCGCGCGGTGTTTATGGAACAAATCGCGCCGACGCCTGGCGAAAGTCTGCTGACCACGCTGTACAACGTACAAAACTCGACGCGCGCCGTCGAACGCAATCTGGGCATGGGCAGTTTTGGCGATGTGCCAGAGTATCGCGGCGTGCTGGAATACGACAGCTTTGATCCGTTGTATACCGCCAGCTACCAGCACAAAGAATACGCGCTCGGCATGGCGGTCGAACGTGTGCTGCTGGATGACGATGAATACAACGTGATTCGCCGCAATGCCGCCATGCTCGGCTTGTCGTTCGACCGCACCATCGAAAAACATGCGGCGGGCGTGTTCAACAATGCGTTTGCGACGGCGTTTGCAGGCGCGGATAGCAAGCCGTTGTGCGCGACCGATCATCCGCTTGCGCCTGGATTGACCGCGACACAAAGCAATAAAGGCACGAGTGCGCTCACGCATGACGCGGTCATCGCCAGCAAAGAAGCGATGATGAAGTTCACCGACAGCCGCGGCAATCCGCTTCCCGTTATGCCCGACACGATTCTGGTGCCCGTCGAGCTGGAAGCCGAAGCGCAGGTGATCGTCGAATCGAGCCTGAAAAGTGGCAGCGCGAATAACGACGCCAACATCAATCGCGGCTATCGCGTCGTCGTCAGCCGTTTCTTGAGCGACTCCACCAACTGGTTCTTGATCGACAGCCGCATGGCGAGCCTGTATCTGAACTGGTATTGGCGTGTGCGCCCCGAATTTACGGCGGACGCGAACAACGAATACGCGCTCGTCCACAAATTTCGTGGTTACGCGCGTTACAGCTTCGGCTGGGATAGCTGGTCGTTCCTGTACGGTCACGAAGCGGCTTAAGACCAGTCCCAAGTGCTGAAGTACCGAGTGCTGAGCGAAGGGCAGCTAAAAGGACGGACAAATCGCTGCTTTTAACTCAGCACTCAGTACCTGCTACTGCGTACTCACAAAGGAGAACCAATATGCCAATTTTCAATAATACGCGCATGGTCGATGTGACACCAACGATCACAGCGGGCGCGTACAGTGCGGGCGATGTAATCGGTGGGCTGCTCACGTTCGATGTACACAGCGCGGGCGGCGGCGGCACGATCCGCCGTGTCACCGTCATTGACAGCGACGACGAAAAAGCGGCGAGCAAGCTGTATCTGTTCAGCGCGCCGCCCGCCATCATCGCCGATAACGCGCCGTTTGCCCCGACCGCCGCCGATTTGCGCAAGCTAGTCGATATCGTCACGCTGGCGTCGAACGAATACACCACGATCAACGGACGCGCGGTCGCAATCAAACGCGATGTCGGCATCGATTATGTCGCATCCGATGGACGTGTGTACGCCTACTGGGTATGCGACGGCGCGATCACCTATGCGACGACGGGCGACCTCACGCTGCGTATCACGGTGTGGCTGGATTAACCGATGACACAAACCCGCAACCGCAAACGGCGGATCGCTAAAAAATCGGCGGCGGTCACCATCCCGCCGATCACCTATGTGCTGCGCGACGACTTTTCGACCGATGCCGCCGCCCCGTTGGCGAGTCCGCGCACCAGCGAACCGACAGGGACGCTGACGCTGGTTCAAACCGACGGTCAGTTAAGCGTGAACTCCGGCGCGCTGATCGTGCCGACTCAGGCGACTCCGGTCGGCGGCGATCTCGGCTTTTATGGGGCGGCGATGACGGCAGTCAACGGGCGCGCGGTCTTGACCAAATTGACCGCTGCCACGCTTGGGAGTTCGGGCTGGAGCATTGGATGGAAGCCGACCGCGAACGCCAATTTTGAGTCGGGTGAGCGGTATGGGGTTCAGATCGCCGCCACGACCATCATGCGCGTGCATTATGCTACGACGGGACTACAGGTCGTCGGCGGCGCGGCGGCGGCGGTTGAATATCGTATCGCCGTTGTGATCCAGCCGAACGGGATCACCTATTACGTGCGTGGCAACCCGTTCTCAGCCTGGACGCTGCTGTGGCAGCACAACGGCACAATCCCGTCAACGCTGATTCCGGTGTTCGGCAGCATGAACAACAGCGGCAGTATCGATACCGTGCGCGTCGTCGATCTCGGTGGCGCGTTCGCGCAGGATCGCGGCTTTGCGGTCGTCAACACGACGGCGGCGAACAATACCGATTACAGCGGCAGCGCGGCGTCATTCATCGATCTCACCATCACCGCGCCCGCGATACTGGCGGGTAATGCGGGCTTTCAATGGCGGCGTGTCGATTCGAACAACTATCACTATGTCGGTTTCACATCGAGCGGCGCGCTGCGCGCCTATAAAGTCGTCGATGGTGTGACGACCGAATACGCCACGACGGTCACTCATGCCGGGGTGATCATCGGCGGCGCGACGCGCACCATTCGCATCGTCGTCAGTCCTGCATCGCTGATTCGCTGGAACGACTGGAATGGTACGGCGTGGACACAGCGCGGCAGCACGCAGACCGAACCGATCTTCAGCGACGCGACCACCATTCGTCCGATCATGGAATCGGCATGGTCGAGTGGTGGCGGCAGTTTGGGCGCGCTCGTCGTGCAGCCAGTCACGGCGGTCGGTTACGATGCACTCGACCGCTTCTTTTAGTACCGAGCAGCGAGTATCAAGTGAAATCAACGCAAAGGGACGAATGATGACCTTCACCTATACACCGTTCGTGGGCGACCGTGACCGCGTGCGTTTTCAAATCGGCGATACCGATGCCGATGCGCCGATCTTCACCGATGAAGCGCTCGATGCGCTGATCACCGAGTGCGGCGGCTGGCAGGCAGCGGTGATCGCGGCGCTCGAATCGATGATCGCACAGACAAGCCAGCCGACATTTCAAGCCGATTGGCTGCGCGTCGATCACGACTCGGCGCGGCGCGGTTACGAAACAGTGCTCGCGCTCAAGCGGCGTGCGTTCGGCGTCGCCGGAGTCAGCGCGCATATCGTGCAGACCACGCGCGTCGATGGCGACGCCGAATAAATAACACCAACCCGTACGGACGCTATGAACCGCATCCCGCACGCTGGCGCGTGCGCCCCTTCCGTGTGGGGTGCGGTTTTGCATCTCTTGTTAGAACTACCGAAAGGACTGGTATGGACGATGACCTGCTGAACAAACTGCGGCGCATCGGCAGGCGCTTTTTAACCGAGCGTTGTGTTATCGAGCGCGAAATGCACACCGTCGGTGCGTATGGCGACGCGATCCGCGCGTGGGCGTTGATCGCGTCGGATGTCGCGTGCCGTGTGATCACCGCGCGCCGCAGCGATTTAAGTGGGGTCGCGCTGATCAACGGACGCGAAACCTTGCAATCCACCTATCGGCTGACATTACCGCACGATACCGAACTCGGTGTCGATGATCGCGTCACCATCAACAACACGATCTATCACGTCGTGCGCGTCGAAACCGACTTGACGGATCGCGTATTTGTCAGCGCGATTCTGGCACGCCGATTGTAGGGGCGACTCAGCGCGTCGCCCAGAACAGGATTTTCTTATGGAACACGAAATCGCGGCGCTGTACCGTTCAGTGCGGACGCGCTTGACCGAAATCACCGAAGTATGGGGCGACCGTGCCTATGTCGATTTGGCACCATCACGATCGACGCTTCCTTATGCAGTGTATGCCGTCACCGAGCTTAGGCGCATTGAACGCGCCACGCGCTCGGTCATGGCGCTCACACTGCGCGTGACCTGCGCCGCCGACAGCCTGAGTTCGCTGATCGAATGTCTGGGGCGGATCAACGACCTGTTGGACGACGCCGATTATGACACGCCGAAAGCACTTGACAGCGGTTATGACTGGGTGATTCTGACCATGACGCGCGGCGGCATGATACAGCGCGTCGTATTGGTCGATGGCGTCGCAGAATATGAAGCGGTCATCGCGTATCGCGCCGTCGTCGAACCGCGCTAACGAGATCGGCGTCTGTCGGCACATGGCACGCGATGTGTGTGTAAAGGCAGGTTTTAGACCTGCCCAAAAACGAGGATAAATCAATGGCAACACTGGCACACCAGAACCTGTATTTGATACTCGATACGCTCGACATCAGCACCCATGTCATCGCGGTTGAATATGAATCGCTCCATGACCTCATCGACGTGACGGCGGGCGCTCAAGCCAGCTATCGCCAGTATGTGGCGGGCATGGCGCGGATGCGCTTCTCGATGACGATCAATTATGACATCAGCGCAGCGCCGGTCGTTTTGACAGCGCTTCGTCCTGGTCAACTTGTGTGGATCGACTATGGCATCGAAGGCAGCGCATCCGGCAAGCCGCGTGATCGCGGTCAATATCTGGTCACACGCGTCCAGGTCAAGCGTGATCGCGCCAAATCGCTGGTCAGCTTCGTCGTCGAAACCATCAGCGCCGACGCACCACTTGACAACGCGATGTTGGGCGCCACGTTCTAAACACACCAAATCCGTTTTACGGCGCAGCGGGTTGAAACAATTGGTTTCAACCGACGGCGGGGCTTAACCGAAAGGATCAACATGACCAAACTCATCAGTTTTGGCAGCTATACCTTCGCGGATAGCGGTGCGCGTTGGCGTGATAATTTCGCACAGGTCGCCGCACATGAGATCGCGCTGCCCGGTTTGAACGGCGCGCTCGATGCCGACGGCAGCGGCGTCGGAGTCAACGTGGCGGGGCGCATCGACGTCGCGCTGTGGTTGAAACAAGCAGATGTGACCGCCATGAACGCCGCGCGCGATGCGCTCAAGGGCTTGCTCCGCGCGGGCGCACAGCGATTGACAATTGAATCCGCGCCCGATCAACAGCGCTATACGCGCGCGCGTGTGCTCACTATCGATATGCCCGAAGTGTACGCACAGCGCACCGATACGCATCAAGAAACGGCGCTCACGTTTGCCGCAGTGACTCCGCGCTGGTTCAGCGTCACCCCGCCCGTCGGGAGTGGGACAGCGTACGCGTGTTCTGGCGCGCAAACCGATTTTACGCGCACAGCCAACGGCAGTGCGTTCGCCTACCCGACGATCACCGTCACCGCGACCAGCGGCGTGACGACACTGACGATCCAGCGTCTTGATGGCGCACTTGTCGCGGATCAAATCACGTATGCGGGGGCGATCCCCGACGGCGCGACCCTGATCATTGACCCGTGTACGTGGGGCGTGACGCTCAACGGCGCGGATGCCTATGGATCAGCGTTCAGCGCGTTACATCCGGCGTGGTTTCGTCTGCCACCGGGCGCGCATACGATCCGCGTCGCCTTGAATACAGGCGCGACCGCTGATATCGCACTGCGTTGGGATGACACATGGTATTGACCGATCAACGGCGGGTATGTAGGGGCGACCGAACGGATCGCCCGAAAACACTGGAGTATTTATGTACCTCTACGCAGACCTGTATAACGCCGACGGCATAACCCGCGTTGGGCGCGGACCCGTCGCGCTCGCCCGCGCCGAAATCACACGCGGACTCGATACCATCGGGCGGATCACGCTCACAGCAGCGGGAACAGATGTGCGTGCGCTCGAACTGCTCACCAACGAACGCCGCGCGCGCATTTTCGCTGTTGATCATACCGGAAGCGTTCGCGCGTTGGGCGGCGGCGTCATCCGCAATGTGCGCGCGCAAGGATCAGCCGCCGCATGGTGGCGCATCGCAGAAGGCGCGGACGAACTCGACGCGCTCATGCGTGTCAATACACTCTTGGGACGCACCTACAGCCAACAAACGCCCTCGTATATCGCATCGTCGCTGACCGCGTTGGTGAGTGGGTGGAGCGCGAGTGGGAGCGGCGGCACGATCACCGATGCACGTTTTGACGGCATGAGCGTCTGGCGCGCGTTAATCAGCCTGGCAGATGCGCAAGGTTTACACATCCGCGCGGGCAGCACGCCCAACACCGCCGAAATCGGGGCGTTCGGTGCTTTAGCGGGTGTCCGCTTGGTCGGCGCCAGCGCGCTGCACGATCAAACCGCGCTGAACTCTGCGACCGCGCTCATCGAACGCATCGAGATCGAGCAAAGCAGCGCCGCCGCCGCGACGCGCTTATATCCGGTCGGCGCGGGCATCGGCGAAGCCCTGTTGACTTTGGCGAACAGCACGCGCACCGCGCCGTACGCGATTCAAAGCGTGACGGGCGCGAACGGCGTGCCGCAGTATTACCTGCAAGATGCGGCGGGCGTCAGCACGTTTGGCGTCATCGAACGGTTCGGTAAATTCAAACAGATCGCGCCGCTGAGCAACAGTCCCGCTGACCTCGAACATGCGACGAACGCGCTCTACGATGTCGCGGCGGCATGGCTGACGCGCTACGCGGTGCGCCAGGACACGATACGAGTCAGTGTACGCGGCGTCACAACCGCGATTCGACCCGGCGATAAAGTCCATGTGTTGTATCGCGGCGTCGTTGAACAGGACGGCGCGATCGTCGATTATCTCGATATCGACGCCGATTTGTGGGTCATGCGTGTGACCGAGCGCGTCGATGCGACCGGAGTCGCTGCCGATTTGACATTGAGCAGCGTCGATCGTCATCCTGAAGACGCGTCGCCATTGCAGATCGGCGGCTTGGAGGCGATCACCATCGATGGGCTGAGCGTGACCAGCTACTTCAACCGTGTCGCCTATGTCTACGACCGCCTGATCGATCCATCACATCCGGCGTTGATTCCAGTACGGTTGACCAACGCGACGCAAAAGCTCAGCCGCTGTACGCTCAAAATCAAGACACGCCCATTCACAGCGACCGCGACGGCGGCGACGGGCGGCGGGTTGGTCGGGTTAGGCACGAATACGGCGGGCGCGCATCGTCACAGCGTCGGCGCAGATGGATCGGGCGCTTCCGGCGCGTACTATTGGCGCGATATCACCATTTATGATGCGGTGCGCGCCGCCAACGCCCATGTGCTGCTGCCTATCGACAGCGAAACGGGCGATCTCGATTTGCAAACGGGCGCGGCGGGCGATCATGCCCACGTGTTCAGCGTCCCCGATCACACACACGCGCTCACGTATGGCTTGCAGCAAGACAGCGTGACTCCGATCAATGTGCGCCTGTTCGTGGATGGCGTCGATATTACGACGGGGGTGGGCGGCGCATGGGCAGGGAGCGGCGGCGCGACCACATTCGAGGTCGATATCACGACGGCGGTGCTGGCGGGCGGCGCGCTGCAAAGCGAACACGAGGTCAAGCTGACGTGTTCCGGCGGGCGCGGTTCGGTCGAAGTCAGCGTCGAAATCTACGAAGTGATCGCCGCCATCGCCTTGTAGCATACGCCTGATTTGTAGGGGCGGGATTCAGACTCGCCCGCCTGCATAAGAAAGGACAAATTCATGACCAACGCTGTCTATCTCAATCTCGATGGTTCCATCGGGCAGGACATCACCGATCTCGGCAATTCGTTCGTCAGCGTGACGATCTCTGGCGGCGGCATTACGTTTGGCGGCACATTGATGAGCGTTGATACTGAAGGCAGCGCGGCGACCGACGATCTTGAGACGATTGCCAACGGTGGCACGGGCAAATTACTCTTGCTCAGGTCGCAAAGCGCGGCGCGCGCCGTCACGCTCAAGCATGATAGTGGCAATCTGTGGAGCGCGGCGGGCGATATCACGCTCACCGACCCGAATCAACTGGCAATGTTGATCTATAACGGCTCAAAGTGGGTGATCATGAGCGTGATGGGGGGCGGCACGCCCGATTTAAGTTTGGGCTGCACCGCCAGCGAAACCCTGTTGGTCGATTGCAGAAGCGGCGCGACCGCCACCGGATCGATCATTACACAGACGGGTAAATACTATCGTCTGACGGTGAGCGGCGAAGGCTTGATCCACAATAGCAGCCCGCCCGTGTATCACTATGCCGATGCGTTCTTCAGCAGCTTCGGCGGATGGGGATCGCCCACAGCGCAAAATGGTTTTCAGATCAATGGCAGCTATCCGACCGGGCAGTCGTACAAACCCGACCATGTCTATCAGTTAACCTTGCCCGGCACGGGTGCAGCGTTCACGTTTCGTTTTGTCGATGACCCGTACACCGATAACAGCAATTGGGCGCTGACAGTCGTCCTGTGTCAGTTGGATTGACGCGCCGCTAAAGGGTAGCACAACGACCCACAGAGGTTGACGCTGCCATGCCTGCGTGTCAACCATAACCCCAATTTCTCAATCAAGGAGCTAAACCCATGCCCGCGACCTATATGCTGCTCGCGCTGTTGAATACTGTCACAATCAAGGAGATTAACCTCGTGACCACAACCGATGTCTTGCTCGTGATCTTGAATACCGTGCTGCTCGGCATCGCCGTCGGCGCGTTGATCCTCGTCAGCCGCATCGATAAACGCGCCAAAGACGACGCCGAACGGCTGTATCAAGCGCTGCCGCCCGTCTGGCAAACTGTCGTCCTCAAGCTGATCGAGGTGGCGGATAAAGTGGTCGAAGTCGGCAAAGAAGTCACCGACGGCGAACCAAATCAGGAATAACGTGTGCAACGGGGTGAGGAAATTCCTCACCCCTGTTTGTGTAAGCGCTCAATCGTTATAATTTTTCTTCTGTGTGCCTTCATGCTTTTGCGTTATATTTTTCACTCGGCTTTCCAGATAAATTTTAACGCTCGATAGTCATCTCCTTCCTTTTATCTATTCAACACGCGACGACTCTTATGCCCAAACGCCCAATCACTCCCGAAGACCTGTACCGTATCGTCACGCTCGAAGACCCGAAACTCAGCCCGGACGGGCAGTGGATCGCGTTCACACGCGCGCAGCCGAACGCTTTTCACAACAATTACGTCCGCAATATCTGGGTTGTGCCTGTCGCGGGAGGTGACCCGATCCAGATAACACGAGGTGATAAAGACTCGTCTCCGTCCTGGTCGCCGGATGGCATCATGCTCGCGTTTCAAAGTGGACGCGGCACCGATGGCAAAGCGCAGATTTATGTCATCCCTGTCACCGCGCCCGGTGGCGATGCCCGTCAGATCACACGCATGTTGAACGGTGCGACTCAACCGTCGTGGTCGTCGGATAGCAAAACGCTCGCATTTTTGAGCGCTGCCAGCGCCGACGAACGCGCCCGCGAAGACCAAAACCGCGATGAAAAACGCGATCCGCCCAAAGATCAGCTCGATATCAAACACCGCGCCGAACGCCGCGAAGAAGACGACAAAGGACGGCTTGATCCGTATCCTGCCTGGCGCATTCCATACCGCGCCGGAACCACTTTTAGCGGCGAACGCTACGCCCAGATTTATACCGTTGATACATCAGAAGCCGATCCGCTCCCGCGTCGCCGTACGCATCGCGAAGCCAATCACGAACCGCCGCTGTGGTCACCCGACGGACAATTTATTTATACTGCCCGTCAGGTCGATCCATCGACTGATGAACCGAACCGTACCAGCGCGCTTTTCAAAATTCGCGCCGTCGATGGACAAACCGTAATGCTCACCGACGCCAGTATGACCAGTTTTACGCCCGTACCATCGCCCGATGGCAAATGGGTCGCTTTCACCCATTATCCACGTGATGGCGCGTTCCCCGTTACCGAACGGCTGACGCATCTCGCCGTCATCGACGCGGAAGGGTCGACGCCCGTCCGTGATTTATCGACGACGCTCGATGTCAGCGCGCATTTTCTGGCATGGACGCCAGACAACGAGATCGTGTTCAGTTCAAGCTGGCATGGCGACGGACCGATTTTCGCCGTCACCCCCGACGGCACGACTCGTACCGTCATTGATGGACGTTTCCGCGCTACGTTTTTGAACGCGGACGCGGGCGGTGTCGTTTATGTCGCCAGCACGCCCGAATGTCCGCCCGAATTGTTTTATCTCCCACATGGCGGCTCGATGCGCCAGCTTACCCATTTTAACCAACCTTTTTTGGACGACGTGATCATCCAGCCGACGCATACCCGCTGGTATGAATCCGATGCGGGCGTCAAAATTCAAGGCTGGTATCTTTTGCCAGTCGGTTATCAGGCGGGGCAAAAGATGCCGCTGGCGCTCAATATTCATGGGGGTCCCCATGTCATGTGGGCGACAGGCGAAGCGAGCATGTTTCATGAATGGCAGCTGCACGCAGCACGTGGATACGTCGTCTTTTGCTGCAATCCACGCGGCAGCGACGGTTACGGTGAGGCGTTCATGCAGGGCGTCCATGAAGACTGGGGCGATACCGCGATGCGCGACATCATGACCGGCGTCGATCTCATGATCGCGGACGGCATTGTTGACCCCGACCGTATGGCGATCACGGGTGGTTCGTATGGCGGTTATATGGTCGCGTGGATACTCGGTCACAGCGATCGATTTAAGGCGGCGGTCGCGCAGCGCGGCGTATACAACCTGCTCAGCTTTTACGGCACGACCGATGTTCCATCGTTGATCTCTGGTGAATTTGGCGCGGAACCCTGGGAAGATTCGCAAAAGTTATGGCGACATTCGCCCCTTGCCTACGCCCATTTGATCAAGACGCCGCTCTTGATCGAACATGCCGAGCAGGATTACCGCGTCCCCATCGAACAAGCGGAGCAGTTGTTCGCGTACGTACACCGCACAGGCGGCATCGTCAAATTACTGCGTTATCCGCGTGAAGGACACGAGAAATCGCGTTCTGGCGAACCCGCGCACCGCGTGGATCGGCTGCATCATATGGTCGATTGGTTCGATATTTATTGTCGGTCGAAACCGAGCGTATAATGTGTTTGGAAGGTAAAGTAATCGTCGCCAACCCCTACGCCGTCTTTTTATCGACCCAGCCAATAATCTGACGCATCACCGTCAAATCGCTTGAATTGGCGATGATCAATGGCAGCACGAAACTGGCAAACCGCGCGTCATCGTTGACGGATGGCAAATCGGCTTTTGCGCTCGCGCCCCGCAAGCGTGCGGCAAATTCCAGCAGCGAACACACCTCCGCTCTTACATCCTGATCACGTCGGAACGCCTCGAATAATTCCAGCGCCTTGGCGTAAAGGGTTTCGCTCACACGCTGTGCCAGCGCCGATTGCAGCGCGTCATCGAGATGCGGCAGCAGTCGCTCCGGTTCTTGTAACAGGATCAAGCGCAAATGGCGCACATCGAACGGGGTATGTTCTGGCTTATCGGCGGTGATTAAAATCGTGGGCTTGTTCAGTGCGTGTGCATAACCGAGTTCGTAAAATACATTCGCGTTTGCGCCCGTGCAATCCGCGATGATCACGTCGGCTTGTTGAATCGACTGCCTGATCTCGTCGATAATCGGCACCGATTCGTTCGATGTATCGGCGCGGCGGCACTCAAGATCGGTCGTCGCTTCAATGTGCTGCTTCAAGTACTCGTAGAAATAGCCCGCATGGGGCAAAAACGGCATCAGGAAGAAGCACAAGCCTTTTTGACTCATACCGCTTCCCGTTTGTCCTGTAGATAAGTATCCAGCCAGCGCTCGATCAAACGGGGTAATTGACGCAAATCCGACGGGTCATAAATCACCGTCCAGAACAACGCCAGATCGACCGGAATCGTCTTCACATCCTGTCGTACCAATGGCATAATCAGCCGATTCAAGCCCTGCCCGATGCCGACTTCATACATCACATTCGGGTTCAAATCCGAAATTTCCGCGATCACTAAACTCGATTGCTCGATCAACCGCTTGACGGACAACTTCACGTCGTCGCCCGTGTCCACGTCCGATATCGTCAGCAGTTCGATGTTATGTCGGCGCAGTACATCGCGCACCAACTGAATGACGTTTTCATACTGACCATTTTGCGGCGTCGAAAGATATATATAACGCTTGTTGTAGTCGAACATTGTTGATACTCACTTCCTGCATTGATACCTTATTATACGCCCATTTCGAGTCGCGGTGTCCCAATTTCGCGGGGTCACGCTCAATAACCATCGCGGACAAATTCGTTCTCAAGTTCCGCTTCCAGCACGTCTTCCTCATACACGCGCGGCAGTCCTTGCGCCCGCCATGCTTTATACAACGGCACGCCGAACAACGCGATAATCGTCAGGATATAGATCAGCAGCGATCCGCCGCCCATCTCCAGCATCGGCGCGGTTTTGAAAAAGGTCGTCGGTGCGTTGCCAAGCGCATGTACGCCGACGACCAAAAACAAGTTTCCGGTACGCAGATAGATCAGCGTATACAGCACTCCCCAGCCGAATAACATCAGTAAATCAAACCCGATCTCCGGTGCGTTCATGCCCAGATAAATCCGGTTGGGGATGTGCGACAGTGCAAACAACACTTGCGAGAATATCACCGAATATGCCAATCGCACGCTTGGGTTATCCGCCATACTGTTCAGGCGCAGATACATTTGCGGGAACAAAAAACCGCGATAAGCGATTTCTTCAAACAGCGCATTGCCCAATAACTGCGTGATCAACCAGCCGATCAGCATGGCGCCGCCATCACTGCGCCATACCGGTTGTGGCGCGATTTCGCCATGATACAGCAGCCCAAACACCGCGTGGACGATTTGCGCGCCGCCCCATAATGCCAGCGTAAACCCAATCGCTGCGGGTATATGTCGTGCGATCAAGCCGACATCATACGGACGCAGCCCACCGATACGCCCGATCACCAGCCAAATCAACGCCGCGATCAGAATCAGGTTGACCAGCAGCGACCCGGTGAATAAGCCGCCTGTCGCGCTGGTAAGCGGCTTGAATGTATCCGCCGCGAAGAAGACCAAATTGACCAGCGCCGCGAGCGCGAAGTGTGCGAAGATGAAAACGAGCAAGCTGACGCGATGCGTCGAGCGGATCGGGTCGGTCACAACGAGTCAATCCTAAACCGTGCCGAATTTTGCCTTCATTATATCAGTCTGGCGCGGTAAAACCTTACGCTTTAGCGCTTGAATGAAAGCGCGCGTTGCCCTTGTGGTGATCGCTCATTTGGATTACACTTTTTTTCAATACGGTTGGACGAAAGACTACACAAGCCTGTCATGGGATGGTAGAAAAGATAGTCCAATGCGGCTCTTTAACAACTGAATGTACGGCGTTGAGGTGGGTAGTCCATCTCGTAAAATATTCAACGTGTCTAAAAGAAAACCGGACGTGAGAGTCTTTAAAATCTCAATCCGTTGGGGCATCAACGGACTATCAGAGCGGTCGTCAGACATCCTTCGGGGTGCAGCCACATTGACGGTAGCAGCTCCCGGCTTTAGCTGGGGGAATATGTCACATCGTCAACGGTGCGAATGCGTGGGCGTCGGTTTTATGGTTGAATGATGTACATCGAAAGGTCAATCATGCCCATACATATCCACTCACTCGCCCCCGCCGATTATCCGTATCATCGCCCTGTGCTGATCGATCTGCTCATCGATGCGGTCGATGGCGGCGCGTCGGTCAACTTTCTTGCGCCGATGGATCGCGGTTTAGCCGAGCGGTTCTGGGATAAAGTCGCTACGCAGGTCGAAGCGGGCGAGCGCATCATCATGCTCGCGCTCGATGGCGACCACCTGGTTGGCAGCGCACAGGTGGCGTTGGCGATGCAGCCCAATGGTGTACACCGTGCCGAAATCCAAAAAGTTTTGGTGCACAGCACGCAGCGCCGACGGGGTATCGGCACACTGTTGATGTCTGCGCTCGAAGCGGTCGCCCGCCAACACCATCGCACCTTGCTCACGCTCGATACCGAGACCATCAGCGCCGCCGTTGACCTTTATACCAAGGCGGGCTATACGCGGGTCGGCGATATCCCCGCTTTCGCGCTCGACACGACGGGCATACCGCAATCCGCGACGATTTTTTACAAGCAGCTCTAGCGAATAAGCAGCTCTAGCGAATGATGAACTTGCCTTGAGTTTTTGCTTCGCGGATCAACTTTTGATTGGCGGTAAACACGGTAATACCCGCAACTTGACCGAAATCGAGGTCATCCGAAATCACTTGGGTAATTCCCGCCGATTGAATGGCATCTACGAAAAATAAATCGTAGCCATCTAAACCGACTTGTTTGATCAAGACTTGCGCTTTATCGATGGCGCTTTGGTCGACAGTGAATGTTATGGTATTGCCGCTTGTGAACGCATCGACTTGTAACCAAGCGAGTTCAATTTCAGCGAGGACTTGCTGCCGTTCAACGGGGTAATCATGACGGAAGGGTTTCGCCTTTACTGCTGTTTGCTTATTGCTCAAACGTACCGCGCTAAAAATTTCGTATTCGGTTCTTTCAATGATATGTGCGAGTTCGCTGTACGAAAGCAAACATTTGTGTAAGCTGGCTTTTGCGCTCAAAACTTGTTGTAGATAAGATGGATATATTTGAACTTGATTGTACGCCGAAGTACTCGATAGACTTGCATGGGTATATACGAGAAAAAACCACACATTGGTATCGACGAAAAATCGATCCGTTGGTTTCGGTTTGTCCTGCGCAATATCGACGACATTTGCCAGAATCTTAATCGTCATTGCTGACGTTCGCTTCTTCTTGCAGCACACTATCGACCGCACGTTGATACGCCGGATTGGTGTAATACGTCTTGGCGTTTTCGATGACATGCTTGAGCGTTGGGCGTACAAACGGCGACAAGTTGGAAAATTTCAGGTAAGTGTTGAGTTCGTCGGATGACAAATCGCGTAAAAGCTGACCAATCGCCGCGTTTAGAAATGGTGAAGCGACAATTTCAACGCTGTCGAAATCGAGATCAACCTTTTCATGCGCTTTGAGCTGTGGATGGATGAGATCGTATATCTTTTGTCCATCTTCCATCGTGATGCAGTACGCGCCAATCGTGTTGAAAATGGGTGTGGGCATAACGTTTCCTGACTGCTAAAAGAGGAGTTCTTCACTGTCGAAATCTTCTTCATTTACGAGTGTATAGTGTTTCGAGTCACACTTCAACGTGATTTGCAGGGCAATCGCGTTCCAGCAATCCCTTGCGAAAATGAACTCCTCTAGCCCATTGTGACACACAAAACAATGTCAGTAGTCAGTAATGGTCATTATGGATTTTTAGAGCCGCGTCGTTTTAGAACGCGATTGCCCTGCCTTGACGCGCTATACCGTGACAGTCGCGATTGTGATTGTGGTAACTTTCATCGCCATTGTTTTTGACCTGTTTACACAGCGAACGCCCATCTCGATTTTTGTACGCTATCTTTTTACCTGTCCTCGCTTTAATTTCGCGCCGATTCCAGACGACATCGGTTTTCTTATTTTACTGTTTACTCTAATCGTCATCATCGCCATCGCCATCACCATCACCGCCATCATCGCCACCATCATCATCACCGCCACCATCATCATCGGGTGGAGGTGGGGGCGGTAAGCTCGTCGGTGGTAAGCTCGTCGGCGCTGGGATAAATACGGTTGGGGAAGGCGGGATAAGCGTCCATGTCGCCGTTGCCGTCGTTGTTGGGGTAGCGGTACGAGTCGCCGTTGCCGCAGCGGTGCGAGTCACTGTTGGGGTATGCGTCATGGTCGCCGTTGCCGCAGCGGTGCGAGTCACTATTGGGGTATGCGTCATGGTCAATGTCGGCGTAGCCGTAGCCGTAGCCGTCGGCGTTGACGTTTGGGTTATGGTCAACGTCACTGTTGGCGTTGGCGTGTTCGTGATCAAGACATCGGCGGTTTGTTCCGTCGCCGGCATGATGTCCTGACCTTCACGATTGAGAAACAAGAGTGCGACAATGACCCCTACCGCGAACACCCCCACGAACAGCGCGACGCGCATGAGTAATGCCGCGCCGCTCGCTCGTCGGGTCGGACGTACCGCGTTCACCGAAAACGCCGATTCGAGCGCACCCATGACTATGAATCGGGCGCGGTTTTGCGCGGCGAGCGCGTCCGCCTGTGTATAGCCGATGCGCCGAATCAACAGCGCCGCCGTCAACATCGGACGCAGTTCGTCGGCATACTGCGGGTAACGGCGTAAGCATTCCTCCAGCGCTGCACCCGCTGTCAGCCGATCCATACATGCGTCGAACGCATCTTCAAGACGGAGATTGTTAGGTGCCATAGCCGTCCGCCTCACTTTCTGCCACGCCCAACACAGCGCGCAGCGTATTGATCGCCCGTGATTGCAACGATTTGATCGCACCCACATTTTTGCCCATTACGTCGGCGGTTTCTTCTAAGCTCAAGGCTTGATTGAAGCGCAAGATCAAGACTTCTTGCTGGTCGGCGGTCAACTGCCGCAGCACGCGCCGCGCCCGGTTGATGTCGATAGTGCGCAGCATTTGCGCTTCGATGTCGTCATCCCCACTTGCTTGCGCGTCCCAATCGTCCAGCGTCGTGACCGGATACCGTTTATCACGTCCCCACTGCCGCGCCAACGTGTTGCGCGCGACTTGAAACAGCCACCCGCGTAAACTGTGTGTCGGCGCGTTGCGTCCGCGTAATGCTTCGATCAGCTTGACGAACACGGTCGCGGTGATGTCTTCTGCAAGTGCCGAGTCATCGGTGCGTAAGCGGATGAACTGATAGATCGGCTGGAAATAGCGCTCGTAAATTTCCATGACTGCGCGCTGATCGCCGCGCCGCGCGCGCGCCAACAGCGCATCTTCTGCTGCAATATCGGGTAAAACAAGGACGATCATCGATGACCTGCTTCTTGATTACGAGATGGTGTAGGGGCAGGTCTTGACCCGCCCCCCAACTCAATCTTA
>JBBRAA010000056.1:0-25232 GCA_038207205.1 Aggregatilineales bacterium
GCCAACACCTGAAAGACATCGAAAGCACAGCAACGGACCATCATACCAAAGAATATATCAAACTGCAAATCATCGCGCTGAATGCTATAGAAGAAAGCTCGGTACACCAAACAGGGCGACGGGGTAGTCGAAGCAGGCGAAACGCGAATACGCGAATTGTCATCCCCGAACCGGACTCAGGTTCACGCGGTATATTAGCAGGTAAAAGCATGTCACAAGCTGGGACAACACCGCCAAAGCCAAAGCCTACACGCCCTGTCATGTGACCGATACGTAATAGTTAAACTTCAAAATAATTTCTCTGAGGGGAAGTGAAACTTTCGTTTTCTCTCAGAAATTTTATTCTGTAGGTTATCTAATGACTTTCTTCCAACTCGCATGCGAAAAGATTCGTAACTACACAGGGGGTAAGAAAACCGGGGTGAAAGGGGTACCAGAGAAGTCATCGACGAGGGCGACGAACATGGACAAGCCGTGCTTGCGGGCAGTCGAGAGATAGCTGCGGACAGCACAGAAAAGCTGCACACCGTCGAAGGTGCGAAAACAGCCAGACACCTTCTGCTTGACTTTCATCATGCGCAGATCGCGTTCCGCCAGATTATTGTCGAAAGGAACGGCGAAGTTATGGATGAAGTGGAGTACGGCGTAGCGGTCACGGTCGAGGCGCTTGAGCAGTTTGCGAGCGGGACTCTCAGCGACGCGCCGCTTGCCCGGTTGCGTAGGAAAGGGGAGATAAGCTAAATACCGCTGTGGTTGTACTCAGCCGCATGGCGGTATAGGCGCTGTTCAAAAGCTGCCGGAGCTTCTGCATTCCGGCAGCTTTTGGGTTGTGGTAGCGCTCTGCTTCGTCGATCTCGCCCCGACTGATGCAGGGTTTATCGGTCTGCGACGTTGATCGTGATCGTATACGGTGTACTCGGCGTTCCTTGAGCGTTTGCACTCGTATAGGCAGTCACTGTCAAGGTGAGCGTCCCAAGCGGCAGGTTGAAGCCACCATATTCGAACGTGCCATTCGCACCGGGCAAATCTCCAAACAACGTGTAGGGAGCAGTGTTTTCAGTTTGTATGCGTTGACCGTTGTTCAGGTTCATCACTACACTTCCAATCACGCTTGGCTGTGTGTTTACTCGAAACGTCACCTGACCGACGGGCAGCGTAAGCCGATTGATCGTATCCCCGTTGTTTATTGTCATGATGTCTACGTTCGTATCCGCGTTGACCAGCGTGATATTGAGGATTGATGCGCCTGGTACGGGCGCTGGTGTAATAAGCGTCGCCGTTGGTGGAATACGTGTGCTGGTCGGCGGGATGAGCGTCGCCGTTAGCGGTAGCGGTGTGCTGGTCGCTGGGATCAGCGTCGCCGTTGGCGGGATCAGCGTTGCCGTTGGTGAGGTACGTGTGCTGGTCGGCGGGATCAGCGTCGCCGTTGGCGGCATAAGTGTGCTGGTCGCTGGGATCAGCGTCGCCGTTGATGGGATAGTATTGTTTCGGGTTACGGAAAAGCGTACCGTCCGCGATGTTCCCATTGCCCCTTGTCCGTACTGCCCGATGTAGGGCGAAACGGTGAGCGTATAGCTGCCAAGTGCTGGGACGAAACCATTGTAATTGTTGATTGCACCATTGCTTAACTCGCCGTAGAGGGAATAAGGCGCGACATTTTCCATCTGCACATGCTGTCCGTTGTTCATATTGAGAGATACACTGCCAACTGGAAGTTGAGTGATGTTGGCGCGGATCGTTAGGTTTTGCGTGGGTAACAAGGACAAATTGATAACGTCGCCCTCATTGAGTGGTCTGATATCGGTGTCCGTATCCGCATTGACAAGTGTGAAGTTCGCAACGATGGGCAGGGGTTGTGGGGTCAGTGTGGGAAGTGGTACCGTCCCTGTGTTTTGCCAGATACGTACATAGTCAATATCGTAAGTGCTGGGAAATGGTGTCGTCGCATCCGGTGCGCCGGGCCAATTCCCGCCAACTGCAAGATTGAGTAAAATATACATTGGCTCATTGGGAACGTACGTCGAGGTGCGATGCGTTTCAACGCCATCGACATAGAATACGAGCAGGTCACGTTCCCATAAAACGGCAAACGTATGAAAATCGGCGGTGAAGTCCGGTCCTCGGTAGGCGACTCCCGAATGCTGCGTGTTGTTATTGCTATCGCGCCAGTAATGACCCATATGCGCAACGTTGGGGTCTTGCCCAATGTGTTCCATGATGTCGATTTCCGGTGGCCAATGCCGTTCCTGGCTCATCATCCAAAACGCGGGCCAGAAACCGCGACCGCGTGGAACCCGTACGCGCGCTTCAAAATAGCCGTACTGCCAGGTCCGCTTACCTTCAGTTGTGAGCATACCCGATGTGTATTGATAGTTGTTGACAAATCGTCGCTGTGCACGTAAGCGTGCCATGCCGTTCTCAATCAAGACATCATTTGCTTGATACCATTGCAGTTCATTATTGCCAATAACCGAACAACCGTTATTGACGATCCACCAATAACACGTGTTCCATACCGTCGTATTCAGGGTCGATCCGTTAAAGTCTTCATTGAAGATCAGATTCCAATTGCTGCCAATAGGCGCAGCGACGACGGGTGTCGAGGAAAAGACTTGCAATTCGATCATGATTGTGATGGCAATGGTTATAGCGATGCCAAACGATGCAAGTCTACGAAGCATTCCAAATTCCTTTTTAGCGAGACATTAACCTCAAGGTAATCACCGATCGCGTGAAGATAGAATTGACGTATGACCACACATGACCTATTACCTAAATGTTTTCTTAACTTTTTAGGATTAATTTATGCCGTTTTCATCCTTATTTCGGGCTGTATAAATGCGTATTGAATTGGCGGTTTATAGATTTTATGAGATTTTTTATACAATTTAACCCTCGCGTTACAAAATAATGATATAATGCACATTCGCACTGATTTACTGCGAAACATTTTGTTCAAATCTAAAATAACGACTATAATCACGCTCGTGTTTCAGCAGCATAGTCCCCCTTCTGACATCGCCTCACGTCTCCTGGGTTATAAATTTTTCACTAAATATCTTCTCACTAATGCGACGCAGTCTCTTACTCTTCGCCCAAGTTCGTGCATCATTGCGTCGTAACTCAAAAGATTATCGATATTCACAGTACAGGAGATGGCAATGCAGTCAAAACCGCCACGCCTATTGATGCTGATCGACGACACCATTGAAAATCCGTATCGAACAGAGCTACATTACATCGTAGACACGACCGCCAGCAGCAGTGATTTGGTTGCGATGCTATTCAAAGAAAAATATGATGTCGTAGTGCTGGACGAGCGAGTTATCGGCTCACAATTGACCCTGCTGGCGAACACGATCAAACATCGATTTCCACTTACATCTGTCATTGCACTCACGAATCTTTCTGATTCGCCTCAGACTATCCGCTTTGAACCCTATGCCGACGAAGTCATCAGCGCTGATTATGTGACCAGTGATCTGCCATTAGTGCTTGACCGTCTTTTAACTCGTCAGATGACGGTTAAATCGCTTAGCCAGCGCAATGAACAGTTGCGCCAAATCATCGATTTCACTCACGATCTGCATCGTCTGCCAAACGATGAGCAGTTCATACAAAATGTGCTGACGCTGTTGTGTGATTACGCCAACCTATACGGTGCGTCGGTCGCACTCAATGAAGGTGACACATTAAAGTTGTATAGCCTGAGGGCAGAAAACACGCCGCAGCGCCTGTACGAGAGTCCTCTCTTGCCAAGCGAGTACAACCCATTCGTGCGCGCGACTTACCGAGATATGATCCAGGTTTACGAAGATGTCAACATCGATTCGTATTACGTCGCTTCACCGTCGCTGCTGGACGCGCGTGCGTCGGTGTTCATTCCACTCCGTACTGATGACGGATTAAGCGGGGCGATCGGTTTATTCCGAACGGGTGAAACACGTTTCGAAAATGACGAAATACAACGGTTAGAGCTATTCGCATCGCATATCGCGGTGGCGCTCAGCGGTTTAATCGGCTTCGCATCACAAAAAGTCTATGCCCAAAATAACGAGATGCTTGTGCGGGCGTGGGATGTATTGACCGCGATTAAAGGTGAAAACGAATTGATCGGGGTTTTGCGCGACTTGGCTCAGGAAAGCTATGGCGCGAAACGTACGCTCATGTGGATTTATGGCGAAAACAGTGTAAGCGATGTGACCGATCAACAGGTTCACATCTTTACAGATTTGGAAGCGCAGACTGTGTTTGGTGATTTACTCATCGCGCGCGCGCTCAATGATGTGATCAATAGAGTAAACGTCAATTTGAAACCCATCCTGTTATGGAAGCGGCAGTCTCAGGGCAAACCGTTAGAGCGTTTGTTTGAGGCTTTGGATGGCGAATATCTGGTGTTTCTGCCTATCTCTGACCCGACACGCATGTTGGGGTTAATGGTTCTCAGCTATGACGAAGTAAACGGGTCTTTCAGCACCATTCTGGAGCGGCTCGAAACGCTGGGTTATATCACGGGGCGGGTGTTCGAACGCATGGCGTTCATCAATGTTGGCGTGGAACAACCGTATTCTTTGAGAGGAGCGCTTGACGAAATCTCGCCGCCCTTCGTCATTGGGCGTTCAAACGGCACCATCGCTTACTTGAATCCTGCTGCCAAGCAGATGCTCAACACCGATGAGGGGGAATCGCCCTTCTATAAAGGTTCAGATGTGTTAAAGCGGATCGCGGACCAGACCGACGATGCGTTTCAAACACTTTTCCAGCTCACGAATGCGGTTGCACGCTTACACACCATCGATAATCAACACGGCATCATTGTCCCGATGCAGATTAGCGGCGAACTTAAGCGCGCACAATTGTTTCCTTTTCCCGACCCCGATCTCAAACGACCCGGATGGGTACTGATACTTCAACACACATCCATTCCATCGGCGTTGAACTCGCCGATGGTGAATGATCAGTTGAAGGGTATTCTTGATAATCTGGCACACCCACACATGCGGCTGCGCGAGATCGTATTCGGTTTAAGTAATAATACAGAGTCGAGCAAAAAAACCAATGCGCTCATGCTGCGCAGCTTGGAATACGAAGTTGAAAAAGTCGGTTTATTGTGGAACAACCTGATCAACGTCGCACAGCCACCGACCGAGTCCAACACGAGTCCCGAAGATGTGGATTTGAACGAGTTGGTACAATTCGTGCTCGACTCGCGCTTCTTGCGCCCGCTTTTCCAGCGCTGCCGCGTGAATTACCTCAACTTTCCACTCCACGTCCGCATCGATGTCACGCAGGTCACGCAGGCGCTCACCAATATTCTCGCCTATATGATGGAAAACTCGCCTGGTGATACTGAAGCGGTGATCGAGTTCAAACGGAAAGAGTCGCATGTAATTCTACGTTTCATCAATCCACAAACGCGTCATACCAATGCTATCTTGCAGCAGCTACTTACCAACCCGAGCGCAGAGTCGGTAAAAGATGATGTGAGCATGACTGATTTTGGATTGTTCGTCGCTCGACAGATCATCATCGCACAGGGTGGCGATATTAACGCGCAGGTCATGCCACAAAGCGCATTGATGATCGACGTTCGCCTGCCGATTTCCGCGACGGATGTCGTCATGGCGCTACCCGAAGCAAAAGATGAAACTATTCCTCAATTGTATCGGGGCGAGTTGTTTCCCGCGCCTTCGACTCCTCGACGTACGACGCGCGATATCGCCTTCTTTCGTGGTGACTCGACGTTAAGCAAGCAGGTCATTCATTTACTGCAACTTCAGAATTATCATCTGCACTTCTTCAACGCCTATGAAGTCAATCAAACCGCCGACACACGGTTTGACCTGATTGTGATCGACGTTCATCAGCATGGCAATGACGCGCTCGGCTTGTACCGCAGCATCTGGGCAGTGAATAAAGCGCCAGTCGTCATGATCAGCGACAGCGCCCTGACCGACGCGCTGGTTGAAGCGCTCAACCTTGGCGTACAGGATTACCTGACTAGCCCGATTACGAACGATGAGCTTTCAGCACGAATCAGTATTATCCTTAACCGCGTGACGCTGGGCGACCGTACGCGCGAACCGATGCGAACGGGTGATTTGGTCATCGACTTTGCCCATCGTCAGGTTTTTGTGCGTGGTCAGCCGGTCGCGTTGACGCGGCTGGAATATGAACTGCTCCAGGTACTTGCCATCAACGCTGGGCAGACATTGACACATCATCAACTGCTCACACAAGTATGGGGACCTGAATACCGAAGCGAGACGCAGTATTTGTGGGTGAATATCCGCCGTTTGAGACAGAAGATCGAAGTCGATCCTGGTAATCCGTTTTATGTGCGTACTCAACCACGCAATGGCTATTTTTTCTATCAAGAGGAAGATTAGCTCAAAAAGGGTTATCATACTCATGATCAGCGTTCACGCGTATGCGAAAATGTACCGTTGCACCTGTTAAGAGGCAAACATAGAATGCTAACAGTCAGAATTCCTAAAGAATTCATCGATACTCGTATTTCGGAGCGCCAGTCACAATGGCTGGATCCGCTGCTGCAATCGCGGCGTATCCGTATTACCATCACCCATCTCAATATCGCTTTCATTCTGGATATGGAAGACGAAGTCTTGATAGGGCGTAAGCTGCCAGACGGAAAGCAGACCCTCGATCTTGAACCTTTTCAAGCAATGGCGCATGGCGTATCGCGTAAACACTTGCTCCTGTCCTGGCAGGATAATCGGCTTGTCGCCATTGATCAAAACAGCCTCAATAATTCGAGGCTGAATGGGGAGATTATGATCCCATCCTTTCCGTATCCGATTTACAATCACGATGATTTGCGTCTCGGCGCTTGTCAGCTTCACATTGAGTTCATCACTGATCCTGACATGTTAATGCCTTAATCTATAACGTCCTGTTTTGTCGGTGCGCAACTCAAAGAGTCGCACACCGATTTTTTGATCTCACACAGGCGTTTCAGTTGGCTAAGGTGTCGCGGTTGCCGATGGCGGCGGTGTTTCTGTCGGCGTGCTGGTCGGCGTTTCTGTCGGCGTACTCGTCGGCGTTTCTGTCGGCGTACTCGTCGGCGTTTCCGTCGGTGTGCTGGTCGCTGTATTGGTGATCGTCGGCGTGCTGGTCGCTGTATTGGTGATCGTCGGCGTTAGCGTGGCGGTCGGCGTGTTCGTCACGGTTGCTGTACGTGTGGCGGTTGCTGTACGCGTGGCGGTACGAGTCGCGGTGCGCGTTGGCGTCGCGGTTGGCGCGTCGTTATCGCGGATGCTGACGTTGATGTCTTCACATTCACGGGCGTGGTTGAAACCGCTCGACAGAATATTGCTTCTGCTCTCGTGTTCGAGCAGCGTGAGGTGTGGATCTGTTTCGAGCAGCGCGTCATTGACCACCGTGACGGTAAAGTTCTTGCCCGTGTTCCAATTGGTAGTCGAGAAGATGCGTGATAATGGGCTGACATTGATTTGTGCCGGGTTAAACAACGCGAATACCGTCACCGATTCGCCAGCAGCGGGCGATTGGCTTAAGCGCATGTTGTAAATGACTGCGAACCCAACATTCGCCTCATCTAGCGCGATCGTCTGGCGGCTGACGCGGATGCAGAACACATAGACCGGTGGCTGCGTGTTCGTCGCGGTACGTGTAGCGGTACGTGTGGCGGTGTTCGTCGGCGTGCCCGACGGCGTGCTGGTTCTCGTCGATGTCTCTGTCGGCGTTTCCGTATTCGTCGCGGTGAGCGTGGGTGTGAGCGTTATGGTTTCAGTTGGCGTGATTGTAAACGTCACCGTCGCGGTTGATGTTGGCTGCGATTGCACGAGCTGAAGCACGATGACATTGCTAAGCGGACTCACCGTTCCGATGGCATTCTTAATGACGGCGCCGATCAAGTTGAAGCCAGCCAAATCATTAAAGCGCGTGAGAGTTACTGGAATATCGATCGTTCCGTTCGCGCCGATGATCGCATTGTATTCGCGGATCGCCACGACTTCGTTTGGCTCAAACGGATCGATATCGAAGCCGCCGTTTGGTACACCTTCAAGGTAGAGCGCGCCTTCTAAGACCAGCAGACTGACCATCGACCCAGCGTTCCCACTTACGCGCACTGTCTGATTACTCCCGGTATCGTCCGTCACTATTGTCGAACTGCTGCCTATCCCAATGACTTCGATGACGGGCGGCGCGAGCAATTCTGAACCTACAAGCGCGTAACTCGCTGTTTCACTGCTCCCGGCGCGGTAGAACACCCCCGTGTACTGGCTGCTATCCGCGAACTCGAATATGACTTGGCTGCCGATCAACTCGATTCCCGAAATCGCGCCTGCCTCGACGGGTCCCGGTGGGTTCGCGCCTTTGATGCTCAACGGGTCGTTATCGATCGAGAACGTAAACGTTTCGCCAGGTTGAAAGTCGTTGAAAACAATTTCCAGACGGTCATAGCCGCCGTCGTGCGGTGCGAGGTATGTTACGCCGACATAGCCCGTTGCCGTGCCACCCGCGTTGACCGTTAATTCTTTCCCTGCAATATCGCCGCCTGTATCTTCGGGGTCAAAAATCACGTCACGAAAGATCGCGCTGCTGATGTCGATCCATACCCGTTCCAGGGCTTCGCCGCTGGTCGAGTTATTGGTAATCACGTACGAACTATCGAACGATGTGCTGGCAGATTGGATGTTCCCTGATGGCACAATATCAACACGACCTTGTATGACCAGGGGCGATGGGGTTGCTGATGGGGTGGAGGACGGAGTCGTTGTCGCGGTGTACGTTGGCGTAGCGGTGGAAGCAGTTGGCGTGCCTGAGCGTACAATCTCAATGGCGCTCACATCTGGGTTATCGGCAACATGGATGAACTCGATATTCAACACGCCATCGGTGACCGTCACCGATGCACTGTGCATAATCGCGTGCCCCTGTGCGCCTGTTTCGCCGAATGCGTCGATGTCATCCATTTCAGGCGGTACTACGCCTTCCAGCGCGGCATCGAATACGCGCTGACCAGCGCCGCCGATACCACTTGAAAGTTCCGCACTGTAAAGGCGCACCTCATAGGTCCCATTTTCCACTGGGAACGACCACAACATTTCCGGTGCTGATGCCGTGTCCCAACGCTCATCGTGGAACAATTCAGCAGGTATTCCCAGCGGGAGCGAGGCGTGTGTGAGATCGATCGCGCCGTTGTAGGCACCCGATGATGTGACGCCATAACGCGCGTCGCCGATCATATCGACGTTGGCATACGGTGATGCCTGGCTGAGCAGGGGTATCCAGTGCCAGTCAAGATCGCGTTCCCAATTATCAATCGCAGCGCCGCCTACGTTGATGCGATAAATCACCGTTGTATTCGTCGGCGCTTCCACAGCGCTTCCGCTTAAGGTGACGGTTGTGCCGCTTGTATTGCCCGCATTACTAATCACCGACAAAACAGCGGTCTTAAAGCCCGTCGAAACGGGGGTGAATAACACATCGACCAGCGAGCTTTCTCCAGGGGCAAGCACCACTGCGTTGAAAAGTGAAATCGTAAACTCACTTGCATTCACACCTGTAAGCGTAATGTCGCTCACCGTAATCGATGGGCTGCCTTGTGGACTTACGTTAGTGATTGAAAACTGCTGCGATTGCGATGGCGTGTTCAGCACTTTTTCACCAAACACAAGGTTGAAATTGGAAAGTCGCAGTGGTGAGAAAATACCTGTTCCGGTTAACGGGATGACGAGTTCACCCCGATCATGTATGACGGTCACTTGTGCGCTTCTTACACCAACCGCGCTCGGCGTGAATGCAACGCTGAACGATGTATTCCCATGCGCTGGAAGGGTGAGGGGTGTTTCTGGTGCGGTGAGCGCGAATTCGTTGAGATCGCTGCCTGCCGACGCGATTTGACTAATCGTCATGGGTGCGTCAGTCGTATTGGTTAAGGTGATCGTCTGCCCGTTACTCGTCACATCGCGATAGATGCTGCCAAAATTTATACTGCTCACGTTCGCTGCCAAATCTGCCCGCGCGCGCAATATTTCAATTGCACTCACATCAGGATTATCGATGCCGTGCAAAAATTCGAGCGTGAGTGCGGCATCGCTGACATAGACCAGCGTGCTGACCATGATCCCGCGCCCTTTCGCGCCAGCCTGACCCAGCGCGTCAATATCGTTCAGTTCGGGGGGGACAACACCTTCAACCGATACATCGAAGACGCGCTGACCTGGTGCATTGATACCCCCTGAAAGTTCTGCAAAGTACAACCGCACTTCGTACAATCCGGGTTCAACAGGGAACGACCAGACCATTTCAGGCATTTCGCTCGCGTCCCATCGTTCCGATAGGAAAATCTCTGCTGGCGTGCCGGGTGGTAGCGACGGGTGCGTCAGGTCGATTGGACTCGTATACGCGCCATAACTGCCCGTGTCGAAACGGTTATCGCCTGCCGCGCCCACGTTGGCATACGGTGATGCCTGGCTGAGCAGGGGTATCCAATGCCAGTTTCGATCGCGCGACCAGTCCGCGAATGCTTCCCCTCCTGCATTGACGCGGTACAACGCCGCTGATGGATCGAACCCATAGCCGTTCAACAGCAGCGGCGACAGCGTGTTGCTGCCGCTGTGCGTGATGCTTAACGTCCCCTCTGTAATGCTTGCGTCCTGCGGTGTGAAGGTCAGTTCCAGGTCGATTGACTCGCCTGCCGCTGCTGTAAACGGCAGAGTCGGTGCGCTGGTTATCGTGAACGTTGCGCCGCCGATGACCAGTTGTGTGACGGTGATCGGTGGGTCACCCGCTTCACCCTGGTTGGTCAAAGTGACCATTTGCGTACCATTCTCACCGATCTCCACACTACCAAATTGAAGGCTTAACGCGTTCCAGTCAAGCGTATTCGCGCTGCTCAGCACGCCAGTGCCAAGCAGCGGCAGTACGAACGGTGCATTCAATCCGCTGTGTTCGATCACCAGTTCAGCAGAAGCTGCCCCCGTCGCTGTCGGCGCGAAAGTGATATCCAGAGTCACGGATTCACCGGGTGAGAGGGTCGTCATGGGTGGCGACTGTAGTACGAAGTCATTCGCATTCACACCGTTGATCATCCATGAGTTCAGTTGAATAGGATCAGAGGCGTTGATATTGTTTTGGATCGTCACGCTCAAGACTTTGCCCGCACCATTGATTGGCACGCTGCCAAAATCCAGTTCGCTTACATCGCTTTGTAATACATTCAACGATCCCAGATATGGAACGACTTCGATGGCTTTCAGCGCGGGATTATCCACACCGTGCAAAAATTCGACCGTGAGCGCACCATCGCTGATGTATGTCAACGCCGATTCCATCACGCCACGTGCCGCCCCGCCCGAAGCTGCCCAGGTATCGAAGTTGTTCAGGTTGATCGGGGTTTCACCTTCTACCAAGACATCGAATACGCGCTGACCTGTGCCCGTGATGCCGCCTGCGATCTCGGCGAAGTACAGTCGCACTTCATACGCGCCTGTTTCGACCGGGAACGACCAGATCATTTCGGTTCCATCCGGCTGGTCGAAGCGTTCGTCCACGAATAATTCGGGCGGTATGCCAAGTGGAAGCGACGGATGAGTCATATCGATCGGTTCTGGATACGAACCGCCTGAAGTCGTGCTGTAACGCCAGTCATTCGTCTGTGCGACGTTGGCGTACGGTGACGACCGATCAAATTCCGATTGCCAGTTCCAATTCAGGTCAGCTTCCCAATCGTCCACCGCGGGGCCGCCCGCATTGACACGATAGCGTGCTGTTCCATACGGAGACCCCGTTCCAGTGATGGTGAGTACGAGCGGATTATTCGAACCGCTGTGGATAACATCGAGCGTGCTGGTATACAGGGTCGGCTGGTCAAGTGTCAACTGCACCTCGAAGGTAATGGAGCCTTCTGGCGGGATGTTGAAGGGCAGCGTGGGCGCGTTGACGATCGCCATGCGTGCCGGGTCAGCAAGATTAAACGCCGTCACATTAATCGATGGGTCGCCCGCTAATCCTTGATTTTGCAGTGTCACTATCTGCGTACGCGCCTGCCCGTTGACCAACACGCCGAAATCGAGCGTGGTGCTATCCGCGCGCAGTTCGTTTGGCGCTATCGAGCGCACTTCAATATATTCCCATGATGCTGTAAACGGCACACCCGATGTGCCCGCGGTTGCGATTATGCCGACGACGGCGGCGCGGGTGGTATCGCGCAGTGTTGTCAGCAGATCGCCGGTTACAGCGATTGGATTGCCAATCGCCTGCTGCGTGTTACCCGCTACCGCGTAGCGCGGCTGTACCGTTCCTGTCACTGGATCGATCAACAGGTAGAAGTTGATCTGCGTATTTTGCAGCAAATCGGCAATCACATACGAACTTACGCTTGCGCTCCCGTTCGTCTCATGAATGATATCGATGCCTTCGTATGTAAGCATCATCGCCACATAGTTATCCTGGTCGCCCGTGCCGACGAATACACCCATCTGCTGACCCGCAAGCGGAGTGCCATCGAAGAAAGGTGCGCTCAATGCGGTATGTGCCAAAAACATGCCGTCATTCTGACTGGATGCGAACCCGAACTGAAAGGCATGATCCTGGTCGTTGGCGCTATTCAAGGCTGTCCCGGTGGAAGTTTTGATGATGGTGAAGTTGCCCGCTGCATTATTGTAGACAAAGTTTTCGTCGTCGAATGCGTAATCGTCGATGCCGTTGTTCATGGCGCCCGTGAAACCGAGCGAGAACAAACCGAAGCCGGGGTTACCACTATCCCAACTATAGTAGAGCGGCAGCATCGTGTTCATTCCGTTGGCGATATCCACCGCCAGTCGATCCGAAGTATCGGCGATACCGTCGTTATCGTCGTCGGGGTCGAGCAAATTCGAAATGAAGTCTTGATCGTAGTCGGTTGGTTTAATCGCCCCGTTGCACGGATTAGTAGCGTTCGCGATCTCGTCAGCATTGGTGTACCCATCGCCGTCTTCGTCTAACGTGACATCATCCGCCCCAGTGCACACGCCAACTGATTGACCATCATAATCGGCGGGTTCAAATACAACGACGGTTCCATTGAAGATATTGACAGCCCACACCGTACCCGGATATACATCCGTGTCCCCCTGGGCGCTCACATTGAGCGTACCGATCCCAATGTTCGATGCAAACGTTTCGACGTTCGTCGCTTGCAAACCATCCGTGCTCAACTGGACACGATAAATTGTGCTGGTGAAGCTGGACAAAAGTAAATCGCCCTGCAAAACACCACCGAAGTTCGACGCGGTGTATTCCGCCATGCCGTTGGTTGAGCCAGGAAATGTCGCTAACGCGCCATCCTGTGGCAGATTGCCACCGTTGCCCGGTGAATAATAATTACACTCGACCGGGTTTGCGCCTACCAGCGCGACCGGCGATACACCGTTGAAGGTATTATCGCTGTTTCCTCGTGTAGGGTTGGGATGCCCACCAAAGAAGCCTGGTGTGATGTAATGAAGTTGATCGTATGTATTTTCAATCGTTTCTTCGTTTTCGGCGTTGGTGCAGGTGGGTGTATTTACGTTGATCGCGGGTCCACCAAATCCAGGATTGGGTCCGTTATCGGTTGCATAGATATGTCCTGCCGTCGTCTTGATCACACCATAGGGATTGCGCAAGCCGACCGCGTAAACCTGTACCGGGCTGCCTGGCAGTATGATCGCCTGATTATTACCGTTGTTGCCGCCAAACGGATCGCCTTCGTCCAACCCATAGGGATGCTGCGGACTCACCGAGTTGGGGATGTCAGGTCGGCTGGGGTCGTTCAACGTCGCCAGATCGTATGGAGTGCTGCCAAGCGCATTGAGATCGACGGTGAGCACGGAGGCGGATAATGCCGTTTCGGGCAGACCCGCAAATCCATTCGAGGTTGCGCCGATGTTGGTATTGCCGCCTTGTGCGACATAAAGTGTATTCGTTGTGGTATCGAGCCACATATCGTTAGTGGAGTGGAGTTCTTCTGAACGGGGGAGTCCGCGAACGAGGTCTTCTTTAATCCAGCGATTATCGATGAGCGTCAGCCGCGAGATCACGCCTGAATTGGTGTCAAGGTTGGTATCGCCCATCCCCTCGCCGCCGTTGCGTTTATCCGACGATGACACATAAACGACGGGTTGTGTCGCCGTGCCAGTGACGAACATCCCCGTCGCTTGTCGTCCCTGAACGCCGGGGGCGGGCGTGGCATCATCATTGACGTTAGGCATTAGTTCGATGATGTCAAGTCGCCAATCTTGTGTGGCGCCGTAATCGTTCGCAGCGTAACGGGTGACGGTATAAATCTCGATGACACCCACTTGCTGAAGTACATACAAGCGTCCATCGGGTCCGAATTGAATATCGGTTCGTAAGCGTTCGGGGATTCCGACAACGGTACTTGCACCGAAATTGATCGATGTTTCGCCATAGACAGCATCGAACCCAAACGCCTCTGCCGTAAGAAGCAGGAATGCGACCAAGCTATATAAAAAAACAAAACGACCAAATCGGCTGCGTTGTCGAGTCATTGCAATGGTACTCCCTAAGGGCTTGTGATGAGCGTGAGTGGTACTTCAAGCGGTGATTGGCATGTGCTTTCTAAACACCAAACCAGCGTCAGGTCAGCTAATGCTGCACCGACAGGTACTTCAACCTGAATGATTCCGACCAATGACGATGCGGGCGGCAGCGAAGCACCGATCAAATACGGCAATCCCAACGTTTCTGGAACGCGGGCGGAATAAAATTCATAAGATTGATTACGGACACGAAACGACTCCGCCGTAATCAATACAGATGTATCGCCTTGATTAGCAACGACGAGATTCAATTGCAATCGGGATGTCATCCCTGTTTGGGGTTCCAATATCGTCACCCGCTCAACTAAAAAGGTCAGTGTCCCGTCGTTCGTTCGATTTGTGAAGACGAATGTACCGACAGGTTCGACGGTTACACCGCGATCTACCGTCGAACGTTCAAAATAAGCGGGTAGTTGGTCGCATCCGTTGAGAAGCAAGAGAGATACAGTACATAACAGAGTCATCAGTCGGATGATCATTGTTGGCTCCCGTCGGTGGCTGACGCGATTTGTGGACGACCAGAAAATTCGATATTTTCCGCCCGTCGCCATACCCAGTAAATTCCCTCACCAAACATGGTGTAATACGGAATCTCTGCGATCAGCTCGTAATTCGTGCCGCCATGCAGACGGTCGTCAACGGCTTGTGCGGTAGTCACAGCGGGACCGTAGCGCAAAATGATCAGGTCGAAGTACCCCTCATCAATCGCCGCGTGATACGCTGGAACGCCTTGAAGCTGCTGCCCCACCTTATCGGTGTAGTAGAACCAGTACAATTGATTCCACTGCCAGCCATAGACCACATCCTGCAGGTAGTAACGCATCACTTCGGATTCCTCCGCCAGATAACGCCCCGCGCCTGGACGCACTTGCGTGCGTAAGAGACGAATGAGGTCATCACTATCCGCCCATTCAGCGTAAAATCCGCGAGCCTGAGTGAGTCCAAGTCCGAACGCCAGCAGAATGACCGTCAACGCGACCGTCCACTTTTTGCCGACGTTCCGTACTGTCATATAGCCGCTCCAGCGAGCGAGTGCGTAGCCAGCCAGCGGCGCACCGAAGAACAAGCCATACGCAATGTGTTTGTGCAGCGAAAAGCCTTCCATCTTGTAAATGTGGTAAATCGGCGCGATGAAAATCGTCGCAAAGAACACAAGTTTGAGTGGGAAAGTTTTCCAGCTAAATCGTCCTGATAGCAGACCGATAGCCGCAATGACCATCATCAAGCCCGCCCATTGAACCGAGCGCAGCGTTAAATCAAGCCGATCGGTTTGCAGCAGCGCTTGTCGGTTGGTGGTCGTCTGGCTTACCCCGATCCATAGTTGTGGATCAAGCGTTAGAATAATGGCGATTCCGCCGCCGATGATGGCGACCACGACGATCAACTTGATCGCCGCCTGTACGATCCCAAAGGTTTGAAACGTCCGCCACGCGAGGATCGCCAGTACGGTTGGCAGGAACATCAACCCTGCATACTTCGCTGCGACCGCGCTGAGCAGTGCCAGTCCGGCGAGGATCGTGAAGCCAAGTCCGCGCTGCTCACTTGCGCGTAACGCGCAAACTGTTCCGATTGCCGCCAGCGCCAAACACATCGCGTCGTAGGTTGCCAGACGGCTGAGAAACAAGACAGATCCCTGAACCGCATAAAGTACTGCGGCGCAGATTGCGCTGTTCAAGTCGAATAATCTCCGTGTGACCACAAACGCACACGCGGTCACGATCAGCATACAAATCAGGCTGAAAAAGCGCGCGCCTTCGATCCCAGCGACAATATCCAGCCCGCCCGCAATTAATGGATAAAAGGTTGGGAGACCGGAGAAATACAGCGCATACGGTTCGACCACTGGCTCGCCGCCGAAAAAGTACTCGTCAAAGTATTCACGCCCTGCATACACATAGAGTGCTTCGTCCTGAAACGCGGTGTTCTGCAAATTCATCGAGAGCAGCGTTTGAAACACCAGCGTTAAGACGAGCGCTATCCATGGTACGGCGCGCGTCGAAGTCCGAAGTCTCAGGGAGATCGTCGGTGATGATTGTGCTTGTTGAGGGTATAACACCCGTTGCGCCATAGAATTCCTCCTGTTTCAACGCTCGTTGGTGGCAGTTGTTTGGCACGGACGGCATTGTGTACCGCCCGTTTGCTTTATTCCGTATCAGTAATGTCTTGTATCATCAGGCGAATCGCATTGGTGGTTAGCGGATCAGACAGCATCGACCATTCCTGATGTTCGCTTAAGACTGCACCAGGGCGCGGCGACCCTTCGTAGTAGATCAGCGCATAGAGGTTGGGCACGTTCATGACCGCATCGTGAAGCAGCGTGAAGTACGCGGTTTTTCGTTCCGAGCTGCCTGCTGCACTTACCTCGATGAACAAGGGCGTATTGGGGTAGGCGCTTTGGAATGCAGTCAGTTCGTCCACTGGTGCTGCCCACTCCGTATCTGGATACCGAATCAGGCTCATCAACACCAGGTCGATCGAGTCGGTGGGTGGCGCGTAGAGCTCATCGTTAATCGGGTCGGCGGGTGACCAGACCCAAGCGACATTACCCGCGCCTTCATCCGCGAAAATTCGCTGAATATGAAGCCATGCGCGTGTTACATCTGCCGGGATACCATTGTTCGTCACCGCCGACGAGGTTGACCAATTGCGATCGACATGGGGAAGCACGGTCAGGTACACGGGGTATTGATAGTCTGCGATCGTGCGCGCCCAGCGCTGCAAGGCTTGATCGTGTACCCCGTTGGCGATAGCGGGTAAACTCGCGTAATAGATATCGACGCTTGGCTGCGAAAATAACAGTGTCACCCAGGGGCGCGCCCGCATCGCTGTGAGCTCTGCCGCCCACAGACTATCGAAGTTGTCGTCGATCTCTTGTGTGCGCCCAATGATCTGTGGTGCAGTGCCAATCTCGTCGCGCAGCACCGTCACCTGCGTATCTAATAAATCATGCGGGAACTTTACGCCGAAGCGGACGACACTATTGTTTATCAACGGTGAGAATGCCTGTACGGGAGTATTAATCGTCGGCAGCACCAGCACCAAACCAACGACGATGGCTGCGCCTGTCATCAGCGCTGCGCCCACCAATGTACGGCGCTGCGTCATAAGCCCAAACGAGGCGGCAATCGTTTGATTGAGTATGCGAAACGGTGCTAATTGACGTGCGTCGTCCGCTACCGCCAACCCTATCGCTGCGCCCAACATACCGATTTGATAAACGATCCAGATGATCGTCACAATCACAGACGACGACTGATAATTAACACTTAAGCCAATCACCAGCGCGACGATGGATAAGAGGAGAAATGCCAGATGCGGGCGAACCTGCTGGAGATTTGAGTCTTTCAGTTTTTGTTTGGATGTGACTTGAAATCCTATCTTACGTCCACTAACGACCGCTATGATCGCGCTGACGAGAATAGGAAAACTAGCGAACCCAATGACGATCCCGCGTATACCGCTTCTGCGCCATGCCGCCACAAAGAAGGCGACCTGCGAAGCTGCAAAGTAGGGGATGAAGTGAGTCATGAATGAATCGAGATTCGATCCAATTACGGCAGGGATGCCCGTAATCAAAAATGCAATCGGCGCGATCACATAGATCAGGTCGCGTAAACCGGAAAGATAATGGGTACATGCCAACGCATACTGTATGCGCTGATTGATATTCAGCCCGCCGCGTCCTGGCAAAAAGATTTCTTTCCAATGGGTGCGCAGTACCCCAAGCGTCCCCATTGCCCAGCGACGTTGCTGCTTGAAATACGAGCGCAAATCCATGGGACCGATACCCTCGGCGAGCTTATCCTCGATGAATACACTGCGCCAACGAGGGTGCAGCAGAATGGATGCGGCGAAATCTTCCGTGACTGAGTCCTGAGGCAACCCACCGATCTCGTCTAGCGCCGCCGTTCGTAACACGACATTTGTCCCACAAATGAACATCGCATTCATGTTCGACTTACCCGGACAGAGCATCTTGTAGAACAACGCCTGTTGATCATGCGCCCAATGTGAGATGCTATTATCGAGGTTGCCGTAATACTGACCGGTTTGAACCCAACCAATCCGACTATCTGCGAATGGCGATATCGTTTTGACCAGGAAATCCGGGTGCGCTACCTGATCAGCGTCGAAGATCACCATGAGCGCGTTTCCGGTCGCGTTCAAAAGCTGGCGCGCATTTTCGAGATTGCCCGCCTTCGCGCCGCCTTTGGTCGTCCGCGTGACGTAAGTCACATTCAGCAGTTCCGCGATTTCTTCCACATCGCGCCATTCCGCGTAACCCGCTACTAACCCATCGTTGCAAATCACGATCGTGACTTGCCCTTCTGGATGCTGCTTCAGGTAACGCTCGCGTGCTATCAACGCGCCGTTGATAGTTTTGCGTAGAATGTCGATGCCTTCGTTCACTGTCGGGATCATGATATAGATCGGCAGCGCGAAGGGATCGACATGCTGTTCGAGCGTCTGCGGCTTACGCGGATACAGCGTATATTGAAGCCCGATGACATGTAATGCGCCGAATAATTCGGCGGCGAAGAGTGGGATACCGATCCACCACCCTTGTAGATTGATGAGGCGAAAGCGCCACCCCATATAATCTACAGCGCTGATGATGACGATCATGCCAAATACCCACACCGCAACTTCGCGCCACGATGATTTCGCTCGGATCACCAGAATAAGGCTGATAAACAACGTGGCAATTGCCACCCAAACACCCAATTCGGCTTGCCATAACCAAATCCCGGCACCCATCGCTAGTAGAGGGACAATCAGCGAACTCATGGTGATGTTCCAGCGCTGAATCCGGCGGGGTCTTGTTTCTGTATGCGGAGCAGAAGTGATCCCAATATTCACTGTGTCCGTTTCCTCAATTCTGACTCGTTAAGCGGCTAGTGTTAGCATGGGTCAAGTGCAGACTGTCTACTCTGTATCGGGCGACAGAGTCTCAAGGGTGATGGAAAAGCCTACTGAACCGAAGGTGTGGGTTGGTTTGCGAGTCGACGCGGCAGCGTCTTGTTTAATTCTCCCAAACGCATCTTCAGGACTAAAAGCGCCGCCTCGGTGATGATGCTCATCTCCATTTTCGACTGACCTGCCACCCGATCAGGAAACGTGATCGGCAGTTCGCACATGCGCAACCCGGCTTGAACACAGCGATAATTCATCTCAACCTGAAAGGCATAGCCGTTTGAACGGATTGAATTGAGGTCGATCTGTTTGAGGGCGCTTGCGCGGAAGCATTTGAAGCCTCCGGTGCAATCCATGATCGGCATACCGAGAATGATGCGTGCATAAGCGCTGCCACCCTTGCTGATGATCTCGCGCATTTTTGACCAGTTTTCGACACGACCGCCGGGGACGTTACGCGATCCCAAAACGACATCGATGCTGCGTTCCGCAATGCTCAGCATCTCCAGCAGATATATCGGCTTGTGTGAAAAATCCGCGTCCATTTGGAACAGGAAGCTGAAGCCGTGACTTAATCCCCACTTGAATCCATCGAGGTACGCGGTGCCCAATCCCATTTTGCCAGGTCGGCGCAATAGATTGATCCGTTCGGTCTTCGCCGCCATCGCTTCGACTAAATCTGCGGTTCCATCTGGTGAGTTGTCATCAACGACCAGAATGTCAAAGTTTGGTCCCTGTGACAGTATTTCTGCGATCAATCTTTCAATGTTCAACGACTCTTTATAGGTGGGGACGATCACAAGGCAAACGCTCGCGGACTTAGAAAACTGCGCTACTGTTGTTGCGAAAAGTTCCTGATGTTCCATTACGTCAGCCCTCGAAATACATATGTGCCACCCAACATCTTTAAGTTAAAGGGTGCACCTTTCAGCCTAAGAACAAAACCCTTGCAAACAGATGCAAGGGTTTTGTGAAAAATTTCACCAAATTTTTAGTATGGTTCGTTTAAATTGCGTTTGTTTAGCATTTGTTTCGGCGTTTGCAAGGAATCGTCTATCGCCGCCTAAAAATGTGGGTACATCCTTAAAGGAATATATAAAATCCTCACCTTTAACATAAAAAAAATGATGATATTTTTATTTTTGGCACCTTATGGCTCAAATGCTAAATCTGCCAACACCATTTGGGTTCACTGCCGCGCTTGTTCTACAATTAAGGCGATGCTGAAGACGGTTCCGCCACCGGACGAAATCAAGGCAATGTTGGAACAGATCGGCGCGCCGACAGATTACATCATGCTCGGATTGGATTGCGAAACGGTGGTGGAAGCACTCGACTACGGGCATTATTTATGCGGGCACTTCACGATCATGAAACTGTTGAAGCTTATAGGAACGCCGCTGGTCTGCTAGATGACCCGCCTATTAAATGAAAAAGCGCGTTGGCAGCACCACACATAAAGGAGAAGCAGTGTGTACGTAATCGGAATCGATCTGGGGACGCTTTCTGGAAGAGCCTTACTTGTGAACGCCGGAACAGGTGAAGAAATCGCATCATCTGTTTACCTGTACCCCGACGGTGTAATCGATAAACGGTTGCCAGACAGCGATATTCTGCTGCCGCCGGATTGGGCGTTGCAAAATTCGGCGGACTATCTTGTGACGATTCAACACACAGTGCGGGCGCTGCTCATAGAAAGCCAGGTTGACCGGCGCGAAATTACGGGATTAGGTATCGCAGTCACTTCCAGCACAATGATGCCTGTCACGGCGGATGGCACCCCGTTATCTTCTTTGGCAGTTTACCGCAATAATCCTCACGCTTGGGTCAAACTGTGGAAGCATCATGGCGCAGAAAAACAAGCACAGCGCATCGCCGCCGTCGCGGCACAGCAGCGAGTGGCGTGGCTGGGTCGTTATGGCGGGACGGTTTCGCCCGAATGGTTTTTTAGTAAAGCACTGCAAATACTCGAAGAAGCGCCAGAAATTTATCGCGCGGCAGATCGTTTGATAGAAGTCGGGGACTGGGTAATCTGGCAGCTCACCGGTCAAGAGGTAAGAAGCGCAGCGATGGCTGGCTATAAAGCCTTTTACCAAGAGGATAGCTTTCCATCAGAGGCATTTTTTGCTGCCTTGCATCCCGATTTCGCGCACATTGTGTCAGACAAGCTCAAAAGCCGCTTTGCCGAATTAGGTTCGCGTGCAGGAAATTTAACGCCAGCGATGGCAGCGCTGATCGGCTTGACCGAGCATACGGCGGTTGCGGTTGCGAATATCGATGCGCATGTGACCGCCCCGGCTGTGCGGGCAACCGAGCCGGGCACGCTGGTGTTAGTCATGGGGACATCCACCTGCCATATCATCTCCGATACCCATGACCATACTGTGGAGGGTATTTTCGGTATTGTCAAAGATGGCATTGTACCGGGCTTGTATGGCTATGAAGCTGGACAATCGAGTGTGGGTGATACTTTTGCCTGGTTCATCGATAATCTGGTTCCCGACAGTTATTTTCAGCACGCGCAGAACACCGGACTCTCCATTTATGAATATCTGGAGCAGATTGCGTCGGAGCAATCGATTGGGGAACACGGCTTGATAGCGCTTGATTGGTGGAATGGAAATCGCTCCACGCTGATGAATACGAATTTGACCGGGCTGCTGCTGGGTATGAGCCTGGCGACACGCGCGCCGGATATTTACCGTGCGCTCATCGAGGCGACCGCGTTTGGCACACGCCAGATCATCGAAACCTATGTCGAATCTGGAATTGAAATTCGGAATGTTATCGCGGCAGGCGGCTTAGCGGAACGAAATACTTTGCTGCTGCAAATTTATGCTGATGTCATTGGGCGCGATATTCGCCTTGCCGGGTCTTCGCAATCACCCGCGTTAGGCGCAGCGATTCATGGGGCAGTTGCCGCCGATCTATATCCAAATGTTCATGCTGCGGCGCACATAATGGGTAAAATTAGTGAGCGGATTATTCATCCCAACCCTGAGCATGTCGATCTTTATCAACCGCTTTACAAGCTTTATACTGAACTCTATCAACACTTTGGCAAACAGATACCCGACTTGATGGCGCAGCTCAAACAGATTCGCCACCGTTCCTTTTCGACAAAATCGGTGTGACTTAAAAGATCATGAGGCGCAATAATGAATCGAAACCAACTATTTGACACCCTTGAACAAGCGCCCGATATTGAGGTTCTGATCATTGGTGGCGGCATCAACGGCATTGGCACTTTTCGAGAACTCGCCCTGCAAGGGGTGAAGGTCGTGCTTGTCGAAGCCAACGATTACTGCTCTGGAGCGAGTGCGACATCGTCGCATATGCTGCACGGCGGCATACGCTACCTGGAAAATGGTGAGTTTCGCCTGGTACGCGAAGCCTTGCACGAGCGCAATCGACTGCTCAAAAACGCGCCGCATTATGCCAAACCACTGCCGACGACGATCCCGATTTTTCGCTGGTTTTCGGGTTTTCTCAACGCACCGTTGAAGTTTCTACGGTTGAGCGAAAAACCCAGCGAACGCGGTGCGGTCATTATCAAGTTAGGGTTGATGATGTATGACCTGTTCGCGCGCGCCGACCGGACAATGCCCACCCACAGCTTTCATGGGCGGACGCGCTCACTGCAAAACTTCCCGGCTCTCAGCCAGGACATTGTATCGACCGCGACTTATTACGATGCCTATATGCCCTACCCCGAAAGGCTGTGCCTGGACTTGATCCGCGATGCGGTGGCGAATCCAAACGCGCGCGCGCTCAACTATGCGAAGGTGACGCAAGGCACGAAAACAGAGGTTCAAATCACCGATCAACTTACAGGTCGCAGCGTACTGGTGCGCCCCAAAATCGTCGTCAACGCGGCGGGACCCTGGATCGACTTCGTGAACACTGCGATCGGCGAACCGACGCGCTTCATCGGCGGGACAAAAGGTTCGCATATCGTCGTGGATAATCAAGCCCTGTACGACGCGGCGGGGGGCAGCGAGATCTTCTTTGAAAATAAAGATGGGCGCATCGTGTTGATTTTCCCCTACATGGGTAAGACGATGATCGGTACGACCGATATCCGTATCGATAACCCGGACGACGCAGTTTGCACGCCCGAAGAAGAAGCCTATATTTTGAGTCTGGTCAAACAGGTATTCCCGGATATTGTGGTCGATCCGTCACAAATCGTATTCCGTTTTTCGGGCGTGCGTCCGTTACCGCGCTCGACCAGCGCGACGACCGGCACAATCAGCCGCGATCACAGCATCGTTACCCTGCCGCCAGGCGACAAATTTGCGTTCCCTGTTTACTCGCTGGTAGGCGGCAAGTGGACAACCTTCCGTGCCTTTAGTGAGCAGGCAGCAGATATCGCATTAGCGGGGTTGGGTGTAACGCGAAAAGTCGATACCAAAACGCTGCCAATCGGCGGTGGAAAGGACTTCCCAACCGATGAAGCGGCGCGTCAGCGTTATCTTGCGCACCTTCAGAAAACGACCGAACTCGAAGCCTCACATCTCTCAATCCTGCTGGATCGATATGGTACGTTCGCCGCACAAGTCGCGGCGTACATGAGCCAGGGAAATGATCAGCCGCTCGCATCTGCCCCGCACTACACGCGGCGTGAGGTCGAGTTTCTGGCATTACACGAGGACATCGTTCACATCGACGACTTCATGCTGCGGCGGTCACTGCTGGCGATGCTGGGGCATAATTCGCACGCCGTCGTCACAGAGATCGGTGGTATTCTCGCCCGTGTTTTCGATTGGACAGACACACAGTTGAACCACGAGGTTGATATTATGCAAGAGCGATTGGCTGATAAACACGGCGTCGTTTCGTCTTTGTAATTCGGTTGCTGACGCACGCACGAAAAAATGCTCATGTTTCGTGGCAAAAAGCGCACCTGAGTTATGCAGATGCACGCTTGGATTTACCAGAAAAGCGCCGTAAAGCCCCTGTCTTTAGACATGGGGATATAGCAGGGCAATCGCGTTCTAGTAATCCCTGACGAAAAATGAACTCTTCTAGCCCATTGTGACACACAAAACAATGTCAGTTGTCAGTCGTACCATCTAATCGCCGCACAGTCCATTATGGCTCATGAAGCGTCGTAGGGTCTCGCTTCTGCGCGTCCGTCGCAGCGAACAAAAAGAATTAGGTCTCTAAAACATCGTCCTGATCTATCTTGACCTCATTAGAAATTTAGATGCAATTGACCTGGGGGATATAAGGCGTAGCATTATGCCTGTCGCTCAATTGTGCTACAATACGAGGAATGCCAGTCGCGGAGTTGATGCTCCCACTGGCTCTCCAACCTAGCGGGGTCAGAGCATGAGCGATTCTATCACCATTCACAAGATGTACAAATACCGTCTGTCTCCGACGCCCGCGCAGGAACGACAGATGTTCCTCGTGCTGAAGGTTTGTCGCCACTGGTATAACATGTGCGTTTCCGAACGTACATGGGCGTACAAGTTGGAAGGGCGCAGCGTCACTAAATACGAACAAGTGAAGCAGTCGCGTCTTTACCGCAAGACGTTCGCGTGGGCAGCCAAATCGGTAGCCAGTCAAACCATGCAATCCGTCGCCGCTGATGTGGATAAGGCATATCAAGCCTTCTTTCGTCGCGTCAAAGCGGGTGAAAAGGCGGGTTATCCGCGCTACAAAGGACGCAACCGCTTCCACAGCTTCCACTTTCCGCAATACGGAACGGGCGTGAAAGTGGACGGACGACGCCTGAAGCTGTTC
>JBBRAA010000057.1:0-24246 GCA_038207205.1 Aggregatilineales bacterium
GCCGCCCGACTCGCTATTACACGAGCCGCGTTGTGGAACTCCCGTTCCGTTGTCGGTCTGGTGTTGAGCCAGAGGAAACCGTTTGCTCTGCCTGAGCAGAGTGCCTTATCGACTGTCCTGATTGTGTAACAGAAAGGAAAAAGGCGCTATCCCTCCCCACGTCTAAAGGCAGGGGTATCTTGCGCCGATTTGATGAAACGCACTTTACGAATACCATCGAACAAGCAGGCAAGGTCGCGCGGCGTATCAATCACCCGCATGTCAAAATTGCGCCGCATACCTTTCACATGGCATTAGAAGAAGCCGACATGCTGACTGCCGTTCGTGACCATCTCGACCTCATCGGTTTGCTGACGTTGAGCGATCACAATCAACGACTGCCCGGCGTCGGGTTGGTGGGTTTCGAGTCGCTGGCAACCGCCTTGATCGTCGGTGGCTATCATGGATGGGTGAGCATCGATGCGAATACACCCGCCACCATCGACACGTTACAAGCAAGTATTGAAATGCTGCGCGTCGCCGGGTTCAACGGCGTTGCTTGATTTTCGCAGCCCGATCACATGGGCGGAAGCACGGTTTCAACGACGCACGATCAAGAAAAGCGGGCGTTGGATGCCGTCGCTGCTGATGGGCGTGTTCGTCGGCGTGCTGCTGCTCAATTTACTCCGCCCTATTATCGGTGCGAACCCGTCGTGGTTTACACTCCCCATCGACGACATCATCAGTATTTGGGATACAATGATCGAGTTTGCCAATATCGCGTTGGTGTTCGTGGTCGCGGCGCATTATTTCCTTGCACTCTCGCAAGGCGTACAGGGCGGCACGCAATCAGTCGTGCGCGAAAAAACCGCAAAAACGTGGGAAAATCTGCTGCTGACAGGCATCGATGCCCACACGCTGATCACAGGCAAATGGACAGGAACCGTGCAGACCGTGTGGCGCGCCCACCGTCGCCTGTTGATTCCGCGCGCTCTCGCGCTGGCATGGCTGGTGGTCACAACAGCCATCAGCGACCCGATTGCCGATAACCTGTGGACGTTGATTATCTCGCTGGTACTGCTCACGGCACTTGGCACGATCGTGTTTCCCGCCGTCAACATCGGATTGAGCACAGCACTCGGCATGATCGGCTCGTTGATTGGCAGCAGCGACTCGTCTAGCCGCGTGGTCTCGTCGGTACTGCAAGTCATCCTGGTGATTTTGGTCGCGGGCATAGCGTTCGCCCTGCTCCCGCTCGACGGCAGCACAAACTGGCTGTTGATCCTGCTGCCCGTGTTGTTTTCATCGTTCGATGGCGGGCTAACCATGGTGCTGACACTGCCCAACAGCATCACCTTTGGCGAACAACTGCCGTTGTATTTACTCGCAATCGCAATACAAGTTCTGGCGATTCGGGGTTTGACAGTGCTGACACTGCGCGCGGCGCGGCGGCTGGCACGGTGGCAAAATGTCAGCGAGAAAAAATAGAATGCGTCTTTAACGCTGCAAAACCTCACCCCAGCGGTATTTGGCTTTTCTCCCCGTTTGCGTGGGAAAGGGGTTGGGGGTGAGGCGAAAACTGCAATGATCGTAGTGGTCGGGTTCTAGCGTCACATCACTCAAAAGGATACTTGACATGACTTATACACGTGACCACTTATTTGTTAAATCACAGGACAATGGCAAAAGCGGCATTTTCGCGGAAGTCACCGCCGCACGTGCCGGGTGGGATTATTTGAATATGCAGGTGCGCCGCCTGAATCAAGGGGAAAGTTATAAGGCGCATACAGGCGATAACGAATGGGCGCATGTAATTCTGGGCGGCGTATGTGATATTCATATCGACGGCGGTGAGTTCATCAGCGTTGGGCGGCGACCGAACGTCTTTAGTGGAATGCCATATGCTTTGTATTTGCCCGCTGGGATCAACTTCGAGATCAGCGCGCGCGGCGATGGCTTCGAAGTCGCGTCGTGCTGGGTGGCGACGGATCGTGCGGGCAGCGCGCGGTTGGTCACACCGTCGATGAGTAAGATCGAACTGCGCGGTGGCGGCAACGCATCGCGCCAGATCAACACGATCATTCCAGCGGGGTTTGATAGTCACCGCATCGTCGCGGTCGAAGCCTATACGCCAAGCGGCAACTGGTCGAGCTACCCGCCGCACAAACATGATGTCCATCGTGAGGACGCCGCGGGTACGGTGCTGGAAGCCGATTTGGAAGAAATTTACTTTTACAAGATCGCGCCGGCCGACGGATTCGCGTATCAGCGCGTGTACAACGACGCGCGCACGCTCGACGAGGTGCTGGTGGCGGGCAATCATGATACAGTTCTCGTACCGGAAGGTTATCATCCGGTCGTGAGCGGTCACGGTTACACGACGTATTATCTGAATTTTCTGGCGGGGTCGGCGCAAACCCTGGCAAACACTGATGATCCGGCGCTGGCATGGGTGAAAAAGACGTGGGCAGGCATCGATTCGCGCCTGCCCATTGTCACGCACGAGATGGAACTATAGCTAATTGACGGGTCATGCAAAACCAATCTGGAGAATATTAATGCGACAGCTATTTGCGGCGATTGATCGTCGGGTTTGGATAAGCGGACTGCTGTTGAGCGCGCTGGCGCTCGTGGCGTCAGTGCTGGCGCTGCGAAACGGTGCCAATTACAATGTCGATCAATCCTTTTACATGGGGTATGCGCTTGGTGTACGCGGTGGCTATGGCGTTTCCATGCTCGCTAACAACTACGCAGCGCTGGACATTCGTCATGTGATATTGTCATGGCCACCTTTATATCCCATCATACTCGCGCTGATTCCATTCTGGGACGACCCAAGAAAAGCGTTGTTCGTCATGAGTGTGGTGGGGACAGTTGCCAGCGTCGCGCTCGTATACCTCATTGCCTATCGTGTGCTGCGCCAACTTCCCTACGCTATACTCGCTACCCTCTTATTTATCACGGCGCCTCCACTACATGATACCTTTTCAAAAGGCGCCTCCGAAACCGCTTTTCTTCCGCTTGTGCTGCTGGCGCTGCTGCTGACGCTCAATTATCGCTTGAACGACCGTCAAAATTACCTACTGACGACGGTCGCCATCTCCGTCAGTCTGGGGTTGGCAGTGTTAGTACGCACATTCACAATCATTTGTATCGGCGCGATTTTGCTTTATTTACTTGTGTGGGCGTGGAGCGTCCGTAAACATGTCCATCCGATCCGATTATTCATCACGCTGTTCATTGTTGCGCTTTCAGTCACTCCCTTTTTATGGTTCAGCATCGTCACGACTGAGAGCGTTGGCAATCCATTAGGGGTTCACAACGTTACAGCGCAGCTCAATTGGGGTCAAGTTCCTGAAATAAGCAGATCGATTGCACTAGAGTCCGTACATGGCGTCAACAATTCGCTCATCCTGTTAGGGGTTCAACGGTTGCAAGCGCAGACCGTCGCGCTCACGGTTTTTTTCGTGGGTTCGATTGCTTTAGTCGTGCTTGGAATTGTGCGACGGCGCAATTGGCGGCTTTTGCTAACGCATAACACGCCTTCTGGGTTGCTGCTCATGGCGATATTTGCAGTTGTGTTTGTGCTGGGTTACGCGATTACGGCAGTGATCCTTGAAAAGGCAGCCGTTGATTGGATTTATACGGGTGTTCGCACGCGCCATCTGCTGCCCTGTTACCCAATCTTGATCATTTTGTTGATCGCCGCTTTACGCTGGCTCAAACCACCGCGTCTCTTGAGTGCCGTTTTCGTCGTCTTGATGGCGGTTAGCACCATTTCCATTTTGTTTCGGCTCGGCGACGGTACAAATTTCAATCAGCCAGCCATACGCACCGACTCGGTGCTGAGGCGTTTACATCGCATCATCCCTGAAGATACGTTGGTAGTCGGCGGCGTTAACGGGTATATGCTCGTGCCGTATGTACCCGATCACGCGCTTCGGTACGGCGCTTCTGGACGAAGCTTTTTCGATCTGCCGTGTGATCAGCTGTATTACCCGCGCGGTTTTGACAGTGCTGCGTTCATCTTGGTCGCTGGAACAGACGACAATACACTGCTCAATCGGCTTGAAGGCGTATCGCCTACCGATTTTTTGACCGCGTGGGCCGCGCCATGCGGCGTCGTCGAACGGATCGAGTCCAGCCGTGTCACCACGCTCGTGCTGGTACGACTGGACTCTAATATCCTTGCTGTGAGCGATGACGGCGGTTAATCGATGAACGCACCCGCGCACACCGTGACGACTTGTCCAGTCATACCTCTCGCGTCGTCCGACATCAAAAATGCTGCCGTCGCTGCCGTCTCCGAGACCGTGATCGGACGACCGAGCGGTGGCAGTTTCATATCGCCCATCGATCCCGAAAACGCCATCATCCCCGCGCCCGTCTCTTGGATCGTCCGCGTTTCGGGCATCCCAGAACCGCGCACACAGTTGACGCGCACGCCCCCCATCCCGAACTCACCCGCTAATGCGCGTGTCAGCGCTTCGACCGCGCCGCACGCCGCTGTGATATTGCTCGTGACATACTCCCCACGCCTAAAGGCAGGGGTTTTACGGCGCTTTTCTGATAAACATGCGCGCCTTCGGCGGCGAACTTACGCGCGGACACGAAATAACAGGTAGAATGAGCATGATTTTGAACGTGTGCTTGAGAAAGCAGAGTTGTATGCGTGTGATCTATTCGATTGATACGATTGTTTCAGAAGCAACAGTAAGCAATGGTCAGCCGATCATCGCCGGAAGTCACGTGCGTGTACTCGATATTGTCAGCAGTCATCTTTATCGCGGACTAAGCGCTGACGAACTCGCTGTCAATTTCGCACTCGATCTAGGACAGATTTATGCTGCGCTGGCTTATTACTATCAGCACAAATCAGCAATGGACACGTTGATGCGTTTGGAAGTGGAACGCACCGATCAGTTACTCAATGAACTCGAAGCGCAAGGAAAGCTGATGCGCGTTGAGTGAGGTCAAGTTTTATTTTGATGAAAGTGTGGAATTGGCGGTCAGCACCCAGCTTGCGGCGGCTGGTATTGATGTCGTTTCAGCGCAAAGCTTGGGCATATTAGGTGATAGCGATCAGTCCCATTTGAAGCGAGCGACGGAAATGAAACGGACTTTATGTACTTATGACGCCGATTTTCTAGAACTTGCTACTCAAAATTCAGATCATGCAGGGATAATTTTTGCGCCACAACAAAAAGTGTCAATAGGTGCATGGGTCAAAGAGTTGAAATCGCTTCACGCGAGACTAAGCATGAAAGCTATTACTGGACAGGTCATTTACCTATCAAACCGATGAACCGACCGCTGACCGTTACCTTACTGCTTGCCGCGCTGCTCGCGTTCTGCTCGGAGATCGTGTTGTGGATTGACCCGCCCGCCCGCTCGCTCGTCGAATGGGTGCTGCTCGTTGTCGGCTATGTGGCGCTGGCAGGGCTGCTCATCGATATCATGGCGCGCTACCGAATCGGCACCTTTTTCGGGCTGATTGCCGTCGCGGGTTTATATGGTTTGATCAACAGCCTGATTTTGAACCCGCAAATGGCGTTGATCGAGATGCCGCGCACGTTGGTGACGCGCGTACTCGGCGCGCATACCCTCATGGGCTTGCTCGCGCTGGCGATCTTTTTCGGCTTGCTGATTGGGTTTAGCGGGCGCACGCGCCGTCTCATCATGCTGATCGCGGTTGCCGCGTTGGGTTTCGCCTGGGGCGGATGGTCACGCTGGAGTGGGGGCGCAGGCGGCGCTGTCTATGAGGTAACGCCCGAACTCAGCCTGACACCAACAGCGATCGCGCTGGTTTTCTTATGCCTCATCGCGGCGGCGTGGCTGTTCGTAAGGCGGGCAATGGCGGATGGATCAATCCCCGCACCGCGAGTCGTCGATAAAGCGGCGCGTTATCGCTTAAACCGCGTCGGCATTGTGCTGATGCTGGCAGCCTTTCTGCTCAATCTCGGTTATCACCTCCCCAGAGGCGACATCGACGGCATAAGCGCAGTCATCATCGGCATCCTGATCGCGGTCGTTTGGGTGATTTTGTGGTACCAAAAGCGCAAAAAAGGCGCGGCGGTTTTGGAAAGCCTCGACTCCGTTCAGCGCGAGCCGCCGCTTTACTGGCTGATTGCCGCCGTGATATTCCTGTTATCCGGTGTGCTCGGTCATCATCTGCCGCGCGCTGCGCAAACCGGCGATGTGATCGCGTGGTTGAGCGCGTTGTTCACCGCGTTCGGCATTGTCTGGCTGCCCGCGCTGACATTGGTTATCGGCGCGCGCGCGTGGTCACGGCAAGCACGGGCGATGAAATTGTAGAGGTTTTCTAATGGACACAATTACCCACTTACACAACAAACGCATCGTACTCGGTGTGACGGGCAGCATCGCCGCGTATAAAGCCGTCGATCTTGCCAGCAAGTTGACCCAGGCGGGCGGGCTGGTCGATGTGATTATGACCGACGGCGCACAAAAATTTGTCACCCCGCTTACGTTTCAGGCGGTGACAGGGCGCGCCGTCTACACCGATCTATGGCAGACCGATGCCAGCGGCGGATTGCCGACGCATATCGCGCATGTCGGTTTGGCAGAAGGCGCGGCGCTGTTGATGATCGCGCCGTGTACCGCCGATACGCTGGCGCGGCTAACGGGTGGTTTTGCAGGCGATTTGTTGTGCATCACCGCGTTGGCAGCGCGCTGTCCGCTCGTGATCGCGCCCGCGATGGATGGCACGATGTACGAACATCCGGCGGTGCAGGCAAATGTGGCAACCTTGATCGGGCGCGGCGCGGTCATCATCGAACCAGAATCGGGGCGCTTTGCATCAGGTTTAATCGGCAAAGGCAGATTACCAGAAACACCGACGCTGATCGGCGCGATCCGCCAGGTATTGGGCAAAACAGGCGCATTAGCGGGGCGGCATGTTGTCGTCACGGCGGGCGGCACGCGCGAAGCACTCGATCCCGTCCGCTACCTGACCAATCGATCCAGCGGCAAGCAGGGGTACGCACTGGCACAAGCCGCGCTCGATGCAGGCGCCGACGTGACCTTGATCACATCGGTGCCGCTTGATCCACCGTATGGCGCGCACGTGATAGCAGCAGACTCGGCCGCGCACCTGCTCGATGCCGTAATGACCTGTACAACCAACGCCGACGTGCTGATCATGGCGGCGGCGGTGGCAGATTTTCGCCCAAAAACCGTCGCAGAACACAAAATCAAAAAGACGGGCGACGACGAAGGATTGACCATCGAACTCGAACGCAACGCGGATATTCTGGCGGCGGTGACAGCACGCAGGCATGACATGGGCAGCCCCAAAATCGCGGTCGGGTTCGCCGCCGAGAGTCATGATCTGGAAACGTATGCACAAGAGAAACTAACGCGCAAAGGACTCGATTTACTCGTCGCCAACGACATCACAGCCCAAGATGCGGGCTTCGAGGTCGATACCAATCGCGTCATCGTTTTTGACCGCGACGGTATGACACGGCTCGATTTGATGAGCAAGGCGCGCGTCAGTGAAGCGATTATCGAGCGTATCGCGTCTCTATTGAAGTGAATCCAGCCATTCGTGCGCCTGGCGCGGATGCATGAAGCGGATCAGCCGCAGATGTGCGTACTCGGCTTGTGTCCGCACTATCGGATACTCGCGGCGGTGTTTTGGCTGCGTGTGCATTGCCCACAAAAACAGATTTTGTTCTTTGTCGAGCGAAAAAAATTGCTCCATCGTTCGACATTGCCTGTCCCCCACAAATTTTCGCCTATGCTATGATGAGATGGGGCAGGAGTGAAAAAGATGACGAGCGCGCCACAGAAAAAATACTGGATGGTCGAGGAATATCTTGAGTTCGACCGTAACAGCGACGAAAAATGGGAATACCTGGATGGCGAAGTCTTTCAGGTTTTTGCGATGGCGGGCGCAAGCCCAGACCATAGCTTGATCACCAGTAATATAAATCGAGCCTTCGGTAATTTACTGGAAGGCAAAAACTGCCGCGTTTATTCCAGCGATTTACGTGGGAAGCGTGGTCTTTACAAATATGCCTATTCCGATGTGACCATCGTCTGTGGCAAATCAGAATTTGACGATATAACCCTGCTCAACCCAATATTGATCGTCGAAGTCTTGTCGCCTGCGACGGAAAAATATGATCGCGGCGATAAAGCTCAGCAATACCGACGTTTGGCATCACTTCAAGCGTACTTGCTCATCGCCCAGGATCGCATGTCGATAGAACTGCATGAACGCCAAGCCAACGGGCAATGGTTGATCACCGACGCTATAGAGCTGGACACACATCTCGAAATAAAGTCGTTGAATTGTATAGTGGCGTTGACCGACGTTTATCGAGATGTGACATTTGAAACGCCGGATCGAAATCAGGCTGAGGGCTAAAAAATCATGGCAACCGCCCCATAAAAGACCTATTGGACATTCGCAGAATATCTCATCTTCGATCAACAAAGTGAGGAAAAATGGGAATATCTCAATGGCGAAATCTTCATGATGGCGGGCGCGAGCCGCGATCATAATCGTGCGGTCGGGAACGCATTCACCCGTTTAAGCAACCAACTTCGCAATCGTGATTGTGAAGTATTTTCATCCGACATGCGTGTCGAAATCTTCCCGATGACGCACTATACCTACCCCGATATTGTCGGTGTGTGCGGCGAGCAGCAGTACGACGACGAGACGCAAACTTTAGCCAACCCGATGCTGATCATCGAAGTGTCGTCGCCTTCGACCGTAAATTATGACCGAGACGAGAAGTTCATCCGCTATCAGCGCATTACATCGCTGCACGAATACGTGTTGATCGCACAAGCGATACCGCGTCTTGAAAGTTATGTACGCCAGCCAAACGTCACCTGGATATACACGCTGATAGAAGGCTTAGAGGGTCAAATCGAGCTTGCTTCTATCGGCTGTACGCTCTCACTCGCGGACGTATATCGCAACGTCAAATTTGAAACGCGCGATCAAAATGAAGCGTAACCGATACGGCGGTAACCTTTCAGCCGCCACCGTTGACACTTTAAGACCACGTTCTACGATGGTGCGGCACCCACGGCGGTTGCTTCAGAAATTTCGATCAGGCGTCCGGTTTTCACATCGTATAGATAGCCGTATATCGGAATATACGCCGGGACAAGCGGGTGATGACGAATGCGCGCCACATCTTCGATGATGCTCTGGGTTTGATCCTTGATCGGCAGCCAGTCGATATAGCGCCCTTCTTCAGAACCACCGCCCGATTCTGGGTTGTAAAAGCCATTCGCACCCATCACAGCGGGTTTCAGGCTCTCCGCCAACAAATCACCCATCTGTCAGGGCAATCGCGTTCTAAAACGATGCGGCTCTAAAAATCCATAATGACCATTACTGACTACTGGCTACTGACATTGTTTTATGTGTCACAATGGGCTAGAAGAGTTCATTTTCTGTCAGGGATTGCTAGAACGCGAATGCCCTGATATAAGGCGTCGGTCTTGTGTTTTCTTCTGCTGAAATAGGGTATAATGGCGGAGGTTGATGTGCGCGGTACGAGACGTAAAAATCCGACCTCGATCATAATCCCGTAATATCGCAATACCGTAGTTGACGTCAAACACAGCGGGGCATCGCTGTGCTACCGGAGCGACGATAAGACGAAGGGTTGCCTTCGCAGTCGCGCTGAGGGTAGAAGCCCGCGCCTTTAGGCGTGGGGAGTATGTCACGCTATAGTCGATTAAAAATAGGCAGCACATTATGAGGTGATGAATGGCGACTGATCCCCAGCCCATCATGCAGGCGCAAGCCATGCAGGCACAGGCGAACCACGAAGACCAACTCCTGAATAAAAATAACGTCGTCGGCGTCGCCGTCGGTTTCAAAGAATCGCACGGCGTCGTCACGGAAGAATTGGCAGTCATCGTACTGGTGCAAGCGAAAGTGCCGCTCGCCGCATTATCGGCACAAGATGTGATCCCTAAAGAAATCGATGGGCTTAAAACCGATGTTGTCGAAGTCGGCTATCTGCGCGCGCAGCAAACCCCGCGTGAACGCTTCCGTCCGGTCATTCCAAGCGGTGTCAGCATCGGACATTACAAGATCACGGCGGGGACACTCGGCACCTTGGTCAAGGATAAACGCACGGGCGATGTGCTGGTGCTGTCGAACAATCATGTACTGGCGAACAGCAATGACGCGCTGATCGGGGACGCGATCACACAGCCGGGTCCTATGGACGGCGGCGGCAATCCGGCGGATATCGTCGCCAAACTCGAACGCTTCGTGCGTTTACGCTTCACCGACGACACCGATAATAACCCCCCGCCTGTAAATCCACCGCTTGTCAACCCGCCGCCGACCACGCCCGACCCAAACGCGACTGGCTGCAACATCCTCGGTATTTTGATCGCTATCACCAATTTCATCGCCTCGCTGCTTGGCTCAACAAATCGCGTCGCCACGATCCCGACTCCGCAGACGACCGACGCGAGTGTCAGTGCGCCGACTGCCGTCACGGTCAGCGCGCAGGCGATTCCGACCAACACCGTCGATGCGGCGCTCGCGCGTCCGGTCGATGTGGCGATGTTTGCCGACGAGATACGTCAAATCGGCGTCGTCAACGCCACCAAAGCGCCCGCCTTAGGGATGCAGGTACGCAAATATGGGCGCACGACTGAACTCACGACCGGACAGATCAACCTGCTCAATGCGACCGTCGATATTGCCTACAGTACCATGAACGGTCAAAAGACCGCGCGCTTCACCGGGCAGGTGATCAGCACAGCGATGAGTCAGGGCGGCGACTCTGGCTCGTTGATCGTGGATTCGGTCGAAAACAGAGCCGTTGGGCTGCTATTCGGCGGGTCACAGTTGGCGACGATTTTCACACCGATCGATACCGTGTTGAACGCACTCGATATCACGCTGTAAGCGAGAAAGTGAGCACAGCATGTCTCAGGATGCAATTCAGGCGCAAATCGAGCGCGTCAGCGCAGTCCAGCAAAAATATGCAGATCAGTTGATGCGGATTCCCGGCGTGGTTGGTGTCGCCGTCGGTTTCGCCACCAAAGCCGGCGCACCAACGCAGGAAGTTGCCCTGATCATCATGGTGCAGCAAAAAATGCCCGAAACGCAGATCATCGATACCAAGATGGTCTTGCCGCATACTCTCGACGGTGTGCGTGTCGATGTGCAGGAAACGGGCTTGCTCACATCGTTTTAACTGAATAACTCACCTTACGCAGACTGCCCTCATCCTAAATCCTTCTCCCACAAACGGGAGAAGGGGTCGGGGGATGCTGACAGGGGTAGGTAATTAACCTGAGTTTTGGATAGGTGGGATACCTTTCGAGAAGCGGTTAAGCTTCACGTTACCCCTAACGAGAAAGGTATCCCAATATGAGTTTACTCGCGCTATTCTGTGATGTCGATGATTTTTGCCAGCAGTGGCAAGCCCAACAACCAAAAAGTTTACCCCGTGTGAGCGGACAACGGCGGCGATAACCGGGACTGAATGAGAGCAAAATCATGACCATCGTCATCCATTTTCATCAGAGCGGCTATCGGGATTTCAAGGACTACTACACCAAACAGGTTCACGTGCATTTACGTAGCGAATTCCCTCGCTTGGTCAGTTACAGCCGCTTTGTCACGCTCATGCAGCGGGTGATGCTGCTATTATGGGCATATGCTCAAGCGTGCTGCAAGCGGTGTACCGGGATTTCCTTCGTGGACTCCACCGCTTTGCGTGTTTGTACGAACCGACGCATCAAGCGCCACAAAGTCTTTGCGGGCTTGGCGGCTCGCGGGCAGTGTTCACTCGGGTGGTTTTATGGCTTCAAACTCCATCTGGTCGTCAACGAACATGGCGAAGCCCTCGCTTTCACGCTCACGCCGGGGAATGTCGATGACCGTAAACCCGTCCCCAAACTGGCGAAAGCCTTGTTTGGCAAGCTGTTTGGCGATATGGGCTATCTCTCGCAACCGCTCTTTAAGACGTTGTTGGAACACGGTCTCCATCTCATCACCGGCATCAACGCCAACATGAAAAACCGCTTGATGCTGATGAGCGACAAGCTCCTGCTGCGTAAACGCTTCATCATCGAGACCATCAACGACCAACTCAAGAATCAGTCTCAAATCGAGCATTCACGCCATCGAAGTCCGATTAACTTTGTCATCAATGTTGTGGCAGGCTTGATTGCTTACATGTGGCAACCTAAGAAACCTGCCATCAACTGGTCAACTCGTGACGCTAAAGCGCTTGCTTTGCTGCCTTAGCTATCCGAAACTCAGGTTAGTTAACGTCAAACACAGTGGGGCATCGCTGTGCTACCGGAGCGACGATAAGACGGAAGGGTCGCCTTCGTAGTCGCATTGAGGGTAGAAGCCCCCGCCTTTAGGCGTGGGGAGTATGTCACCATAACACTCGTATGTGGCGTGTTGTTGTACCGACTCGCGGCGTCACCCATCCTTCGGCAGGCACACAATCACGGGCTAACGGCATCTGCGACCGTATTGAATGTGACATCGACTGGCTGGCGGCGGCGTGAAGGTCAGTTGATAAAAGGAGGTCGTATGCGCTGGCGTGTGCGACAAGGCGGATTGGTCAGGCATAGCGAGTATCACAAATGATTAAAGCGCGTAAAGTAGTTTTCATGCAGCGATTTTTGAAGTTCGTACCCGTCATGTGCCTGTTGGCGTGCGTCGTGATCACAACGACGATTGACGCGCAATCGGACGAGGGCGGACAAAATCTGCCGACGATCATCGATTTTTCCAGCACCGTAACGGCTGTGCGGCTGCCAGAGATCGAAACAGGCGGCGTTGAAACCACGCTGTCATGGACGGTGATCGACGTGACCGATGAACACACACTGAATATACAAGCGTATCGCGGACGGGCATGGGAGACGCTGACGCTTTCGGATCAAGCCCTGCTCGCGTCTACGTCGGTACGCTTTACCATCACGCATCCGGGCAATTTCGCATCGCCAACGTATCGGCTGATCGTCACCGAGGCGGACGACACGATCCTGGATGAGCGCGCACTGGTTATCGGCTATGAAACGCCGCCCGCACTCGCACGTTTTACCGCCTCCGCGACGCCCGAATTTGATACGACGCAGGGGTTGCCGCGTGTCGATCGGTTCGAGAGCGTATTATCGCTTGATCTGGCGGTGTTGAGTCAATCGTCGGTCGCTGTCAGCGTGCGCTATGCAGTCATCAACCGTGTACCAAACAGCGATCTGGTGATCGAACAATTGTTACCCGACGGAACAGCGGTCGATGTCGAACCGCCACGCGCCCAGCGGTGGATCGTGTCGGCGGGTGAGCTAACGGTGACAACGCAGATCACGCCGGAGACAACGGCACTGGAACTGCGGCTGCGCGTGGTTGATCTGATCACAGGTGTCACCTTCGACGCCTTCAACCTGATAATCCCGATTGGCGATGCGCCAGCGGCGACCGTCACGGCAGACATCATCATCATCGCGCCGACCATCACGGTTGAACGCGCGTTTCCAAGTGGTGGCAGTTTGCCAAATGCACCAACACTGCCTGCACCGCCGCCGACGATGACCGCGGCGGGCGCATCAAGCCCCGCCCCTACACAGGCTGGTACTGCGCCAATAGTCCGGTCATTCACAGCATCACCGGCGACCGTGTCGCCCGGCGGAGTGACGCGGCTCACCTGGGATGTGGTCGGCGCGGTCGGCATTGAAATTCAGGAAGTGGACGAGACAGGTACGCTCGGTTTGTTGTATATTCAACTGCCCGCGCAAGGCAGTATTCAAGTCGCGCTGCCTGCCAATACACGTGTGATCCGATATGTGCTGACAGCGCGCGGCACAGGCGGTGCATCGACCCAGGCGGATGTCATCGTGGCGGTCAGTTAACATTAAGGACGGGCGCGACTCAGACCGCCCCAAAAAGCTAAAAACATAACACAAAGACACGAAGGTATTCTGATGACCCAAAACATTTTTTGGAACGCGCTGTACACGACCGGACTGGAACATCTGACATTGGACGGCTACGACTTGCTCATGCGCGCTGATGGCTTGGTGATTGGCAGTGAGAACGGCATCCCGTTTCGGGTGCGCTATCGTTTATCGACCGATGAACGTGGACATGTCGCCAGCCTGATGGTCAGCGATTTGACGGGGAACGCTGCCGATGTCTACCTGATAGCCAACGGTGAAGGCGCGTGGTTCGATAAGGTTGGCAAATCCGTTGTGGCGCTGGATGGCTGCATCGATGTCGATATTGCCGTGACGCCGTTCACGAATACACTGCCGATTCACCGCCTTAACCTGAGCGTGGGTGAAGCGCGTGATCTCGCCGTCGTGTATCTTCAGCCGACAGAAAATATGCGCGTCAGCCGCGTCAACCAGCGCTATACCTGCCTGAGCAAAACCGAGTCCGGCGCGGTTTATCGCTATCAACAAGCCGATTTTCAGGCGGATATCACCGTCGATGTAAGCGGGATCGTCGTCGAATATCCGCGCTTGTTTCGGCGCGTATAACGATAACGGACACCGTTTTGTTTCAGGTATAGTATGCCCGCCTGTGTCGGTCGAAAACCGCCGCGCGCATAAAAGGCGATAAGATGCGGCTCATAATCGACATGCACCCACTCGATACCGCGTGCGTGCGCCGCTTGGAGCGCGGTTTGAACCAAGCGCACCCCAAGTTCGTGCCGTTGATAATCTGGATGCACGGGGGTATCCAAAATGGTAACGATCTAAGGGTGAAGCTCACATTTTCACCTGAATATCCTGCTCGGCACGTAATTGCCCGACACGCTGCCGTGCTGCATCCAATGACCGAACGACGTGCAGAGTGGCAGGCTGATTCCGGAAGGTGGCGTCAATGATCGCCGTCGCAATCGGGTTGCGCGTCACCACCACCACATATCCCAGACCATAGGACTGGGCGGCAACGACGGGCTTAATCAGCTCACGCGGATGACGGTTCGGAAACGGCAGCTTCAGATTCATATTCAGAATGCTGTCGACTCTGCCGCCGTTGAGAATACCCATTGAGGCGGTTTCGTTGACGGTAATAATGTAATCCAGCACGCCTATCCAGCCCTCGAACTCCCAGCGCACGACCGTTTGCTCCGGGTTATCCCACTGCAAGTGAACGCGCATGATGCAGCCCTTTGATGGATTAATACCTGCGCCAATTGTATGGCTAGGTCATCAGCGTGAAGACCACGAACAGCGCCTAAATGCAAGAAACGGTGTCAAAGGCGAGAAAACCTAACGACACAGCCCTCACCCTGACCTCACTCATTTCCCCCGCGCGTGCGCATCCATCACACACACGGCGGTCATCGCGACAATGTCTTCCACATCGTCGCCCGCCTGCAAGACATGTACAGGCGCACCGACGCCGAGCAAAATCGGACCAATGGTTTCTGCGCCGCCCAAACGCGCCAGCAGTTTATAGGCGACATTGGCAGAACCGAGATCGGGAAAGACCAGAACATTCGCATCTTTGACACGGCTGAACGGATAGCGCGATTCGATCAGTTCGGGCACGACGGCGACATCGGCTTGCATTTCGCCGTCGATCTCTAATTCGGGGCGGCGCGCCCGCACGATTTCGACGGCTTGCTGAACTTTCTTGCTGGTCGGGTGCGGCGTCGAACCAAAATTCGAGAACGACAACATGGCGACTTTGGGTTCGAGTTCGAGCGTGCGCGCAAAATCTGCCGCCAAAATTGCGATCTCCGCCAGCGTGTGCGCGTCCGGGTCGATATTGACGGTCGCATCGGTGAACAAATACACCCGCCCTTTAACGATCACCAGATAAACCCCGCTCGCGTGCGCGACGCCTTCGCGGGTGTGAAACAATTGCAGCGCCGGGCGCACCACGTCGGGATATTCATACGTCAAGCCGCTCAGGAAAGCGTCGGCGTCATTCATATAGACCATCATGCCGCCGAAATAATTACGGTCGCGCAGCAGCGTCCGCGATCGCGCCCAACTGACGCCGCTTCGCTGACGCAGTTTATAAAATTCGGGCGCGTAACGCGCGCGCCACAGCTCATCGTACGGATCGACGATTTCGGGCGAGAAGCGTGTCAAACCGAGTTCTTCAATCGTGGCGCGGATTTTATCCGGGCGACCGAGCAGTATCGGCGTCGCCAAACCGTCTTCTTGTGCCAACGCCGCCGCGCGAATGATCTTGCTCTCTTCGCCTTCGGCATACACGACGCGTTTTGTCCCGCTGCTTTTGGCTTTATTGATGATGAAACTGCGGACTTGCTGACCAATGCCCTGACGGCTGATCAGTTCATCACGGTACGCGGCGAGATCGATATGTTTGCGCGCCATACCGGTGTCCATCGCGGCTTTGGCGACGGCGGGCGCGACGTACAACAGCACGCGCGGATCGAGCGGCTTCGGCACGAGATAATCGCGCCCAAAGCGCAGCGCGGGCAGGTTGTAAGCGTTGAGCACGCTGTCTGGCACATCTTCAAGTGCTAAATCTGCGATGGCTTGCGAGGCGGCTTCTTTCATCGCCTCGTTGATTTGATGCGCGTACACATCGAGCGCACCGCGAAAAATGAACGGAAACCCTAACACGTTGTTGATCTGGTTGGGAAAATCGCTGCGCCCCGTGGCGATCAGCGCATCGGGGCGGGCGGCGCGGGCTACATCCGGCATAATCTCTGGCGTCGGGTTTGCCAGCGCAAAGATGATCGGCTCGTCCGCCATCAGCTTGATCATGTCGGCGGTCAGAATATTCGCCGCCGATAAACCGAGGAACATATCCGCGCCGACCAGCGCATCGCTCAGTGTGCGCGCGCCTGTGTCACGGGCGAAACGGGCTTTGTAGTCATCCATGCCTTTTTCGCGTCCGACATACACCACGCCGTCGATATCCACCATCATGATATGCTCGCGGCGCACGCCCATATTGACATAAAACTCACCCGTCGCAATGCCCGCCGCGCCCGCGCCGACGATCACCAGCTTAAGCTCTTCGATCTTTTTGCCCGTCAGCCGCAGCGCATTCTTAAGTGCTGCGCCTGTGATGATCGCCGTTCCGTGCTGGTCATCGTGAAAGACGGGAATATCGAGTTCGGCGCGTAACCGCGCTTCGATTTCGAAACATTCTGGTGCTTTGATGTCCTCCAGATTGATGCCGCCGAACGTTGGGGCGACGGCGCGACAGAACGCGATCACTTCGTCGGCGGTCGGCGCGTTGATCTCCAGATCGAACACATCGATATCGGCGAATTTCTTGAACAGCACGCCTTTGCCTTCCATGACGGGTTTGCCCGCCAGCGCGCCACGATCGCCCAAACCCAGAATCGCCGTGCCGTTGCTGATGACCGCGACCAGATTGCGTTTGGCGGTCAGTTCATACGCAGTAAGCGGATCGTTGGCGATCTCCAGGACGGCTTCTGCGACGCCCGGTGTATATGCCAGTGACAGATCGCGCTGTGTCTGTAATGGTTTGCTTGGTACGACTTCAATTTTGCCCGCGCGCCCCTTGCGGTGATAGTCGAGTACGTCTTGTTTGGTAATCGTCATAAATACCTCGAAAAAATTTGTGAAGACGCCCTGATTGTAAACCCTGCCCGAATGCGCGCGATACCCTGCATGTGTATCTTACAAACTCACCTTACGCAGATTGCCCTCATCCTAAATTCTTCTCCCTCAGGGAGAAGGACTTCCCCTACCGCGACGGTTTTTCACCCCTCAGACCCTGAGGGAGAGCGGCAGGGGGTGAGGGCTGAATACGAGGGGCTTGCGTAAGGTGAGTTACAAACATAACGAACCTGGCAGCGTTTGTGAATTTGTCCCAAATTCGCCGCTAAAGTATATCAATTGGCTGGCATACATAGGTCGAATAGACTATCATTTTAGTTAATGTCAAGTTTGTATTTGTTTACCTGATCAATCAGGGTTGAGGGTATTTTCGATGAGTCACTACTTTAGTCGGGACGACCACGCCGTACTCGCGGGCGACGATGAGGCAGCACGCCACGCCGTCCACATCAAAATGACCGCGCTGCATTCCACGCTGCACCGTCGTATCCGCGAACGCAACTGGGATTTACACCCCCATTGGGAAAAAGCCCGCATGATTACGACCGCGTCTGACGCGTGCCGCAGCGATATTCAAGGCTTCGCCGCGCCGTTTTTGCGCTCGCGCGATCATGCTGCCAACGTCGAACGTTTGATGGGGCGCGATTATGCCGCCGCTGCCACCGAAACCGATGCTTTTCGTCATCCCGTCATCGAACTGCGCTTAACTGCCGACTTTCTGGTGCTGGAATTCATCCTCAATCCGGCGGCGTGGTGGGATCAACGCAATTTGATCGGCAAACTCTCGCTTGACCGTCATCGGCATGATTTGCGCGCGCGTCTGGCGCGCATGGGCGACGATTTCTCTTTCGGCTTCTGGGATGGCTGCGATCTTAGCGACACGCACCTGACCACGCGCCAACTCTTGCGCGGTCGTGTATTGGAAGACTGGATGAGTACATTCTCTGACGGACAAGACTGGCTGCGAGTCGGCGTGTGGTATCAACCAGAAAACGACGCACTCTCCACCGACAATATCGCCGCTGAACTGATGACGCGGACGACGGCGTTGTTCGAGCTGTATAAATTCGCGCTGTGGACGAGCAATAACAATTTTCAAAATTTTTATCCTCAGGCAACTGTAGCGACGAGCGCGCGCGATAAAAATCATTAGACGTTCCAATCTGGCGCAGCGCTTGCTCACATCGCTGGTGCTGCTGCCAATTATCATCGGCGCGACGTTGATCGGCGGCGTGCCGTTCGGCGTGATGGGCATCATTACAGCCGTGATCGCGCTGCTCGAACTCCGTCGCATCGTCAATCGCTGGCGCGGTATTTTTGTTGTGTCGCCGCCGCTGCGTGTGCTGCTGCCGTTCTATATTCTTTTGCCCGCATTCGGCATCTTCTATCTGCGGCTCGTTGTGCCCGATGGCTTGACATGGATCGCGCTCGTGTTCGCGCTGACATGGGGCACCGATACGTTCGCGTATATCGGCGGGCGCTTGTGGGGCAAAACCCTGCTTGCGCCGAAAATCTCTCCAAAAAAGACCGTCGAGGGGGCGATTACAGGCGTGATCGGTGCGTTCTTCATTGGGCTGATCGTATTGCTGATCACCGAAAAATTTGCGCCCGTCTTTTTGATCCTGCTTATCGGCGCGCCGATTGCTGCCATCATCGGTGATCTGGTCGAGTCGGCGCTCAAACGCGCCGCTGATGTAGAAGAATCGCATTTGCCCGGCTTGAATCTATTTCCCGGTCATGGCGGCGTGCTGGATCGAATCGACTCGTTGATCTTCGTTGCGACTGTGTGTGCGTTGTTTATTTTTTATATCGTTTTGTGATGTGCTCGCATCCCCCAAAATGACCATTACAATCTAACTTGTGCGATCCGCTACAATAACGGTACAGTTATACAGAAACCAATCTGCATGGAGAATCGCGCATATGCCCAATATGCCCGCTAAAGACGACTCACCCAATCGTGAAGAACTGCTGCATCTGGCGATTGCCGCCGCCCGCGCGAATAACCACGACGGCGCGCGCGTTATGTTCAATCGCGTGTTGAGCGAAGACCGCAAGAACGAACGCGCCCTGATGTGGATGGCGAAGCTGGCAGAAGGCAAAGTCGAACGCAAACAATGGTTGACCAAAGTCTTGGAAGTCAACCCGAACAACGATACCGCCCGTTCGGCACTGCGAAAAATGGATTATCGCACCAGCGCCAGCGATAACCGCACGCTGTTAATCTTTGGTGTGGTCGCCGGAATCATGATCGTGCTGGCGATTGTTTTGTTCCTGGGCTTGTTCGTGCTGCCAGGATCAAACAGCTAATGTTTGCACTCAGCGCGTGTCGGGGTGGAGCATTTTTCCACCCGCGCATGACATCATCCGTGAAATTTCACGCGAAGGAGTAACCGACTTGTCGAGCAATGGTCCCGATGTACAAGAACGTTTACGCGAAGGTGTTGAAGCCGCACGCCGTGGCGATCGCGTCACCGCGCGTCGTCTGCTTCAACAAGTCTTGATCATCGACCGCGACAATGAAGTCGCGTTGATGTGGATGGCGTCGGCGGTTGATACGCTGGCGGAACGGCGCGCGTTTCTCGAACGCGCCTTGAAGCTCAACCCCGAAAACGCGCGTGCGCGCGAAGCATTGCAGCGCATGGGTGTGAATGTCGGCGGTGACGCGGGCGGCGATATACCGCTGCGTGCGCCCGCCGAACGCCGCGCCGATGGTAAAAGCGGCAGCAACCTGTATTTGATCGCTGCGCTTGGCGTCGCGCTGGTCACCGCCGTCGTCGTTATCGTCGCGGTGCTGAGCAGTCGCCAGCAAACGACCACAACGCTCAACCCACAGCAAGCCGCCGACGCAACGTTTCTGGCAATTCTCGCGCCGACACAAGACCAATCGGCTGAAGTGGTTCAGGGACCGCCGCCGACCGAAACGCCGTTTATCGGTGTGATCGTCACGCTCGACACCAATCAAGCGGATTTCCCGCCGACTTTCACGCCGACCGATACGCCTCGACCAGCGCCAACGTTGACGCCGACAGCGACATCGGTTCCATCGAGCGCATACGAGGTCTTATTGACCACGCTCAGCGATGATGTCTCGACATCCGGCTTATCTCGCGCGTTCGCGGATGCATCGCGTTTGCGCCGGATCGGGAATGCGGTCGATGGTTATGATGACGCCACCATCTCACCCGATGGCACACAGGTAGTATTTGTACGCAGCACGCGCGCCGAAGGGGCGGGTGACGATGCACCGATCACGCCGCAGTTGTTCGCTGCACCCATCGCACGCTTGGATGACGCCGTTGCGATCACCAATCTGGGCGGTAACACACTTTCATCGCCGTCATTTTCACCCGATGGCACGTTGATCGTCTTCACGAGCAATCAGGACGGCGATAACGAAATCTGGTTTATGAATGCAGATGGCTCCAGTGTGCGCCAGTTGACGACCAATACTGAAAACGACTCGTCGCCTGTATTTTCGCCGGATGGCACGCGCATCGCTTATGCATCGGATGCACTTTCGCCCGGTTTCAGCGAAATTTACGAGTACAATCTCGAAACCGACTCGACAATTCGACTGACAGACGAAGCAGGCGAAAATTATGCGCCTGCCTATTCGCCAGATGGGACGCGCATCGCTTTTATCAGCACGCGCGGCGCAGATGGCGATATTTACATCATGGATTCGAATGGTCAGCGCAAAGTACTGCTCACGCTCGATGATGACGGCGCTGAGGACAGTGCGCCCGTATTTACGCCCGATGGCGAGTATATCGCGTTCGTTTCCAATCGCGGCGAAGACACAAGTTTGTTCGGCGTGTACTTGTTCAATATCCGCACGGGCGGCATCGAGCAAATTTTTGACGGCACAGAAGGCGTGCAGACGCTCGCATTCTTTCCAATCACGAGGTAAACGAGTTGGGTACCAACGACATCAACGAACTACTACGACGGGGCATTGAAGCAGCGCGCGCGGGCAACCGAGTCATGGCGCGCGATCTGCTGCAACAAGTCGTCGAAGACGACGACAAGAACGAAAAAGCGTGGTTCTGGCTGGCGTCCGTCGTCGAAACAGATGATGAACGCCGTGTATGCCTGAGCAACGTCCTGCACATCAACCCGAACAACGAAAAAGCGCGCCAGGCGATGGATGCGCTGGAAGTTAAAGCGCGCAAGCAAGTCAACGAAGAAGAAGTGATACCGGGCATCACGCGCCGCCAATTGACCTTGATCTTAGGCGGCGGCATTTTGGTGATTTTGGTCATCGTTGTTGCGTTCGCGGCGATTGCGATCACGAGCGGCAATAATGCGGCGCAAGCCAATACGCTGGGGACGCGCGTCGTCGTTGAGCTTCAAGGGTCGCAGACCGCTTTCGCTGCAACGTCTACACAAGCGATCATCGCTGGAACCGCAACGATGCGCGCAATTGCCACCGAAACGCTCACGCCGACGCCAACGTCGAATATTCCGACGCTGCCGCCAACATGGACGCCAGAACCGACAGAAACGGGCATCCCAACCATCGCCGCGTTAGCGCCTATCACCGGGTTGAACGGGTTTATTGCCGCATCAAGCGGGCGCGATGTGCAAAACGTCGGTTATTTACCGATCGGCTACTTCAACCTGGAACAAGGCGGCACCTTTGTCACCATCCCCGACAAATTGGGACGCGATGTCAGTTTTACACCCAATGGGCAGCGTGTGGTGTTCGCGCGCTATGACCCGCTCTTGTTCAGCAGCGTTTTAGAGACGATCAACCTGAACGGCACTGATTCTGTGGCAATCAACACCGCTGTGGGTGGCTTGACGATTTTGGATCCGCAGCAGCCCGTATACAGCGAAAATGGACAATTGATCGCGTTCGTCGCGGGTTCGCAAGGGATGACCAACCAGGTGTTCCTGTACGACATGCTCGATCAAAGTGTCCGCCAACTGACGGATAACGATTCCGACTTCAGCTACCCAGCGTTTTCGCCCGATGGCACGCGCCTTGCGGTCATTCGCGATGATGTGAACAGCGCGACTCCCGGCGCGGATATCGTCTTGATCGATGTCAATACAGGCGGGCAAATTCCGGTATCGAACGATAAAGGCTCGTTCATCGAAACCATGCCGCGCTGGCGCGATAGCAATACAATTGTGTATTCGGTTGCCGCATCGACCGACGCCGAAAATTTCGATATTTTCTACCGCTCGGCGGATGGCACTGGTTCGCCGCTGCCGCTGGTACGCGATACAGGTGCGGAACTGTACGCGGTTATCAGCCCGGATAGCCAGTATATGGCGTTCGCCAGCGACCGAACTGGCGCATGGGATATTTACGTCTATAATTTCAATGACCAGTCGGTCATGCAATTGACACAATCGGCACAACCCGATTATCCGTCCGATTGGTGGCAGCCTTAAAAGCACTAGTAAGCATGCAAAAACGCAAAACCTCACCCTGGCAACTTACGGTTGTTGGGGTGAGCGAAGCAAAACGGGGTGAGGTTTTGTGCGGCATCCAACCCGTTTGGTTTTTGCACATGCCGCCGCTTATCGAGATTTCTCATGACTTCTTTTGGCGATTTGATCCGCTCGATGGAATGGCAGGGAGCAGCCCGCTTGACTGATGTCCGCGCATCTTCACCCATTTCCGATAAACTCAGCCTTGAACGCGGCTTCGATGACTATTACCGCGCGGGTCTTGACTCGTTCCTCATGGGTGATACACAGTACGCGCACGAATTATGGCGCGATGCCGCGACGGTCGATCCGTATCAGGAAAAAGTGTGGGTAGCACTACTGCGCGTGCTGGAAAACGACGAAGACCGCCGCGTGTGCCTCGATAATATTCTCGCCATCAATCCCGGCAACGGCACTGCGCGCCGTGAACTCGATGCGATCATCCGCGCCCATGAACGCGCCGCTAAACATCGTAAACTGCCGCTCGCCATTCGTTTTGTGTTGGCGCTGGTGCGCGGCATGTGGATTGGCATGCTGGCGTCCGCGATTGGCATCGGCATCAGCGCGATGCTCTACGGTGGTTTTACGCCAACGCCTTGATTTTGGCGATGAGTTCGCTGGTGCTGTGACTCGGCAAATAGTCGATCAGGTCGATGTGTCCGCCATAGGCTGCCACCGTCGCCCTTTCCGGCAGCGGCTTATCACGATAATCCCCACCTTTGACGTAAATATCCGGCTGTAACGCGCTGATCAAATCGTCCGCCGTGTCATTTTCAAAAATGATGACCGCGCTTACGACGATCAACGCCGCCAACAGGCGCGCGCGTTCCAACGCTGGCACCAGCGGACGCCCCACCCCTTTAAGCCGCGTCGTGCTGGCATCTCCATTGATGCCAATATACAGCGCGCCACCGAGCGCGCGCGCTTTTTCGAGATAATCCAGGTGTCCGATATGAAGCAGGTCAAAATGTCCGTTGGTAAACACCAAAGTCTCGTTTTGTGCGCGCAGTGTGGCACGGCGCATCATCGCTTCGGGGAGCGTCAATAGTTCACCCACGATTGTTTCGCCTCTTCATCGTTATAGTGACGATCCGTCCGGTTGACCAACCGTGACACTCCCCATGCCTAAAGGCAGGGGCTTCCAAACAACGCTTGAGCCTAACCGCACTCTACGTTAGCGTTTGCGGACGTGTCCCATCCGGCTTTTGCTAAAATATTGATGGCTGCATTGTGGTCGCGGTCGAGACTGAGACCACAGGT
>JBBRAA010000058.1:0-24169 GCA_038207205.1 Aggregatilineales bacterium
TTGCGCGGCTAATCCCTCGTCCAGCTTTAAACCCGCCAGTTCTGCCGGGCGGGTGATCATCTCGTAGAGCGCGAACGGCGATGGGCGCGTCAGCCCATAAGTCTGCTGTTTGAGTTCGTCAAAGTGGGGCAGCGCCGCGCCGTAAAAATCGGCGCGCATGGTCAGCAGCGTCACCACCTGCGCCGACGGCTGTCGGATCGCCTGAATGAACGCCTCCACACTTCCAGCGGACAGGTGCGAATTCTTATCCGCTAGGGTAAAAACTTCTTCAAACTGGTCGATGAACAGCAGGACGCGCTTGCCCGTCGCCGCTTTTTCAAGGTGGGTGATAAGCGCATGGGGTTCAGCACTCAACTGGACTGCCAGGTCGCGGGCTTCTTTCAGGTAGGCTTGCAGCTTTGCGCCCATGTCAGCAGGTGGGGGGAGCAGTGCCAGCGCCACATTGAAAAATGGATCATCACCGGGGACACAGCGCACGATTCGCCAGCCGCGTTCACGCAGTTTGGGCAGCACGCCTGCCGCCGCCAGCGACGATTTGCCGCTCCCCGACGCGCCCAATACGAACACCAACCGCTGCTTATCAATGCGGCTCAGGACTTCCAGCGTCTCGGCAGCGCGCCCGAAGAAGATCGGCGCATCGCCTTCATCGAGCGCGGTCAACCCGCGATACGGAATTAAGTTTGGATCGACCGTGCGCCGGGGTGGTGGTGGCGGCGGGTGTGGATTGTCGCGCAGATGGCGCAAATAGGTGATCAACTGTCCCTTGAACAGCGCCTTGAAGTCGGGATGCGTCTCGTATTCGTTCACGCCGCCTGTGTAGCGCCCTTCGGCATCCTGAAACTGCTTGAAGAACTGCTCCACCCGGTCAAACTGATGGTTCTTCTCGTCCCGCTTCGGGTCTTTAGCACTAAAAAACGGTTCTTCGGCGCAGCGGTACAGCCACACCGTCGGCTTGCCGATCTGCTGGTAACCCTGCAAGGCTTCGGAATATTCGTAGTGGGTGCCGCTCAGGTATTCTCGTTCGTCCATGACCAGCGGCGACCCCATGCGTGACCAGAACAGTACGACAGTGAGATCGCACGCCGACGGGCGAATCATATAAATATCCACCGATTTCTGCGGAATCGCGGTCACGGGCATGGGCAGCGCGACAGCTTGGTCATCCCAACGGTACAGCTTGAGGATGAAGTGACGCGCGAATTCGCCGCTGGCGTTGATCTCGTCGATGACGGTTTGCGCGTCGTCGCGTTCGCCCGGCACGTCACCGGGTGAGGACAAGAAGATTTTGAAGATTATGGGGTCTGCCATGTCAGTTTTCCGCATCTTGAATGAACCGCTACTATGAGTCACGATTGTAGCGCTTCTTGCGGATTTTTACCGCTGCTTTGCTTGATCCACCCGCCGAGCAGCCGCCCGATTTCCTCGACGATGCGGACGATCCAGGTCGTGCGCATGAACAGCGATTTGATGATGGGTGGCATCCTCAAGCAGACCGACCGCGCCAACCTGTTCACGATTTTCGGCGAACCAGACTTGACGATTGAACGCACGCCGGACGGTCAGATCGTGGTCGAATTGCGCGGGCTGGATATTTACGACCCGACGCGCGGGCAGATTCGCTCGAGTTCGGTCGATGACATCGCCTGCTGGTTCATCGACACCGCCTACGACGAGACCAGCTTCTTCATGCGCCATGCCTATTTTCTGGGCACCGACAGCGCCTACGACAGCCTGAAGCGCGCGCCCCGCGTCGAGGTGATCAATCACTATGGCGACGAGGTGTTGAAGATGTTTGGGATGTAAATGCTACTTGCAGTTGCACACATGTACATCAGATTTAATTAGCTTAGATATCTTAGATATGGCACAGGAGTTTTCAAATATCGGTAACACTTCACAAGAGACTTGAAATTATCCGCGGTGTGAACAACGAAAACTTTTTGCGCACGGGAGCGTCACACCGTTGTTCCAAAACATGAGTCAATTTGAGCAGGTAATTGATAATCATGGGGCAGGGGGTGAGGGGTGAAAACAAGGGACTTGCATAAGGTGACTTCTATAAGTCACCTTATGCAGATTGCCCTCATCCTAAATCCTTCTCCCTGAGGGAGAAGGACGACTTCCCTTACCGCGACGATTTTTCACCCCTCGCCCTGAGCGAGAGGGGCAGGGGGTGAGGGCTGAAAACGAGGGGCTTGCGTAAGGTGAATTACCCCTTCAAGCCGGAATAACTGACACCTTCGACGAAATAGCGCTGGAAGATGAAGAAAATGACCGCCATCGGCAGCGTGGTAATGACCGAGCCTGCCAGCACCAAATCGTACTGAATATCTTGCCCCGATCCTTTAAGTTGATTCAGACCGAGCGACAAATTGAACATCGATTGATCGCCGCCGACGATGATCAGCGCGTCCATGAAGTTATTCCACTGCCCTTGAAAGCTGAAAATCGCCAGCGCGACCAGCGCCGGTGTCGCCATCGGCAGCACGATGCGGAAGAACGTGATCAGGCGGTTCGCGCCATCGACCTGTGCCGCTTCTTCGATCTCACCAGGAATGCTCTCGAAAAACTGCTTCATGAGCAAAATACCGAACGCATCCGCGCCCAGTACCAGGAAGTAACCGCCGAATGTGTTGATCAAGCCGACCTGCTGGAGCATGATGAAGCGCGGGATCAACAATACGACGCCCGGAATCATCAGGATGCCAAGAATGATGAAAAACAGGAAGCGGTTGCCCGGAAATTTGAGCCGTGCCAGCGAGTAACCCGCCATCGAATCGAACAGAATCCGCAAAACCGTGATGCCGAGCGCGTAAATCAGCGTATTGAACGCCCAGCGCGGCAGTTGGTCGCCATCCGAGAAAATTTGATTGTAGCCGCTCGATGTCGGGTTGAAGGTCGCGCCATCGACTTGTGCGCTGGCGGGCAGGCGTCCAAGCACCGTGCCGTTTTCGTCGCGGACATCGCAATCGACGCCGAACGGTGGCACAGGCACAAACGCGCCCGGAAACGCGGTGATCGCCGGGTCACATTTGAACGAGTTGGCAATCGTGAGCGCGAACGGCGTGATCTCCAGAAACGCGACGAAAATCAGCACGGCATAGCCGACAAATGGCAGCATCCGCCGAATAAAAGCGCGTGAGTTGCTGCCGACAGGCGCTTCGGTTGGAACGGTTGGGATAACTTTTGCAGTCGCCATTATGAGCCGCTCCCTTTACTCATCTACGGCACGGTCGCCGCCGATGAACCGACGCTGCAAGAGCGTCGCTACGAAAATGATGACGAACAACGTGATCGCCGCCGCTGTCGCACGTCCCATTTGCGGGTCGCTTAATGCCCCGAACGCGAGGTCATAGACCAGGTAGGCGACGCTGATCACGGTCTGTTTGGTGGCATCGGTATTCAGGATGAAAATCTGGTCGAACACCTGAAATGTACCAATCAGACCGAGCGTAACGACAAAAAACGTCGTCGGACGCAGCAGCGGCATGGTAATGCTTCTAAATACCTGCCATTGTGTCGCGCCATCGACCGCCGCCGCTTCATAGACCTGTGACGGAATATTTTGCAGCGCCGCCAGATACACGACCATCATCGTGCCGATCGTCGTCCAGATCGCCAGCATCATGATCGTGAACATCGCCACCGACGGACCGCTGATCCATTCCCAAAGCGATATATTGAAGACTTCGGTGCCAACCAGACCCGGCACCGACGCCCGCGTCACCCCAAATGCGCCTAAAAAGTTATGAATCAAGCCGTTGTTATCCGACAACCACGAGATCGATTCATAGCTGGGAAATATCGCACGGAGCGCGCCATTGACAGGACCCGTGTTGCTGAACAGAAACAAAAAGATCATCGAGACGACAATCGATGACGTGATCGATGGGAAATAAAACGCGGTGCGGAAGAAACCACGTCCTTTCAGCCATTTTTGGTTGACAATCACCGCCAGCACCAGCGCCAGCGCTGTCTGGGTGGGAACGACGCCGATCACGTAATAAACCGTATTTTTCAGCGCGTTATAAAAGTCATCAACGCGGCGTCCATCGACCAGCAAGCGTTGATAATTTTCGAGACCGATAAACTCATACGCATTAGCGACATTGAGCGGACGTACACCATTCCAATCGGTCAGGCTAAAGTAGCCCGCAACGATCAACGGCACGATCATAAATAAAAACAAGATGGCGAAGGCGGGCAGTATAAAACCATACCCAGAGAGCGCTTCTTGCGTTTTCGCATATCCCCGTTGTGACGAGGCGGTGACAGTACGTGCGGATGCGGTGTTGGCTGCCATTCCGTGCCTCCTTCAAAATAAAGCTGGGTTATTTTGTATTGCGTGATTGATCATCGTCGCCCGCCGCCGTCCAGCAAAAACAGCCCCTTTAGTGGGCTTCCAGGTTTTTTTGCCCAGCCGCATGGCTTCAGCCTGCGGCGGTGAAGGGTGCAACGAGAGCGATGAGCAATCCTATTTTGTCTTTGAAAAAAGGGCGACCCGATGGGTCGCCCCCCTACTTTTCGTGCTGCGCTGGCAGATTTGAGACCTGCCATCAATCCTGCAAATTACTGATTTTCTGCGGTAATTTCGTCCCACACGGCGGCGGCTTCGTCCAGCACTTCTTGTGCTGTCGTTTCGCCAGCCAACAGTGCGACGGTGCCTTCATCGACGATGACGGTGAAATCGCCATAACCCAGTGGGAACACTGGTGCGACTGCGTATTCGGCACCGATGACAAACGGTGCAAATTCTGCGCCGCGTGTTTCCAGCCATGCTTCACCTGCGGTAGAACGCGCGGGCAGCACACCGAAACCGGATTCCGCCACGAACATCGCGCCGTCTTCACCCGTCAGCGCATTGACCAGCGCCCATGCTTCTTCGGGGTGTTCGGTGTTGGCACCCACTGCCCAGCATTCGGTGAACGTGAGCGTGCCGCGCATGCCCGACGGGCTGAGCGGAATTTCTGCGACGCCCCAGTTCAGTTCGGGGAAGTCGTTATCGAGATAACCCAACGCCCAGTTGCCTTCGACGGTCATCGCTGCCAAGCCGCGACCAAATGCTTCGCCGCTCCAGCCGGAACCTTCAAGTTCGCTCGGAATTGCGCCGACGCCATTGGCGACGAAGCTCGCATAGAAATCAAGCGCTTCGACTGCTTCGGGGCTGTTGATGGTGCTGACGCCATCGGCATCTGCAACCGTCGCGCCGTTGCCGAACAGGAACGCCATCCAGCGATTACGATCTGCCGCCGCGCTAAAGCCGACGACGCCGTCCGCAGTTGCGTCGCTGTTGGTGATGGTTTCAGCCGCTGCGTACATATCTGCCCATGCCCATTCGGCGGTCGGGTATTCTACACCCGCCGCGTCGAACAGGTCGGTGTTGTAGTACAACGCCAACGTCGAGAAGTCTTTCGGGACGCAATACGCACCATCTTCTGTGCTGAATGCGGCTTGCAGACCTGGGTACACGTTTTCCGGCATTTCGATGCGGTCGTCTGCGGGCAGCAAGACACCACTATCGATCAACGACGGGAAATCGAACTGACCGACCGTGAACACGTCCGGGTAATCGCCACTGGCAAACGCGGCTTGCACCTGTGTGCCGTATTCTGGCGAGATCAACAATTCGACATCAATATTCGGATTCGCTTCTTCAAACGCGGCGACTTGTGCTTCTTTCGCTTCGTTTTCGACAGGCGATGAACTGCCCGTCCATACTTCGAGCGTAACTTGTTCTTGCGCCACAACAGCGACGCCCATGACGAGTGCCAACATCATCGCCAGCCCAACCATCAAAAACCGTGTATTACGCATGACAGAAACCTCCACCTTTTTATAGTTTTAACTCTGATCGCTGTATACGGGGTTTTCGACGGTAAATGCCCGTTTTTCGCCCCGATAATACACATTGAAAGAAACGCGCCGCCAGTGTGCAGGCAAACGCGGGTCAGTGATGAGCGCCCCATCACGGCTGATACGCAGCCCGCACAATCCGAAAATCACGGCTTGCCACACGCCGCCGCACGCCGCCGCGTGCATTCCATCGCGCACGTTGCCTTTGTTATCCTGCAAATCGATATGCACCGCGTGGTCAAGCATGTCATAGGCTTCATCCAACAAACCGAGACGCGCTGCGACCCAGGCGTGCATTGCCGGGCTGAGCGACGATCCGTGATCGGTGCGTGGATAGTACGTATTCCAGTTGTTGAGCATGACCTGTAACGGGTCGAAACCTTCTGGAATTGACAATTCGTGACCGAGCAGCGCCATCATCATGACGACATCCGCCTGTTTGATGACCTGTGTCTGGATGCTGCGTGCGTGTCCCAAAATCGCCTGTACACTGGTCGTGCGCGGCTGATAATGCGGCACGGGGATATATTCCATATCGAAAAAGCCGGGAAATTGAATATGGATCGCTTTTTCGTGGTCGAACGGGATAAACATTTTGGCGACAATATCGCGCCATTTATCCAACCGCGCCGTATTGAGGTCAAGCGCGGCGATCAGCCGGTCGGCAGCGACGGAGTCATTGGTTTTCAGCCACGCCAACACATCCAGCGCGCTTTTCAGGTGCGCTTGTGCCATGCGGTTGACGAACACACTGTTATCAATGTTCTCATGATACTCGTCGGGTCCAATTTGCTGGCTGAGTTCATAGCGGTCGTGGTCGGCGTTGTATTCGACGCGACTGCCCCAAAAGACCGCCGTATCGAGCATCATTTCCGCGCCGTACTTGATTAAAAAATCGTCATCACCCGTCCAACGCCAGTATTTGTGCGTCGTGTAGGCGATATCCGATGAAATATGCTGTTCGTTGTCGCCGGTCCAAATGCGAATGCGCGAGCCGTCGGGCTGCACATCGCTCCACTGCGGCGTGGTTTCTTCGCCCGTGTCGGTGCTTTCCCACGGGTACATTGCGCCTTCATAACCGTTGGCTTTTGCTTTTTCACGTGCGCCGTGCAAATTGTGATAGCGATACATGAGCAAATTGCGCGCCATCTTCGGCTGTATCAGCATCAGAGTCGGGGTGACGAAAATTTCTGTATCCCAGAACACATGCCCTTTATAGCCCAAACCGCTTAAGGTTTTCGCGCCCACGCTGACATGTTCGTCGGTGCGTGGCGACGCGATCAAGACATGATAGGTCGTAAAACGCAGCGCGCGCTGGATCGCTTCATCGCCGTCGATACGAATATCGGCAGTTTCCCAGTCGGTCGCCCATTCCGCGATGTGATCGCTCAAAAGCGTGTCATAGCCGCGCGCACTGGCAGCATCGAGTGCTGTTTCAGCCGTCGCCAGTGGGTCAGCGGTGTCACGGCTGGTATAAATCGTCGTCAGTTTTTCAATCGTGACGGATTCTTCTTGTTTCAGTGTGAAAACGATATGGGTGGCGGGTCTACCAGGATGAGGGAGCGCGATTTCGGTGTGCGGCGAATTGAGATAAGATGCCATCGCGACCACATAAGCGCTTTGCTGCGTTGTCACCTGTGCCGATAAACGCCCGCCTTCGGTCTTCGTAATCGGGTCAGGCAGCCAATGACGCACACCGTTATTGGTCACATCGGTTTGCAGCGCGCTTTCTACGATGATCGCTGGATGACCATCGACCGCCGTAATCACGATGCGCTGTGCCATCACATGCTGATCGTGCAAGCTGGCAAACCGTTCAAACGTAATCCGCACGATATTTCCGCTTTGCGCGCGGAACAACACATCGCGCCGCAGTACGCCGCGTTTCATATCGATTGAACGTTCATAGCCAATGACGACACCACTGGGCGGCGTCATAAAGTCAGAGCGATCGACCGTCATAATCATTTGCAACGGCGTGCTATCCACCGTGATTTTCAGGTCGAGCCAATTCGGTGCATTGACCAGTTCTGGCACGAGTGCGCCAGGTGCATGGTCGTAAATGCCATGAATCAGCGTCGCGGGCGCATCCAGAAAGTAGCCTTCTTCAAACGTACCGCGCGTGCCTAAGTAACCGTTGCCGATGCTAAACAGGGTTTCGTAATGATGCTGATGATTAGATTCAAAATTAAGTTCGTCAATCTGCCACAGGCGTTCCTGCACGGCTTACTCCTGGAATGAGAAGGTAAAAAAGTAAAGCGGTGAAAGTTAAAAGGTGCAAAGATGAAATGCATCACCAGAAGCGGCTCAAAAATGCACAAGTACCGTTTTGTTAAAATCTTCTACTTGAGTTCTGAACCTTTTAACTTTTATTCTTTGTCTTTTTTTGCCTTAAACGTTTCATGTTTAAACATAACGCGGTGTTTTGAAGCTGTCAATCCTATCAAATAGGTGATTTTGCACAACCCATAAGACCCTTGCCAAACTTAAAATGTGTGTTATCGTTATATCCACATGCGGGCGTAATTCAGCGGTAGAATGTCTCCTTGCCAAGGAGAATGTCAGGGGTTCGAATCTCCTCGCCCGCTCAAAGCAAAACGGCACTCATTAGCGAGTGCCGTTTTTTTATTGCCATACCTCGATTGACTACGTCCTGTCTAACCCGATGACAACAGCTACGGCGCGTTCTTCTTCGCTCCACGCATTGTCATAGCGCCGATTGAGCAGGTCAAAGATACGTGCTTTTTCGCTTTCATCCTCTACAACATGCGCGCGCATATCGATCCACTCGGTCGCTGGATTTTCAGCGGCGTCCGCGCCTGCAACCCGCGCGCGTGGGTCACGCCGCAGCCGCTTGACCTTATACGCCTCTTGTCCGGTGGCGATATACAACGTCTCGCCATCCGCGACGAACCAGATGGGCGTATTGACCGCCTCGCCAGACTGCTTGAAGGTCTCCAGCAAAATCGTGCGGTAAAGTATCCAGTCGATGTCGGTCACGCCCCTACGCTTTTCTAATCGCTTGTTCCCACGGTTTTTTGGAGTCGCCCGTATAACCAAGCGCGCGTAAACGCGCGTGTTCCAATTGTTCGAGCTGATCCGCCACCCTTGCATAATCCGCGTCGGGGATCGGACGATCCACGCCGTCGGCGCTGCGGTACACATACCCCGCGCCTGTACACCAATCACACGTGATCGTGTCGCCTGTGTCGTCGTCTTCGACCGTGCCGTAACCGTCACAGGCGATACATTGGATAATCGTTTCCATAGGTTTTATCTTTATGGGCGGGTCTAAGTCGCGCCCCTACGATTGCGTTATGCGGTCACTCATCTCATCGAGCGCCGCCACATCGTCATCGCTCAAGCGCCAACCAAGCGCGCCTGCGTTCGATTTGACCTGGCTCGCATTCTTGGCGCCTGGAATCGGGATCGCGCCTTTAACCATCACCCAGTTGAGTGCGACCTGCGCGGGCGTTTTATCACCATGCTTCGCGCCGATTTCATGCATGAGCGCGATGAGTGGCGGCAGTTCAAGCAGCGTTTTGCGATATTTCCTGCCGCGCAGACCGGGCGGCGGATTTTCGGTCGTATACTTGCCCGTCAACATGCCCATCGCCAATGGGCTGTACGCGATAATACTAATGCCGCGCTCGCGGCACGCATCCCAGGTGCCGTTGCGTTCGATATCGCGCTTGAGCAAATGATATTCGACCTGATTGGAGACCAACCCATGACCGCGCTGATCGAGCGTGTGATGCGAGCGGATGATCTGTTCGCGGTTGTAATTGCTCACGCCCGCCGCGCCAATCGTCCCCGCGTCGATTGCATCTGCCAGCGCATCCGCCCACAATTCTTCGGTCGCTGTTGGGAATGTCCAGTGAATCTGATATAAATCGACTTTGTGCAAACGCAGCCGTTCGAGGCTGTTTTTCAACGCACTTCGAAACTGCGCTTTGCTAATGCGATACGGAAGCGGCGCGAATTTGGTCGCAATGTAGACGGGACGATCATCCAGCCGCAAACGTTCACGCGCCAATGCTTGCCCGATGATGTCTTCGCTTTTGCCCTGCCCGTAAATTTCAGCCGTGTCAATCAATGCGACGCCATGATCGAGCGACATCTCGAAAGCTGCGATCGCGTCATCCTGCGTATGCGTCTTGTTGTATCCCCACCAAATCGCATCGCCCCACTGCCACGTGCCGGTTCCCATCTCAAGCGTGTCGAGTGTCATTTTTTATCCTTTATTCAGGGTAAATGTTCAATCGCCGCGCGGATGACGCCCGCACTCGTCGCCAGCAACCGTCGCTCATCATCGCTCATCGTCAAGGGCAGCGAGCCGACCACACCTTCTGCGCTGACCACATGCGGCAGCGACAGCGTGACATCGCGCACGCCTTCGATCTCGTCGTGCGCCGCGCAGATCGTCAAAATCGCGCGCTGTCCACTCAAGATCACTTCGCAGATGCGTGCTAATGCTGATCCAACCCCATAATACGTCGCTTTTTTACCTTCGATGATGTGATATGCCGCGCGCCGCACCTGTTCATCGATGCGTGCTTTATCGGCATCGGTAATGCTTAATTCGCGCGCTTTGAGAAAATCATTTACAGGAATGCCACCAACGCTGAGCGTCGACCACAACAAAACTTCGCTGTCGCCGTGTTCGCCGACGACATAGGCATGAACATGCTGCGAATCGATGTGCAAATGCCGCCCCATCAACGCACGAAAACGGGCGGTATCGAGTGTGGTGCCGCTGCCCAGCACCCGCGCACGCGGGACACCGCGCGCCGCCGCGAGCTGCGCCGTGTAGTGCGTCATCACATCGACCGGATTGGTCGCCACCACGATGACGGCGCCGGGCGCGTTGCTGATAATTTCGGGAATTACAGCATTGAAAACGCCCGCGTTGCGTTCTAACAACTGCATCCGTGTTTCGCCCGGCTGCTGGTTGACCCCCGCCGCCATGATCACGACTTTCGACTCGGCGAGATCGGCATAGCTGCCCGCGCGCACATCAAGCGCCGACGCGAACGGCACGGCATGAAAGATGTCATCAGCTTCAGCACGCGCGCGTTTCTCGTCTTTATCGACCAGCACAATTTCGCGTCCGACTCCACGCATGACGAGCGCATACGCTGCGGTCGCCCCGACAAATCCGCTTCCAACAATCCCGATTTTCATGCGTTTGCTCCCTTTTGAAAACAGATTCAACGCAAAGCCGCCAAGAAAAAGCGAAAAGGCGCTAGAAGAGATGGTGGGTATTCTACCTTGCGCCTTTGCGTCTTAACGACTTTGCGTTGTGTTTTTCGCCTTTGGGTTTTGGCGGGCGAGTCAAGACCCGCCCATACAAGTTACCCCAGTTTGACACGGCGACTGCGTGTATAAATACCCGGCAGCATGGAGAGTTTGCCCAACGCACTGACATGCGCGCGGCGCGAAAATACGTCGTGATCGTGTTTTTCGATGTCTTTCAAAATCGCACGATACAGGTCGGCACACGCCGCAATCGCAAAACGTCCGGTCGCATCCAGGAGCGCGATGCCGGAATACGCCTCACGATACAAGTCGCGCGTGCGTGTGATTTGAAAATTCATAAACGCGCGCCATCGATCATCGACGACGCCGGCTGCGATGTCGGCTTCGCTCAAGCCAAAACGCGCCAGTTCTTCAGCGGGCAAATACAAGCGACCAGCTTCCCAGTCTTCCTGTATATCACGCAGGATGTTGGTCACTTGCAGCGCGACGCCCAACTTGACCGCGTAGGGAATCGCGTTTTCGCCCGTGAAGCCGATGATGTGCATCGCCATCAAGCCGACCGTCGAGGCGACGCCGTACGAATATTCCGCGAGTTCGTCAAAGGTTTGATAACGTTTTTTCGTCAAATCCCCTGCCACGCCGTCGATCAACTGCTGCGCGTAGCCACCGGGAATCTGAAAGCGATGACGCGCATCCGCCCACGCCAGCGCGACCATTTCATTGGTCGGCGGGTGCGAATCGAGCGCAAGCGCGCGCCACGCTTCGAGCTTAGCGCGCGTGACTTCCGCCGATTCATCCTGAGCGTGGTCGATGATGTTATCGGTGACGCGACAAAAGGCATACAACGCACGCGCCGCGCGTCGTCGGTCAGGCGGAAGCAAGCCGGATGCAATGTAAAATGTCTTGCTGTTTTCGCGTGTGATCGACTCACAAAGCAAGTACGCTGCCTCTAAAAATTCGGCATTGGTAGCGTGTTGTCCTCCATGCGAGGTAATGCCGCTGTCAAACGCTTGATGCGCCCAATCGAGCAGCACGACTTCCCATGGCGCTTGCACCGTCATCTGATTAAGCCATTTCTGCGGCGCGGCGGGTTTGCGGACGCGCCGCGCGCTTTGGGTTCGGTTCGACCTGTGCGATCAAGTTTTCCGCGATGATCGACGATGAAAGCACGCCCGGCAGTCCCGCACCGGGGTGCGTTCCCGCGCCGACAAAATACAGGTTGTCAAATTCTTCACTGCGATTGTGCGGGCGGAACCATGCAGATTGGATCAACAAGGGCTGCACGCTAAACGCCGACCCCTGATAACTGTTGAGCGTATTCTGAAAGTGCAGCGGGTCAATCGTATGTTCCGCGACAATATTAGCGCGCAAATCGGGCAGGTAATTTGCTTCCAGAAAGTTCAAGACCGCGTCTTTATAAGGCTCGGCGGCTTGCGTCCAATCTGTGCCGCTGCCCAGATGCGGGACGGGCGACAACACGTAGAAATTCTCATGACCTTCTGGGGCAATCGACGGATCGGTGATCGTCGGCATATGCAGATACAGCGAAAAATCTTTGGAGACGATCTTCTTTTTGAAGATGTCGTTCAAGAGCAGTTTGTAACGGTCGCCCAGAATGATGTTGTGGTGGCGAAGCTCTGAATCGAGATAGCGGCGCTTGGTGCCGAAGTAAATTACGAACAGCGACATGCTGTACTTCATGCTCGCAACGCGGCGATTAGTGTATTTTCGTCGATAATTTTCGGGGATCATATGGCGATATGTCCACGCGCTGTCGGCATTGCTCACAACATGATTAGCGGTGTGCGTCGTGCCATCGACCAGCCGCACGCCTGTTACGCGGCGCGACTGCGTATCGATCAGAATTTCTTCGACTTCGGCGTTCAGATGAATGGTTCCGCCCACATCTTCGAACAATTTGACCATCGCATCGACAATCGCGCCCGTGCCGCCTTTGGCGTAAACCACGCCCCATTCACGCTCCAGGTAGTGGATCATCGCATAAATCGACGGCGAATCGAACGGATTGCCACCGATTAAAAGCGGGTGGAACGAGAACACACGGCGCAAAAAATCGTCTTTGACGAACTGCGATACATATTGATACACGCTCAGGTAACTTTGCATTTTGATCAAGTCGGGCGCGACCTTGAGCATATCGGCGAAATTCAAGAACGGCTTATCTGCCAGGTCAAGGAAGCCTTTTTGAAAGATCGGCTTCGTCGTTTTGATGAAGGCTTGATAACCGGCTTTATCATCCGGATTCCATTTGTCGATTTGAGACAAAATGAATTGTTCGTCGCCGTTGTAATCGAACGAGCGCCCGTCTTTATCGAAAATACGATAAAACGGATCGACCGGGACAAACGTCAGATAATCTTCGCGATTGCGTCCTGCCGCCGCCCACAAATCATCGAACATAAACGGCGCGGTGATCACTGTCGGTCCACCATCGAATTTGAAACCATTCATTTCGTAGACATAGGCGCGACCGCCCACTTTATCGCGTTTTTCAAACAATTCAACATCGTGACCGCGCGCTGCGAGACGAATCGCCGCTCCCAGACCGCCGAATCCACTACCGATGACGATGATTTTGCCCATGATGACTGGTGACTCCCTGGAGATGTTTGCTCGTGGATCAGGACATGAAACGCCTTACGCGCCGCGCCTGATATGCCACTGAATATTACACGACAATATGAGCGCGGAATGAGGCGTTGGTCACAAACCTGTAAATCTCGATAGGGTATGCAGAATAATCGCCGCGATCTTCGCTATAATTAATCCAAGGTTGACAAGCCCTTAACATCTTTCTTTCTATACTTTAATCGGCTGTACTTTGATATAAAAAGGACTCCTTATGCAAGACTCTGTGAATAATTACCATGTAACCTACCTCGACGTATATCGCTATTGGAGTTCACATTGTGAGCGTTATGCTGGCGGCGATTCGCTCGTCACGATGCTCATGAATGGCTGGAATTTTACCAGTGATACGATTTATTTTGAAGAATACTGGCACGCGGGCACGCGCCCAGTCACAGTTTTTCATTTTGAATTGATAAAAGATGGCGATACCATGCTCATGCCCGTGATCACCAACCCGTATGTGCGCCGCGTGATTCGGATGCACCAACTGAAAAGCAAATCGCTCAGTGAAAAGACCGAAGCGAGCGGCGTCCGCAATCGGGATGTCGATAAGGCATAATCTGAACGTGTTGCGTGCTGTGCTTAAAGGATGCTTTCGGGCGTCCTTTTTGATTTACAATGGGATGGAGATGTTGGTCAGGTGAGGACACAAGCAAGAGTGACTGCACAACATATGAAGATGTCATCGAATGGGCGCGCGCGCTCGACCCAGATAAACGGGCGCAGTTGATAGATGATCTAAGCGAAAAACGAGAGTCATTGATTGACGACGACGATATTCCTGACGTGAAATTGTGCAAAATGGTGTCACTGATGTCTCGAAACAGGTTGTTTGTCGTTGGCTTAAGTCTGCTGATCGTGCTGCCAGCCGCCGCACAATCCGACACGCTTGAAATCACACCCGAAACCTTTGCTGCCGCCGTCGCGTATTCCGACTCGACGGGCGGGAATGCTGTATTGGTCGTGCAAAAGGGCGAGATCGTGTACGAAACTTACACAGACGGTTATGATTCCGCTGAGCTGCATCTGTTGGCGAGCGGCAGCAAGAGTTTTTCGTGTGCAATTGCCGTCGCTGCCATCCAGGATGGGTATTTGAGCGGCTTCGACGAATTGGCATCGGAAACGGCGCACCCAATGCAGTCGTGGCGGCGGGCGCGGGCAACCAACGCTTGTACGTCATCAAGTCGCTCGATCTGGTCGTGGTGCGCTTCGCGCAGCAAAATCGCCAATGGGATGACGCGGTTTTCATGAAAACGCTGTTGGGGTTGAATTAGCAGCTCACCTTACGCAGATTGCCCTCATCCTAAATCCTTATCCCTGAGGGAGAAGGACTTCCCCTACCGCGATGGTTTTTCACCCCTCGCCCTGAGGGAGAGGGGCAGGGGGTGAGGGCTGAAAACGAGGGGCTTGCGTAAGGTGAATTAGCAGTAGGAAAAAGCTCGTTTGGTACGATTCAAAGATGTTCGCGCAGCGGCGGGTTTCAACGCCGCCGCGCGAACATGGTAAGATCATGGTTACGCACATGGAGATTTATGCTTGAAACATCGTATTGTTATGTTCATGCTGTTGAGCATCGTGGCGATCACGCCTGTCATCGCACAAGAGGACACGACCGAAATCGCGCCCGCGCTCGTCGAACAAATGGATCAACTCGTCGCGTACACCGAACAAATTCGTGGGCTGGAAACACAAACGTTTGTCGAACGGGCATTCCCAACGCGCGAAGACACGATTGCGTATCTCTCAAGTCTGTACGACGAACAGCTTCCACAAGAAGAGTTCGACCGCTTGACCGCGTTTTATGTCGCGCTCGGTCTGCTGCCGCCAGACATCGATCTGCGTGAGGTGTATCTGAATTTGCTCGGCAGTCAGGTCGCGGGCTTTTACGATACCGACACACAGATCATGAATGTGCTGCCTTACGGCGCTGACGGCGAAACACTCGGCTTGAGCGAACAAATCATCTTCGTCCACGAATACACACACGCGCTGCAAGATCAATATTTCGATCTGGATACGCTGATGGGCAGCGACGCTGACATCGAAAACCCAGATGCAGCGCTGGCAGCGATTGGATTGGTCGAAGGTGACGCGACCGCCGTGATGAATATTTATACGCAAGGGGTGACGACGCAAAACCCGTTATCGGCGTTCGCATTGCTCGCGGAGTCACTGCAAGCGGGCAACTTGACGCTGCCGCCGGGCGTGCCGGATATTTTACTGCGTGAACTGCTGTTCCCGTATGAAGCCGGGTTCGGTTTTGTACAGGCGTTGTATCAGAATGGCGAATGGGCGGCAGTGGATGCGGCATACCAAAACTTGCCGACCACAACCGAGCAGATTTTGCACCCTGAGAAATATTTCGCGGGCGAAGGTGCGCAAACTGACGCACTGATCGCGCTGGATTACACCGAAGTGCTGCCGGACTGGACGGTGCTGTATCAAGATACACCGATCGGTGAGTTTTATATCCGCGAAGTTTTACGCGCACAACTATCATCATCAATCGCAGAAAACGGGGCGGCGGGTTGGGGCGGTGATGCGTTCACGCTGCTTCAAGACCCTGAATCCGGCGATCTGGCGTGGCGGCTGACAATCCAGTGGGATACGCTCGATGACGCTGGCGAATTTTTGGCGGCGTATACCGAACTGGCAACAGCCCGTTATAACGTCGAAGGCAGCGATGGGTGTCATGACGGCGGCGATTTGGGTGCGTCGTGCGTGCGTGCCACCGATCAAGTGGTGACGATTATCGCTGCGCCGTCGCGTGATATTTTGTCCACGATGATGAACGCGGAATAAGTTGGGGCGTGGCGCAGCCATGCCCCATAAATCTCTGCAAAGTACACGCTCTTAGCCAAAATCGCTTTTCGGTACATTGCATCTCACCCGCAACCTGTGAAAAATCGTGCCGTGCCAACGCATCGATGCTAATCACGAAATAGATGATGCCGCTATCCGCCCACATCGCGCTGAAGTTTCAGATGGTTGCAGTGAAAAATCCGCGCTATTTTACTGGTATAGCTTCGATGATCACTCGATCCGCGTCTGTATCGGTCAGCACCCGCGCACCGTCCGCCAGCGCGTAATGTCCGAGCGCCAGCGTGTAATCGTCATCCGGCGGCACGCCGAAAAAATCTGCCATGACGATCACACGGTCGCCTCTGCGCCATGTGTGCAGCGAGAGCGGTACGTCCGCGCCCAAGAACGGGCTGGCGTTCATGTCGTCACCCGCGCGGTACAGGTGATGAAACCCCTGAAAGACGCCGTTTGGCACATCAGCGACGACGCGCCACAACGTCGAAACGCGCCAACGGTCGCCGACCCAACGGGTGTTGTATGCGTACAACTGTGTCCCATCACCGAATGTGACTGGATCGAGCGATGTGAAACCGTCAGGTTCACTTACCCCATCGTAAACAGTCGCCACAAACGGGAGCGCACCGATTCGGCGCGGAAATTCGTCAACCGCGCGCGCTAAACCTGCCCCTTCGAGTGCCTCCCATGCCTGGATCGGGCGGAGCGTGGATAACAGAGTGGTTTGCTCCGGCGGCAAGATCAACAGCACGTCGCCGTTGATAATGCGATGTGGATGACCCCATAACAGCGTTTCGAACACCGTGACTTCGCCGTCCGCCACCAGTGGATCATCGCCGTGTGCGTAAAATATGATGGGATCGCCAGACGCCATGACCGCGCGCGCCGCATCGCGCGACTCGCGCAAGATGCTCGATAACGCACTGTTAGGCGGGCGTTGATCATCGACCAGATCAAACGTCTGGATAGCTTGTACTGTCCAGATCGCTGCCACTGTAATCATGAGTGCAGTCACGCCGACGCGCCACGCCCGTGCCGCGATCAGGTTGACCGCCGCACCTGCGACCAGCGCGAAGGCGGGCAGCGTGATCAGTTGATAATGCGGCAGCACAGGCGATGTATGAAGCAAAAACAAGATCGGAGAGGCAGACAGCGCGATGAGCGCGAGTTGAGATAGCACCTCATGCTCACCCCCCGCCCGCTTGCGGACGATCATCCGTATCGTCGCCAACAATCCTGCAACCAATACGCCACCCACCAACATCGGCGTGATCCAGCCGCGACTGACCACATCGAGATCGCCCGCGCCGAGATACGCCCACTCGTAGCCGAGCGCAAGTCGAACCGCGTTGATCGCTGCGCTGAGATCGATCATGATGCCGCCCGATGAACCGAGATGATCGAAAACGCCAGGTGTCATCGCCAAAAAATAAGCATACGGCAGCGCACACAGTCCAACTGCACCCACGCCGATGATCACTGGACGCGGTTTTTTCCACCAGCGAAAACGAATAAAGACCATCAGCGCTGCCGCAAGCAGTGCCGCACCCGCGAAGTGAATTTGCACGGCGATCCCGGCGACAAATATCGACAACGCTATGAAACCCCCCCGTTTTTGACTGATGGCGGCATATGTCGTCATCATCCACGCCAGCATGAGCGGCGCAAGCAGATTTGGCTGCCAGATATTGCGGGCGTACAAGACCGCATACGGATTGGTGGCGATGAACAACGCGGCGACAATACCCGCCAACGGACTCCAGCGGCGCGCTAAGCGCCACACGCCGATGCTCATGAGTGCATTGATCGCTGTCATGTAGATGACCGCACCGAGTGGGTCAGGCGATATCAGATACGGCGGGACGAATGCCCATACACTCGCGGGGAAAAACGGGACGCCGACCGATGACCCCTGCCCTGTGAGCAAAAATGCACCGCCGCGCGCGACACGCAGCGCGTCGTAGCTGATGCGCGCTTCGTCCCATGCGTAACCGCTCACCCCAAGCGGGAATGTTCGCAGCACGAACGTGAGAACGAATATGAAAATGATTGAAATGAGTTCGAGACGTTTGGACAAGATGAATTGAGTTACGGAAGCAAATCGAGATGTGCGGCGTGCGCGGGGATGAACATGGTGAAATCGCGGCGGTCAAACGTGAAAACGCGTGTGATTTTGAGCCGTTCGGACAGCGCCATCAGCGCGGCATCGGCGTAATCGAATTCAGCGTCCGCGTACTTGAGCATAATTTGTTCCATGCGCTGCCTGTCAATTTCGTCCAGATTTAGAATGCTAAAGCCTGCTCTGACATCGGCATTAACCGAGATGGCTCTACGGTAGTTCATCCGTACTTTCACCATCGTCGCTTTTACGCGTTCATGGTTGATATCTTGTTCATAAAAATAGGCGAGCAGAACATTGGTATCAATCAGTATCGACATGATTTTCTCGAAAATAAGTGTCCAACGTCTGGTCTACTGTGGTAGAAAGATCAGTGACGTTATCCTTATATTTTCCTGCCAATTTACGGCGTGCTTCAATTTGGGCGCGATGTTCATCCTGTGACAAGACTGGCATTTGCGTACGATAAAGCGCAATCATTTTGCGCATTATATCGTTCAAGGATTTCGCTTCTACCTGGGCGATGCTTCGGATGGTTTCTGCCAAATCATCATCAATGATTAATTGCGTCATGCGCGTACCTCACTTTCATTCGACTCATCAACGTCATTGTAACCCACTTCCACATGCGGGCAGCGCGTCCAGATCGATCAGCCACAAGCCGCCGCGCGCCGCGCTGACCGCCAGCGCGATAAAACGGTCATCGGGGCTGAACCACCACCCCGCGCGTTCGTCAGTCGATAAATCGAACGGGAGCGGCGCGAGATCGTACAGGTCGCCGTCGTCACGGTTGAAGCACTGCAAACGCGGGTTGCCATCCGCGTTATCGAGCGCAAAATAGATGCGTGTGATCAAGTCGTCTTCGCCGCCAGAGATCAACAGCGGCGCGGGATAGTTGCTGCCAGCGGGGTCGGCATCGAACAGCTTTTCGAAAAAGTCGTTGGTGACGACATGTAGGTAATAGCCTAAGCCTTCGTCGTTGAAGTCGCCGCTGACGACGACGCGGCGCGCATCGCGCGAAACACCCGGTACTGTCATCGATGGCTCGTTATCATCGACGAACGGGCTGATCGGCGCGGCTTCGGCGGTGGCGGTGAAGTAATACACCGGGTCGCCATACGCGCCATAGTAGTAGGCGAGAAAGCGCTCCTCCGGCTGCCAGTAAATACCCTGCAAGCTGAAGCGACTCAGGTTGTTGTACAACAGCCGCCGCCCAAATCCCTCCTGGCTGGCGGTGAGAAACGTATTGATCGAATCCTGATACGCGACACGATCCCCGTCAGGCGAAAACGTCAGCCCGGAATGATCGAGTTCGCCCGGTTCGGTGAGCAACAGCGCTTCGGCAAGTTCGGGCGTGACATCGGCGGCATACGGGTGCGTAATCGATGTGCGCGCGCCAGTGCGGACGTTGTATGCGAACCAATCCCACGACGAGAACAGATCGGCGCGGCAGCCGACGCCGAAACGTAAGCGTGCCGGGTCGATCCATTCGACGGACACAACCTCTTGATCGCCGACCGCCTCTGTAATACCGTCGGCGAGTTCGATACTGGACGCGGCGTCAGTCGTGTCGGCAAACGGCGTGACTTCGAGTCGGTCGATGCGGGCGTTTGCTTGGAGCGGTTCAAGCGGAATCGAGAAGGGCTGTGCTTCGCCGGGCTGCAAGGCATAGTCGAAGAGCAAGCCCGCGCCGCACGCATTAACGGCGCTGCCGATGCCTTCGCCGACGAGCGTATCGCGCGCATCGAATGCCGCCAGCGAGAAACTGAGGTTGGTATACGCCGAGTCGCCGTCGTTGGTGACGATACCGTTCACTTGGGTGATCGGCTGCCCGAAGTCACCGAGCGCGTCGATCATCTCGACATCGGTGATGGTCAGGTCGGCGGGCGAGTCTTGTTGGGCGCTGACAGTGAAGGTAAGCGCGAGCATGAGGAAAGTCAGGAACAACAGTCGGGTCATGCTTCCACCACGCGCGCATGAGCGATTTCGCGGCTGCCGACATGCCGTACTTGCGTCTTGTTCAGCGGAATCGCCGCGAGTGTTTTGCCGTCAGGCGTCAAAAATTCAACCGTCACTGCTTCGCCGTCGCTGGTAATATCCACGACTGTTCCCACATCGCCTGCTATAAGATGATGGTCGGGCATATCGACTGCAAGCGCGACGCGCTCAAGTTCATGAAGCATGCTGCTCGCCTTTCTTAACTATCACTGGATACGCCGTGATCAAACGCGGCGTTTCGCTATCATGTTCGCCTACACCGACCGCACAACGGGATTACGTCCGTCGGGCGTTTCAAGTTCATCATCGATTATAGCAGTCCGGCGCGGGAAAACCTTGCGCTTTAGCGCTTGGATGAAAGCGCACGTTGCGCTTGTGTTGATCGCTCGTTTGCACTACACTTTTTATTAATACGGTTGGACGAAAGACTACACAAGCCTGTCGTGGGATGTATGGCATTGAGATGGGAAGTCCATCTCGTAAAATATTCAACGTCTCCAAGAGAAAACCGGACGTGAGAGTCTTTAACTCACCTTACGCAAGCCCCTTGTTTTCAGCCCTCACCCCTGCGCCTCTCCCTCAGGGCTGAGGGGTGAAAAACCATCGCGATAGGGGAAATCCTTCTCCATGAGGGCGAAGGATTTAGGATGAGGGCAATCTGCGTAAGATGAGTTACTGACATTGTTTTGTGTGTCACAATGGGCTAGAGGAGTTCATTTTCGTCAGGGGTTGCTAGAACGCGATTGCCCCGCGCCTTCCCCTGCCTTCAGGCAGGGGTTTTACGGCGCTTTTCTGATAAACGTGGAAAGTTGATCGCCACGAGAATTGTCAAAGTTGATGTTTACGACCCCGTCGCGCCGAGTAAAAACCGACGCGGATTGGCTGGGCGCGACGTATGATCGGCGCGCGCGGGTGCGCTCCGCTTGACAGGCAGGATGCTGGTGGGTTGTACACCCAACACCGCGTCATATGCCGGATTTTCCCACACCATCGCCGCCGCATAATTGAGCGTGCGCGGGTCGAAAACGTAGTTCGGGATCACGTTCAGCACGCGGAACCCCTTTTTCATCTGTTTGCTCAGGTTATTATCGAAACGGCTTCCGTCGATCACGTCTTGAACGTACTGTTCCGGCGTCATGTGATCCGCGACCGCGCCATAGCCCATGATCATGCTGCCCGCGATCATGCCCTTAAGGTTGAGGCGCTTGAGCACGTCGAAACGGGCGTTCATAAGCAAACTGCCGACGCCTTGCCCCTGATACGCCGGATGCACACACGACTCAACGCCGTACATCCATGCGCCCATTGACTCGTGCGTGGTCAGTCAGCCATCGCCCGTCGATGCCGACCAGCTTTCGAGCAGCGAACGGGTGGGGTCAAAGTGATAGCGCATCGACGCGGTACGCCCGACCACCTGATGCGTGGCACGGTCGATGGCGACGAACTGTCCTTCGGGGAAGGCACGAATTTGATTCAGGTACATATCGATGACGGCATCGCCGCCAAATGGATCATCCGCTGCCGCGTCGCCATAATCATAGGCGATGTTATCGAGGTACAGAACGCCGTCGGTGTGCTCTGCTTGCGCGGGCACGACGATGATCTGCTCCGACGCTGACGGCGCGAGCCGCTGATTGGCGCCGTCTTCGGGCTGTCTATCTTTGTATTCGAACTGATACGTGACCATGTGCTTCATTGTCCTTTTGCGAATATGACAGTAAAAAAAGTGCTGAGTGCTGAGTAACGATTAGCGTATAACGGATACTGAATGTTTAGATGCAATGACTCAGTGCTCGTTACTCAGCACTTCTCGTGCGGCGCGCTGACCACTGACATACGCGCCGTGTACGGTCGATGACCACGCATTGTGCGCGGTCGCTTCGCCCGCCCAAAACAGTTTATGCGCGATGGGCTGCGCCAATACCTGACGTAAATGCGCGCCGCCGACGGGCGCAACGCTGTAACCGCCGCGTGCATAGGCGTCGTCGCTCCAATCAACCAAACGACGCTCGACCGGATGTAATTCTCGACCGAGTTCTGCACTCAATGCCGCAAGCGCGTGATCGAGCGCACCTGTTTCGCCCATCGCCAAGAGTTCGCGCGCCCACTCGCCCGTCGCAAACGCCGTGACGACCTGTTCGTTTGATCCAAAGGGTGTAGGCGACCACCACATTGGCGGATTACGGTCGCTGTACAACGCGCCGACGCCATCGGGCAGCACTGGATGATCGAAGCGATAGATCAGCTTGATGGCGATACCCATGATCAGGCGCTGGATTGCATCGTGTTTTTCGGATGGGAGCGCGGGGGTAAACACGACTGATCCCGCTTGCAGCACGCCGAGCGGCAGTGTGATCACGACCTGATCAGCGGTGTAAGTCGATTTGTCAGACGCGGTGATGTATACACCTTCATCCCCCCAATGAATGCGGGTAACGACCGTGTCGAGGCGAATATCCAGCCCACGCGCGACCTGATCGATCAGCCTGTCGTAGCCATCGACGATGCGGTAATCGCCGCTGCCAGCCGTCGTATCCGTCATTTCTTCGAGCGCGGCGCGGGCGCTGATGTGTTCTGGCGCTTCACAAGCGGCGTTCGCCCAACTACGACGGATATAGCGAAGCTGTGCGGCGTTAAGGCCGATACGCGCCAAATAGGCGGCGATGGATTCGTCATCGCGCATCACCGCGACAGGCGGCAAATGCCAGGTACGGGTGATCTCGAAATCGAGGTCAAGGCGGCGCGCTTCAGACATGGTACGCAATGAACCATCGACGAGGCGAACGAGCGAGTCATCTTGTTTTTGCCACAGGGAAAGAGTCAACCCAAGTTGATGGGCAAGCAGTCAGGTCGGGGCGGTATCGCCATGTATAAATTCCGCACCGAGTTCAATTGGGGTATCGGAGAATTGACGGTCGGTCATTATCCGTCCGCCGAGTCGCCCGCGCGCTTCGAGTACGGTGACTTGCACACCTGCATCGTGAAGTTCACGCGCGGCGGTCAAACCTGCCATACCAGCACCGATGACGAGGGTTCGCATACAGCACCATGTTTTAGTCGAATCATCTTACTCGACTAGCATAAGCCCTGTATGGGGGGTTTGTCAACAGCAGACCACAATGCCAGCGGGGTAATCGCATCAAAATCAGCGGATATTTATGTCGAGGTCAGAGCGGGCGTGCAGCCCGTGCTTTTTATGGCAGGCGCGGACATTGTCCCTCTCCAACGAGCATTCTTGACCCTGGATGAACGCCCAGAAATTTTGATGCGATTACCGTGGGCGCCTCGAAAGAGCAGTTGCCAAAATTTCGCATCATGGGCATAATACGCCGACTTATAACGATACGCCGACGATGTGACCATGACGAAAATATTCATCTCCTACCGCCGTGATGACAGCGCCGATGTGACCGGGCGCATTTTTGAACACCTGACCGATATTTCCAAGAAATTCGACCGCAGCGCGGTTTT
>JBBRAA010000059.1:0-22717 GCA_038207205.1 Aggregatilineales bacterium
ATTGTGAGCGAAGAATTGCGGGCTGGTGTAGACGCGCCCTTCATCGTCCGTGAGAAACGTTTTGAGTCCGAAGTCGAAACCGCCGCTTTTACCCGTGCGGGTTTCGGGGATACTCATGGTTTCCTCAACGCTGAAGACCACCCATAGTCTGCCCACACTATCGCGTTTGACGGTCAGCGTCTTGATTTCGCCCAGCATTGGGCGATGTTGAACAAACCGATAGGTCACGCTTTCAATCTTCAGGCTCGCTCGCGCTCGTGTGTACTTCGACGACATTAAAGTACGTTGACGCAAACGACAAAATAGACTAAGATTTTGGTGCATTTTGCGAAGCAGAAGCTGGAAAATTAACACACTATTTCGTAATATGGGGTATTGGTGGAACGGTTTACACAAATGACTTAAAATCATTCGCCTAACGGCTTGTGGGTTCGAATCCCACATACCCCAATAAGCTGGAGAAAAAAGCGCCTAAAAAGCGCTTTTTTCGATCTTGGCAGTATCGACATGATTTTCATGATGCACACATGTATCGTCGTGGCGAATTTCGCCTGTTATGCAGTCGCTACTGGACAATTTGAGAAGTTAGCGCCATGATCGCGCCCGATACTAAACCCGAAGCGAAAGGCAGATCAGGCGGCGCGCCTGCACCCCCATGACTCAACCTCCACAGCGCCCAATCTTGATCGCGGGCATGGGCAGTATCGGGCGGCGGCATTTGCGCATCATGCGCGCGGCGGGCTGGACAAATTTCGTGCTGTATCGCACCGGAAAGAGTACGCTGCCCGATGTCGAGCAAGCGATCGTCGGACTGCCATCGTTTAGCGACCTGGACGAAGCGCTCGCGCAAAAACCGCTCGCCGCGATCATCGCCAACCCGACCGCGCTCCATCTCAAAACCGCGATTCAGGCGGCGCGTGCGGGCTGTCATTTGTTGATCGAAAAACCTGTCAGCCACCAACGCTATGATATCGATGAACTTGTCCGCGTCGTCGCAGAACAGCGCGTACAGGTCATGGTCGGCTTTCAGTTTCGGTTTCACCCCACATTGAAGCGCATCAAGGCATGGCTGGACGAAGACCGCATCGGGCAGATCGTCCATGCTGACGCATCATGGGGCGAATACCTGCCGAACTGGCACACCTGGGAAGATTACAAAGACAGCTACGCCGCGCGCGCAGAACTCGGCGGCGGGGTCGCGCTCACGCTGTGTCATCCGTTCGACTATTTGCGCTGGTTGATTGGTGAGGTGGTCGATGTCAAAGCGATGTCCGCCAATCGCGGACAACTCGATATTGCCGTCGAAGACACGGCGGACGCGCTGCTCAAATTTGAAAATGGCGCGGTCGGTCATGTACATGTCGATTATCTACAGCGTCCACCCGCGCATACGCTGCGCATTACGGGGTCGCGCGGATTGATCGTATGGGATAATGCCGACGGAATCGCGCGGATATGGCAAAATGGCAGCGATCAACCTGATACTGCCCGACCGCCTGAAGGATTCGAGCGTGATCACCTGTTCAAAGAACAGTGGAATGATTTTAGCGTATCCATTGTGGAGAACCGCCCGCCGCGCTGTACCCTGCATGATGGGATACGGGCACTGGAAATTGCGCTGACGGTGCGCGATAGTTTATAGGGATAGGGCATCTTCTGCCCACAATGAAACGCGGTAACCATAATATCAAGACGCAAACGCTATATAGGCGCGGGACTCAGACGCGCCCGCTATCAAAACAACCAAACGGAGCCCCATGCAAAAGAACATACTAGACCAATTCTCGCTGCGTGACCGTGTGATCGTCCTGACGGGCGGCGGGGGGCTGCTCGGCAGGCAGTACGCGCATGATCTGGCATCGGCGGGCGCACATGTCGTCATCGCGGATATCCACGATGCGGAAAGTATCGCCGCAGATGTGAGCGACAAAAGCGGGGTGCGCGCATTGGGCATCGTGACCGATGTGAGCGATAAAACATCGGTGACCGCATTGATCGATCAGGTCGTGCGCGCGTTCGGGCGCATCGATGGTTTGGTCAACAACGCGGCGATTGACCCGAAAATGGACGAGGATTCGCGCCGCCAGCACACGATCACGTTTGAAGACTATCCAGTCGAATTATTCGACCAGAGTCTGGCGGTCAACGTGCGCGGCATGTTTTTGTGCGCGCAGGCGGTGACGCCGATCATGCTGGCGGCGGGGCGCGGCAGCATCGTCAATGTGTCATCGACGTATGGCTTGGTAGGACCCGATCAACGCTTGTACGAACACGACGACCCGAATATCCCACCTACGTTTAAGCCCGTCGCCTACAGCGTGACGAAAGCCGCCGTTCTGGGGCTGACGCATTATTTGGCGGCGTACTTCATGGGCAAAAATATTCGTGTCAATACGCTGACGCCCGGCGGCGTTTATAATCATCATGACGACGAATTTGTACGCCGTTACAGTGCGCGTACAACGCTCGGTCGCATGGCGGATAAAGGTGAGTTCTCATCGGGGCTGCTGTACTTACTCTCTGATGCGTCGTCGTATATGACAGGCGCAAATCTTGTCGTGGATGGGGGATGGACGACATGGTAAATGTAATCGCGCTCATCCCCGCGCGCGGCGGATCAAAATCGATCCCGCGCAAGAATATCAAGCTGCTGGCAGGCGCACCGCTCATCGCCTACAGCATTGCGGCGGCATTACAAAGCAAACTCGTCAATCGCGTCATCGTCAGCACCGATGACGACGAAATCGCGGCGGTCGCGCGGGCATGGGGCGCAGAAGTCCCGTTCATCCGCCCGGCGGAATTCGCGCAGGACAGCACGCCCGATTTGCCCGTGTTCATACACGCGCTCGATTGGCTAAAACAGCACGAAAATTATGCTGTGGATGTTGTCGTGCATTTGCGCCCGACATCGCCGTTTCGCCCGCCAGAAATGGTCGATCAATCAGTGCAGGCGTTGATCGACGACAACGACGCCGACAGCGTGCGCGGCATTGTGCCCAGCGGAGAAAATCCGTTCAAGATGTGGTTGTATGCTGACGACGGGACAATTCGCCCGTTGCTGAAAGTCGATGACATTGCAGAATCGTTCAATGCGCCGCGTCAGATTTTGCCGCAGACATTCTGGCAGAGCGGGCATATCGACGTGATTCGCCCGCGCGCGCTACATGCCGGGTCGATGACTGGCACCCGCATCCGCCCCTATCTGATCGACGCGCGTTACACCATCGATATCGATACGCTGGCGGATTGGGATCGCGCGACATGGATGATGGAACAGCTTGATTTGCCAGTGGTGCGCGCCAATCTGCCGCCCGTCACAGACGCGCTTCACGCTATCGAGCAGCGGGCAGCGGGTGAGGGTCGCCGTTTTCCCACAAACGTTAAACTTCTTGCGCTCGATTTTGACGGTGTACTTACGGATAATCGGGTGTGGGTCAACGGTGACGGCGTCGAGTGGATCGCGGCGAACCGCAGCGATGGCATGGGTATCGGCATGGTCAAAGCGCACGGTCTTGAAGTCGTGGTGATCTCGCGCGAAACCGATCCGGTCGTCGCGGCACGCTGCCGCAAATTAGGTATCGCCTGTCATCAGGGCATCACCGCAAAAGAACCGATCTTGACTCAGCTTGTGAACGAACGTGGTTTAGACTGGTCACAGGTGATTTATGTCGGTAACGACAGCAACGATCTCGGCTGTATGGCGCTGGCAGGGTTCAGCGCTGCGCCCGCCGATTCACACGCGTCTGCGCTTGCTGCCGCCGATCTGGTTTTATCGCTGAACGGCGGACATGGCGCGGTGCGTGAATTATGTGACATGATTATCGAACACACGGAGCAACCATCAGCATGACACGAGTAATCAACATTGGCGCGCATCCGGTGGGTGAAGGACACCCGACGCACATCGTCGCGGAAATTGGCGTCAATCACAACGGTGATCTGGATATCGCTAAAAAACTCATCGCCGCCGCCGCCGCCGCAGGCTGCGACGCTGTTAAATTTCAAAAACGCACGCCGCTTCTGGCGACGCCGCCCGATCAACGCGATAAACTGCGCGAAACGCCATGGGGCACTATGACGTATCTCGATTACCGCTATCGCGTCGAATTCGAGTATGAACAGTACCAAGCCATCGACGCCTATTGTAAGCAAAAAAATATCATGTGGTATGCCTCGTGCTGGGACGAAGAAGCCGTCGATTTTATCGAGCAGTTCGCGCCGCCCTGTTATAAAATCGCGTCTGCCAGCCTGACGGATAAGGTCATGATCAGCAAACTGTTGGAGACGAAACGCCCGCTGATTTTATCGACGGGTATGAGTACGATGGAGCAAATCCACGACACCGTGGATTTTATCGGCGATCAAGTGCCGCTCATGATCATGCACGCCACCAGCACATACCCGGCGAAGCATGAAGAACTCAACCTGAGAATGATCACGACGCTGCGCGACACCTTCCCCAACCCAATCGGCTACAGCGGTCACGAAGTCGGCTTGCCGACCACGCTGGCGGCAGTCGTGTTGGGCGCGTGCGCGGTCGAACGCCATATCACGCTCGATCGCGCGATGTGGGGGTCGGATCAAGCGGCGTCGGTCGAGCCGGGCGGATTCGAGCGGCTGGTGCATTATGTTCGCACGGTCGAAGGCGCGATGGGCGATGGTGTCAAGCGCGTGTATGACAGCGAACTGCCGATCATGGCGAAGCTGCGCCGCACGACTTAATCAATACCACGCTCCCTGCACTGCTCGCCTAAATCAGTGAGCGGCGGTGCAACAACCGAGTTGTCGCTTAGCTTTCCTCCCCGAAATCGGGGATAGGTTGGGGGAGAAATACCTTAGAACTGGAAATCACGCCGACGGCTACACCTGTAAGAAAGGACAAGGCGCTATCCCTCCCCAAGCCTAAAGGCAGGGGTATCTCGCGCCGATTTGATGATACGATGACGAACCCTACCAACCTATCCACTCGTTTAGGCGCACTCGTCCAACGTTTGACGCGCACGCATAAGCCGCGTGACCCCGAAATCGCGGCGGATATTGCGGCGACGCGGGCTGTCATCGAAACGTGGGCGCGTGCGGGCGTAAATCATATCGCGCCGGATCGTATGTTCGCCATTTTGAGCTTTACGAATTTGCCGCTGCACGCAAAATTTCATGGCTTGCTGGCGAAAGCGATGCAGCTTGAGGGGTATACGCCGCTCATCTTCACCTATGCCGCCGTCACGACCGCCCATGAATACTTCGAGATGTTCGGCATCGGGCGCGACAAATTGGTCTTTTGGCGCAAGATGGCGAACCACTACGCACCGCGCAATAGTGCGTTTCAAAAACTGATCGACTCGTTGATTCCGTCCGATGCCGATGCGCTCGATATGCTCGATGTCACGCTGCACGGTGTCGAAATCGGCAAGCACGCGCTGAGCATGACCGCGCGCAATTTGATCCAGGCGCAGTTGAATTTACGTGATCCGCACACGCGCGCGCTTTACCGCGAACATTTCGCAAAATCGGCGCAAGCGGTGATGGCGACCGAGCGGTTGCTTGAGCAATACCCGATCAAAAAGATGCTGGTACGCGATGCGGGCTATGTTCCCAATGGCGCGATTTACGAAACAGCGCTGCGCGCGGGCGTCGATTGCATCACATATGAGCAGGGCTTACGGCGCGGGACGTGGTTCTTCAAGCGCTATACGACATTCGAGAGCAAAAGCGAACATTATTCGTCGCTGTCGTCCAAAACGTGGGCACAAGCGCAGGTGCGTGAATGGACTCCAGCACAGGACACAGCATTGGATGCGATCTTTGCCGGGCGTTATAAACCGGATAGCACCGAAGATACGCGCCGTTTGCAAAGCGGCAAACTGCTCAAAACACCAGAACAGGTACGCGCACAGCTTGGTTTAGACCCCGCCAAAAAGACCGCCGTGATTTTCTCGCATATCGCGTGGGATGCCGCGTTCTTTTATGGCACGTGTTTGTTCGGTGATTTCGAGAACTGGCTGTACGAAACCGTCAGGTTCGTCGCCGCCGAATGCCCGGACATGAATTGGGTCGTCAAGCTGCACCCGTTCAATGTGTTCAAACTCAAGCGCGAAGGCATCGGCGAAGAAAGCGAAATGCGGCTGTTACGTCCGCTCATGCCGCTGCCGGATCATGTCACAGTGATGCGCGCTGATACCGACATCAATACGCAAAGTTTGTTCCCGTTGGTCGATGCAGTACTGACCGTGATCGGCACGGTCGGCATGGAGTTTCCGTGCTTTGGTGTGCCCGCGATTTTGGCGGGGACAGGGCGCTATCATGGGCGCGGCTTCACGGTCGATCACGATAGCATCGACTCGTACTGGCATACACTGCGTCACCTGCACAAAATGCCACGACTGGATACAGCGACGCAAACGCGCGCGCGCCGTTATTACTACACGTTGATGTCACAACGACAAACGGCACTCGATGATATCGCGCCCATGGAGATCAAGCGGTTGAGCGAAGCACAAAGCGACGTGCATGACAATATCAGCATCACCGCGCACTCGCTGGCGGAGTTCGAGTCGAAAACGTCGATTCAACGGCTGCGCGCGTGGCTGGCGCACAGCGACGAGAGCGATATTCTGGAGCCGTTGGCATAACCCATGCACATTCTGTTTCTCATGCCTGCCGCGCCGCTTGCGGATAATATTTCTGGCGCGGCGTCACGCTATTTGCAGAACCTGAAAGCGCTGACCGCGACGGGTGCGTCGATCACACTTGCACGCCTCGACAGCGCCGATCATTTCGCGGCGCTGCCCCCACCCCCCGACCTCCCTCCCGTAAACAGCGAGGGAGAGAAGCGCACATCGTCGGTTAGTGCGGGTGGTATAAACGCTGCACCTACCGCGACACCCCCGTATGAACCGCTCGATTTTCGTTACGACCCGCCGCGCCTGAATCGTTTACAACGGTGGCTTGGCGCGCTGTTCGAGCCGATTGGCGTGGTGTATCCGAGCATCGACCAGGCGACGATTCGAATTGGGGCACTGCTGGACGAGATCGACCCTGATTTGGTCTGGGTAGAGACGACCGAACTGGCGGCGTCGGTCATGTTGGCGAACCCGGCGGTGACGTGGATTTTATCGCACCATGATCTTGCGTATCGTGTGCGCGAAATTCGTACCGGCGCGAAAACACGCGCGCAGCGCTGGACTATCGATATGCTGCGCCGCGCCGAAACCACAGTCATCCAATCTGCGCCGATTATCATCACTGCGTCCATGACCGACGCCGGACGTTTGCGCGCCTTAGGTGCGCCCGATGTACGTGTGATTCCGATGGGGTATGACCCGCAGCCCGTCGCGACGGGCGGGGAAAGTCCTGCGCCGACAGCATCAGCGGGTCGCATCATTCATCTCGGCAGCCTCGAAACGACCGCTAATCGCGTCGGACTGGAAGCGTATTTACGCAAAGCGCACCCACAGGTGCCGGATACGACGCTGACGATTATCGGCAGCGCGAACGCGCTTAAACCGCCGCTGCGTGACTTGATCGACGGCGACCCACGCGTGGTTCTGGCAGGCTACCAACCCGATTTGGATAGCGCGCTGCACCCGTTCGATCTGGCGATATTGCCGTATGAACACGATACCGGATACCGCACCAAACTACCGCTGCTGATGCGCCATCAACAGGTGATCGTGACGACACGCGCGGCGGTCGCCGGGTCGATCATCGATGGACTCGATCACGTCATTGTGATCGTCGAGCGCGTGGACGATTTTCCTGATGTCATTCGTCGTTTGTGGGATGATCACGCCGAACGCGAGCGGATCGGGCGGGCGGCGCTGGTGTTTTTCACGGCGCATTACACCCATGACGCGATTCAGCCGCATTATACGGCGCTGTTGGACGAGATTATCGAATGAACGAGGTCTGTGTGTCTTGTGTTATGTTTTTAGTTCGTGACGGATTCTATGCATATTTGGCTTGAAATTCACGAAGGGCAGGTCACGCGCAACCTGCTCGAAAACAACCTGCTCAATCTGCTCACGGATCACGGCGCGACCGTCACTTTGATCACGTCGGGCGCGCGCGTGCCGGCATATGCCGAGCGCTATACCAGTGAACACGTCGAACTGCGTGATCTGCTGCTGCTGCGCGAGTCAATCGGGCGTTATGCCAATTACGAATACGCGCTCGGTCGCTGGCTGAACAAACGCGGCGCGGGCGCGCTTCGACGCACATTATGGGATCAATGGGGTGAAAAAATCGCGGCGCGCACCAATGACCGGATCGAGGCGCTGTTCACCGAACGACCGCCAGATGTCGTCGTTTCGTCGCATATCAGTCAGATTTATGGGCGGCGGCTGGTGGCGGCGGCACGGCAGCGCGGTATTTCGACGGTGGGAAACCTGAACAGTTGGGATAATGTGTGGAAGGGCTTGCGCACGCGCCCCCAAACCGTGACGTGTTGGAGCGAGAACAACAAAAGCGAGATCGTGCGGCTGGAAGGTTACCGCCCTGACGATGTCATCGTGGTTGGCGCCCCTGCGTTCGATCCGTATTTCGCACCCGACGCGCAATGGACACACGAGCAGACCTGCACCACGTTGGGCATCGTCCCCGCGCGCCCGTATCTGGTATTCGCCACACTCGGACAGTTCAGCCAACAAATCGACGAGACGTATCCGTTCGAGGCATTACTCGCGTTGTGGGATGCGGGCGCGATTCCCGATAATCCACTGATTATGCTGCGACTGCACCCCTGGACGCGCGAGGCGTATTTTTCGCGCTTTTTGAATCATCCGGCGGTGATCGTCAGCCGTTATCACGGCTATACGCCAGGCATTGGCTGGAGTCCGTCGCGCGATGAGGCAATTTTGGCGGGCAATCTGATGCGTCACGCGGCGGTGCTGGTCAGTCCCGGTTCAACGATGTGCATCGAATCCGCGATTTTCGAGACGCCGACCGTTGTCCCGGCGTTCAATATTTACATGCCAGAAATTTTCGAGGCGTATTTTCAATCGACGTGGCTGGAACAGCACTTCGCGCGTTTGTACAACAACGATTGGGTGCCGGTCGTCAAAACCATCGACGATCTGCGTGTGGCAATCACACGCGCAATGGCGGATCGTTCGTGGTACGCGGCAGGGCGGGCAGCGATCCGCGACGAATTTTTGGGACCCTTGGATGGAAAGGCGACGGCGCGCTTCGCACAGGTTATTCTGGATGCGGCGGGCAGAAAGGCGACCAAGGTATGAAGCGCCTCAGCTCGTTTCGGCGCAGCACCGCGTATCAACGGGTGCGCGCGCCGATCAACAAAGCAGTTCGTATTGGCTTAGGCTATGCGGGCGGTGCGCTGCACACTGTGACCGGAATGAGCAGCCACCCGTCATTTTTGATCACCGGCACACAAAAAGCGGGCACCACCGCACTGCACCAGTATTTGACCAAGCATCCACAACTGGTATCGGCGCAGCAAAAAGAACTACACTATTTTTCGTTCAATTATCATCGCGGCGCACTGTGGTACAAAGGCTTGTTTCCAGCACGCCTCGCGCCTGATCAGCACACGTTTGAAGCGTCGCCCAGTTATCTTTATCACCCGGCGGCGGCAGCGCGTATCCACGCCTATGATCCGACGATCAAACAGATCGTGATTTTGCGCGACCCGGTTGAGCGTGCGTTCAGTGCGTGGAGCGTGCTGCATTGGTACAAAGAAGGGTTCGCCGATTTCGATGCGATGGCGCGCGACGCGATCGCGCGTGACGGCACGTTTTACCACAACGGACGTAATGGCGGCGGCGGTTTTATTCATCGCGGGTTATATGCACTTCAGCTTGAGCGTTATTTCGCGTTGTTTCCGCGTGACCAGTTCTTGATCCTTGAAAGCCGTGCGCTCAAAGGTGATCCTATCGGTGTACTGATGCAAATCGAGGGCTTTCTGGGGCTGACTCCGCATGACTGGTCGCGCGAAACGTTTGCGCCTGTTAATGTGACGCCACCATCCATCGACGTGCTCAAGCCGGAAACACGCGCCTTGCTGCGTGCGTATTATGCACCGCACAACGCGCGTTTATACGATTTGCTCGGCGTCGATTATGGGTGGGAAAATGCGCTATGAAAATCATCGCTATTCTCTCCAACAAATATTCGGGCAGCACGATCACCGACTTTATGCTGGGCGCGCACTCACAGATTTTGAGCCTGACCGAGTTGGTCGCGTTCGTCGCCAACGGGCGCACGCCATTCGCGTGTAAATCGTGCGATCCGCCAGAGTCGTGTCCGGTATGGACGCGCGAACTGACCAGCGAATTGATCAGCATCGGCGCGCGGCGTCAAGTGTATGACGCGATCAGCCGCCACACGGGCGCGCAAATCCTGGTCGATTCATCCAAGCTGGTCGGCGCGTGGTATGCCAAAACGCTGACAGGAATCGACCGCAGCGATGTGATGTGTGTACATCTCGCCAAATCGCCGCACGCCTACGCCGCCAGCGAGAAGCACAAGTCGCATCACAGCAGCTTGCACCAAATCGACGATATTGCTGATCGGTGGTGGCGTGGCAACGGACAGATTCTCGATTTTATCGCGGCGCGCGGTTATTCGTCGGTGTATGCGCGCTATCACGATGTGGTCGATCATCCACGCGCGGTCTTGAGCGCGATCTTGCGCGGCGTCGGGCTGGAATACGAAGCGGATATCGAACACTTCTGGAAGTTCAGACAGCATCCGTTATGGGGCAATAAAGGCGCGCGCTCGCACTTTGAATCGACCGATTCGCACCCCGACCAATGGACGGACGAAAGCGCGACGCAAAAGCATTTGTATACCGAGTCGCATCAAACGCTGTTCCGCGATGAAAAATGGCGCGAGACGCTGACACACGCCGATGTTGATCGCCTGTGGAGTCATCCGCGCGTGCGGGCGATGGGTGAATTGCTCGGTTACGCTCACCCCTTCACCGACGCGGGCATCGCGCTCGATGCCAAAACCGAGTCATGGTCGCCGCGTGCGGTGAGCGGCACACCCGCCGCGCACGCCGAAGCCGCCACGCGTCACGCCGATGTCCGCAATCATGCGCTGGTCATGAAAGTGCGGCGGCGATTGCGGAGCATGTTATGAACGCGGTGAACGACACAACGCTGATCTTATGCGCGGGCGCGATCAATTACGCGGCGCTGCCCGTCAGCACGAATACATCGAACGCGATGATCCCGGTCAACGGACAGCCCGTGATCGGCTGGATCATCGATGATTTACTCGAAAAAGGGATTAAAAGCGCGGTCGTCGTGGTGCGCCCCGATGATCATCACCTGCGCACGTTCATTCAGCGCGCGGCGCGCGGGCGCATGAACATCACCGTGGCGGAAACAGCGGGCGATACGATTTTGCACAGCGTGCGCGCGGGCTTGCAGGCGACTCGCGGCGGCGGGATGACGCGCGTGATTTTGGGCGATACGCTGATTCGCGCGCCGTATCATCACACAGGGGATGTCGTGTATGTGGGAGCGGTGGAAGAATCGCGGCGCTGGTGTATCGCACGCATCGACGCCGACGGGCGCATCACCGACCTGATCGATAAACGTGATGTGCCCGATTCACCGCCGTATCAAGCGCTGGCGGGGTATTATCACCTGCAACATGGTGCGGTGTTCGCGGCGTGCATCGATGCGGCAATTGCCGATGGCGCGCGCGAACTCAGCCGCGCCTTGCTGTTGTATCACGCCGATCACCCGATTTATGCGCGCGCGCTCGACTCGAATGACTGGTTCGATTTCGGCAACATCGATCATCTGGTCGATGCGCGCCGCCGCTTGCTTACGCCGCGCCACTTCAACGAACTGAGCATCAACCCCGTGTTGAACACGATCACCAAGACCAGCCTCAACGACGCTAAATTGAGCGACGAACTCGATTGGTACACCGCGCTGCCCGCCGAACTGCAAGTGCTGACGCCGCGCATCGTCGCGGCGGAACGGGCGAACGGACGGCTGCGTTTCGTACAAGAATATTACGGCTATCCAACACTGGCGGAGTTGTGGGTTTACGGCGACCTGCACGCCGATACATGGATCGCTATTCTGCGGCGCGCGCTGCGCATCCACGACGAATTTCGGCGCTACACCGCGCCAGCGCAGCCCGCCGATGCGCTGGCGATTTACCGTGATAAAACATGGGATCGGGTGGAGGCGCTGCGCGCGAGCGACCCGACATGGGCGCGTTTACTGGCGCGCGATACAGTGACGGTCAACGGGCGTGAGCTGCGCGGTTTACCGCGTTTGCGCGACGACATCGATAAGGCAATTTCACGGTTGATCGACGATGCGCCGGAATGGACGATTTTGCACGGCGATTTTTGCTTCTCGAATATTTTGTTCGACCTCAACAATCAGATTATCCGCTTGATCGACCCGCGCGGGTCGTTCGGGCGCAAAGGCATTTACGGCGACCCGCGTTATGACATCGCCAAACTGCGTCACAGTGTGTGCGGCTTATACGACTTCATCACTGCTGACCTGTTCGACGTGACCGATCATGGTGATGATGTGTTCGAGAGCGCGATCTATGCCGACGTGAATGTTGTACAGGTTGGCGCGGCGTTCGATGCGCTGATTCGCACACACGGCTATAATGCGAGTCAGGTTCGGCTGATCGAAGCACTGCTGTTTCTGTCTATGCCGCCGCTCCACGCCGATAAGCCCGCGCGCCAACATATGATGCTGTTGACAGCGTTCACTCAGTTGAATGACCTTTTGTAAGGGGACTTGTATGCGTCGTATGTTCGTGTTGCTTATCTGTTCGATGTTGCGGCGGGCGGCTTCACCAACATCACCGACGACGGCACGAGCGATGTTATCGGCGAAGATAGCGATGGCGCACTGGTGGATATCATGCCGTTTTGGTCGCCAAGCGGCGATGCGCTTCTACTAGGCGTTCCCGTGCCGCGCGCTGACGGCTCGCCTGTCATTTTGGCTTCGTTTGATCACCCGCTCAGTGACCGCCGCTATGCACTCAGTCAATCGATCAATCAATCGCTGCAAACGCTGAACGCGCAGAGTCAGGTCTTGATCGGTGGCTATCTGTACACGTTCGAGCGCACCAGTCAAAATATGTTCGGGTCGTGAAGCTAGCGCGGGCGGGATAAAACTCGCCCGCGCAAACGGCTTCGTGCCTTTGCGTTATGTTTTTAACATTTTGTCGTTCAAAGGCTTTTCGCACATGCCCGTCCCCACGTTTCTCATCATCGGCGCGATGAAAGCCGGCACAACCTCGCTGTATCATGCTTTTGGACAGCATCCGCGCGTGTTTATGACGCCGACTAAAGAGCCGCATTTTTTCAGCTATGAAGGACGCCCGACCAGCCGTGATCATATCGTCACCGATTGGGACGCCTACCGCGCACTTTTCACTGGATCGGAGTCGTTTTCGGCACGGGGTGAAGCGTCGCCATCGTATTTACCCGCGCCGCACGCTGCGCCGACAATCCTGAAATATGTCCCCGACTGTAAGCTGATCGCGGTACTGCGTGACCCAGTCGAACGTGCGTATTCGCAGTATTTACACAATTTCAAAAGCGGGTACGAACAACACGACGACTTTTTGACCGCTTTTGATGCCAATCAAATCGAGTACGATACGCGCGGCGAGGGCTGGCGCAGTTACCAGAATCAAGGCATGTATGGCGCGCACCTGACCCGTTATTTCGCGCTGTTCCCGCGCGACCAGATCAAGGTCGTCTTCTATGACGATTATGTCCGCGATGCAGCAGGCGTCATGCGCGATTTGTTCGCGTTTATCGGCGTCGATGACGACGTACAAACGCATAACGACTGGTATTACAAAAGTGGCAAGCCCAAAAGCCGCCTTATCCACGCGCTGGTAAGCGGACGTATCCCGGCAATCCGTCAGCTCGCACGCGCGTTGATTCCTAAACAAGCGCGGTCACGAGTCAAGAGTGCGCTGCATAATGCCAACGTCACGCAGTCAAAGATCACGGCGGATCAACGTGCCGTGCTGCTGCCCGTTTATCACGACGATACGCTGCGTTTGAGCGAGATGCTCGGGCGAGATTTAAGCACATGGCGGGTGTAGGAACGTGCTATTGTGCCTGTGCTTTGTATGCTATGCTTGATGTGAACTACCGGGCTTGATCCGCTTTCTTGAAGCATTCGACGAGCATCGGTTTGCGTTTGCTCATCTTGAAAGCGCTGATTTAATTCGCGCTCGTGAGATTATGCAGAAATTCAGTGATATTCCGAAGCTCGATTTTGAAATTCTGAGAAGGCGCGATGGTGAACCGATGTTCATAGTGCCCGATTTTGATATTTCGTGATCATCGTCATTCCGATGGCGGGGCGCGGCTCGCGCTTTGCGGATCGCGGCGTTACCACGCCCAAACCCTTGATCTCGGTCGCCGGACGCCCGATGATCGCGCGTGCGCTCGACAGTCTGCACGACATCGACTATACGCGCCTGATTTTTATTGCCCTCAAAGAACACGAACAGCAGTATGCCATCACTCACCATTTGCATCAGATCGCGGGTGATAAAACCCGGGTGATTTTGCTCGACGATGTGACTGATGGACAGTTACGCACGGTCATGGCAGCGCGTGATTTAATTGACGGCGATGACGACGTGTTGATCGCCAACTGCGATACGTATATCGACTCCGATCTGGGCGCGCGCATCGCCGCTAAAACACCCGACTGCCACGGCATGATCAGCACGATCAACGCGCTTGGGGATCGATGGAGTTTCGCTCGCACCGACGACAGCGGGCGCGTCGTCGAAGTCGCGGAGAAAATCCGCATCAGCGACCACGCCAGCACGGGCTATTATCACGTTTCGAGCGGGCGTGAATTGTGTCAGATCGCAGACGAGATGTTCGCGGCGGGCGCGACCACACGCGGTGAATATTATGTGATCCCGGTTTACCAGCACATGATCGCCCGTGGGTGGCGCGTCGAGATCGCGCCCGCGCGGGCGATGTGGGATATGGGCACGCCAGAATCGCTGGCGGCTTATGCGATGTATCTCGCGGCGCATGGCGAGGCGTAAAAGTTGCGTATTCTTTACGTCCTGAACGCGCTCGGCGGCGGTGCCAGCGCCGGAATCTACGAGGCGATCCCAGCGCTGCGCGCGCTCGGAGTCATTCCCTACGCGGTCGCGCCGCCCGGTGATAATGCGACGCTGATGCGTGTCCGCAGTTTATTTGACGGTGTGCGCATCGTTCCAATTCCGTGGTGGAATATTCAGTACGATCTTGATCCGGTACGGCGAATCGCACAGGCAGTCGGACGCTGGCGGCGCGGCATGACACACGCACACGCGAGTCGTGCTGTTCAGCAAGCCGCGCATGATTGGAATATCGATCTGATCCATTCGGGGACAGCGCTGACGTTAGCGGGCGCATTGGCGGCGCGGTCGCTGAAAATGCCGCATGTCTGGCATATCAAAGAGGCGGTCGGGGCGCAACATCGCGTCCGCTTTGGCATGGGCGATGGCGAAATGGTCGAATTTTTCAGCGACCAATCGGCGCACATCATCGCTATGAGCGCGTATGTAGCGGGCATCTTTCGCGCCTATGACTGCGACAATATCAGCGTGATTCCCGATGGCGTCGATGTGACAGGTTATGCGCCGACTGGTTCAACACATTTACGGGCACAATTAGCTATCCACGCGGATCAAATTTTAGTCGGCATGGTCGCGGGGCTGAGCAGCACATGGAAACGACATGATTTGTTCATCGCGTCCGCGAAAATCGCCGCCGCGCGCGATCCACGCCTGACCTTTTGTATCGTCGGTGGCGCGCCCGCGCCGCGTCCGTTTCCTTACGACAGCACACGACGATATGCCGACGAAATTTTGGCGTCGGCACACCCGCTCGGTGATCGGTTTAAGCTGGTCGATTTTGTGCCCGACCCGTCTGATATTATGCGGTCGCTCGATATTTTGGTGCATCCATGCGATGTCGAACCGTTCGGGCGGATCGCCATCGAAGCGGGCGCGGCGCGGACGCCTGTGATCAGTGTGCGCGCGGGCGGAATCGCCGAAACGGTCATCGATGGGCAAACCGGCATTTTGGTCGAGCCAAACAACGCCGACGCATTGGCAAGCGCGATGCTCACGCTGGCGGCGGATGCCCCGTCACGGGCGCGACTGGGCGCGGCGGCGCGCACGCTGATCCGTAGTGGATACGGGATTGAGACGCACGCGGCGCGGATACATACGCTGTATGCCACCATTGTGTGACACTCTACAACGGATGAGGGGTCGCAGGGACGTACTTTCGTTGGCTCGATCCGATGACGTGGGTAGGTTAAGATAAGCGCAACTTTTATAGATGCGATCTGTGTTTTGGCAGCCGGACAAGCCTTTGAGCGTCTGGCGGGGCAGTCAAGCAATCAAGGTCATTGTGTATAACAAGGCAGCAAGTGAAAAACAATATAACCGCAGCCCGTGATCTAAGACAAAAACAAACCGCGATTGCGCGGATGATTCCGAAAGCGAAACGCGAAACGCGCGCGTTTGTCAAGCGGCTGCGTCAGCACGTCGTGTATCGTGGTGAGGCGAAAACGGCGGCATTCATCTTCGGCTGTCAACGCAGCGGCACGAACATGCTGATCGAAGCGTTGGAGCAAAGTCCGCTCACGCACATGTATCAAGAGGATAACGGCGCGGCGTTTATCCGCAATCGCCTGAAAAGCATCGAGGTGCAGCACCAATTGATACAGCGGGCACCGTGCCCGGTCATTTTGTTCAAGCCGATTGCCGACTCGCAGCGCGCAACCGCATTACTGGACGCGCATATTGGTTCAAAAGCGATCTGGATATTTCGGGATGTCGATGCGACGAGCGCGTCGGCAGCGGCAAAGTGGGGGCAGATGCAGATCAGCTTGATCCGCCAGTTATGCGATAATACGCTGCTGCCGACGCATTGGTTAGGCGAACACCTGCCAGATGAACAGCGCGCGTGGGCATGTGGGTTATACGCCGCGCTGCCGCATATGACGGCGCACGAAGCGGCGGCGATCAAGTGGGTGCTACGCAACGCGATCTACTTCGATCTGGGGCTGGATCGTCAGCCGGAACGGGTGATGTTGGTCAAATACGAAGATTTAGCGCGCGCGCCGCGCATCCATTTTCCGGCGTTATTCGACTTTTTAACGCTGCCATTCGATGCCGCGTATGTATCGAATGTACGCGCATCGGCGGCGCACCATGATGCGCCGCCGATGGATGCACGGATACGCGCGGCTTGTGACGAGATGATGGCACGTTTGGAACGGGCGTATCGTTCATGACCGCACCGTTTTTCTCGATTTGCATCCCCAATTACAATTACGGACGCTTTATCGGTGAGACGATCCAGAGTGTGCTGGATCAGGATTACGACGATTACGAGATTGTGATCGCGGATAACGCTTCGACCGACAACAGCCTCGACGTGATCGAGTCGTTTGCCGCCCGCGACGCGCGGATTCGTGTGATCCGCAACCGCCATAATATCGGCTTCGCGCCGAACTTGCAGCGCGCAACCGAGACCGCACGCGGACAGTATATGAATTTGCTCTCGTCGGACGATCAAATGAAGGCGGGTGCGCTGCGCGCTTATGCCGCTGCGATCCGTGAGACAGGGGTGCGCGACGCGGTCTTGTTCGCGGCGGTCGAAAACTTCGATGAGCGCGGGCAGGTGTTCAAACTGACGGTCAAGCCGGATGACGGCTTTTATCTGCGTTACACATCCCCAAATGCGCCGCCCAGTGGCGCGGCACAAGTGTTCGATGGATCGGCAGTGCTGGCGAGTGCGCTCAAGCGGCTCAAGACGCCCATGCCGTTCTTGAGCACGGTGTATGCGCGGACGTTGTGGGAGCGTATCGAAGGCTATAACAGCACACGCACGATTGGACCCGATAAGCATTTCATCTATAAAGTGTTGGGCTTAAACCCGCCCGTGGTGTACATTCCGCGCGTGTGCTATCGCTACCGCGACGCGATCAGCCCGAATAAAGCCGCGCAAACGACCACGCTCAAACAACCAATGGACGATTACCTGTATACGCTGGAGTATCGAGACGAGACGCTCGCGCCGTTGGGTTTGACGCGCCAAGATTTGATCGAAGCATTCATCGAGCGCGTGTGCCTGCGCGAAGGCTTAAGTCAGCTTGGACACCGCCATTACGCGCACGCCTTCAAGCTGTTGATGTTCGCGCTGGCGAGTTACCCCGGCACGACGCTGCGCCGCCCGAAAGCCTACGCGCTGGCGGGGCTGCTTGCGACAGGACCGCTGGCATCGATCATCGCACCTGTGCTGTTGTCGGTGTATTATAGAGAGCATCCGAACGAAGTACGGGAAGCCACCGTGCGCGCGCAGGGATAAAACGATGTCAAATCAAACGCCTATCGTTCAACAATCGATCAGCCGACGCAGCATTATCGTCATTATGCTGATTTTGATCGGCTTGTATGGGGTCTATTTTGTGCTTGGCGACATAACGGGCACGGATACCGCGCGCGAAGTTGCCATTTTCGGCGCGATCATCTTGCTCACGGTATTGATCATGCGTCAGCCTGTGATCGGGCTGTCGGTCATCGTCAGCACGGTACTCTTTCAAAATCTGTTCTTCGATTTTGACCTGAGCGAAAACCTGTTCACCGTCATGGGCGTGATCACCGGAATTTCGTATATAGTGTCAAAACGCAATCAACCGCTGCTTCAACGCATCGCGCACCCAGGGGTATTTTTTGCACTGGCGTTCATCATCTGGGGGACAGTCACGCATACCGATGCCGCGCTGATGGGAACACGCTCGTGGCTGCTGACCTATATTCAATTGTTTGGCGGCGTCGTACTGGCGGCAGAACTGCTGATCCCGGAACGACAGCGCTGGTTCATGGTCATTTTCGTGATGGCGTGCGTGCCATCGGCGATTGCCGCCTTCAATGAAGCGGAAATTGTCGGTGTGCTCAGTCGTCAACTTGTGCGCGGTGCCGGTTTTCAAGGCAATCAGAACGCGCTGGCATTTTATTTGTGCATCGCCATCGTCTTTACGATGTGGCTGCATTTCAAGAATCCCAATCGGCGGCAGCATGTGGTGTATTTCGTGCTATATGCGATTTTCATTCTCGGAGTCGTCGGCACGGTATCGCGCGCCGGTTTTTTGATGCTGGTCATGACCTTGATTCTGCCGCCCATTCTGTTCAGATGGGCATCGCCACCGCCTGAAAATCGCACTTATGCCCAACAACAAGAACGACGACAGCGGCGCGAACGCCAGTTAGTCCTGCTGTTCATCGTCGCAGCGATATTGTTAACCCTGTTCATCCCGGATGCATACTGGGATTATCTGTATAACAATCTGTTTGCCGTCCGCGAGTGGGATAGTGGGGTGGAACGCCGTTTCGATCTGGTTGAACTCGCCGCGCGCACATGGCAGAACAACCTGATCTCTGGCGTCGGTTTTGGCGAGTTCATCAATGTGAGCGCGCGTGCGCTTGGCGGCACCTATACCGCGCATAATCTGTATCTGGTCACGCTGGCAGAGACGGGCACGATTGGTTTCGTGCTGTTCATCGGAATGCTGCTGTCTGCGACCTACTCGTTTTATCAAGTCGCAAAACGGCGCGACGGTGTCTATTCGACGCAAGCGGCGATGTGGTTGTCGATTATGATGCTGGTGTTCTTACGCGGACCCACCGCCAGCACGCTGCACTACGACAAGCTGCTGTGGATGTTGGTAGGTGTGGGCGCGGCGATGGCGCCCAGATGGTTGATCGTGACGCCGCCCAAGCTGACGTTTATCTTTCCGCGCAAGCGGCGGACACAGCCGTTGACACCGCTTGCCACGCCATTGGAAAATCCCACCGTTTTGTAGGGGCGCAGCGTGCTGCACCCGCCCCTACACGGATGGTTCGGTGTTCGGCGCGCCCGCCTTGAAATCCGCGACGAAAAATACGAGCGGCGCGAGCGCGATCACGGTGAACAACAGCGCGAATTGCTGAAAAATCGTTGCCATCACTGCAAGCGGCGTCAGCCACAATACGTTGATCGCTAAAATTGTCGTTGTCACACGCCGATGTGACGCGCCGCGAATCAGCCATTTTTGATACGCATGGGTACGGTGCGCCGCATACCATTTGTCACCACGTAACAGCCGACGAATGAGCGTAAACGTCGCATCGACGATGAAATAGCCGAGTAAAATCAGCCAGACCCAGAAGGTCAAACCCACCACACCATAACTTTGTACACTTACGAAAGAAGCGTTCGCAACCGAGTAAATTACAAAAATCGCAAAGAGGTAGCCTAAAAACCCACTTCCAACATCACCCATAAAAATGCTTGCCGAACTCCAGTTAAAAATCAAGAAACCGAACGACGCGAACGCCACTACATAACCGATTAATCCCATTTCGTCGGGGGTAGTCCCTATCCCGACAACGAATCCACCTGCCAGCGCGACTGTGACCGCTTCGCCCGCCGCTAACCCGTCGATGCCGTCCATGAAATTATACAGGTTGATTAACCAGACGATGCCGATCACGCCGACGATGTGACCGATCCACCCCCATTCCACGATGGCAACCCCCAAATTGAGCGGCGGCATCCCGCCGAGCGCCGCCAAACCGAAGATCGCCGCGCCAAAATGTACCAGTGCGCGCACACGCCATGAGACCGGGCGGCGGTCGTCGATGAAGCCGATGATCGCCACCGCCCACCCGCCGATCAACAGCGCGGCGACGACTTGGGGAGGAAAGCTATTTTCAGCGTTGTAAACAAGGACGCCGACGGTGAAGGCGATGACGATGGCAAGTCCGCCGCCGCGCGGCGTGGGCACGGTATGCGAACTGCGCTCGTTGGGCATATCGAGCAGATTACGCCGCGCATAACGTCGAATGACCCACGTCAACATCGCCGATAGCACACCGATCAAGGGGAGTATCAAATAGTCTTGCAACGAGAACGTCCTTTAGCGAGTATCCAGTATTCTGTATATTCTTTTGTAGCGGCAAGGCACGCCGTATCCAAAAACACGCCAAGATTGGAACTGCTGTTCTTTACGCGAACAGCGCCGCGACATCGACGGTTTTACCGCCTAAAACGGCGGACTCGAAGGCGTCGCCGGGTTCGTAAATACCTTGCTGAACGAACGCGCCGTTTTCCAGCCGATACACCTCGATATATTCGTTGACGGGATCGATCATCCAGTATTCACGCACGCCATGTTTTTGATACAGTGCATATTTTGTCACGCGGTCGCGTCGCGCGGTGCGCGGTGAAAAAATCTCGACGATCAAATCAGGTGCGCCTTCGATACACTTTTTGCTGATCTTTTGCATACTGGCAAGTGCCAACCAGAAAATGTCTGGCTTTGGCGTATTTTCATCGTCCAAACACACAGCCGTTGGCGCATGGAACAATTTGCCACCCTCGATAAGTCGTAACAGAACTTCTAACGTACTCGACGAACTAAATTGATGATCGACAAAAGCAGGCGGCGACACAATCAATTCTCCATTGATGAGTTCTTCGATACGGGTGGTTTTGGGCAGTTGAAAAAAGTCTTCCGCCGTCATTTTGATCTTCGTTTGTGGTTGGGCGACCATGATCTTTATGACCTGATTATACGCGCAAATGGCGACGGAAACGGCTGACTCCAGCCCAACCGAGCGCGCGCGAACGACGAGTCAACGGTGAGCGAGTCGGTCAACTGCGAGACGATTCCGGCTTTACCGATCAGCCGCGCGCCGACACGCATCACGCCGAGCGGAAACGGAAATAAGCGCGCTGTTTTATTCATGTCCGCCGCTAAGCCGCGCAAAATGTCGGCTGTACTGACGGTTTCGTGATCGCCGATCAAGAACGTCTGACTGGGCGCGGCGGGATGCACGGCGCATGTCACCAGAAAATCCGCGAGATTATCCACGCCAATCAGCGTGCGCGCGTTGTGGACGGACGCTAACGGCAGCGGCAGCCCGCGCGCTATCAAGCCGCGTAAACGGGCGATATTGCCGGGCGCGCCGTCGCCATACACAAGCGGCGGACGTACGACCACGAGTGCTAAGCCCGCACGCGCCGCGATTTCAAAGAGGCACTGCTCGGCTTCCCACTTGCTGATGGCGTAGGGCAGCGCAGGGCGCACCGGACTTGCCTGATCGAAGTGTCCACTTTGTCCGTTGACGCCGAGGCTGCTGACAAACACGAGCCGTTTGACACCATGTTTGACCATCGTCTCTGCCAACTGCATCGCGCCTTCGACATTGATGTGCCGGAACGCTGCAAGCGGGGCGGCGGCGCGCTCGCGGAGGACATGGGCGCGTGCCGCGCAGTGGATGACGGCGTCGATACCGTCGAGCGCGCTCCCCCAGTCGGTCGAACCGTCGATTTCACCGACGATGACGGTTGTATCGGCGGATGCAGACTTGGGTACATCGCGGACGGCGGCACGGCTGGTCGCGCCGCGCTGACGAACGCTTGTAATCACGTGCGTGCCGACGAAACCGGATGCGCCTGTAATCAGGATATGGGTCATGGATGGGGTCTTTTCAAAAAGTTGCGCGTGAAAAGAAAAGATTTAACGCAAAGGCGCAAAGAGTCAACGACCCCATAGCTAAAGCTAGGGGCTTGCAGTTATGGCGGGCGCGAAGCCCAAGACACACACCGCGTATGGCGGATTGACTGCCGCCCGACGACTAATGTTAATCGCCGCGTTCAGGTTAGCGTGGGCAGCGAAAC
>JBBRAA010000060.1:0-22271 GCA_038207205.1 Aggregatilineales bacterium
TCCGACCTCGATCATAATCCCGTAATATCGCAATACCGTAGTTAACGTCAAACACAGCGGGGCATCGCTGTGCTACCGGAGCGACGATAAGACGAAGGTTCGCCTTCGCAGTCGCGCTGAGGGTAGAAGCCCCCGCCTTTAGGTGTGGGGAGTATGTCACGGGAGAAGAGGTCGGGGGATGAGGGATATCTGAGCAGTTACCCTCATCCCTAACCTCTCTCTAGGAGAGGGAATTAAGGTTACTTCGCGTATTCGACCGCGCGTGTCTCGCGGATCACCTGCACCTTGATCTGACCCGGATACTGCATCGATTCCTCGATTTTCCTGGCAATATCGCGTGACAACCGCAGCGCGCTCAAATCATCCACGGCTTCGGGGCGCACGATGATGCGAACTTCGCGCCCGGCTTGCAGCGCGTAGCTTTGTTCGACACCCTCGAAACTATTAGCGATTTCTTCCAGCGTGCGCACACGGCGCACATACGCATCGAGACTTTCACGCCGCGCACCGGGACGCGCGCCGCTGATGGCGTCGGCTGCTTCGACGATGTACGACTCGACATACTCTTGTTCGACTTCGTGATGATGGCTGGCGATGGCGTTGACGACTTTGGCGTTAACACCGTGCCGTTTGGCGAATTCTGCGCCAATTGCCGCGTGCGTGCCTTCGATTTCATGATCCATCGATTTACCCAGGTCATGCAGCAAGCCGCCCATCTTGGCGATGTTCACGTCTGCGCCAAGTTCGGCGGCGATCATGCCCGCGATATGCGCGCTTTCAATCGAGTGTGCGTGCTGATTTTGCCCGTAGCTGGTGCGGTATTTAAGCCGCCCCAACATCTTGATCACTTCGGGATGCAAGCCGACGATCCCGGTTTCGTAGGCGGCGCGCTCGCCTTCCTGGCGGATCGATTGTTCGACTTCAGTACGCGCGTCTTCGACCAGCTTTTCGATGCGCGCGGGATGAATACGCCCATCGACGACCAGTTTCGCCATCGCGCGCTTGGCGATTTCGCGGCGTACCGGGTCGAAACTGCTCACGGTGATCGCCTCTGGCGTGTCATCGACGACGACATCGACGCCCGCCGCGAGTTCAAAGGCGCGAATATTGCGCCCATTGCGCCCGATAATCCGCCCTTTCATTTCGTCGCTGGGCAGTTCGACTACGCTGACGCTGATTTCGCTGACATGTTCGCTGGCGAGACGCTGCACGGCTAAGCTGATCACTTCACGAGCGCGCGTATCGGCGATCTCGTGGGCTTCGGCTTCGACATGCCGGATAATGCGCGCCATATCGTTGCGGGCGTCGACTTCGGCAATCGACATGAGTTCGACTTTGGCTTCTTCGACGGTCAAACCGCCGATGCGTTCGAGTTCCGCCGTGTATTCATCCTGAATTTTCTGCATGTCCTGTTCGCGCTTATCGAGCTTGCTCTGGCGCTTATCCAGTACGCGCTGGCGTTCTTTGACCGCTTCCGATTCTTTATCGGTTTCGGCGCGGCGGCGCTGCAAACGTTCGTCCTCACGGTCGAGTTCGCGGCGGCGGCGCGTCAAAATCTCGTCGGTTTCGTCGGTCACACGCTTGGTTTTATCCTCTGTATCGCGTTGGATTTCTGCCGCTTTGGTCGTCGCCGCCAACATGATTCGGTTGGCTTCGGCTTCTGCCAAATCGCGGCGGTTTTTACCTTGTCGGGTTTGTACATTCGTTAAAAGATACACGCCAATCCCTGCGCCAATGCCCGCGCCGATGATCAGCGTGAAGATAGCGATTACAATCGTGCTGCCGTCCATGATTTCTGCGGTGTTTTCGCCTCGTGCTCAGCGAGATTATCCCGCGTCTCTCCTTTCGATAGTGGGGAAAACAGGCTGCGTTTTACCCTGACCAATACAACTTGTTTTAGTAGCGTTCAAAGTTCATCATGTGGTTCGGTGTTCGTCGTCATCGTCGCCTTCGTCCGAACGAAAGAACGCCGGGTCATCGGTTTCCAGTTCTTCGATCAAACGGGTGATGGCGGGTTTGACGACGGTGTATTGAAAGCCGCGCCGCAGTAGAAAACCATTCAGGCTTTCGCGGAAATCGCGGCGGGTGCGTCCGCGCAAACGCGAACCACGGGCGCTCGCCGCGCGATATGCCGAGTCGTCGGGGTCAATATCCCCCAACACTTCCGCGATAATGGCGTCGGCTATCCCTTTCTGGCGCAGTTCATAACGTATGGCTTTTGGGCTGGATGGTTTGCTCGAATTGCTTCGACCTTGTACCCAAAATGCGGCGAAAGCTCGGTCATCCATATAACCAAGTTCGGTTAATCGGGTGATGGCAGCGTCGATGACAGCGGGCGGGGTCTCTTTGTCCTGCAAATTGCGGCGGATTTCCTGGGTGCTGCGTGGGCGGCTGGCGAGCAAACGCGCGCCGCGTTCGACGGCTTGCTTAACGGCGTCATCGCCTTTAAGCGCGTCGATTTCCGCGTCGGTGAGCGTTTCACCTTTGTGCAAGCGCGCTGCGTCCTCAAGGGTGAGGCTGAACAGGTATTCATCGTCGATGTAAACATTGACGCGCTTTTTATTGCGTTTTTGAATTTCCAGCGCCGTGATGACGCCCATATTTCCCGCCGGGTTAAAACCCCAATGTGCAATGACAACCAGCCGCGACTCGTGGATACGAAACCCGGCTGGTGTTCGACACTGCGGTTTGTGGGAAAAACTTGATGGATACGCGCGCGTCCGACGGAATCAAACGGTCAAAGACCGCGAACCTTGTCTATAGTTATGATTGACGTAAGGTCGCATCGCTGCTGAACGCGCCGCGCTGACCCGAATAAGTTGAAATCATCCACATCGCCCGTGTAGAGCGGTTAATTTTGCCAGCCGTATCGGGGGAGTTTGTGCATCCCGCCGAAACTTCGTTTCCAGTGTGCATGGACACCCATGAGTCACATCAAGTATTATCCATGAATTGAGCGTTTTGCACAACTAGGAAGTTTCAAGTCGTATTATGACGTTTAATGCACTATCAAACGCGCGCCTCGTGCTGGTCACGGGCGGCGGAACTTATTTAGGCGACCATATCGCTGCTGCCCTGTTGGCGGAAGGCGCGGATGTAACGCTGTTGGTGCGACCGGGTGCAGAGGACAAGATCGGTGCTTTAGCACAGCGCGCGCGCCTGATCGTCGCGGATGTGTGGAATCCTGCCAGCCTGAAAGGGCGTGGGCGCGGGCATGGCGTCGTCATTCACACCGTCGGCGGCATGAAAACCGACCCGCGACAAGGCTTGACCTATGATTGGCTCAACGTCGTATCGGCGCGCAATGTCGCCAATATGTGCGTGAGCAGCGGCGTCCCGCATATGGTCTTGGTTAGCGCGGTACGCGCGCCGTGGGTGAGCGCCGAATACATCCGCGCCAAGCGTGAAGCCGAGTTATATATGGAGCGGATCGGGCTGCGTTCGACGGTGATTCGTGCGCCCATTGTGTACACGCGCGGCGCGCGGCGTCCGCTGTTGAATCGCCTGATCACGATGGGCGGTGTGATTCCGCCGTTGTCATGGTTGGGCTTGCGGCGTGCCGCACCGATGCCCATCGATATTCTGGCGCGCGGAGTCGCACGGATCGCGCTTGATCCACGCCCGACCGATGCGCTGTTTTATGCGCCCGAACTGCGCCGTCGGAATTCGGCGCGCGAACGGCGGCAGGGCATCAACGAATCGATGCTCGAAGCGCAACTGTTGAGCGGCGAGTCGGTTGCGGCGATCAACGTGATTCCCGAAGATGCGCCGTTCGGCTGGACGCCGGGACAAAAACGCTGATTTTTTATCCGGTGGTGCTGGGAGAAGGTCAGCGCTTTTTTCAGGACGGTTTCGCCGCAAAATTCAGGTTGGTGGAATCGCGCTCATTCAGTTCTGGCGTGGTCGCTGTCATCTACGAGCCGGATCGCGGTTAAGCGGGGGGCGGGACTCAGACCCGCCCATCGTCGTCGCTTTAGACCTTATCTGCGCCTGCGATGGCGTTGCGGTCGTCGTCATCCAACGACAATTGCTGGATGCCAAGCCGTTTCATCGCGTCGAGCAAATCGGCTTCGGTCATTTGGCTGAAGTCACGCCCAGTCGTCTGTTGAATCTGATCGGCGTCGGCTTGTGTGATTTTGTATGCCGCCGCGCCCATCATGAACAACATCCCAGTTTGCATCAGCCCAAAGCGTCCATACGGCGCGCGCCGCCACATAAAACGCCGACGCATCATGCCTCGTCCCATCATCCCGCGCCCGATCATGCGGCGGCGTAACGGTCGTCTAAACATGGTTGTTCGTCCTTCTTTAGCCTGTTAAATTACTCATAGGCTAACGAAAAGTTGTTGCGCGCGTATGTTCTGCATGTAAAAAATCTACGGCTCGCGGATCAAGACCGCCGTCGTATACGCGACCAGTGCCGGGTCGGAAAGCGTCGCGTCCACTGTGACCGGCAGATCGACAAACATTCCTGGCGCTTCGTCGTCTGTCCATTCGGGCTGTGAGATTTGTACGCGCACGCGCAGCGTATCGTACATGCCGCCTGCGATCTCGAAGGTTTGGCGCGCGGCGTAATTCGTCAGCCGGAACGCTTTTTCGATGACAAATGTATTCGCCGCCACCCCATCAATCAATGTCAGGCGGATAAGCAAATCGACATCTTCGGGCAGAATATCGTCGTCTCCGGCTTCATCGAAGCCGATATAAAGCAGAATAGGCTGCGCGCTCAGCAGCACACGCGGCGCGGCGACGACCACGCGCCGCATGACAAAGCGCGGTTCAGCTTGTGCGCCCCGTTCGGGCGCGTTCATATCCCACTCGATCAGTTCTGCGACCCCGCGCCGACCGAGATCGGTCATTTTGTAGATGCTCTCGTCGGTCATCACCATAAATTTCTTGTTGATCAGGCGGCGCAAGCCTTTGCCAAATGCGCGCTCGCTCATATCGCCGCCTTCGATGATGGCATCGGCATGATACGGCGCGGTCGTATCGGTTTTGCCGAAGAACCGTAAAATATCCAGCGCTTCGGGCGGGAGTGTTGCCAGATGAATTGGCATTTCGCTCATAAGGGTGCGTCTCCTGATCAGTTGATTATAACGTCACGACGCGCGCCGCGCCGTGCAGGTGTTTGGTAGCGTTGCGCGTATCGACCACGAGTTTACTGTGATTCACGATAGCTTGGTAATCGAATCCGGTGTGATCGGTGACAATGACCACACAGTCGGCAGATGCAAGCAAGTCATCGGTATACGCCGTATTGTGCATAATTTGATCATCTTCAAGCCGGAACGACTCGACAAACGGATCATGATAAAGAACGTCTGCGCCGCGATGACGGAGCAGACTGATCACATCCAGCGCCGGACTTTCGCGTACATCGTCCACATCTCTTTTATAGGCGACGCCCATGACGACAATCTTTGAATTACGAACCGCTTTCACGTCGTCGTTGAGCGCGTCGATGACTTTATTGACGACGTAAATCGGCATGGCGGTGTTAACTTCGCTGGCGAGTTCAATAAAACGCGCGGTGTAATTCAGCGTCTTGAGCTTCCAGCTTAAATAATGCGGGTCAACTGGGATGCAATGCCCGCCGATGCCCGGTCCCGGATAGAACGTCATAAAGCCGAACGGTTTGGTTTTGGCGGCGTCGATGACTTCCCACACGTCGATGCCGAGACGGTCGCACATGAGCGCCATTTCGTTCACCAAGCCAATATTGACGGCACGAAATGTGTTTTCGAGCAGTTTGACCATCTCGGCGGCGGTCGGTGACGAAACCGGGACGACGGTATCGATAGCGGTCGCATACAGCGCCGATGCGACTTGGGTGCAGGCGGGCGTAACGCCGCCGACAACTTTCGGCGTGTTGCGTACACCATATTTTTGATTGCCGGGGTCGATGCGTTCGGGTGAAAACGCGACGAAAACATCGACACCGACCGTCAAGCCGTGTTCGCGTAACTTGGGGACGACGATTTCGTCTGTCGTGCCGGGATACGTGGTGCTTTCCAGCACGACCAGCAAACCTGCATGCGCGATCGCCGCGACATCGGTGACGGCTTGAATCACGAACGACATATCCGGGTCTTTGGTCTTGCGAAGCGGCGTGGGCACACAAATGCTGATCGCATCGGCAAGGCGTAAATCGTCGTAGCGGGTGGTGGCGCACAAGCTGCCGTTTTTGACGAGCGGCGCGAGGCGCTCGGTCGAAATATCGGGAATATAGCTCTCGCCGCGATTGATCGAGTCGACTTTGCGCGGCGAGACATCCAGCCCGACGACATTGAAGCCCGCTTCCGCGAATTCGACCGCGAGCGGCAGCCCGACATACCCTAAACCGACAATCCCGATGGTGGCTTGCTGGGTGTGCAGTCGGTTGAGAAGTTCACTTTGAATTGACATAAACGTAGCAACTTTCAGATTTCAATGGACAAAACGGTAATCATTATAGTAGTGAGACACATAAAAACGTACAGGCAGATCATAGGGGGATGATCTGCCTGTACGAAAAGTAGGGGGTTTGACAGAGGTAAACGTTAAAAGGTGAAAGTTGAAAGATAAAGCAACGCTGGTCTTTTATCTCTCAGAACAGCCCTTCCACCTTTCAACACGTAACTGTCATCCGCTTTTACGCGCTTGCGCCTTCAACAGGCGGTGTAACATCGGCGGGTGCATTGGGTGCGTTGTCCGGCTGTCCGCCATTCCCACGCATTCCACCCCGACCACCGCGTCCTTCACTGTTGAAGAACGGTATCATGTCGCGCATTTCCATCGGTTCGACCAACGTCACCGATAGAGCGAGCGCTTTGCCATCACGGGTGACGGCGAGCGTCACAATATCGCCCGCTTCATACGCGCTGACGCGGTCACGAAGTGTGATTTCTTCGTTGACGGCTTCACCATTGACGGCGGTGATCATGTCACCAATGAGCAACCCGGCTTCGGCGGCAGGTGCGCCTTCCAAAACCGCGGTCACGGTCGCGCCTGCGTCGGTCATTTCAAAGCCGACACCGAGACGGACACCCGCCGCCATGCCGCGCATACCGAAGCCTTCTCCGCGTTCGCCATTCGGCATCATGTTACGGAAGAAACCGCGTTCGCCGCGGAACAGCGCCAATTCGTTGACTGCGACGGTGATATCTTGTGCTTCACCATTGCGTTCGATGGTGAGCATGACCGTCGCGTCATCTTCCAGACTGATCACATAAGCCGCGAGCGCCGCCAGATCACGCGTTTCGCCGTCAACTGCGACGATCATATCGCCTTCGCGCAAACCCGCTTCGTAAAGCGGGTTGTCTTCGCTTAAACGAGCGACCGTGAACACGCCGGTTTCTGGATCAAACGTGAACGCCGTATCACGTCCAAGCCCCATGGCGCCGCGTCGTGCGTCGAAATTTTCGGGCAGTCCCGTGAGCGTGGCTTCGAGCGTTTGCGTCTCGCTGTCACGGATAATTTCTAACATGACGACTTCGTCCGCCGCAATATCGCGGATAGCGCGTTGTGCTTCGCGTGGTGTTGCGACCGCGACGCCATTAATCGTGGTGATCACATCGCCAGCTTGTAAGCCCGCATCGGCGGCGGGGGAGTTTTCTAAGACCGCGACCACTTCGACACCGTTTTCGCTTTCGGTCAGTGTAACGCCCAAATAACCACGATTACGAAGTTCTTCGATAACGGGCGGGACTTCGGGCGTGCTTTCTTGCGCCGCTACAAACCCAATCGCTGACCCGCTCATCACCAATACGCTGATCCCTGCCAGTATCCATCGTTTACTGCGCATCATTACAACCTCCATGTCGTGCCTGTGCTTGAATATCATCCCGACGATGCGATGCCAGGGTGTTCGATGTCAACCATCTGTTCTTAGCATAGGCGCGACATGTAAATCGAATGTGGAAACGATGTAAATTGTGTGTAAACTCGTCACGAAAGTGTCATGCGATACGTGATTGTGCCGGGAAATTTGTAACTCACCTTACGCATGCCCCTTGTTTTCAGCCCTCACCCCCTGCCCTTCTCCCTGAGCGAGAAGGACTTAGGATGAGAGTAATCTGCGTAAGGTGAGTTGATTAGAAACGTATGAAAACAGGCTATGCGCTGCCGTTTTTGTCGCCACGAATGCGCTTAGCGAGCGCGCCGCCAAAAATCAGGCTGCTCATATGGGCGCCGATATCCGGTCGTGGCGGGGCTTGCACTTTATCCCATTTGTTTTCGCGGCGTTTGATCACCCACAAATGCGCGGCGTCGGTGGTTTCCTCAATCACGGCTTCGAGCGTATCACGGTCGCCCTGTGCGAGCGTATCGCGGAGCGCGTCGAGCGCGTCGGTGATGCCATCGATATGGCGGATCAGATTATCGCGATTGTTGAGCATGATATCCCGTAGGTCATCGGGGTGGGTGTCGTACAAGTGGTGAATCAAACGCCCAAATGAATGACCCGCTTGCTGCTGCGCGTCGCGCCAGCCATCGGCTTTGGTCAGCGCGTAAAACGCCGCGACGCCGAGCGCCATCGGTAAGCCTTCGACTGCCGCCGCCCACCCATCATGTTCTTGCGGGTCGGCAAAACGTGGTGGTGCGCCGATGAGCGTACACAAATCGCTGACGAGTTCGACCGCTTCGGGCGGGCAACCGGCGTTGGGCAGCACCAACATGCCACCGTTATCGAACAGATCGGCGGCAGCGTGAGCTGTGTCCTCTACGCCATCGAACAGATACGCGGCATTGAGGATGGGCGTCGCGCCGACCATATACACGTTTTCGGGCAAATGTTTGGCAGCCAGTGCCAGCGACGGCGATTTAAGCGGCGACATATCCATAATGACCGTGCCTGCGTTGACACCGGTCGCGAAATCGCGGTAGGTTTGACTGATTTCGGCATACGGGAGCGCGACGATCACCAACGCCTTATCGTGGGCAGCGTCGAAAATAGTGCGTGCGTGGATATCGAACGCGCCTTTGCTATTGGCTTCTGTGATATTCGCGCTCTCAGAATCGTAGCCTGTGACACGGAACTGCTGCTGGGTATTTTTGCCCGCGTTATAACGCTTGATCGCCAAGCCCATCGATGCGCCGATGCGCCCCATGCCCAAAATTGCGATTTCAATCGTGTTTGCCATGTTCGTTTTCCTGAAAATTTCCAAAGGTGAACGTAAAAGGTTAAACGTGCTTCACTTTATACCATGCAGGTTTTGTAGCGTTCAATTTCGGTCGTCGGCGGCTTGCAGACGGAGAATCTGCGCGTATAACGGATGGTTACGCCATCGATCGGCGTCATCGGCGTGATGTGCTGCCAGCCATGCCGCGTCGGGCGACCCGCCATCTTTGGTGATAAGTTCACTGCTCCATGCTGGATGATGCAGATAAACCACGAATGGACGTATGAATCGATTTTCGGGGTTGCCGTCGCTCAAACGTCGAACGAGCCTTGGTGATATCCGCTTGACCAGTACAGGCAGCATCTTACCGATCAAGCCGACGGGATAGCGTACTTTACCGATGTCGTGCAGCAGCGCCGCGACTGCCAGCGCTGGCGGCGTCACGGTATCCTGCGCCAATACCGCGCGCAGCACCCGCAGGCTGTGCAATTGTTCGGCGCGCTGCAAACGCTTGAACAGCGCCACCTGCGACAGGGTGAGCGCGCGCGCGACCGCGTCATAATCGACCGACGGCGCAAAAATCAGCGCGATCAGCGCGCGCACCCCTTGACGGAGACGAATCACTGCGGTCATGGGGTTAGCCGATGGCGAAGCCGATTAGCCAATTGGTGATAGCAGTAGTTGGCTGTGTGATGATGATGCCCAAAATGTTGAATCCAGCTATCGGGAAGAAGCTCAGCAGGATCAAGCCGATAAACAGGTAATAGCTGGTTTGCTGATGACGCTGCCACCATGCCGCCAGATCGGGCGGCAAGAGCGCATATACGATTTGCCAACCGTCGATGGGGAATAACGGGATCAGGTTAAAGACGAACAGCAGTACGTTGAACTGGATCATCAATTCAAGGATTATCACGATAATGTCAGGCAAGCTGAGCAGCGTGCGAATGCCGATTAAGCGAATGATGAACGCGAACAAGATCGCCAGCAGCAAATTGGAGAACGGTCCCGCCGCGACCGCCGCCAGCCAGCGCCAGCGTCGATTTTCGCGCGGCATCCGGTTGGGGCTGATGGGCGCGCTGCCCAAAATACCGAAGCCAACGAGGACGAACATCAACATACCGATCCAGTTGATATGCACCAACGGATTAAGCGTTAGTCGTCCGGTTTGAGCGGGCGTAGGGTCGCCCATCCTCCAACCGACATAATTATGAGCGAATTCATGCACGGTCATCGCCACGAGAACGACGACAAGCCGCGCGATCAACTGTGTAATATCGAGATTGCCAGAGAGTAACAACGGAATGCTCCACGCCTACGGACAATATTCGAGTAATTATACACGAGTCACGCCCTATCTTAATATCCAGTCGAGTTTGAGGGATGGTGAATATTCGGGTGTTTTTTGGATAAGGCGTGCTGCGCCCCCACGAGCGATGTCCATGATATTCAACACGCGCGGTTTGCGCTCATCCGTCACCGCTTTTCGGGTAAATGATCGCTGAAACTCCATTCTGGTTTGCGCGACCCGAAGTGCCATCGAAGGTGTTATCATAGCAAGGTGAAAAATTAACCACGAAAGGGTAACGTTTTTGCGTCGTCAGCTTACGGTTGCGATTGCAAAAATGAGTCGCGTATGAATATCGACGACCCGATGGCGATTGGCGACCGCGTTCACCTGCGAAAAGCGCACCCGTGTGGCAGTTTTGAATGGGATGTGTTCCGCATTGGTGCAGATATTGGTATCCGCTGTACCGGGTGTGGGCGACGCGTGCTGGTGGCGCGCGGGGCATTCGTCAAACAAGTCAAACAACTCATCCACTATGTACCCACGTTCAAAGAGGAACACCCAACGGGGTCTTAAATATGGAAGCAAAAAAACGAGTTTTATTCGTGATGTCGGATACCGGGGGTGGGCATCGAGCCGCCGCCGAAGCGATACGCCAGGCGCTGTTCGAACGGTATTCGGGGAAGATTGAATCGACCGTTGTCGATGCGTTTCGAGCGTCGGGTTTTCCCTTCAAGTATATGCCCGAAGTTTATCCTATCATCATCAATTATTCGCGTTCGAGTTGGGGCGCGACCTACAACTTTTTAGATACACCCTCGCGGGTAAAAATAGCAACACGTGGCATTTATATCGCTGTAGAAGTCGGGTTGAAAAAAATGTTCCGCGATAACCCGGCGGATGTGATCGTATGCGTGCATTCAGTCCTGACTCAGCCATCTCTGCAAGCGATTCAACGCATGGAATCACGCTCACCCTTCATCGTCGTCGTCACCGATTTGTTGACGACGCATAACTTTTGGTACGATCCGCGTTCAGATCGCACGCTTGTCCCATCGCAGGAAGCCTATGACATCGCCATCAATGCCGGACTGCTGCCAGAGCGTGTGCGCGTGACAGGACTGCCTGTGCATCCCCGGTTTTCGCAGCCGTTAGAAGACCGTGCTTCGGCAAGGCATGAACTTGGCTGGGAGCCGGATTTGCCCGTCCTGCTGCTCGTAGGCGGCGGCGAAGGCATGGGACCTTTGTACAAAACAGCGCAGGCGATCAACGATGTCAAACAAAAATGTCAGTTGATCATCGTCGCGGGGCGCAATAAATCGCTCAAGGAAAAGCTGGAATCGAGCGAGTGGAAGCATCCCGTCAAGATTTATGGCTATGTCGACGACATGGCACGCTTGATGACCGCCGCCAATGTATTGATCACAAAAGCAGGACCTGCGACCATCAGCGAGGCGTGCATCGCGCACTTACCGATGATTTTGTACGATGCGATTCCGGGACAAGAGACTGGCAATGTCGAATTGGTCGTCAAAAACGACGCGGGGGTGTTCGCGCCCGAACCGGAACTCGTCGTGCAAGCGGTCGAGGCGTGGTTGAGCGAAGGCGAAGCGGGTTTGCAGCGTCGCGCCGATAACGCCGCCAAGATTGGCAAGCCGAACGCGGTTTGGGATATTGCGGATGAAATCTGGCAGTTCGCTCACCAGATGCCGATTACGCGCCGTCGCCGCTTACCAACCCTGCTCAAGCAAATCGCGCCAACGGTGAAGATTCCTAAAATCCGCTTGCTTGATTAGTGCGTAGTGTGTTATATGAAAGCGGGCAGTAGATTTACTGTCGATCCTATCGTAAGGTGTATCGGAGTTTAGCATGAAAATTGGTTTTCGTTTTCCCCGTGTCCTGATCAGCGTGCTGATTATGGTTGGGGCATTGTCGGTCGCTGCACAAGCGAATGAACTTGAGCCCGCCGACATCAACAATGATGAAGGCGGCGCGGTCAGCGTGACGGGTGAAGTGGTGTATACCAATACGCTGTTCACCAGTGGTGTCGCGCAGCCGTTGGTCATTTTGGAAGATCAAGCAGGCTTTGTTGATCGGGATCGCGGCTTTTTGATGCCGGTCGCTTCGCAGGTATTGGGACAAATTACTTCTGATTTTTACACATCACCGTTCAGTTACAGCATTTCACTGCCGATTCAGCCGCAAGGCACGTATCGTGATGTCGATAACGACGGTGGTGATGATCAAGGTGTGCAAATCTACGCGACGGCGTACTGGTCGAATACGTTTGGGGATGCTTATCTCGAAGAACGCGATTTGTACGGCGGCGGCTGGTCATCGGCGTATGCATCGACGCGCGTCACCGATGAGGCAGATCGTTACCTGGAGGTGATCGGCGGCAAGCTGTTGGTATATGCTGCCGACGACGCGCAAGGCTTCCCGGCGGGGTTTGGCGACGACGAACTGTTGTTCACCGACGATGACCCGACCGTGCTGCTGCCGCAAGGCTATACCGTTGTCGATTTGGACAGTGACCCGTTCACGTTCGACCGCTCCGCCAACCCCGTGATCGATTTAATCGAACCGGAAGGCGCAGCACTGGACGATTTTTCGGAGATGAGCTATACCGAAGCGTTCGACGCGATGTTGGATAAATTCACGCGCGAATATGCATTCACCGAGTACAAACAAGTCGATTGGGCAGCGTTGGGAGAACAATATCGTCCGCGCTTTGAACAGGCGGAAGACGATGACGACAGCGATGCGTATGTGCTGGCGCTGCGCGATTTTCTGTGGGAAATTGACGATGGTCATATCGCGTTGTACCCGCAACCCGCCGTTATGGGGAATGAATTTGAAACCGCCATTTCGGGTGGTATTGGCTTGGGCATCCGCGATACCGACGACGGACGTGTGATCGTCAATTTTGTCACGCTCGATAGCACTGCCGACGCCGCTGGCATCGAACTCAGCGCGGAAATCGAAGCGATCAACGATACCCCGATCGACGAATGGATCGAAAACACGATTGCATACTCAGCGCCGTTTAGTACCACGCATTTTGAACGGCTGCAAAAATTACGTTACTCCACTCGTTTCCCGCTTGGCGACTCGGTCGAAGTCACGTATCGCAACCCCGATGGCGACAGCGAAACGGTGACCTTGGAGACGACCGACGAATTCATAAGTTTCAACCAATCGTCGTTCAATCGAGGGCGTACCGGTCTCGAACTGCCCGTCGAATATCGCGTCCTGGATAGCGGCTTGATCTATGTCGCCATCTATAGTTTCAGCGATAACGATTTGCTTACGATCCAACTCTGGGAACGCCTGATGCAAACGTTGAATGATTCCGGCGTGCCCGGTTTGATCATCGATATGCGCAGCAACGGCGGTGGCAGCGGCTTCCTGGCGGATCAAATGGCGGCGTATTTCTTCAACGAGACGTTTGAACTTGGCAATACGTCGCTTTATGACCGCGGCGTGAACGATTTTGTGACTGACCCGAATCAAGCGGACGATTTCTTCCTGCCCGAAGAAAATCTGCGTTTTCAGGGTGAAGTCGCGGTGTTGGTGGGTCCCAACTGCCTGAGCGCGTGCGAATTTTTCTCGTACGATATGACCATCGATGACCGCGCGGCGATTGTCGGGCAGTATCCGACAGGTGGCTTGGGCGGCAGCATCACCGATTTTGCCATGCCCGATGGGCTGTTCGTGCGTATGACGGTCGGTCGTGCGATGGATGCGAACGGCGACATTCATATCGAAGGGATCGGCGTGGTGCCGACCGTGCAAGTCCCCATCAATGAAGAAACACTGTTGGGTGGCGGCGACCCGGTGCTCGAAGCAGCCGAAACATATCTGATCGAACAGATCACCGGCGAAGCACCGTCGTTGGAAGTCGCTGCGAGCGATGGCGGCGAGATCGCGCTCGGTGACAAAATCGCAGGTGAAGTGGGCGAAGGCGAACGCATCGCATACACGTTTACGCCTGAAGACGATATCGTGGTCACAATCACGGTCGGCGATGCAGCGGGCGAATTGGATACCTATTTGCGTATCTATGAAGGCGATGAATTGATCGCTGAAAACGACGACATCGAATTGGGTGAAGTGATCAATTCAAGTCTCGAAGGACTCGAACTCGCGGGCGGAACCACCTATGTCATCGAAGTCGGAACCTATGACGATGCCAGCGCAGGCGCGTATGAGTTAGAAATCATCGCGGCAGAGTAGATAACTCACCTTACGCAGATTGCCCTCATCCAAAGTCCTTCTCCCTCAGGGAGAAGGACTTTGCCTACCGCGACGATTTTTCTCCGCTCGCCCTGAGGGAGAAGGGCAGGGGGTGAGGGCTGAAAACGAGGGTCTTACGGCGCTTTTCTGATAATCTGGTCGATGGTTTTGTGAGGGCGACCCGTTTGGTCGCCCTCACAGTTTTGTCATGGATGAGCGACGCATGTCATCAGTCGTTTGCCAGCATCCCCCTAAGTACGCTACCATGTTCATATTTACCATAAAATTTTGCCAAATGGAGTAAACTCGCGCATGAAAGCCGTCATTCTTGCAGCCGGACAGGGTACGCGGTTGCGTCCAGTTACGCTGACCATGCCCAAATCGCTCGTCCCGGTCGCCAACCGCCCGTTAATTGCGTATGCCATTGAAATACTGAAAAACGGTGGACTGACGGAAATCGCCATCGTCGTCAATGATTTATCGTCACCTATTTGTACGGTGTTAGGCACAGGTGCAGATTACGGCGTCCAGTTGACATATCTTGTACAGCACGAACAACTCGGCTTAGCACATGCGGTCAATGTCACGCGCGAATTTGTGGGCGACGAGCCGTTTTGTGTGTATCTGGGCGATAATATTTTCCAAGACCCCATGGAAGCGCTGCTGCGCGGTTTTTCTGACAGCGGCGCGGAATGTGTGATCGCGTTGGGTGAAGTGAGCGATCCGACACGTTTTGGCATCGCGCAGATCACCGATGGGAAAATTGAGCGTGTGATCGAGAAACCGAAAGAACCACCGAGTAATCTGGCGATTGCGGGCGTCTATTTGTTCCGCAAATCGATTTTCGATGCGATTGCGCAGATCAAACCATCATGGCGCAACGAATTAGAAATCACCGATGCCATTCAGCAGTTGATCAGTACGCAAGCGGATGTGCGTCCGTACACACTGACGGGCTGGTGGATCGACGCGGGCAAGCCCGACTCGATCATTCTGGCGAATCAACTGGTGCTGGGTGATTTGCCGTACACCCCCAAAATCGAAGACAAAAACATCGTGCTCGGTACGAGCGATGTCAGCAACCGTGTCATCATCGGCGAAAACAGCCAAATCATTGACAGCGTGATTCGAGGACCCGTGATCATCGGCAAAAATGTCATCATCAAGAACAGTTTTGTAGGACCGTATACGGCGTTGGGTGATAACACGACTGTCGAAAGCAGCGAAATTGAAGCCAGCATCGTCATGACGAACTGCGTGATTCGCTCGATTCCCGGTCGCATCGATAGCAGTTTGATCGCGGATAACTCGCAGGTGGTCGCATCAGCGCATATGCCAGCGGCACGGCGCTTGATTTTGGCAGAAAACAGCTACGTGAATTTCTAGTCGCGCCGCTTAAATTAAACAGGCTGCATTGTTGAAGGACTCGCTATGGCTTCTACGCGCATCGATGTGCTGAAAATGGGTTTGAACGACTCGCGCGCCCACTTGGAACATATCATTGAACAGGTCGGTGATCGGTGGGAAACACAGGTGTACGATCATGGGGCAGCATGGAATGTGCGCCAACTGCTCGTGCATTTGGGGACGAGCGAAAGCGGTATGTTCAACACCGCGAAAGCGATTAGCGAAGGCGGCAACCCGATCCCAGAAGATTTCGATTTAGAGCGCTTTAATCTGCGTTCAACCGAAAAGAAAGCCGATATGACCGTAGCACAAGCGCGGGACGTACTGACGAGCACCCGTGCAGATTTAATGGCATGGATCGGTACGTTGGACAGTGAAAAACTGGCACGTCAGGGGCGTCATGCGACTCTTGCCGTGTACACCGTTGAACAGTTTTTGCGGATTATTGCGTATCATGAACGTTCGCACGCCGACGACATCGCGCGCGCACTGAACCTGTAATGAAAGAGCGGATACTATTTTGATCGCTGGAAAAGACTCTTCGTTTCGCACGCTGGAAACCAACCCGCCCAACGGTGGCGCGGCAGTGGATAGGCTGATTGAAACCGTCATCACGCCGATGGATCAGTTTTTTGTACGCAGCCACGCACCAACCCCATTTGTCGATCTGGAAACGTATCGTTTGACGGTGGTCGGAGAAATTACACACGAGTATTCGCTCACCGAACTGGCATCGGTCGCCGAACGTGTCGAAATGACGGCGACGCTGCAATGCGCGGGCAATCGCCGCGTCGAAATGCAGCAGATCGCGCCGATTCCGGGCGAACTGATCTGGGATCGTGAAGCGATCAGCACCGCGATTTGGAGTGGGTTTCGCTTGCGCGATCTGTTGTATGACTGCGGACTGACGCCGGAATGGAGCGAAGCCAACCCGAATTTACACGTGTGGTTTGAAGGATTGGATCAATGTGAAAAAGACGGCGAACATTTTCCGTTCGGCGGCTCAATCCCATTAAGCAAAGCCTTCGACCCGCATGTGCTGCTCGTCGATATGATGAACGGCGAATATTTGCTGCCCGATCATGGCTCGCCGCTGCGTGTTTTTGTGCCGGGATATATCGGCGCGCGCAGCGTCAAATGGGTGACGCGTATTTTTGTGCGTGAAATGCCGTCGGATAATTATTATCAGGCACATGCTTATAAATTATTCGCGCCATCCGTACAGCCAGAGACAGTCAAGTGGGATGACGGCTTGATGTTGGGTGAACTATCGATCAACAGCGCGATTATGCAGCCGAACGATGGCGACACGCTGCCTGCCGGACGCATGACTATCAAAGGGTGGGCAATGAGCGGGGGAAGCGGTATCGCGCGCGTCGATGTCTCGCTCGATGGCGGCATAAACTGGCAAACGGCGGCGCTGTATGGCGATGATTTGCCGTTTGCGTGGCGGTTATGGGCGTTGGAAGTGATGCTAATGCCAGGTGAGTACCAGATCGTCGCGCGTGCATGGGATAAAGCCGCCAATACGCAGCCGGATCACATCATCTGGAATTTTAAGGGCTACATGAACAACGTGTGTCCGCGTGCGCGTGTGATTGTCAAGTGACCTACAACGGAATAGGCACAGTATCCCCTAGAACTTCCACCCAGAGACGTGCGCTGTAATAGGCGGTCAGCCTACAATAGAGTACAGAACAGCGAGAAGCGCAGCCGCATAATTTATTGTCGCGACTGCGCCTTTTCGCTGTTGACAACATTATCGCCATGAAACCTGTGGGGGAGAGTATGGCTATGCTTCGTTCGCTGGTCGCGCCGCCGCGTGTGATCGCTGAACCCGATTTAGAATCGACTGGTGAGATTGATGAAATCATTATTCGTCGCAATTTGTCACAGGAATCGTTGGAAGCCGCGCTGTTAGAAGGCAGCATTATATGGCTCGATGTCGTTGAGCCGGAAGACGCCGAGATTACGTGGTTGGGTCGCGTTTTTGAATTACATCATCAAGTAATGAGCGATTTGCGCCGCGAAGATCGGCGACCAACGCTGATGCCATACCCGGATTATCTGTTTTTATCGATGTTTCAGCCGCATGTGATAATTAAAGACAAGCAAAGTATGGTTATAAGCAGTGAAATTCACATTCTGATCGGCAACAACTGGCTGGTCACGGTGCGTAACGAGAGCGCGACCGCCGTGAGCAGCGCGTATGACCGCGTGGCGGCAAATATCGATTATTGGAAACGCGACCTGCCTTATGTGCTGTACATGGTCTTACAGGCGGTCGTCGATTCGTATTACCCGCTCATCGACAAAATCAGCAATCAACTTAACACGCTGGAAGAACGAGCGATGGAAAACGGCGATAAAACGCTGCAAAAATCGGTCTTTCGGCTCAAGCAGCAGTTGATCAATTTGCGCCAGATGGTCGCGCCGCAGCGCGAAGTCGTCAGTAACGTCATCGGGGAAGATCGACTCGCCAGTACACCCGAAGACCGTGATTTGTTCCGGCATTTATACGAGCGTCTTCTGCGCGTGTACGATGTGATCGATTCTCAGCGCGATTTAGCGAGCAACGTCCTCGATTTGCTCGGAAGTCAGGATTCGGGCAATCTCGCCAAAGCAGTCAGCCGCTTGACGATCCTGTCGATGCTGTTTTTGCCGCCCACGTTCATTGTCGGGTTATTCGGCTTGAACTTTGTCACGACGCAAACCGAATTCACGATTCCAGTCAGCGGCGCGCTGCTATTCGGGATCATCGTCGTAATGACGGTGATGTTGAGCGCAGGTCTGGCATGGTTTTTCCGTAAACAAGGCTGGTTATAAACGTGCGCTTGAGCATTCTCGCGTTGGGTGCGCGGCGACCGCTTGGTCGATGCCGTCATCCGCCGCTATGTAGGCGACCCACGTCAGCCTATCGGCGCGACGCCATCGAACAAGTAAATGATCACGTTATGCGCTAAAAACGCATCACCAGAACAAACTCAACTGCTGGGGCGGGTCACCGTCGTCATCTGCTTTGGCTTCAGGCGATGCCGGCTTCTTGATCGGTCGCGGCGGCAGCAAGCGATGTTCCGCAATCCATGCCGGATCAGGACCATCCCATCCATACAAGTTTAGGTCAATCGCACCTTTCGTGCTGAACGGCAGCCCTTCGGCTTTCAGACGCTCGTGCTGTACCGGGCGCATTCGGTTGGTTTCGCTCATGGCGACCATGCCCTTACTGTTGATGACTCGATGCCAGGGTACAGTCGGTTCATCGCTGCCGCTCACCGCGTTCATGGCAAAACCCACCAACTGCCCGCCATACGACTCGAATTCGGTCGGGTCTACCCCATCCGGTGTCGGGATCATCGACGCGATCTGACCGAATGTGGTCACGATTGTGCGCGGCACTTGCCGGACGATCTCCCACACGATTTCATTAAATGATGCCGGGTCAGCGAGAACAGGGACAGGCATAATTACCTCGCATCACTACCACGAGAATACAACCAAAATTTTCTGGAATCATTGTATGATCGATCGAGGCATTTAAGAAATCTCAAAAGGGAGCTTATTCGTGCAGCCGACTGAACATTCACAACTTGAAACCCTGAAACAACAGTTAATCGTCATCAACGACATCAGCAGTGCTGGCTCTTTATTGTATTGGGATATGACGACGCAGATGCCGCCTGGTGGACAAGCGGCACGCGGGCGTCAACTCGCGGTACTGGGGCAAATCGCGCATGACCGCTTCGTCGATCCAGCGATTGGGCGGCTGCTCGATGAACTTCAGCCGTATGCCGAAACGCTGCCTTACGACCACAACGACGCCGCTTTATGGCGCATCACCCGCCGCAATTATGACCGCGAGGTCAAAGTGCCCTCGGCGTTCGTCGCAGAATTCTTTCAATTTTTTTCGGTGATTTATGATGCGTGGACGCGCGCGCGCCCCGCCAACGATTTTAACGCGGTGCGTGATCTGCTCAAGAAAAATCTTGATTACAGCCGTCAATACGCTGAATTTTTCGGTCCGTTCGATCATATTGCTGATCCGTTGATCGATCAGGGTGATTACGGCATGAAAGCCGCCAGCGTGCGCGCGATCTTCGCGGAACTCCGCGCGCAGCTCGTCCCGATTGTCGCCACGATCACCGCGCAACCCCCCGCCGATGATTCGATGGTGCGGCGGCACTATCCCGAAGCCGACCAACTCGCGTTTGGGTTGGACATCATCAAGGATTATGGCTACGATTTTTCACGCGGGCGGCAGGATTTAACCGCGCACCCGTACATGACGCGTATCAACAGCGGCGATGTTCGCATCACAACCCGCGTCGATGAACATTACTTCAACGATGCATTGTTCAGCACGCTGCACGAAGCAGGTCACGCGATGTACGAGCAGGGCATCGATGCAACGTTTGACGGCTTGCCGCTCGCAACGGGTACATCGGCGGGTGTGCATGAAAGTCAGTCGCGCACATGGGAAAATATTATCGGGCGCAGCCGTGAGTTTTGGACGCATTATTATCCGGCGCTGCAAGCACGCTTTCCATCGCAGTTGAGCGATGTATCCGCCGATTCGTTTCATCGCGCGGTCAACAAAGTCACGCCATCGCTAATCCGTGTAGACGCCGATGAAGTGACTTACAACTTACATGTCATGATCCGTTTCGATATCGAGTTGGCGCTGCTCGAAGGCGCGATGGAGATCGACGATTTGCCGCGCGTGTGGAACGAGCGCTATACCAGCGACTTAGGCGTGACGCCGCCCGACGACAAAGACGGTTGCTTGCAAGATGTGCATTGGTTCGGCGGCATCATTGGCGGGGCGTTTCAAGGCTATACGCTCGGCAACTTGATGAGCGCGCAGTTTTACGACAGCGCTCTGAAAGCGCATCCCGAGATTCCAGCGGAGATTGGTCAGGGCAAATTCGATACGCTGCATGGATGGTTAAAAGAGAATATTTATCAGCACGGCAGCAAGTTCACTGCGCCAGAGTTAGTCGAACGCGTGACGGGGACGGGTGTACAGGTCGCGCCGTATATTGCGTACCTGCGCCGCAAATACGGCGAATTATACGACTTGTCGTAGTTCTTCCCGCGTGGGCGTGTAATTTCCAACATGGCGGACGACGATGCTGCTGGCAGCATTTGCCAGTGTGACGGCATCCGCCAGCGTGCCACCTGCCAAGAGCGCCAGCGTCAGCACGGCGATGTGCGTATCGCCCGCGCCGACGGTATCAAAGACATCGGTGACGCCGAGCGCGACAATATGACCGGATGATTTGTCGGCTGTGCTATAGGTCGCGCCGCCGCCGCCACGTGTGATGACCATGCCGATTTTCACGTTTAACCGGGCTGCTAAATCGACCGCTGCCGCCGCGAATTCGTCATTGGTGCGTAAATCGCGCCCCAGATAAGCGGCGGCATCATCGGCGTTGCACTTGACGACGCCAAATCCGGCATACTTTTCGAGATAATTTTGCGCGTCCGCCGCTAACAGAACTGAATCGGCGTCTGCCTGTGCGCGCGCTGCTGCAATGACATTGGCGGTGATCAACCCGCCGCCGTAGTCAGAGAATAAAAGTGCATCGGCATAGCCACCGCGCACGGTTCGCAGATGCACTTGCTCACATACCTGATCCTGTACTTCACCGCTGACTGGGCGGCGCGCGATTTTATCGATCCGCGCCATCTGCTGCGGAAAACGTAACCCCATCTGCGCCATGATGCGCGTTTTGACGGTTGTCGGGCGTGAACGGTCTTCGATCAGGCTGTGGGTATCGATACGCGCGCGTTCTAAGGTTTGACGGAGCGTGACCGCTTCGGCGTCCGCGCCGACCACGCCGACCATCAAGGCGATGCCACCCAACGAAACAATATTCGCCGCCGGGTTCGCCGCACCGCCGGGGATTACCCGGCGTTCCGTGTATTCCAAGACCGGAATTGGCGCTTCGCGGCTGAGGCGTGTCGCGCTGCCGAACAAATATTCGTCGAGGATGACATCTCCAACGACGATCACGCGCATCCCGCCAAACGAATCGATCAAGGTTTTCAGATCAGTCATCAAATCGGCGCGAGATACCCCTGCCTTTAGGCATGGGGAGGGACAGCGCCTTTTTCCTTTCTGTTATACAATCAGAACAGTCGAAAAGGCACTCTGCTCAGGCAGAGAAACGGTTTACTCTGGCTCAACGCCAGACCGACAATGGAACGGGAGTTCCAGAACGCGGCTCGTGTAATTGCGAGCCG
>JBBRAA010000061.1:0-22207 GCA_038207205.1 Aggregatilineales bacterium
ATCGACGACGATCACCTCTAAGTTACCCGCTTGCTTAAATGTACCGTAACGGACGCGCAGCGTTGGAGTACCCCGTACGCCCACTTCGTAGGCAAGTGCAGTATCCACTTCGACCTGTGTGGTTGCTTCATCCTCTGCACAGTCCAGCACCGTTTCGTTGTCGAGATCGTAAGCAGGCGCGATCAGTTTAATGACGCGCTCGTCGAACGATCCTGCTGCTGCCAACTCGTAAAGCGCTGTGTGCAATTCCCAGAACGCGCCGTCGCGTTCGTTATCAATACATTCCAGCACACGTCCCGCCAGAAGCGTCGTCTCGCCGCCTGAGGTCGGGAAAATGCGATACTCGAAACGCGCCATGCCAGTCACGACATACGTTTCGATCAACTGCTGCATCACGGGTGCGTAGTCTTGGCAATGTGAACACGCCCAATCCGCAAATTCGACAATCGTGATCGGCGCATCGGGGTCGCCGAGGACAAAACCGCCATCTTCAGCCCGTAGTTGCGCGATTTCTGAAAGATCGTAAGGCGCTTCGTCGGTCGCTTGTGCATTGGCGTTATTCCTGTTTTCAAACATACCGCCTTGACGAGCGGTCGGCGTCGGAGTTGTTTCTTGCGCCGCAGCAGCAAAGAAGGGGATGATCGCCAGCGCGATCAGGAGTGTCGCCACAGATTTGAGCATGGATCATTCTCCGATTAAGATGCTATCAACATCACTTGTCCTTCGTTGCCTCCTATCATAACATGCGCTGATCCTCGACCCATCCCTAAGTATGTTAACATTTTGCGGCACACCATTGGTGTCCGTGCGGGTCTTGACCTGCCCACGATCTGTAGCGCATCATGGGGGTAAGACGGCATCGATGCTGTCGGTTCAATCGTCTAAAGGCTCATTTGTGGAAACTGAAAGTGCGTCACCCAAGATAGACAGTTATGCCGCGCTGCGACTGCCCGATTTTCGCCTGTTATTGAGCGGTCGTTTGATCGCGCAAATCGGTGAAATGATGGTCTCGGTCGCGGTCGGCTGGGAATTATACGAGCGCACCGGCAATGCGTTCCTGCTCGGCATGGTCGGGCTGGTGCAGGTGATCCCTGTGCTGTTATTCTCGCTGCCTGCGGGCTATATGAGTGATCGCTACAACCGTAAACGCATCACGCTGATCTCACAGGTCGTGCTGGCGTTATGTTCGCTGGTACTGGCGTATTTATCAGTGACACAGAGCGATTTAATCTGGGTATTCGTCGTGCTGGCGATTATCGGCGTCGGGCGCGCATTCAATAATCCCGCGGAAGGCGCGCTGACACCGCTCCTCGTCTCCGCTAATTTGTATCAAAACGCGGCGACATGGGGCAGCAGCGTGTGGCAGTTCGCCGCCATCGCCGGTCCGGCGTTCGGCGGCTTGTTCATTGCGCTGACAGGCGGCGCGGCAGGCGTATATCTGATCAACACGGTCGCGGGCATGATTTTTGTCGGCGTCTTGCTCAAGGTCAAACCGCGCGCGCAAACATTCGCCGCGCCCGAAGAAACACCGATCCAAGCGCTCAAAGCCGGGCTGCGCTTTTTGCGCGGCAACCGTCTGATTTTGTCGTCGATCTCGCTCGATATGTTCGCGGTCTTGCTCGGTGGCGCGACCTATTTACTGCCTGTATTCGCCAAAGATATTTTGTTCGTCGATTCCGCCGGGTTAGGGGTATTGCGCGCAGCACCATCGATTGGCGCGCTGATCATGGCGGTGTTCATCGCGCGGCGTCCGCCATTCAAGCAGGCGGGGCGCACGCTGTTGTGGGCGGTCGCAGGGTTTGGTGTGGCGACGATTGTGTTTGGTCTAGCGCAAAATTTCTGGCTGTCGCTGGTCATGCTCGCTATTCTGGGCGGGCTGGACAACATCAGCGTGGTCATCCGCCACACGCTCGAAATGACGTATACGCCCGATGATATGCGCGGGCGCGTCGGGTCGGTGCAAACGATGTTCATCGGCGCATCGAACGAACTTGGCGGCTTTGAATCGGGCGTGGCGGCGGCAATTTTGGGACCTGTCGGCGCGGTCGTGTTCGGTGGAATCGGTACACTGGCGGTTGTGTATGGCGTCGCGCGCCTTGCACCCGAACTGCGCGCGCTGCGGATGATTGGGCAGCCATTAATTCCTGACCCAGCGTTGATGCCCGACCCGGAACGACCGGGTTTTATCGTGCCCGCCGCCATTTCAGAAGTGGGCGCGGCGGACTGACGCACCGAAAGCGTGGAACGGCAGGTGTATAATGCCATGTCTAACGTAGCGGCGACCCACTGGGTCGTCCAATGGGTATGGCGCTGCCATGCCCGCACGCGGTCATTTATTGTGAGGTCTGTATGCGTATTCCCGGATGGCTTTTTCTGCTCGGCACGGTCGGGCTTGTGGTAGCGACAATAGTGTGTTCGTTCGGCGCGTTTTCGCTGGCGCGTGGTGTCGCAGGTGATCTGGCACAAAGTGGCGTCGTCGTCTCGTTTGAACAAGTCGCACAATCGATTCCAACCGCGACGATCACGCCGACGCCCGAACCGACTGGGCTGCCAACGCTCGATCCCGCGCTCAATGTGACGCCAACGATCACGCCGATCCCGCCGACGCCGACCGTCACACCAACGCTCGACCCGATGGCGGTGTATACCTGGGATGACCCGCGCCGTGTCAATATTTTACTGGTCGGCATCGATCAACGCGAAGGTGTAGCGGACGAAGGCTATTACCTGACCGATACCATCATCGTCGTCAGCATTGACCCCGTGCGTAAAGCGGTCAGCTTGCTCTCGATCCCGCGCGATTTGTGGGTGGCGATTCCCGGTTTTCAATATGGGCGCGTCAATACTGCGTATCAATTGGGCGAATCAGGCGCGTATCCCGGCGGCGGGTTGGCGCTGTTAGCGCGCACGATCACCGATACCTTGGGCGTCAACATCGATAACTACCTGCTGATTAACTTCAATGTGTTCACGGCGGTGGTCGATCTGGTCGCGCCGTCCGGCGTCGAGGTGTGCCCGCAAACCCCTATCGATGACCCCGATTACCCAGATGCGGGATTCGGCACGATCCCAGTGTATTTCGAGGCGGGCTGTCAACGGCTTCAGGCAGAGCGACTGCTGCAATATGCGCGCACGCGCGCCAGCGAAGGCAGCGACTTTGACCGCGCGCGCCGCCAGCAGGAAGTTATTCTTGGGCTGCGCCAGGAAGTCGTGTCGGCGGGTGGCATCGTCAACTTTTTGACGCAAATTCCAGCATTGTGGACAGAACTATCAAGCAGTTACACGACCAATTTGTCGCTCGACGAAATTATTTCGCTGGCAAATCTCGCACAGCAAATCGACAACGAGGATATTCATACCGGGCAAATCGATAATTTGTATGTGAATTTATCGACACTGCCGACGGGCGAACAGGTGTTAGTCCCGCGTTACGGCGCGATTCGCACACTGTTACAACAGGTCTTTGAGCCGCAAGAAGAACTGACGTTGGAAGAACTGCGATCGCGTGCCGACGGTGAAGGCGTGTCGATTGTCGTGTTCAACAACACGACGACGCAAGGCTTAGCCGGGCAAACGCGCGATTGGCTGACCACCCGCGCGATTACGGTCGTCAACGTCGGTAATACGTCCGCGCCCGATAACGCGCCGACCACCATCCGCATGTATGGCGGCGATGGCATCTGGACAGCGCGCTATTTAGCGGCGCTGCTCGGTTTGCCGTCGGAACGCGTGCAGCCCGGCGCGGACGGCTTGACCGTCGAAGATATTGCGGTCGTCATCGGCGCGGATATTGTGCCGTTGCTGGGTGATATCCCGTTAAGTACAGCGACCGCGACGCCATAAAGAGTCAAGACACAGCCGCAATGTAGACATCATGTAGGGGCTTGGTGTGCCAAGCCCCACTTAGTCTGGCAAAAATTTATTCGCTGCTTTCGGGAAAAATATTGTTTAATTCGACCGTTTTGCCCAACGCTTTCGACTCGAAAGTGTCGCCGTCGCCAAATACACCGAGTCGTTGGAAACGCCCATCTTCATAAAAGTAGACTTCAATGAACGCCGCGATTGGATCGACCATCCAGTATTCTCGCACGCCATATTTTTGATATAACTCGAACTTTTCGCCACGATCCTTCTTGATCGTGCCGGGTGATGCGATCTCGATGATTAAGTCAGGTGTGCCTTCAATACGCTTTTTGGTGATGATCGATTTTTTCGCTGCTGAAACCCATAAAATGTCCGGCTGTGTGACATAATGCTCATCAAAGTAGACGTCCATCGGCGCAATGAAGACTTTACCATCAGGTTGTAACCGATCAACCAGCTTTGCTAAACTAAAACTTAGTAACTGATGTTGCGGTATAGGCGAAGGACTCACAATTAATTCCCCGTCAATCAGTTCAACAAAAGTATTGGTTTCCGGCAGTTCAAAAAACGCGGCGGCAGTCATCCGTTCGCGCACTGCATCGACCATGATCATGTCCTCACATCACCTTTGAAATAAAGTGTGACATACTCCCCACGCTTAAAGGCGGGGGCTTCTACCCTCACCGCGACTGCGAAGGCGAACCTTCGTCTTATCGTCGCTCCGGTAGCACAGCGATGCCCCGCTGTATTTGACGTTAACTACGGTATTGCGATATTACGGTATTATGACCGAGGTCGGATTTTTACGTCTCGCACCTCGCACACCAACCTCCCCCTATCATACGCTATTTCAGCCGAAAAAACACAAGACCGACGCCTTATATCAGGGCAATCGCGTTCTAGCAATCCCTGACGAAAATGAGCTCTTCTAGTCCATTGTGACACACAAAACAATGTTAGCAATGGTCATTATGGATTTTTAGAGCCGCATCGTTTTAGAACGCGATTGCCCTGCGCCTTTATCCATGCCTGAATGCAGGGGTTTTACGGCGCTTTTCAGGTAACATCCTTAACACAGGCGCGTTACAACAGTCCTACTGTTTACCACATAGGGGTGATTCAATGCGACGTTTTCTTTCCCTGTTTTTGCTCACATTACTGGTGACACTTGTTGTCGGCGCTGTCAGCGCACAGGACGACACGGCGACCGCCGAACCCGTCACGCTGCGGATGATGACCTTCAACGTCTTGTACGGCGGCGACGAGATCGACTTCGATCAGGTGATCGCGGCGATTGTCGCGGCGGACGCCGATATTGTCGGGCTGCAAGAACCGATGGGCAATACGCATGTGATCGCGGAAGCGGCGGGTTATGACCACGCCGACGAGCGGATGCACATCATCTCGCGTTTTCCCCTGCTCACCCCACCCGACTTCGACGGTACGTATATTTTTGCCGAAGTGTCTCCCGGCAACGTGATCGCGCTCTCGAACGTGCATCTCACGTCTGACCCGTATGGACCGTACTTGGTGCGCGACGGCGAGCCGCTCGAAAACGTCTTGGCGTTGGAAAGCACGCTGAGACTGCCAGAGATCGGGCGGCATCTAGCCGTCTTGCCGAATTTGATTGAAGCCGGCTACCCGGTGTTGTGGACGGGTGATTTTAATTCGCCGTCGCACTATGACTGGACGCAAACGACGACCGACGCGCGCGACGACATCGCCGCGTACCCGGTCGAATGGAATGTGTCGCGCACTATCGAATTGATGGGCTTCGTCGATACATGGCGCGTCGCCCACCCTGATCCGGTCGAACGTCCCGGCTACACATGGACGCCCGCCGAGCCGCCGCTCGTGTACGAAGATGAAGTCGATGACCGCATCGATTGGGTATTGGCGGGCGGCAATGTGACCGTGCTGAGCAGTGAATTGTTGGGCGAAGCGGGCAATCCTGATATCGACATCGTGGTCGATCCGTGGGGATCGGATCATCGCGCCGTGGTCAGCGAACTCGAACTCATCCCCGCGCCCGCGCCGACGATGATTTCAACGGATGAATACCGAGCGCAACCCGGTGAACTTTTTACTATACGCTATATGACGAACGGTGCAGATTTGATCATTCGTGCGATGAGTTTTGGGATCGATGACGCACCGTTGAATGCGATCAACGAAGAATTCGCTGTCAATGGCGCAGGTTCAGTGATGCTGACGCCACACCCCGAATTACGCACCTCGTTTTTGATCGAACTGATGACGCCAAGCGGCGCTATTTTGCAATCACTCGCCATCGATCTGGACGCGCCACAAAGTTCGCCTGGCATTGCCGTTTCCTCCACGACCGACAGCCTTCGTCTCGATCCGCTTTACACGTTCGTTGTTGGAGAACCCATCTACGCACAAATTGATGATGCACCCGGCAACCGCCTCGATTGGGTCGGCGTATACACGGCGGGTGACGAGGATATGGAGAATTACTGGTTGTTCCGCTATGTAGGTGCAAAAGTCGATGCGGTCGTCACGATTGGCGCTGCGCTCGACTCGTATGATGCCTTCCCGCTCCCACCCGGAGAATACGTGCTGCGCTTGATGTTGGACGACGATTACATCATGCTGGCGGAAAGCGAACCGTTCACCATCGAATGATGGCGGTTGTAGGGACGACTCGGTGGGTCGCCTAATGGCGGCGGCATCGGGCAATCGGGCATGGCATACCTTAAGGGGCTTCGCCATGCCCCGATACATTATTCCGCGTCGGTTTCTTTCGGGAATATATCTTTGATTTCGACCGCTTTACCCAACGCCTTCGACTCGAACGTTTCGCCTTCGATATACACACCTTGACGCTGAAAACGCCCATTTTCGTGAAAATAAACCTCGATGAATTTTTCGAGCGAATCGACCATCCAGTATTCGCGTACGCCGTATTTTTCGTACAAATAAAATTTTTCGCGGCGGTCGCGGCTCACCGTTCCCGGCGACGCGATCTCGATGATCAAGTCGGGCGTACCTTCGATGCGTTTCGCTTTGACAATGTGTTTGTTGGCTTGTGAAACCCAAACAAGATCAGGTTCAGGCACATTGTCCACATCAAAATAAACGCTGATCGGCGCAGGATATAGTTTGCCATCAGGAATTAAACTGCGTACATACACATATAAATTACCGCTCGTCTCTTGATGTTCGGGAACAGGTGCTGGTGACACGATATAAACTCCATCAAGCAGTTCTTCAGGCGTATTCGTCTCTGGTAGTGCAAAGAACTCGTCGGCAGTCATCCGTTCGCGTACCAAATCGACCATGATCATCTCTCCCCACGCTCAATATCGAAAAGTATAGCATGAAGCGTCGCCGCAGCGACGGAAGAAACGCTGTGTGTGTATCGTCTGCACTGTGTTGAAATGTCTCGTATCTTTAGGAGCGTTATCGTTATGGAAGCTGCTGCCCTAATCCCAGAGTCGCACAAGGATTTATTGGAACAAGCTGTCACCATTACGTTGGTGACGTTAATGCCCGACGGACAACCGCAAGCGACGCCTGTGTGGTGCGATTTTGAAGACGGCTATGTGCGCGTCAATACCGCACGCGGGCGTCAAAAAGACAAGAATATGCTGGCGCGCCCGAAAGTGACCGTGCTGGCAATCGACCCGACCAACCCGTATCGTTGGATCGAAGTGCGCGGTATGGTGGTCGATTTCAACGACGATCAAGAAATCGCCGTCGGGCATATCAATAAGCTGAGCGGTTTGTATCGCGGTCAACCCGATTACTACGCCGGCAGCGACCGACTCGGCAAAGAACAACGGGTGATGATCCGCATCAAGCCGACGCGCGTGATCACTGGCGGGGCTTAATTTTTTGTTGGGGCGACTCACTGGTCTTAGACGTCAAGATAAGGATTAACGAATAGAGAAGATACGAGTACGCTGGTTGTGACCAAACAGACCGGAGTTACTCATGTCTTCTGCATTACAATCTGCGTAAGGCGAGTTCATAATCGTCGGGCGACGAGAGCAAATGCCACCACTGCGCCAGTTCATCGTACATTTTGTGCATCACTGTCCCTTTTCTATGCGTTCGCGGCGAGATAAATCACGGTGACGCCATCGCCGCCTTCTTTGGGCGGGGCAGGGACTACGCGCGTGACCAACGAATGCTCACGCAAGCGATCCATAACCGCTTTACGCAGTGCCCCCGTACCTTTGCCGTGAATGATGCGCGCGAATGGCAGTCCGGTCAGATACGCCGCATCGACATAATCTTCAAGGCGGCGCAGCGCTTCTTCAACGCGCTCGCCGCGCAAATCGAGTTCCAAGCCCGGCGACTGTGCTTTGGGCATGGTCATAATCGGTTCGGGTTCGTATGCGCTGGTACGGCGGCGTTTGGCGATCAGGCTTTCGGCTTTACGCGGCTGCTTGAGTTCATGCAGCTTGGCGCGAATTTTCAACGTGCCAATTTGGATCATCGCTTCGTCTTTGTTGAGTTCAGACACAACGCCTTCCGCTTTGAGCGTCTCCAACCATACGCGATCGCCCAATCGTGGTATCCAGTCGATCTCAATCGGCATTTCGACCGTGCTTTCAACGGGCGCGCGCAAGGCGTTTTCCAAAGAACCTGTTTGATCCTGTACCTGCTTGATCGCATCGAGCGGCAGCGACGCCTGGCGCATATCCGCGCGCAGCTTGCGGACTTCGCGCCGGAACGTATCGAGTTCGCCCTGCATATCGCGGCGGGCGGCGGCGATGATATTACGGCGTTCGTCCTCCGCGCCGCTCAAGCGCGCCGAAAGTTCGGCGCGTTCGTTTTCGATCTCGGTTTTTAAGCCCGTGATCGTCGCTTGCTGGCGGCGAATATCTTCGCGCGTCCGGTGAATTTCATCGAGCAAATCATCCGCGATCAAGTCTTCGGTCGTCACCATCGTGCGCGCTTCATCGATGATCGTCGGGTCTAGCCCTAAACGGTTGGCAATCGCCAGCGCATTCGATCGTCCGGGCAAGCCGATGATAAGCCGATACGTTGGGGCGAGCGTGCTCAAATCGAACTCGACGCTGGCATTGCGCACGCCGGGGGTTTCGACACTGTAGATTTTGAGTTCGGGGTGATGCGTCGTGACCATCACGGTCACTCGCCGATCCAGTAAGCGGGTGAGGATCGCCCGTGCCAGCGCCGAGCCTTCGGCGGGGTCAGTCCCTGCGCCCAATTCGTCGAGCAGCACCAGCGATTTGTCGTCACATTCGCGCAGAATAGCGATCGTGTTGGTCATATGCGACGAAAACGTACTGAGCGACTGTTCGATGCTCTGTTCGTCGCCAATATCGGCGTAGACGCCTTCAAAGACCGTGAACACAGCACGTTCTGCTGGCACATGCAGCCCGCATTGCGCCATCAATGCCAGCAAGCCAACTGTTTTTAAGCTGACCGTTTTGCCGCCCGTGTTGGGACCCGTCACCACCAGCACCCATGTATTCGCGTCGAATTCGACATCGATTGGGACGACGTTTCCCTTCAACAGCGGGTGACGTGCCGCAACCAGCGTGATTTGACTGCCGGGATGTCGTGGGTTGGCGCGCTTTTCAAACGGGAGCAAGCGCGGCTGCACCGCTTTGAACGCGTCGGCATAGCGCGCTTTTGCCAGCACAAGATCGAGATACGCCAGGACTTCGACGGTGCGGACGATTTGTTCGCTGTACGCCCCGACCAGGTCGGTGACGGCGAGTAAAATGCGGCGAATCTCTTTTTCTTCGTCAAGCTGAAGTTCGCGCCACTTGTTGTTGAGTTCGACGGTTTCGAGCGGCTCGATGAACAGCGTCGCGCCCGATGAACTCGCATCATGGACGATGCCAGGAATTTTGCCTTTGTGATCGGCTTTGAGCGGCACAACATAACGTCCGTTGCGCATGGTGACCAAACTCTCTTGCAACAGCGGTTGATTCGCCAATGACGTGACGATCTTTTGCAAGCGCTGCTGCAAACGTTCGAACGCGATCTTGAGGTCGCGCCGGATGATCGCCAACATCGGGCTGGCGGAATCTTTGATCTGTCCGTTATCGTCCAGGATGCGCGCGATCTCGTCCTGCACTTCCTGACATTCCTCGGCGTCGATCATCAGTTCAGATAGCAGGGGATAGTTGCCCTTCATGCGTCCAAGCGTGCGCTTGAGCGTGGTTGCGCGGCGCAATGTCTGGCGAATATCAAGCAAAATATTCGGCTCGACCATCAAGCCTCGCTGCGCGCTGATGACGGGTTGGCGCACATCGCGCGCGCCGCCGAGCGATACGTTGACCTGATTTTCAAACAGCGCGCGCGCTTCGGCGGTTTCGCGCTGCCAGATTTGCGCTTCGAGCAGGTTTATCGTCGGAGAAAGCGCTGCCGCCAGCTCCGCGCCAGCGCTAAAGGTCGTGTAGGTGGCTAACTGAGCCAGAATTTTGGGCAGTTCCAGCGTATGTAACGTTTTATCGTTCATGCGATTTTGTTTGCTTCACTCGCGTGTGGTTAGTCTATGCTATTATACCAGCCGTATAGCGCGGTTCAACGGTGGGTTCATAAAAGGCTTGTAAAGGCTTTTATGGGTTCAACGGATCAACGTCGAAGGCGGCGTAAGTGGGTCTGTTCGCGTTTAAGGATGCCGCCGGTGCTGCCGTTTTTCATGCGTTGTTCCTGTTTCAGAGAAGCGTTTACCGTTTCACTGCCACAGCCGTCGTCAGTCTTTTTGAACCTGTTCTCTTTATACCAGTCCGGCATGGGAAAACCTTGCGCCTTAGCGCTTGGATGAAAGCGCATCTTGCCCTTGTATTGATCGCTCACATTAGTCGGTTTTGGGTGCGCTACGACCCCGCCCGCCCCACCTCCACCGTGATCTCGGCGCTTGCCTGATTACCGACTTGATCGAACGCCGTCGCGCTGAACGCCTTGACGCCCGCGCTGTCGATGCGCCACTCGAAACCGAACGGATACATCTCGTCCGCACCCAAATACTCGCCATCGCGGAAAAACTCGACGCGCGCAATCGCCAGGTTGTCTTCGACGGTCGCCGCGAGTTCGATGCGGTCATCGGTCGGGAAACGATACACGCGCTCCGGCTCGATCACGCTCAACGTGACGTTTGGGGCGGTGTTATCGACCGTGACCTGCACGACTTCGCTTTCGTAGCTGCTGTCGGGCGCGACCGATACCAGCAGCAGCGTGTACAGACCATCCAGCTCGGTCGTATCCCACAGCGCGAGCGGATCGCCAGAGATATACGCGGTTTGCTGCCCGCCAATATCGATGTACTCGGTCGGGTTCAAGCCTTGCCCATAGCTCAGTTGATAATATTGCAGATTGTCGGCGTCGAGTTCGCCGCGAATTTCGACCGTGCCGCCGACATACGCGAACAGACCCGGCGCGAGAATTCGCACGCTGTCGAACAATTCTGGGCGGCTGACGGTATCATAATCTTCGGGCGGGAGCGGCTGATTATTGGCGCGCCACCAATCCATCGCATTATCGGGCGGGACAAAATACACCGCGTCGGATCGAAATTCGGCGGACGTGCTGGCGGTCGCCAACTGTCCGGTACGGCTATTGATCTCGCGCACCTGCCAGAAGGTATCCTCGCTGCGCGGCTGCGTGCCATCCAGGAAAATTTCGGTGTATACCGGACACACACCGTTGGGCAGCAAACCCGATTTTTCGCACACACGCAGTTCGATCACCCCGTCGGGACGATCCCATTGGCTGCCTGCGATTCCGTCGCGGCTGTGCGCGTAATCCATCAACGCGCGCCATGTCGAAGCCGCGCCGCGCAACCCATAATCATCGAGCGTGATCGGCGTCGCGTCGGCGCGTCCGTAATGCACGCCAACGATATAATCGGGCGTATAACCGAGCGTCCAGTTATCACGGCGATCCGCCGTGACACCGTTGACGACCGCCGTCGGGCGCGTCACATCGAGCGGGCTACCCTGCCCGATCACCGACCAGCGCGTCTCTTGATCCGCCAGAATATCGTTGATGACATAGGCTAAGCCTTCTTGCAGCAGGTTGGTGCAGGTGGCGAACGACCCGCAGCGCGCCGCGTCTTCCGCGTCGTAATTCCATAACACTGTGCCGTCGGCGGCTTCGATGCGCGCCACTGTCACCGGGTCGCGTCCACGATGACCGCGTGCGACCGGTTCGACCTGTACGCCGCGCATATCACCGCCCGATGCGAATACCGAATAGGCATACGCCATATCGAGCAGGCTGACCGCGCCGCCGCGTTCGAGCAGCATGAGATCGTAGCGTGATTCATCCAGCCCATTGATACCGATTTGATGTGCCGTGCTGATGACGCTGCCCATGCCCTGACGATACGCAATCGCCGCCGCCGGCGGCGTCAGCGCCGCGCCGAGCGCATCACGCACATTCAGTACGCCGCGAAAACGTCCATCAGCGTTGCTGACCGTGTAGATCAAGCCGTCTTCGCTGCCAGGAAACTGAGTCGGGATATCGAACATCATCGTCGCGGGCGTCTCCAGGCTGTTGCCGCCGTTGAAACCTTCCAGATACACAATCGGCGTCAGCGTGATGCCCGGTTGATAACCCGCGCGCGTCACCGCGCCGACCATCGCACGGATTTCGCCCGTGCGCGCATCCATGACGACCACTGATCCTGAATCGGGGAAGCCGTCGCCGTCGCTGCGTAAGGCATAATCGCCGCCATCGGGGATCAACGACGCGCTGCGGCACGGCGATCCGTCGCGGGTGATGGGTGACGCCGTGACGCCGTTGACGCGCGCCAATCCAACATCGAGCGCGCATTCGGCTTCGCGGTATAAATCGAGATCGAGCGTGGTGATGATGCGTAAGCCGCCGCGCGCGACCAACCCCGCGCCGTCCAACGCTTGATCGGTCAGGATGCGTTCAGCCTGGCGGCGCGCAGTCGTGACCAACTCCGGCGCGATGGGCGGTAAATAAGCGCTCGTCGGCTGAATCGGTGTGACAATCGCGCTGGCACGCTCGTAGGTTTCGGGCGCGATGAGGCGGCGGTTGAGCAGTACGCGCAGGGTGTCGCTTTGCCGTCCGCGCGCCGCGATCTCGTTGTCGAAGGGGTTATACTGCGGGGCGGTCGGAATCGATGCCAGCAGTGCGGCTTCATCGAGGGTGAGATCGACCGCCCGTTTGCCGAGATAAATTTGCGCCGCTGCTTCGATGCCGTAGGCTTCGCTGCCGTAGTAATTCGTGTTTATATGCCATTCGAGAAGCTGTTCCGCCGTGTGGCGGCGGTGAAGTTCTGCCACCAACGCCACTTCACGGGCGCGTTGATCTGCCGTTGACCCAGTGCCGAGCGGAATGACATTGCGCGCCAGCCGTCCTACCAACGATCCATCCGGCGGCGTAGGGGCGATAAAAATATTCTGCCACAATCCTACCAGCGTACCGACCGCATCAAAGCGCGAGTCGAGAAAATCGACATCTTCGACGACCAAGGTCGCATCGATCACATGGTCAGGCAGTGTATCCAGCCGCACCCATGTGTCGCTTGAGCGGGTGATCGGGTCTTGCAAGGTGTGAATTAATGTCTCGCCAGTGCGGTCGTATAATCGGGTCGCTGCACCGTCACCCGTCGTCAGCGCGTTTTCGCCAAACGGTGGGATCACCGCCGCTGCATCTGCGTAGATGGTGAGCGCGCTGCCAAACGCGACACCACCCGGCAGGACGACGCCGAACAGCACGATCACGCCGACTACAATCGACCATGTTATGCGCTGGTGGCGCTGGAGTCGTTGACGTTCGTCTCGACGGCGGCGGCGGCGGATGATATGCGCGGTGGAGGTCATAAACCACATTCCCTAGTGAGGCTGATGGGGTGTATTGTACCCGTGACGCGCCGTGCATCAATTGTGGGTGTGGTGAGGTACGAGGATAATAGTGCAGTTTTCAGCCCTCACCCCCAACTGCTCACCCCCAACTGCTCTCCCTCAGGGCGAGGGGAGAAAAGCTAAGTACCACTGGGGTGAGATACTAGCGGAAGGGGTGGGAAAATCCACTAAAGGGGTTTGCCGCGCCTGAACCCCGCTCGCGGTTGCGTGTACTGGTGCGCTCAGCGATAGGCGCGCAGAGCAAGGCGGCGGGGGTGGTGCGGACGGGTGTTTAGGTTTCGTCGGGGTCAAGACCGGGAATGCCATAGCGATTATTGGATGCGCGGGTCTGAGAACGATGATGCGGATTACGCAGCGCGTCCAATTTTTTATAATCGCGTTCCTGGGCGCGGGCGTCCTTATCGATGAGGCGTTCGATGGCACGGTTCAATGATACGTCGTGGGTGGTGCCATTGACCATGTGTGACGCGGTGTGGAGCGTGGTCAACGCCAAGGCATGATCGCCTTTGGACATCGCGCTTTGATACAACTCATCGATGCGGGCAAGGGATTTGGCGAGAAACTGGGTTTTGATTTGTTCGGCTTCTTCTTCAAACATTGCCTGGGCGCGCTGCATGTAGGTGCGCGCCTGACGTTGGCTGATGTGATAGTAGATCATCAAATGACTGAGAATATCGGCGGTCAAGCGTCCTTCCACGAGCATGATATAGACGCTGAGGATACGGTATTCGACATCGGCTTTGGATGCTCTGGGCATGGCTGCTGCTCCCATATTTTGTAGAATATGCGTTCTGTATTCAATTCTACAATGGGTGTCAAGGGGGGTGGGATGTATGCCCGCCCCTACAGGGGATTAGTCATCGGCGGCGGGGGCGCGATAGGCGGGCGACCATAGATTCTCGGAGCGCCAGAATTGCGGATGATCGGGGTCGGTGAAACGAGTCATGTCGGTGTCGGGCGTCCACAGAGTCTTATCAGGCAAGGTGGTTGTTTGGTCGAATGTTGCTCCATCCAAAGTCGCGCCTTGCAAATTGGAAACATACAAATCCGCACCTTGCAGTTTGGCGAGTCACAAATCCGCGCCTCGTAGATTGGCGTTCCACAAATCCGCGCCTCCCAGATTGACGCTCGACAAATCCGCGCCTTGCAGTTTGGCGAGCCACAAATCCGCGCCTTGCAGTTTGGCGTTTCTCAAAATTACGCCTCGTAGATTAGCGTTCCACAAATCCGCGCCTCGTAGATTGGCACGCCTCAATTGCGCGCCTTGCAGATTGGCGTCAAGCAAACGCGCATCGCGCAGCGACCCGTCCTCCAACCAGCCTTTTTGCCTTAAAATGCGAACGGCTTCGACCGCAAAGCTGTTACCCGGACTGCTCATTTGCAAGATCAATTCGGTTTTGCGTTCTTGTTTGGCGCGGCGTTCGTTCAAGCCTTCGATGACGATGACGGTGATGGCGATGCTGAACAGCTCGATGCCGAAATTGGAATAAAGTTGCTCGACGAGTGTGCGAAGATTGCGGATGTCTTGCGTGAACAGATAGCCGCCGACGACGACACCGACGCCAAAAACGAGTAGGATCACGGCGGCGATGATTTTGAGGTGGGCGTTCAGTGATTTGAACATGGAAGGTTCTCCCTAGTCGTCTAGCACTACAATGATTGCAGTTTTCCCCTCACCCCCTGCCCGTCTCCCTCAGGGCGAGGGGTGAAAAACCGTCGCGGTAGGGCAAGTCCTTCTCCCTCAGCGACAACGATTTAGGATCAGGGCAATCTGCATAAGGTCAGGTTAAGTAAAACTGTCCTAACCTCGTCCAAACCAATTTCCAACACATCGCGCGCGCCCCTTTTTTCGGAAGTAAGTGGAAGTATCTTGACCGAAGCCTTACCGCACATGTGCGCTATTCCGGCGCAATGCCCGTGCGCTTGGTTTGTACACCCGCTCATCTCGGTAACATCCCCGCCCCCTGCCGCGTCTGCACTCCTATGCAGCACCCTTTATGCTCCGGAGACTTTCCCATGCAGCACGATCAACGCACCCCGACCGAAGCGGCGCGCCCCTTCGAGATCGGTCTGTTCTCGTTCGCAGACCTCACCCCCGACCCGCGCACCGGGCATGTCCACACGCCTCAGCAGCGGATGCACGACTTGCTCGAAGAAATCGAACTCGCCGACCAGGTCGGCTTGGATGTCTACGGCTTAGGCGAACACCACCGCATCGAATACATCTCGTCCGCCCCAGAGATGATTTTGGGCGCGGCGGCGGCACGTACCAAAAACATCCGCCTCACCAGCGCCGTCACCGTCTTAAGCTCCGATGATCCTGTGCGCGTCTTTCAGCGCTTCGCTACCCTCGACCTAATCTCGAACGGTCGCGCCGAAATTCTCGCTGGGCGCGGCTCGTTCATCGAATCGTTCCCGTTGTTCGGCTATGACCTCAACAACTACGACACCCTGTTCACCGAAAAACTCGATTTGCTGCTCAAACTCCGCGAACATGAATTTGTCACATGGAGCGGGCGTCACCGCGCCAAAATTGATAATCTGGGCGTCTACCCGCGTCCGGTACAAAATCCGCTGCCCGTGTGGGTCGGCGTCGGCGGCACCCCCGAATCGGTCGTGCGCGCCGCATCGCGTGGCTTACCGATGGCGTTGGCGATCATCGGCGGGATGCCAGAGCAGTTCGCGCCGTATGTGCAGTTGCATCGCCAAATCGCCTCACAACATGGTTTTGCCAATCTGCCGATCAGCGTCAACTCGCACGGCTATATCGCTGATACACGCCAGCAAGCGCTCGACGAAACCTTCCCGTCCGTGCAGGTCATGATGAACAAGATCGGGCGTGAACGCGGCTGGTCTCCCATGCGGCGCGAACAATACGACGCGGCGGCGACGCTGCGCGGCGCGAATTTCGTCGGCACCCCCGACGACGTGATCGAAAAGATGTTGTTCCAGCACGAGATTTTCGGGCATCAGCGCTTCACCTTGCAGCTCACCGTTGGGTCGGTGGCACATAGCAAAGTGATGCACGCCATCGAGTTATTGGGGACAAAGGTCGCGCCCGTCGTGCGCGCAGAAATCGCCCGCCGTGTGGCGGCACCGCTGCCAGAATTGACCTGAATCACGCAATCCGCCTGAATACCTTGACAAGCGCGACTCGGTTTGTTATATCTCTGCCGTCAGCGAAAAAGGGTGTAAGTTCAATGCAATTCACGGTCCTGCCTGGTTCGATGTCGATGTGTTGTTGTCGCTCCGCACATAACGTGCAAAAGGGGAGACGATGCGATGTTGTCTGGGTGCGGATGCAACCGTAAACGCGGACATGTTGATTGTGTAGTCAAAGACCCCTTGCCGGGGTCTTTTTTTTTATATCGGCTAAAGGAGCCAATATGCTGTCCAGAAAACACGTGAGTATCCTGTTTTTGCTCGTCGTCACCGTATTTAGTTCGAGTGTGTTCGTTTTCGCACAGGACGCCGCCGAAATCCCCGCGCCGTTCGCTAATCCCGATCAACCCATCGAGATCGCGCTCGTGCGCTTCATCGGTGATGGTGCGTTCATGTCACGCTATCTGGCGGGCGCAGAAGCACAAGCAGCAGAACTCGGCATCGAATTGACCGAATACAATGCGCGCAACGATCAAGCGCAGTTCGTCACCCTGCTCGAACAGGCGATTCAAAGCGAGCCAGACGCGATCATCATCAGCCACGGCACCACCGACACCGTGCAGCCGTACATCGATCAGGCAGAAGCGGCGGGTATTCCGGTCGTCACGTTCGATACCGTCGTCAACAGCAACACCGTCCCCGAAATTGAACAGGATGATCTTGCCATTGGCTTCGATTTGACCCGTTATGTCGCCATCGAATACGGCGGCAATGCCAATATTCTGTATCTGAACATCGCTGGCTTCCCGCCGCTCGACAAACGTGACCGTTCGTATCAGAATTTCTTGTGGCGCTACCCGAACTTCCAGCAGGTCGCGCAAGTCGGCGTCTATGTCGAAGGCGGCACGGCAGCCGAAACGCAAACCCGCGTCGAAGCCGCGCTGACCGAAAACGCGGATGTAAACGTGGTCATTGCCATGTGGGACGAACTCGCCAAAGGCGCGGTACGCGCGATTCAAGGCTTGGGCTTGGAAGACCAGATTGAAGTGTACTCGGTCGATATTTCCGACGAAAACATCCAGATCATGCGTGAAGAAAACAGCCCATGGGCGGCGACCATCGCCACCGATGCCTACAGCACCGCGCGCGTCGCCGTTCGCGCCGCCGTTGGGCGCATCGCGGGCGAAGATGTGCCGAAATATCTGTTGGTCGAACCCACGTTGATCACGCGCGAATTTGTACTCGAAAACAACGTGACCAACATGGATGAACTCGTCGCCGCGCTGCCGGCACTGGGCGAAAGTCCGCTGGCGCAGTACGATTGGCTGGCAGCACTCGCAGCAGGTCAATAGCAATCGTCATTACCATGGTGGGTTGAAACCCAACGCGCAGCGAAAAACTCGTAAACGCACTGACGAGCGGTTGTACTTAGTACCCGACCACACCAGTTTTTAGCTTTTCACCCCTCTCCCGCGCAAACGGGGGGAGGGGTTGGGGGTGAGGGGAAAACTGCAATTATCGTCATGGTGAGGTGCTAGTTCGACTGTGCATCGTTCGCCGCCGCATGCTAAAGTCGTGCGGCGGCAGCTCAATATCACGCCCATTGTTTATCGTTATCAAGGCAATCTTTTGCAATCCACTTTACAAGCAGTTGGTTTAGGCAAGCGTTTTCCGGGCGTGGTCGCGCTCGATGATGTGACCATCACTTTACAACCCGGTCACGTACTGGCGCTGGTCGGCGCGAATGGTGCTGGCAAAAGCACGCTGATCAAAATCCTGACCGGCTACTACGATCACTATGACGGCACTATCGAGATTGACGGACGGCACGTCGCGCTGCATGATCCGTCGGCGGCGCGTCGTGCCGGGATTCAAGCCGTCTATCAGGAAGTCGATACCGTGCTGATTCCGTATCTGACCGTAAGCGAAAACTTATTGCTTGGTCAATATGCACACGCACTCGTCAGTTGGCGCGCGCTGCACGCACAGGCACAGGCAGAACTCGCGCGGGTCGGCTTGCAGCTTGACGGGCACCGCCGCGTCGAAGACCTGGTACTGCACGAAAAACAAATGCTCGTGATCGCGCGCGCGGTTTCGCAAGATGTACGCTATCTGATCTTCGACGAACCGACCACCTCGCTCAGTCTGCACGAAGTCGAGCGCTTATTTGATATCATCCGCACGCTCAAGGCGCAGGGTGTCGGCATTGTGTATATTTCGCATCGCTTAATGGAAGTCGCCGCGATTGCTGATGACATCATGGTGCTGCGAAACGGCAGAAAAGTCGCGCACTTCCCCGTCGCGGATTTCGATGTCGGGCGCATCAGTGAAGCCATGCTGGGAACAGCGATCACGAATGTCTACCCGCCCAAACGCGAACAAGCACCGGGTGAGGTTATCCTGAAAGTCGAACATCTGACTCGTGCGCGCAAATTGCACGGTGTGAGTTTTTCAGCGCGGCAGGGCGAAATAGTCGGCGTCGCCGGCTTGGTCGGCGCCGGAAAAACTGAACTTTTACGCGCGCTGTTCGGGGCTGATCCCGTTGATCACGGTAAGATTTATCTGGATGGAAAAATGGTGAAGATTACGTCGCCACAGCGCGCCGTCACTCATGGTATTTTCCTGATTCCCGAAGAACGGCGCGCGCAAGGTGTGCTCGTGGATGAAAAGATGCGCAAAAATATCAGTTTGCCATTTTTGGGACAGTTTACATGGGCATTTGATTTGCTCCACCGCCGCCGCGAAGACATTCACGCGACCGCGACTGTCGAAATGCTTGCCGTCACGCCGAATGATCCCGAAGTAGAGGTACGCAACTTGAGTGGTGGCAACCAGCAAAAAGTCGTGATCGGCAAATGGCTCGCTGGAAACGCGCGCGTCATGCTGTTCGACGAGGCGACGCAGGGCATCGATGTGAAAGCTAAACAAGACGTGTACCGTATCGTGCGCGACCTGGCGCAAAAAGCCGCCGTCATTTACGCCTCATCCGATATTGATGAGGTAATCGGTGTCGCAGATCGCATCATTGTCATGCATGATGGACGCATCGTCGCGGAATTAGACAGCGCACAGTTCGACCGCAATTTGATTTTGGAATATGCGACCGGATCGCGCACGCCGATGATACAAACCGTAGAGGACACGAAGCACGCAGAGAAAAACTGAACGACCTCCGTGTTCTCTGGACTCTGTGCGGTTCAGGCGCTTCACATTTTAGTAAATTTTGATAAGGATAGTCATGGCAGATGTTTCGCAGCTTCAACCCACCCAGACCAACACCAACCTGCCGCCTACGCTGCCCCCAGGCGCGCGCCGCAGCGTCATCGTCGAGTTCATCGTGCGCTACGGGATGTTGGTCGCGATTGCGCTGTTGATGGTCTTTTTCAGCACGCAAAACGAACGCTTTTTAGAGATCAACAACTTGTTTTTGATCGCGCGCGCCGCCTCAATTTTGACGATTGTCGCGATTGGCGTCACGCTCTCGGTCACGGTCGATGGCTTCGATGTCTCGGTCGGCGCGGTAACAGGGCTGTCGGTGCTGTTGTCTACCTCGCTCATGGTGATCTGGAACGTCGATTGGGGCGTAGCAATCTTGATCACGCTCGGCGCGGGCTTAATTGTCGGCTTGATCAACGCGTTTTTCATCATTAAACTGCGCATCCCCGATTTGCTGGCGACGCTTGGCATGTTGTATCTGGCGCAAGGCTTTCAGTTGATGCTGACGCAGGGCGAAGCGGTTTTTCGCGGCATGTACAATCCATGGTCGCCGGAACGGGTGCAAACGACAGGCGAGATCACGGTGGCGTTCAAGCAGATCGGACAAGGTTTTGTCGGCGCGACGGGTGAATTCAACGGCATCCCGATCCCGGTCATTCTCATGCTGTTCATCGCTATAAGCGCGCATATCTTTTTGCAATACACCCGTTGGGGGCGCATGTTCTACGCCGTCGGCGGCAACCGTGAAGCGGCGCGTTTATCCGGTATTCCTGTCAACCGCGTGCGAATGTTCGCGTATATGTTGAGCGCGCTGCTGGCGACCATCGCCGGAATCGTGCTGGCGTCGCGCATTGGCACGGGCGCGATTCGATCTGGCGATCCATATTTGCTCGATGCGGTCGCGGCGACGTTTTTTGGGTTTGCCGTGCTCGGCGCGCGCCGCCCCAACGTATTTGGCACGGTGATCGGCGCGTTGTTCGTCGGCATTTTGCTGAATGGACTGACGCAAATGGACGTACAGTGGTTTTTTCAAGACTTTATCAAGGGCTTCGTATTGATCGCGTCGCTGGCGATGAGCTTCTTTCTCGTCAAACGCAATCAGGGCGGCTGAGCGCAAAAGGATTGATCTCGATGTATACACCTCTCACCGAACATACCGTCGCCGATTATGTCAAACACACGCCCGCCGTATGGGCGGTCGTTTTTCAGCCCGATGACGATCTGGTCGGGATCGATCTGGCGGATGGCAACGTCAATCTGGTTTTTCGCGTGCACAGCGCCGCTGATCCGCTTGGGCGCAGCGTGATCGTCAAACAAGCACTGCCGTATGCGCGCATTGTCGGGGAAAGTTTCCCAATGCCGCTCGAACGCGCACGCATTGAAGCCGATTTACTTCAGATCGAAGCACGCCATTGTCCTGGTCTCGTGCCGCGTCTATATCATTATGATGACGACATGCACCTTTGTGTCATGCAAGACCTGAACCAGCATATGATCATGCGAAAAGGCTTGGTCAACCAGACCATTTATCCGCATTTTGCCGAGCATATCGGCGTGTTCATGGCGCGCACGCTGTTCTACACATCGGATTTGTACCTGCCGCACGATGTCAAGAAACAGAACATGGCGGCGCACATCAATCCGGGCTTGTGCAAGGTCACAGAGGATTTGGTCTTCACCGACCCGTATATGGACAACCCCGGCAACGTGTGGAATCCCGCCATCGACGCCGAAGCCGCCGCGATCCGCGCCGATGACGCGCTGCGCGCCGAAATGTTCACGCTCAAATACGCCTTCATGACCAAAGCCGAAGCGCTCATTCATGGCGACCTGCACACGGGATCGATCATGGTCAACGCGGACGACACCAAAGTGATCGACCCGGAGTTCGCGTTCTACGGACCGATGGCGTTCGATATTGGCTTGGTGATGGCGAATCTCGCCTTGAGCCACTGTTCGCAAGCGTATCACGCGCCCGACGCGCACACCCGCGCCACTTATCAAACATGGCTGACCGATACCATGCGCGCGACATGGCACATCTTCGAGCGTGAGTTCCGCCGCTTGTGGGCGACCGACCTGAACAGTCAATGGGCGACGGATGCGTTCCAGGAGCAGTACATCAAGCGAGTGCTGCAAGAAACCGCTGGGTTCGCAGCCGCCGAAACTCTGCGCCGTATTTT
>JBBRAA010000062.1:0-21758 GCA_038207205.1 Aggregatilineales bacterium
TGTTTCAAGACTTCGACCTTTCGACCCGTTGGGTTGACTGTGCTTGTGGTCTTAGTCTAGACCGCGATCACAACGCGGCTATCAACATTCTCAATCGTGCTTTAATGCAAGACGGATGGGACGCATCCGTGAACGATAACGTAGCGCCTCTACCAACGCCGTAAGGCGACGGTAAGCGCAAGCGTCGTTCGGAAGCCCCTGCCTTTAGGCATGGGGAGCGTCACGATGAAAGCACATTATGATCAAGCCGCACCGCGTGAATACTTATGGTGTATTAAATTTTGAACTGAAAATCGAGCGTCGTGCAAGCGACCAAACCGAACGATGCGCCCCAGAACGATAACTTCAGCCAGCAAAAACATCGAGTAGTTTTTGTCCGCGTTCGGTAAGCATGTAATACACGAAATACCCTTGTCGGCGCGCGCGTACCAAGCCCGCTTCGCCCAGTCGTTTGAGATGTTGACTGGTCGCGCCCGCCGTCATATTGAGCATACGCGCCAGTTCGCTGGTGTTGGCGGGGGTGCGTAAACCCAGCAGGACTCTGGCACGTCCTTCGCCCAATGTCAGCACGAGATCGCGTTCTGGGTCGGGCAAATCGGCGTGATACCACAAGCCGCCGCCAAACGCGCCGTAAATGACCATCGGCGCAAATTCTGGCACGACCTGCCACGAACTTCCATTCGGGCTGCGAAACACGTTCGGCACCAGCACCAAACCCTGACCATCAAGCCCGCACTCGGTTTTTTCGTCTGGGTGGGGCGCACGATCCTTATCGATATGGAGTGTCATGGCTTCAAAACGAATGTTGCTCGTCAATTGATTGAGCATCGACCCAGTGCCGTGTAATCCCATGTGGCGTGTGTGCAGCATAATATCATCGTCGAGCTTCGCGACAATACGATTCCAGTGATGCGCTAAGGCGCGATCCCAATACAGGCGAATTTCGTCAAGCAAGCATTCGAGTGTTTCGAGCGGGTACATCAGAAACTGCTGACGTTCGGGCGTATGCCCGTGAATATCAATGATGAGCTGGATATTTTTTCGGATCACGTCGGGTGGCGTGGCGCGGATCGCGTCGAAGTCATCTTGTAAATCAAGGGTCGGTCGCAGCGGAGTCGGCGTGACAAAATCCGCCAGGTAGCGTTTGGGCGGAATGACAGCCTTTACATAGGGCAGATCGATGTTGTGCAATGCACGCTTCGATTCTTCCAACCAGCGTTGATGCGGCATGATCCCGTCGGCATCGCACGCGAACAAGCTGAACGCGATTTCCATCATTGGGCTGTAAGCAAACCGGATCGATGCCAGATCGTGCGGCGTGACATGAATATCAATGACGTGCTGCATATGCTGCATCCTCCCCAACCACTCTCTAGATGATACGCTGATTGACTCGAAAAACAGAGCGATTTAGAAAATTCGAAATCAGTTCACGAAGGGTCACGACTGATATAGGATGGAGCAAATTCAGGATCATCACTTTGTGGAGACGAGCCTGAATAAGGGCATGTGAAGGAGCAAGCGCATGAACGAATACACTCATTTATTGTTGCATGAAGCCCGCCAGCGCGATTGGGAACGAGCGCGCGTCCAGCACGATTTGGTCAGATTGAGCACGCGTCGGCGCATTATCGTAAACGTGGCTATAATCGCGCGTTTGAGATCGATGATCACACGCGAAAGATCAACATATGAACGCCGATATCGACGCGACGCGGGCGGCGATTGCCGCGATGGGCGCGCGCTTATTTGAACGTCATTTACTCGATTTAGCAGGGGGCAATATCAGCGTGCGGGCGGGTGATGTGATATGCCTGACGCCGCGTTATACGGGCGCAACGCATCACTGGCAGTTGACGCCCGACCAGGTTTTGGTCGTCTCGCCCGACGGCGAACGCATCGCAGGCAGCGGCGATCTCTCGCGCGAAAGCAAAGTTCATTTACGGCTGCACAGAGAAAATTCCGACAACGGCACGGCGGTGATCCACGCGCACGCGCGCAATATCCTGGTGTTCGCCGCCGCCCGCCGCCCGATTCCGTCCGTGCTGGAAGCGACGCGCAAGTTTGGCACGATCCCGGTCACAGATTACGCGCCGGCGCACAGTGCCGAGCTAAGCGAGTATGTCGCGGCAGGAATCGCGGGTCAAGCGGAACGTATCAAGGTGCAAGCCGCCGCTGTGATCGCAGCCTATCACGGCTTATTCTGCGTCGGCAAAACGCTTGACGCGGCGGCGGACGCGGTGGAACGCATCGACACGAACGCGTATTGTGTGCTGATGGGTGGGCAGATCGGTGCGAGCATGATGCTTGACGATGAACGTGCGCGCATGGAAGCGGAGATCAACAATTTCAAGCCAAATGGGTAAGCGCCGTGCTGATTTCCCAAAGGCGGCGTTTGGCATCCGCATCGAGTGTTTGCGGTGGCGGTGTCCACTCGACTTTATCACCAACATAACGACCGCTGACAGATATACAGAGGACAGGTCTGAGACCCGCCCCTCGCGTGTCATTGATCGAACACGACCCTGAATCGTGGTGAAATCTTTAGCCGATGTGCAGCGTAACATGCCTGCATGTGCGTTACGCATCCGCCTTGACGAGCGGTTGATATTCGGGATGACGCTTGATATAGGTGGCGATATAGGGGCATGAGGGAATCACCGAGAGGTTGTTGTCACGCGCATAATCCAAGGCTGCCGCCGCGACTTTGCCCGAAATCCCTTTGCCTTCGAGCGCGGGCGACACTTCGGTATGCGTCAGGTTGATGCTGCCGACTCCGAGTTTGTAGTCGATATAGCCGACATTTTCACCGACCCATATTTCAAACCGCTGTTCAGCTTCGTTATTGACGACTTGTTGTTCGCTCATGATTTTATCCTGTGTACGCGCTAAATCCGACTCAACTGGTTAAAATGGTATGCAACCACGTATGATCGCCAGGGGCTTCGGGCGCATACGTGACGACGCTGACGCGGCGGGCGAAACCGGGAATTTGATCGTCGGTTTCGTTGATCAACAAGCTGAGCACCAGCACGAAATTCTGGATTTCCATCCGTTCAATCTCGCGCCATTCCGGTGATGTGCGCGGCGTATTGGGCTGGAGCATCCGCCGACGCACTGCATCGTTGATGCCGATCACCGTCGTTGGTATATCGACGATGCTAAGCGCGCTGTTCTTATCATCGGCGCGATAATAAGCGGATAAGCCGCGCCCGCGCTCTAAAATGCAGCGTAATAAACTGCCGCCGAGTTTGTTGACATTATCGCGGTTGCACAACTGCACATCCGACGGGACGACAACGTGTAAATTGACGCGCCCGCGTTCGTCGGCGGTGAGCAGCCGTTCCGAGTCCAATGTGCCCGCCTTTTGCGCGATCTCGCTGCCGACTTTGAGGTCGTACAGATAGCTGCCTTTTTCGCGTGCGATCATGCTTTCGACGAACGGACGCACAAAATTGACGAAATAACCGTTCGCCAGCGAAAACGCCGGTGAAATATACGTGATCGGCGCTCTAAAGAAGTCGATGACCGGATTTTGCCAGGTCTTCCAGTTCGAGATGTCTTTGTGCGCCCGTTCGATGACGGGACGCATGATCTCTTTATCTATGACGTAATTGCGGTCGTTCAGGGTAATTTTGGTGACGCGATACGCGGCGACATCGAACAGAATTTTGGCGTCGGCGGTGTCTTCCATGACAGGAATACAGGCGCGACCGAGTGCGTGGGTGATGCCGAGTTCGTAAAAGACATTGCCGTTGTTACCCGTTAAATCGGCGATGACAAGATGTGCCCGGTCGATCTCGTACAAAATTTCGTCGGTGATGCGGTTTGCCGCGCCGCCAAAATCCCACGGTGTTTTGGCGATGTAGCGAATACCATCACGGCGTTCAATTTCATCGAAGATTGGCTGTACGATTTCGCGCTTGAGAATACGTAAGCGGGCGTCTTGTTTGAGGTTGTCATCCGACATAGGTCCAATAATGAAGCAGTTGCGCGTTTCTGTCGCCATGAAATGCCTCCATACGCAAGCATGTTGTTTAAGCAAATAATAAATAAGAATTGAACGCTCGTCAAAAATTGCCCGTCGATGACATTCGCACAAACGTATCAATTATCAGAAAAGTGCCGCAAAACCCCTGCCTTCAGGCATGGGGAATATAAGGCGTCGGTCTTGTGTTTTTTCTGCTGAAATAGCGTATAATGGGGGGAGGTTGATGTGGGAGGTACGAGACGTAAAAATCCGACCTCGATCATAATCCCGTAATATCGCAACACCGCAGTTAACGTCAAACACAGCGGGGCATCGCTGTGCTACCGGAGCGACGATAAGACGAAGGTTCGCCTTCGCAGTCGCGCTGAGGGTAGAAGCCCCCGCCTTTAGGCGTGGGGAGTATGTCACGAAATCCTCTTTATATTCTGTTGTCGGTTCATGAAAAAACGTTGTAGACTGACAACATTGATGTTTACAGATGGGTGCTGGTGAAAGAGGCGCGTGTGACCGATCAAGTGCTGTTGAGCGCAGGACGCAAAAATATCGAAGCGTGTCTCGAACTGGCGGCAGAATTTCGGCTTGGGATCGAAGTAATGGCGTTCGCTTTTCCCGATGTGTTGGATGGCGATTGGCAGCGCGAAGTGGCGTGGTATCAAAACGCGCTTAAAGAGGTGTCGCTTGTCACCATGCACGGTCCTTTTTTCGATATGTCCCCCGGCAGCCCGGATAAACGCATCGAGGCGCTGGTACGCGAGCGGTATCAGCACGCGCTCGATATTGCACCGATGATCAAAGCACACACGGTCGTGTTACATGCAAATTTTATCGGATCGCTGCACAACGAAGATTATCGAGCGGGTTGGCACGCGCGCAATCTCGATTTTTGGCGCGATATGGCGAGCTACGCGGCGGATCGTCAGGTGACGATTGCGATGGAAAATATGTGGGAATTTGACCCGCACATTATTGGCGACATCATTAAAGAGATCGATCACCCGAATTTACGCGGGTGCATCGATGTCGGTCATGCACACTTATTCAGCGCTGTCCCATTCGATCACTGGCTGGCAGTCAATGCGCCGTACATCGTGCATACGCATATGAACAACAACGTCGGCATTCTCGATATTCACGGCGCGCTCCCCGATGGGGTACTGGATTACGCGGCGATTTTGCCAAAAATTCGCGCTTTGCCACACCCCCCAACGATGACGCTAGAGATGGACACGCCCGATATGATGCGGCGCAGCTTGTCGTATTTTGAATTGGAGAAAATCGACGCGGTAGGCGAACCGAGCGCTGCCGATGTGCAACCGATTGACGTGCCTGGTTCTAAAGATGATACCGCCGAACATCCGCGCGTGATGCAGCCCGCTGATGGGTAGCAGCGGAGGCGTTCGATCTGCAACTTCTTGTCGATTATTCACTCACCTTACGCAAGACCCTCGTTTTCAGCCCTCATCCTAAGGTGAGTTAAATAAGCGATTTGTGTTCCATCAGGCGAAACGGCGGGTGAACCTGCACAGCGACCAAGGCGTTATTTCCACACAGGAAACAGGTCGTTCGCAGGATTATTCGTCAGGTTGACGCGCGTGGCGTCGCGCGCCGTCACGTTGATTTCCCAATCGCCCGTCTCGTTGAACATCTCCAGCCAATGCGTGCCATCGGCGTTCATCACATAGCCGCCGCGCATGGTCATGCCCTCGGCGTTCTGCGCGGGCGGGATACCGCTGCCCGCTTCGGTCACATCGATTACGTACAAACCGAGCGCTGCTCCTTCAAAACCGATGTCGCGTTCAGAGGCGAAGACGATCCGGTTGTCGTCGATCCACAACGGCGACCAATCATCGGCGGGATGATCGGTCAAACGGCGCAAGTTGTCGCCGTCGATGCCCATGACATAAATATCATGCTGACCATCGACCCGATCCGACGCGAACGCGATCCGCTCACCGTCGGGCGCAAGCTGTGCATACCAGTCAATCGCGCCGTTGTTGGTCAGGTTGGTCTGGGCTTCGCGTGAGGCGAAATACACTTCCAGATTGAGATCGCGCAGGCTGATGATCGTCGCCGCGCCATTTTCGCCGCGTCGATCCCAATCACCACGCCCATTAAGCAAGATGTTGACGAACGTGCCGACATCGGTGGTCGCCTGTACCTGATTGCTGCCGTCGGCGTTCATCAAATAGCCGCCGAGTTCGCCGCCATCGCGCCGCGAGACGAAACTGATTTGTTCGCCGTCGGTCGAATACGACGCGAAACCGTCGGCGTAATCGTTATTGGTCAGATTGGTCACGGTATCACCGGACGCGGCATAAATATCCCAGTCGCCGTCACGGTCGGACATGAACAGGTACTCAAAGGCGGGCGCGTTCGTTTCGGTGGTGCTGTCGATGGTGGCTTCGGACGTCGTTTCAGTTTGACCAGGCGCACTGACAGGCTGGCTGAGCAAAAAGACAAGCACAATCACGACAAAAACGACCAGCGCCAACGTGATCAATACGCGCAGTACAACACGGCGCTTGCGGGGTTCGGCTGGGGTGGACATAAGCGGTGTCCTTTCGATATGCCACTGATTGTACTTTGTGCTACTCTTGTGTGCGAACATCGGCAGTGAGGAAAGTGAGCCATTATGCGCCTGATCGCGCTTTCGGATATACACGGCAATTTGACCGCTTTCGAGACGGTGTTGAACGATATTCAGCGTCTTGGTGCCTATGATCATCTGTGGATTCTGGGCGATGTCGCGGCGTTCGGCGCGCGCCCGGCAGAATGCTTGCGTCATGTCAAGGCGCTGCTCGATCAAGCAGAAACGGATCAGAAAAATGGCATCAAGCGCGGCGTGCGCGCGATCCGTGGCAACACTGATCGCTACCTGGTCAACGGTTCACGGCATACGGTGAAGCCCGCCGAAGACGCCGACGGGCTGGATAAAATCCGCCAAAAAATCGAGCGCGACGATAAGTCGCTGCAATGGAGTATGGCGCAGTTGACGTATGAAGATTACGAAGTCTTGAAAAAGCTCGGCGGTGAGTGTGATTTGACCGTGCCAGATTACGGCGCTGTCATCGGGTATCACGCCGTGCCGGGTGACGACGAAGGCTATTTGAAATTCGATACGCCAGACGACGAAGCGATTGATGTGCTGCTCGACCGCGAAGGACGTTTAGGCGTCGGCGGACATTTACACGTGCAGTTCGACCGCCCACTGGCGAACTCGTTGTGGCGTGTGATCAATATCGGCAGCGTCGGCATGTCGAACGACAAGCCGGGTTACGCCCAGTACGGCGTGTTTACGTTCGAGGATGGCGCGCTCAGCGTCGATCTGCGCGCGATCCCTTATGACGTGGAAGCAGCGATCCAGGATGCACACGACATGAAATTCCCCGCGCTCGATTGGCTGACGAATTTGTACCGGAACGGAAAGTAGGCGCGCGCCTCAAACCCGCCGTTGATCACAATATGCCCGCCAACGGGCAAAAAGCATCACACCAAGGCACAAGGCATCGAGACACAAAGGGAAAGACATGCCAGAACGCAGTCAACTTTTAGCCGACCTGGACGGCTTGCGCCGTTATGGGGTGCTGCTCGCGGTACAAATGGGCGGCACGCCCGAAGAAATTCAACTGATTTTCGAGATCGCAGAGTTCGATGAAGCGGCGGGCGGGCTGCGCCGTTTGAACAATTACATCATTCGCGCGCTGGGCGTGCGTGACCACCAAATCGGTGTCGGCTTGTTCGGGCGGCTGGCGTTCATCGATGAACATCCGCTGCTGTATCACCACAACATGCCGCGCGTCGCTGTCACCTTCGATGGTGCGCCCGCCGATGTGAACGAAGCAATATTGGATATCCAGCAGGCGTATATCAGTACGTTCACGATCTGGCGGCATCTGGTGACGACCAACGACCTGAACACCACTCAGGCACTGGATAAACTGTTGTCTAAAACCGATGTCGATGGCAGCAAACTGCTCGGTGTGATGCCACAACCGCTCGCCGAACGGATGGCGCGTGTGTTGGCACATCATCATTTGGCGGTTCAACTGACACCTGACCCGGATTGGGCGGAGAGCGACGAACACGGGCGGTCACGGCTTGCCAAATTGCTGATGATCGACAACAGCTATGTCATCGCGCTCGATTTCAACGTCGAGTTAATGGGCAAAGCGAAAAACTAAAAGTAAAACTTTCACTCAATCGGGAATGTCTATGCTTACGTCGATACGTCAAAATTTGCGCGATCTGCCGTCCGCGCTCACGCCATCCGCCGTGTTATCGGGCTTGTTGGTCATCGTGATCGGCTATGCGTCGTCGCTGGTGATTGTGTTTCAAGCTGCCCGCACCGCGCAGTTATCACCCGCACAAATCTCGTCGTGGGTGCTGGCGATCACGGTCGGTACGGGGGTATGCAGTATCATCATGAGTTTATGGTTTCGGCAGCCGATCACGTCGGCATGGTCAACGCCGGGCGTGGCGCTGCTCGCCACCAGTTTAGCGCCGAGTATTTATACGTATGGCGAGGCAATCGGCGCGTACATACTGGTCGGCGCGGCGATCACGCTGTTAGGTTTTTCGGGGTTGTTCGGGCGGATCATGGCGTTGATCCCGACGCCGATCGTATTGGGGATGCTGGCAGGGATTTTGATCCGCTTCGGCATTGGCTTGTTCACAGCGATCCCGACCAGTCCGATCATCGTGCTGCCGATGATCCTGGTGTATTTCGCGCTGCGACGCTTTCAGTTTCGCGCGCCCGCCGCGCTCGCACTGGTGGTCGGCGTGATCGTCGCAGCACTGACGGGCGCGATCCAGACGACAGGGCTGGAATTAGCGCTCGCCGCGCCGCAGTGGACAATTCCAGTGTTCACACCGCAAGCCGCGTTAGGCTTGGCGCTGCCGTTGTTCGCGCTGGCGCTGACCGGACAATATGCGCCTGGTTTTGCGGTGCTGCGCGGGGCGGGCTATGACACGCCCGTCAATAAGGCACTGATCGTGACCGGGATCGCGTCGGTGATCACTGCGCCATTCGGCGGACACGGCTTGACACTGGCAGCGATCACGGCGGCATTGGTGACCAGTCCCGACGCACACCGCGACCCGGATAAACGATATTCGGCGGGCGTGGCGGCGGGATTCTGGTATATCATCACTGGCATATTTGGCGCGACGATCGTCGCGTTGTTCACTGCGCTCCCGTCGGCGTTGATCGCGGCAACTGCTGGACTGGGGTTGTTCAGCGCGATCATGACCTCGCTTGCAGGCGCAATGAACGAGACGCATGGGCGCGAAGGCGCGCTGGTGGCGTTCATGTGTACAGCGGGCAACTTTACGCTGTTCGATATTGGCGCGCCGTTCTGGGGATTGGTGTTCGGCGTAGCTGTGTATGTGGTGATGACAGTACGCGCAAGCCGCGAAAACTTTTAACGCAAAGTCGCAAAGAAAATATACAGGCGCAAGGGGCGAAAAATGAACTTACAGACGAGTGTGGCGCTGGTGACAGGCGGCGCGTCGGGGTTGGGCGCGGCGGTCGTGCGGCGTTTCATCGAAGCGGGCGCAAAGGTCGTGATCGCAGACCGCGACGCCGACAAAGGTGCAGCGCTCGCGGCTGAACTGGGCGCGTCCGCCGCGTTCGCGCCGACCGACGTGACCGATGAAACACAGGTACAAGCCGCCGTCGATCTGGCGCGCTCGTCGTTTGGCGGGCTGACGATCAACATCAACTGCGCGGGCATCGGCATGGCGCTCCGCACCACGAGCAAGAATGGCGCGCATCCGCTCGACGTGTTTGAGACGGTCATTCGTATCAATTTGATCGGGACTTTCAACGTGATTCGCCTGTGCGCGACCGCGATGGTCATGAACGAGCCAAACGCGGGTGGCGAACGCGGCGTGATCGTCAATACGGCGAGCGTTGCGGCGTTCGATGGACAGATCGGTCAAGCGGCGTACAGCGCGAGCAAGGGCGGCATCGTTGGCATGACGCTGCCGATTGCGCGGGACTTGGCGCGCGACGGAATCCGCGTGGTGACGATTGCGCCGGGCATTTTCGATACGCCGCTGCTGGCGGGCTTACCAGAACCAGCGCGCGTCAGTTTGGGTCAACAAGTGCCGTTTCCGCCGCGCTTGGGCAGACCGGAAGAATACGCGCATCTGGCACAGCACATCGTCGAAAACGAGATGTTGAATGGCGAAGTGATAAGGTTAGATGGGGCGATACGCATGAGTCCGAAATAAATAAGTTAACAAGTTTCCTTGTTAACACTTGAAAGGATAGTTGTCAAAGATACACTTTCAGTATATGACGAATTCTGTCAAGTTTGCTGAGAGGTGTTTGTATATGATTCGGCGTATTTCGAGAATAATGAATGTGGGGCAGTTTGTCAATTATGTTGATGCGGGTCTTATATCCCCATGTCTAAAGACAGGGGCTTTACGGCGCTTTTCTGGTAAAATAAGGGTAATTGAGTTGGAGTAAATGCTGATGACATTGACGGACGTAATGGGCGCTGTTGAAAACTTATCGAGCGACGAACTCGATGAATTATTCAGTCACCTTACGCAGATTGCCCTCATCCTAAGTCCCTCGCCCTGTAGGAGAAGGATTTAGGATGAGGGCTGAGCAGTTACGTCGTGTTATAATATTTTCCCCGAACCTTCTCTACAATCCCTCACCCGTCTGTGGTTAAATTGCATATCACATCATCATGGTCGTGGAAAGTAGTACAAATCCCAGCATGTTCAAAAATCTCTCGCGCCTGAACGTTCCGCAGCGCCGTTTCGTGTTCTTCGCCGTCGTCATCGGTGTGGTGTTACTGTTTATCGGTGCCGCCGCGTTTTTGATCAACGCCGCCGTCAACACGAGCGAGCGCATGATCTCGGTCGCGCTTGACCCCGCGATCAGCGTGCGCGAATATGCGGCGCTGCCGGACGACAATGCGTATCCCGCCGCCCTGGCAGTCGCGCCCGATGGTACAGTGGTGACAGGGAGTTATTCAACAGGCGCCGTGTGGCGGATCGCGCTCGACGGCGTGGTCACCGAAATTCTCGGCGCGCGCGATTTGATCGGCGCGGTGAGCGGTTTCGCCATTGGCGCGGATAGCAGTGTGTATGTGGTCGATCAAATGGATACCGACCCGCGTTCTACGGGCGGCGTCATCTGGGTGATTGTGGGGGATCAGGTGACCGATCTCGGCTTACAGCCCGACGCGACTGGCTGGATAACCCCCAACGACATCACACTCGATTTAACCAATACGCTGTATATCACCGACAGTGGACGCGGTGAAATCTGGCGGTTTCTACCCGGCTCGACAGAAGGGCAGTTATGGTGGGCAGTACCGCGTCCGGCTCAAAATGCGGATAATCAACGGCGCGCGCTGACTGGAATCGCTTTTGACGCACAAACCAGCGCGATCATTGCCGCTGACGGCGAACAAAACACCCTGTATCGCATCCCCATCGCCAGCGCCGACGAGGAAATCGTATACGCACATGGCAACGCAGCAAATCCGCCCGGCTTCGATGGCGTCACGGTCGCCCCAGATGGCACGATTTACGTGACGGCGCTTGGTCAAAATGGCGTCGCGCGCGTCGATGGCGATGGTCAGTTGACCTACATCGCCGGCTTGTTTCGCGGCGCGTCCGATCTGGAGATTACAGGCGACGGGCTGATCTACGTGACCAACTTCGATCAAGCGTCGATTGTGCTGCCGTTTATCGCGCCACAGCTCCCGTTCGCCATCGATGTGATCGATTTGAATACGCCGAGCGCAACGCCGACCCCATAGCGTTATAATGGTGTGCGAATGACTGTAAACTAACCCCGAAGGATAAACGTCTGTGACCCTCAACATCGTACTCGCAGGGTGCGGCAGCATCAGCCGCGCATGGCTCGACCCGATTACTCAGCACCCAGAATGGAATGCGCGTATCGTCGGGCTGGTCGATTTGGATATGAACGCGGTAGACGCGCAAATTTTGCATTATGGCTTGACCGATGTCGTGACTGGGACGGATATCGACGCCGTGTTGACGCAGACCAAGCCCGACATCGTGTTCGACTGCACGATCCCCGACGCACACCACAGCATCGCGCACGCCGCGTTCGCGCATGGCTGTCATTTATTGGGCGAAAAACCGCTTGCGCCGTCGCTCGAAACCGCCCGCGACATGATCACCGCCGGGCGCGCGGCAGGCGTGCAGTATGCGATCATGCAAAATCGCCGCTACGACCCAAATATCCGCCGCCTGAAACAGGTGATCGAGTCCGGCGTTCTGGGCGTGGTGACGACGCTCAACAGTGATTTCTATATGGGCGTACATATCGGCGGGTATCGGCTGCATATGCGCTATCCGCTTTTAGTCGATATGGCGATCCACACCTTCGATGCCGCCCGTTATATCCTGAATGCCGACCCGGTCGCGGTATATTGCAAGGCTTGGAATCCACCCGGTTCGTGGTGGGATCATGAAGCGTCGGCGCTGGCGATCTTCGACATGTCCGACGGCGGCGTGTATACGTATCGCGGCAGTTGGAGCGCTGAAGGAATGCCGACGACGTGGGAATCTGACTGGCGTGCGATCGGCACGCGCGGCAGCGCGGTATGGGATGGTGCGACCGATTTACGCGCGCAAGAGATCGGTGTGACGGGCGCGTGGCTTTCAGAACTGCTCGATGTGACGATCCCCGATGCGCCGACGCTGACCGCGAGCGGACACGCGGGCTGCATCGAGGACTTTTTGGGCTGTGTGCGCGAAAACCGCACGCCGCTGACGAACGCCACCGATAATATCAAGTCGTTGGCGATGGTCTACGCGGCGATTGCGAGCGCGGAAAGCGGATCAAGAGTGGCGGTGGACTGGTAATGGTTCGCGCAGCGGCTGACCTGTGACCCATGCGCGAATCATGTCGGTGAATAACTGTGGGTGCTCGCCGTTCCAGCCATGATGCGCGTTCGGGATCAGGCTGGTGATCGCGGTCGGCATCAGCGCAGGAAAATCTGCCAACCCGCTTTTGACCATGTCGGCTTCAGCAGCGCCCACCACCGCGAGTAATCGCCGCGGGCGCTGTGATAAAACAGGCGGCAGCGTGAAATTGAACAATGCCGCGTAAATGCGCCGAAGGATAACGCCGGTCAATCGCTTGGAATCGCGCTTGTACAGTGGGATGACATCGGGTGGAAGCTGCATCAGTTTGACATTCAAATTGATGAACGGATCGAATTTCATCAGCGTGGGCATGGCACGCATGACGCCGACGCTGCCCGCCATCGGCACGATCCAGCTCGGCGGCGTCCCGGCGACGATGCAGCTCAACGAGACGACGCGCGCATGGTTGACGTATACATTCACGCTCAGTCAGCGCCCCGTGCCGACGACGGGATCATCGCACGCGGCGTTCCGACTCAGCGTCACCGATCCAACGGGCATTATGGGTGTGTCGAACCTCCGCATCAGCGGCACAAATGACCCATGGGTGAGTAACAATTACACCATCGATCAAAGCAACTGGAATCAAACGTTCGAAATCCGTATCCGCGCGCTGAATAATACGACCAACACGAACGGCGTGCAGGGGTATATGGTGCATCGCGTCATCGAAACGACCGCGCCCGTGTACATCCCCGATAATTTCCCGCTCAACACGACGCTGGCATCAGGGATGTATCGGCGCACCGATGGCACGTATTTCACAGGCAGCAACGACACGAGCGCGGCGGCGACCAGCCGCAATGTGATTCGGTTCACTGTGGTCGGGGAGAACGATTAGCCATTGTCAAAAAACGGGCGGGTGTGAGTCCCGCCCGTACGGATTATTCGTAACGTGCTGTCGGTTTAGCTGCCCGACAACTGATCGCGCAGTTCGCGCGCGCCGACGAAATTCGGGTTGAAGGAGACGACAAAATTGAGATTGTCGATCGCGCGGTCGCGTTCACCCATCGCTTCACGCGCCAGCGCCGCGTAATAATAGGTTTCTTCGACAAATTGACCGCCGCCGTCGTTGAGCGTCGCCTGTGCCAGCGCGATCACGTCGTCGTAGCGTCCGGTTTCGAGATACGCCTGATACCAGCCAAACTGATACCACGACATGCGAAACGGCAAGCCCGCGTTGCGCGCTTCGTTGTAAGCGATGACGGCTTCTTCATATAAGCCAAGTCTGTTAAAGTTTGTGCCCATGTTGAACCACGCATACGCGTCCGCGCGATTAGCGACGGCTTCGGTGCGCGCGGTTTCGAGCGCGTTCATCAGGTTTTGTTGGTCGTCGGCGTCATCGCCCAGCAGCGCCATTAGTTCGGCTTCGCGGCGCACATCGTAGACGACCAGATACACGCGGTTGAAATGCCGCCAATAACCATCGAAATAGCCGTATTCGTAGGTGTAATTCGCGCCTTCAAAGCTGTCTTGTGTGGTGAACAGATTGCGCCCGTCGTCGTAGCCGCTCACGAATAAATAATGCCCCATCCAGCCTTGATCGTCGTTCGGCGGGTCGTAGCCTGCTTCGACCAGTACCGGAAAATTATTAGCGATCAACCGCTTGAGCAAATCGACCGAGCCGCCCTGTCGTTCGATGGCGCGCAGCGTGCCGGGAAGCTGTGTATTGACGTAATCGACAAGCTGCGACGGGCTGACATTTTTGTCTTCGTAGTTCGGCTTCAACCACTGCGCCGCCGGTACTTGATCCGCCGTCACGCCGAAATACGTCAGCGCCATTGTCAGTGTGGCGGGTCCGCAATTATTCCAGTCCTGATAGATGTGGGTAATCCCATTCAGCGCGTAACTGGCGGGGATGCTGATGGGCGCGGCGGGCGTTGAGACCGCGTCTTGCGCCAGCGCAGGCGCAATCGTCGTGACCAACAGCGCGATCATACCCGCGAGAATGATCCGTTTCATGCCAAATCCTTCATACTCAACCATCACTAACCTATTGCATGATTATACACGGGCTGGAGGCATCTTTTGCGGGCGCGCATACGACGATTATCCACCGACACGTCAACGTGATTTTTCGCAATATTGCGTTATACTCGCATTGAATTTATTTCAGAGACCCCACCTTATGCAAACGGACTCCTTCGTCGGTAGAAAAATCAACGATTACACGATTCAGGAACGAATCGGCATTGGCGGCATGGCGACTGTGTACCGGGCGCATCAGGCATCGGTCAATCGGTCAGTCGCGTTCAAAATCATCCGGCTTGACCCGAACGCGGGCGAGACCTCCGAATTCGCACGCCGCTTCGAACAAGAAGCCAAAGTGATCGCGGCGCTCGAAAACCTGCACATCCTGCCGATCTATGATTACGGTATCTTCAACAACGAACTCGCCTATATTGCGATGCGGCTGCTGCGCGGCGGCTCACTCAGCCAGCAGTTGAGCGATGGCGCACTCGATTTAGATCGCACATGCGATGTATTCACGCAAATCGCGCGCGGCTTGAGCTACGCGCACCAGCACGATGTGATTCACCGCGATTTGAAGCCGAGCAATATCCTGATGGATAACGACGGTAACGCTTACCTGACCGATTTTGGGCTGGCGAAATCGTTGGTCGACAGCCAGGATTTGACCAAGACCGGCACGATTGTCGGCACGCCCGTGTACATGTCGCCAGAACAGCTTCGTGGTGAGGGCGCGTTGGGTACACGCAGTGATCTGTACAGCATGGGTGTGATTTTGTATCACATGCTGGTCGGCAGACCGCCGTTCGATTCGTCTGAAAGCAATATGATCTCGATCATCTATAAGCATTTGGAAGAACTGCCAAAACCGCCGCGCGAGATCAACCCGACGATCCCCATCGAAGTCGAAGCGGTGATCATGAAGGCGCTCAAGAAGAACCCGGCGGAGCGCTTCGCGACAGCGGACGAAATGTCAATCGCGCTCAATAATGCGTTGGGGCGGCGCATCAGCACATCGAGCTTTACCGTACCCACTGGCAGTCGTCCTGCTATACGTCCGCCATCGCAGCCGACCATCACGCTGCCGACTGAACAGGTCAAACGCCCGACGTGGCTGCCGGTGGCGTTGATCGCGGCGGTGATCGCGCTGATCGTAATCAGCGTCGGCACCGTTTTGTTGACTGCGAACCCGTCACCGACGCCGATGGTGCTGGCGACAGTCATCCCCGATACAACTGGGGTTCCGGCGGATATCGTGCCGACTGAAGATGATATCGTACGGGCACTGGCTCGGCTGGGCTCCAACGGATTTATGGGATATATCGCCTGCAACCAGAATACCGAATATCACGCAGCACAAGCGCGCGAAATGCGCGAATTCGCCACCGCATATGGCATCACGCTGCGCATTTACGATGGTGACAATGATGAATATCGACAGATTACCGAGATCGAGCGCGCGCGCGCCGATGGCGTTGGCGCGTTGATTATTTGTCCGCTGGCAATCGATCTGCTTGCGGAAACGCTGACGAGCGCCGAAAGCGCCAATCTGCCGCTTGCATTCATGGCAGGTGGCATCCCCACATACGGCGGCGTTTTGATCGGTGGCGACGATTATTTGCTCGGTTTGGAAGGCGGTCGCGGGGCAGGGCGCGTGATCCGCGATGAGATGGATGGCGAAGCGAACGTCATCGTGTTAGATTTTCCGACGATGCCTGTGATCGTCGTTCGCGCCGATGGCATGGTCGATGGTGTACTCGAATACGCGCCGGATGCCAATATCGTGGGGCGTTATATCGGTGGTACACGCGACAATGGTTATAACTCTGTCAATCAACTGCTGGAAGAAGGCGTCGAGTTCGATGCGATCATCAGCATCAACGACGCGGGCACTTATGGCGCGATTGACGCGCTGGTGGAAGCTGAGATCGACCCTGCAAGTGTGATTATTGGCAGCGTCGATGCCGAAGCGCTGGCGCGTCAGTATATCCGCGACGGTTATTATTTACGGTCATCGGTCGCGGTCAGCCGCGAGGTTTCGTCCCAGACGGGCGTCGATGTGCTGGTCAAGCTGCTGGCAGGCGCGACCATGCCCGAATTGATCCTTGTGCCACCGGGCAGCGTCGTCACGCAGGAAACACTGACAACATTGGAGTAGGCGTCATGTCGAACATAGAGCGCGCACGTTATATCTTCATCTCATGTGCGCGCCCTGATCGTCCAAAAGCACATCACCGCGGATCAAATTTGCCAACCCGCGCGCGCGTTCTGGCGCATCGCCGATATACGCCGACGCATCGAGCAAGTCACGCACACGCGCCGAGTCCAGCCCGATGCGTGCATCAGCGCTCAACAAATCTGCAAGGGGATTGGCGTTGCCGCGCTGGATCGCCGCCCATGCTGCCAGACTGTGTTCGCGGATGATTTCGTGTAAGACTTGACGATCCCCGCCCGCCCGCGCCGCTTCCATCAACAGGCGTTCGGTCGCCGCGAACACACCATACGTCGCCAGATTGCGCTGGATCGCCGCGTCGTCGATGCGTAAGCCGCTCAGGATACGCGCGGCGCGCATCAGAATTTCGTCGGTCGCCAAAAATGCTTCGGGCAGTATCACGCGCCGATTGGCACTGTCATCGAGCGTGCGTTCGAGTAAATTATGCGCGGCGTTATCCCATGCCACGCGCGGCAGCGCCGCGACATAACGCGCCAGACTATCGATGTTTTCGGCGTTGATTGGGTTACGCTTGAACGGCATCGCGCTCGACCCGACCTGTGCGCGCCCGAACGGTTCCGCCCATTCACCGATCATCGGCGCTTGCAGCAGACGGATATCGAACGCCATGTGATACAGCGAAAGCGCGATCCCAGCTAACAAATTCAAGATATCCCATTCCTGACGGCGCGGCGCGGTTTGCGTGGTCACACGATACGCCACCAACCCGACCGACTCCATGATGCGCGTTTCCAACTGTGCCGGCGTCATGCCCGTCCCCGCCAACAAAACGTGATAACTCGCCGCCGTGCCGACCGCGCCTTTGAAACCTTTGCCGTAAATGCCCATACGCGTCAAGCGCAGTTGTTCGAGATCAGTCATCAAATCCTGCGCGTAGCCCGCCAATCGATAGCCGACGGTCGTTGGTTCGGCAGGCTGTAAATGCGTGAATCCCATGCACATATGATCGGCTTCACGCTCGATCAAGTCCGCCAAAATCAACAGTACCCGTTCCACTTTGTCATGGATCATTTCAATCGAGTCGCTTAAGCGCATCACATCGGCGTTGTCTTCGATATCCATGCTGGTCGCGCCCAAATGGATAATGCCGCCGCCGATGGCGCATTGTTCGGCATACGCGCGGACTTCCGCCATCAAATCGTGCTGGATTTCAGCTTCGATTTGCGCGGCACGGTCAAGATCGATGTCATCGACGTGCGCGCGTAAATCATCGACTTGATCGGCGCGCACCAAGCCCGCTTCTTGCTGCGCCTGTGCCAATGCTACCCACAAGCGCCGCCATAAACGTCGCTTGTGGGCCTCTGACCACAACGCGCGCATCGCGCCCGAGCCGTAACGCCACGAAAACGGTGATTGAAAAATTTCATCCAGCATAGAAGTCCCGTTATCAGCGATTAACCGCTCCCCCGCAGCTTAAGGCTGTGGGGGAGCGGTATTTTGACGGTTTAATTTCTCAAGGTTCTAGTCTACCATCCTTCGACGGCACTCGTCACCAACGGAGTCCGGATCCCCATGCACCCCACTTATCAACCCGCGCCCATCGATGGCGCGTATAACGGCAAGCATATCGTCACCGTCGAGCAGTTCACGCGCGCCGATCTCGATTTGCTCTTTCACGCCACATCGGATTTGCGCGCGCGTGTGCGGCGCGGTGATTTGAGCGTCCTGGATAGTTGTCGCGGCAAAATCATGGCGACGCTGTTTTTTGAAGCCAGCACGCGCACCGATATGTCGTTTCAGGCGGCGATGCTGCGCCTGGGCGGTGAGGTCATCGCTACGAGCGGCGGCGTGCAATTCTCATCGGTGTATAAAGGCGAGAATCTGGCGGATACAGTGCGCGCGGTCGGCGCGTATGCCAATGTGATCGTGCTGCGTCACCCCGAAGTGCGCTCGTCGTTTGAAGCCGCCTATCAACTCGATAAACTGGCGGCGCGGCTTGGTCAACGCTGTGTGGTGGTGAGCGGCGGCGATGGCGTAGGCGAACACCCGACGCAAGCGCTGCTCGATTTATATACCATCGTCGATTTTAAGCGTACGCTCGATCACCTGCATATCACGCTCGTCGGAGATTTACGCAACGGACGCACCGTGCATTCGCTGGCAAAACTGATCGGCTTATATGGCGCGCGTGATACCTCGCTCTCGTTCGTGTCGCCGCCGTCGCTTGTCATGCCGCCCTCGATTTTGGAGTTTCTGTCTGCGCGCGGAATCATTGTCACCCAGACTGACCATCTCGATAACGTGTTGAGCACTACCGATGTCATTTACTGGACGCGCATTCAGGAAGAACGCTTTGAAGAGCGCGCCGATTATGATGCGATTGCTGATCAGTTCATCATGACGCCGGACGTGCTGGCACGCGCCAAAACCGACGCGATTTTGATGCACCCGCTCCCACGTAAGCACGAGATGGGTATGACCGACGACCACGCGCTTTTGGATGACGACCCGCGCAGCGTGTATTTTCATCAGATGCAAAATGGCATGTACATCCGCATGGCGCTGCTGGCGGGCATTCTGGGGGCGCTGTGATCCTGACGATTCCTGCTGCGCTTGACCCGCATGTGCATTTGCGCGATCTCGATTGGGTGCATAAGGCAAGCATCGCCAGCGAGACCAGCGCTGCGCTGGCGGGTGGTTACTGGGCGGTGTTCGATATGCCAAACACCCCGCCCGCGACGATCAACCGCGCCGCGCTCGATCTCAAGCTGGAGCGCTTCGAAGCATCGGCGTGCTGTGATTGGGGCGTGTACGCGGGCGCGTCGCAGCGCGATAACACGGCGGACTACGCCGCAATGATCGACGACGTGGTCGGGCTAAAAATCTACAACAATGCCACCACGGGCGACCTTCTGATCGCCGATCAGAGTGAAAGAAACAAGCATTATCAAGCATGGGCTGAAGTCGCGGTAACCTTACCCCTTATCCCTCGCTCCGTACGGAAAGGGGGAATCACACGCCCTATCGCCGTCCACGCCGAAGATGAAACGGTCGCGCAGATTTTGGAACTTGTGCGCCGTCACCGCGTGCAGACGCATTTTTGTCATATCAGCACGGGCGGCGAAATCGATCTGCTGCGCGCCGCCAAACGCGAAGGGCTGCCGATCAGCGTTGGCGTCACGCCGCATCATCTGTATTTGAACGACGATGATTTACCGCGACTGGGTGCGTATGGCTTGATGAAACCCGAACTTAAAACGCGCGCTGATCAAACCGCTTTATGGGCGGGACTCGCGGATGGCACGGTCGATATCGTTGAATCCGATCATGCGCCGCACACGCGCGCCGAAAAAGACTCGGATCGACCGCCGTATGGTGTGCCGGGTTTGGAGACGACGATTCCGTTACTCGCGCTGGCTGTTCATGAGCGGCGCATCACACCCGACCGCTTGATCGAACTGGTCGCGGTCAGTCCGCGTCGCATTTTCGGCGTGACGCCGCCCGCCGATACGTGGGCGCGCGTGGATTTAAGTGCGTCGGTTGTGATTGGAGACGCGCCATTTTACAGCGCGGCGGGCGTATCGCCGTTTGCGGGGCTGCGCGTTTATGGTCGGGTAATCGAAAATGTGATACGCGGGCGTGTTGTCTATGACGGGGGACGGGTCATCGCCGCGCCGCGTGATGGGCGGCGTGTGCGCTAAACGTTGGGGCGGTTGATGCGGATTAACTGCCCGGCAAAATCTTGTTGGCTCGATAATTTTTCATGAATGCGCGTAGTGAGCGCAGCAAAATCATCGTCGAAGGTACAAATCATGATGCCGTGATGAACAGCATTTTAGGCGTGAATTTTGATGAAATATTTTCGGTTGTGCGTGATAAGCAACCGTTTTATCGCTACTGCGCGAGCAAATACATGCGAATCAGGCGTTTTCTTCCCCGCTAAATCTTCATCCAGCATCGTAAGAACGTCATGACCGCGTTCACGCAGCGCCAAAATCAGCTTACCTTCGATGTTTTCATCCGCGTAAATGGCTGCCATAGCGACTACGCCGTTTCATTTTCGTAAATTGCTGTCTCAATCTCTTCAGAATGAGCGTCTGCGTATGCCCAAGCATCCACCAAATCTTGTGCTTTAAGGCTAGGATAGTTCATCAATATAACGGCGTCACTGGTTCCCAATTGACGCATTCTGACCAACATCCAAACACCAATGCGCGTATTTCCAATGCGTGCATCACCCCCCAATACGTCCGGATCACTGGCGATGCCGGGATACATATCGCTCAGTTCGCGGATCAACATATCGATGAGTCGCACTTTGTCGGCGCGCGATAAGTGCGCGATCTTGTCCTCGATGTCCGAGAGCGTTACTTCTGTCACCGCGTCATTGACGGTCTCTTTTACAGAGTCCATTGTCGTTCTCCTAACACTCAATACGCTGAATTATAGCTCACCTTACGCAAGCCTCTCGTTTTCAGCCCTCATCCCCCGACCTGACAGGGGTAGGTAATTTATGGAAGGGTAGATAGGACACGACAAATCAGGTAGAAATTAAGTCGCCAAACGAAACCCTACCTGGAGCAAAGTCATGTTCTATCCGCCAGAATTGTTGTCATGGACAACGTGTGTGTCAAGGCATTTACCGCTTTTAAGCAAAACCCAGGCGCAGGTATTGGCGTGGTATAGTTTTGCGGT
>JBBRAA010000063.1:0-21358 GCA_038207205.1 Aggregatilineales bacterium
AGCGTACACAAGTTGAAGGTTGGATACGCGACAACGAAGCAAAAATACGCGAACAGAAATAATCGCGCGTTCGTACGGGCATGGCAGCACGGGCGCGTCTGACTGAGTCCCGTCCCTACATATCTCTCTGTGCCTCCGTGCCTTAGTGTCTTTGTGTTATATTTTTGGTTTTTTTTGGCGTGTTAAACTACTAAAAATACACACCTTGAGGGCGCACCATGCTTACGCAAACCCAATCGATCACGGTCGATCAATTCGAGGCGATGCTCGCGCTCCCCGAAAACCGCGATAGATTACCTGAACTCATCGACGGGGAGATCATCGAGAAAATGCCGCCGCAGGAACACGGATTCGTCAATACTGATATTGTCATTCTGCTCGGTATTTTTGTGCGTTCGACCGGAAAAGGGCGTATCGGGATTGAAGTCCGTCACCGAATGCCCGCAGACGCGCACAATTCGCGCTTGCCCGATATTTCGTATTACGCCGAAGCACCCGATCCGATCATCAAAAAAGGCGCTGTCCCGTACATGCCCGATCTGGCAATCGAGGTCAAGTCAGCGGACGACTCGCTCAAAGCGATGCGCGAAAAAGCCAAATATTATCTCGCCAACGGATCAAGGATGGTCTGGCTAGTGCTGCCCGATCAGCGCTTGGTCGAAGTCTACACGCCGACCGACGAAAACATTCTGACTGAAAACGAGTTGCTCGATGGTGGATCGGTGCTGCCCGGTTTCAGCGTCAAAGTCAGCGAATTGTTTCGGGTGTAGTACGGAATTTCTTCCGCCCTGCCCGTGCGCTCGCGTTTTGCTTTTGTTTTTCTTCGCGCCTTTGCGTCAAATCGTAACTGCTCAGGTATCCCTTATCCCCCGACCCCTGCTCCATGAGGGAGAAAAACGCGCTTTTGAAGTCCCTCGCCCTGAGGGAGAGGGATTTAGGGTGAGGGCTGAGCAGTTGCGTCAAATCGTTCATCTTTAGGCGCTTGTCATGCCCCAACCACGCCGATTTCACGGTTTGTTCATCCTCACGCGCGTCGTTCCTGTGCGATAATCGATATGTTGTCAGGAAACAGCCGTAGATAACGCGGGCATGGCACAACCATACCCCTACCGAGGCACACATGATCGAATCGCACGAACTAACCAAATATTATGAGGATTTTCTCGCCGTCGATTCCGCGACGCTCAATGTCCCCGCCGGGTCGGTGTTAGCCCTGCTCGGTCCCAACGGTGCGGGCAAGACGACCACCGTGCGTATGTTGACAAGCATCCTCGCGCCTACCAGCGGGTCAGCGCGCATCGCGGGCTACGACATCATCAAGCAGCCCGCGCAAGTCCGCGCCAGCGTCGGGGTACTAACCGAGCAGCACGGCTTATACGAGCGGATGCGCGCGGTCGAGTATCTCGATTTTTTCGGGCGCGTGTATAAGCTCGATGCGAACGAACGCAAAAAACGCTCGCTCGATTTGATGGAGCGTTTCGGCTTGACGTTCGCGCTGCGCAAGACACTGGGCGAATATTCCAAAGGTATGAAGCAGAAATTGGCGCTGGTGCGGGCGATGCTGCACAACCCGCCCGTCCTGCTGCTCGACGAGCCAACCAGCGCGATGGATCCGCAAAGCGCCAAGCTGGTGCGCGACGCCATCATCGAACTCCAGCGCGACAAACGCACGTTCTTGATCACCACACATAATTTAGCCGAAGCGCAAGAACTGGCGGATCAGATCGCGATCATCCGGCACGGACAAATCATCGAGCAAGGGTCGCTCGCAGACCTGTCGCGGCGGATTGTCGGTGACCCGATCATGGAATTACACACGCGTGAAAAGTTGAACGGGGCGGCGGCGACAATCCGCGAACTGGTCACGGTCGAAGAGTCTGGCGATCACTGGCTGCGTTATCGTGTCACAGATCCAAACCTGACCAATCCTATCGTGCTGCGCCGCTTGATCGATTCGGGAGTCGAAGTCGTCTCGCTCGCGCCAATGTCGCAAAATCTCGAACAAATCTATCTGCAAGTCGTCGAAGACGACGAGGCGAAAGGGCGCAAGGATGAACACCTCCGTTAGACCGTTCGATGCGGGTATTCCCACACAAACCACGACACCAGAAAACCCGTCCTGGCGGACGACGCTGGGCAACGCGCTGATCATCACGCGCCGCGAAGTCCGTGACAGCTTCCGCGATTGGCGCATCATCGCGCCGATTTTCGTGCTGACGTTCCTGTTCCCGTTTCTGGCACAGGTCGTCGCGTCGTCGTTTTCGGGTTTTGTCGCCAGCTACGGCGCGCAAATCATCGGTGATCGCACGATCCCGTTTTTGCTCATGATCGTCGGCTTTTTTCCGATCTCGATTTCGCTGGTGATCGCGCTCGAAACCTTCGTCGGCGAAAAAGAACGGCGCAGCCTTGAGCCGCTGTTGAGTACGCCGCTCACCAACACCGAACTCTACATCGGCAAAACGCTGAGCGCGATGATCCCGCCGTTGGTCTCGTCGTATGGCGGCATGGCAGTGTATCTGGTCAGTCTGCTCACGGGTGAATTGCAATGGCGTCCGCCCGCGATGTTGGTCGTGCAGATTATTTTGCTGACGACGGTGCAAGCGCTGGTCATGGTGACGGGGGCGGTCGTCGTGAGCAGTCAAACGACCAGCACACGCGCCGCCAATTTGCTGGCGAGCTTCATCATCATCCCGATGACGATCATCATTCAGGGCGAAAGCGCGATCATGTTTCTCGCGCCCGACGCTGAGTCGCCCAACGGAATCGGTGCGCTGTGGGCGATCATCATGGGCATGTTTATCGTGACAATTTTGCTGCTGCGCGTCGGCAATGCGGTCTTCAACCGCGAAGAACTGCTCGGACGCACCATCGACTCGCTCAATCTGAAAGGCTCACTGCGCAAGATCGGGCATTATATCCGCGCCGTTGATGATCAAGGCACGCCCGCCCGCAACGTGATCGAGTGGTACACGCGCGGCATGGTGGTCAGCCTGCGTCACGCGCGGCGCGAACTGCGGATCGTGTTCGTCTTTTTTGTCGTGTCGCTGGTGATCGGCTATATCATCGGCAATTTACCCGGTTGGCAGTTGGGCTTACCGTCCGATTTGCCCTTGCGTGAGGCAGCGACCAACCTTGATAGCAGCGTCGCGCTGTTCTTCGGCACCGACCCGATCATCGGCATTTTCTGGACGAACGCGCGGCTGCTGCTCGGTGCGCTCCTGCTTTCTCTGTTCACGTTCGGCGTCGCCGCGTTGATTTTGACACCGCTCACGTATTTGATCATCGGTTATATCGCGGCGCAGTTGGCTGTGTCGGGCTACTCCCCGACGATCTTGCTATCAGCGCTGCTGCCACACGGGATCATTGAAATTCCGATCATCATTGTGGCGACGGCGGTCGCGTTCCGGCTTGGAGCGGTGATCACGCGCCCACCCAAAGGCGGCACGGTCGGTCATGCGTGGACGGTCGCGCTCGGTGATGCGATCAAGATTTTTCTGGGGCTGGTGCTTCCCGGCTTGCTGATCGCGGCGGTCGTCGAAGCCTTTGTCACGCCTGCGGTCGTAGCGGCGGTGCTGGGGGGGTAATCAGCCTTGACAGCCGATACATAAAGCGACCGCCGCCGCAATCTCATCGGTCTGATCGGCGGTCAAAAGTCCCATATGTCTTTCAAAGCGGCTGGTTGCCAGCGAGCGTCACACGTTAACCCGAATCATCTCCGCCAGGTTGTGCCCGACGATCCGGTATTCTTTGCCGACACGAAGCTGCATCGGTCCGTTGAAGGGCGCGATATGAATGACCTCGACCTGTGTACCCGGTACCAAGCCGAGCGCACCCAGATACTCCAGTCGATCCGCTTCCCGCGTCCGCACCCGTGTGATCGTGACGATGTGCTTGATCGGCGCGCTTGTAAGCAAGTGATCCTTCGGCTCGGTCAGCGTGCCATCGACCGCCGGAATCGGTTCACCGTGCGGGCACGTGACCGGGCTGCCTGCCATCGCGTACATCCGCGCTTCTAAATTTTCGGTCAGTTGACTGCTGATTTGGTCGGCTTCGGCGTGGATTTCATGCCATTCCAAGCCCATCACCGTCACCAGAAAGGCTTCGACGATTCGATGCCGCCGTATCTGTTTGAGTGCTTCACGCCGCCCGTGTTCCGTCAGCGCGATGCCATGATACGGCTCGTGATTGAGCAAGTCCATCTCGCGCAGCTTGCTCACCATGCGGTTGACAGCGGGCGCGCTCACATTCAAGAGTTCCGCCAGCGCCGATGTGCTGACAAAACCATCGACAGCATCACCGGTGCCGCGCGTGCTCAGTCGATACACCTCCGCCAGATAACGGCGGATTGTGCGCGTTAAATCATCTTTGTCTTTGATTTCGGGGACAATCAGCGCAGTCGGAAGGTTGACAGCAGGCACGCGCTTACTCACGGCGATTTACCAGCCATGTTCCAACCGTGCGATCAAACGTTCGGGCAAATCATATTGCCGCATTCGTTTTTGCACCGCGCCGATGTTATATGCCACCCGCCGCATTTCAATGACGTTGGTTTCAATATCGAGAATCGCGTAAGCGGCTTCGGGATTGGCATCGCGCGGTTGACCCACACTGCCAGGATTAATTATTTGACGGCGTCCGTTCAATTGGCGTTGTTGGCGATAAATCGGTTGAATGGATTCAGCCTCGTTTTGCTCGCTCACATATTCATAAATTGCGGGCTGATGTGTGTGACCCACCAGACAATACGGCGTTTCAAAATGCGAAAAGTTCAGCGCGGCGATCAACGGCTCCAAAATATATTCCCACACCGGCTCGCGCGGGCTGCCATGCGCCAGTGTGTAATCGCCCAGCACAAATGTCGTGGGCAGCGCGTCCAGATACGCGGTGTTGTCGCGCGTCAGCGTATCACGCGTCCACTGTACCGCCTTGCGTGCGTCCGGGTTAAACGTGCGTATATCCAACCGCCCCAACGCCGCCCAGTCATGATTACCCGCCAGACACAGATGCGGCAGCGACTTGAGCAGTTCAACCGATTCGTTCGGGTCGGGACCATAACCGACGACATCCCCCAGGCACCACACATATTCCCATTGCTTGGCGGCGTCTTCCAGCACGGTTTCAAACGCGGTTAAATTGGCGTGAATATCCGAAATAATCAAAATTCGCATAGATGATGACCCGAATTAGTGCGGCGAAACCCAATGACGACATACACAAGATCATAACATAGATTACACACGGCGGCGATGTAGGTTTCGTGAAAATGTAGTGGCTCCACAACCGTTATACGTCGCATTTGTGAAGACACCCTATATACTTCCTCAAGAACGTATTATTTTTGGAAGACCCACATGCTTTTGGGTTATCATTGACCGTATGAAATCAACATCGTTTTTAATCGTGCTTATCGCGTGGGTGATGATCGCAGCGAGTGCGTGCGGTACACAAATTACGCCGCCCTCCATCACTGATGTACCTTATTTGCTCACGCCTGTTTATCCATCGCCCGCGCTCACCGATGATAGTCCCGCCGTTACCAATGGCGTTATATGGGTCGATGCCAGCGCGGTCTTTGAAGGGTTATGCTTCGAGTCAGTTTATGATGCCGCGGGGCAAATCTTCACGCTCCGCGCCGATACCGATGTGACCGCACTGTTCGATCTAGCGGATAACAGCCAGTTATGCCGCCGTTCCGTCGTGCGCGGCACGTTCGATTTTGCTGGCGGGCGTGTCTTGATTGGCACGTGGTCACGCGGTGATGGCTGTAGCGCGCGCCATGACATCATCGATATCGACCGTGACGACGTAGCGCGCGTCGTCGCGATTCAAGCACGGTTCATTACCGACGGCACTTGTAATTACGAACTCGTGCGTCCGCTCTGGATCGCGTTAGAAAATATCACCGATTATGATATTCGTTTGCGCGTCGATTCGTAATGTGGTGTAATATACGTATTACCAAGCCTGTTAAATTTTATCAGCAGGGAGGTCGCGCTTCAAACAAATCTCTTAGTTCCCATGCGCGCATATGGAGTGAACAGCATGAATCGGTCAGAAAGTGAAACGTTGTATCACCATACCGCCAAACAAATAATCCTGGAAAAATGTCAGTCGGCAGGGTGGGACGCCGCACTGGAAGTGAGCGGCGGCAATTGGCGCGCGGATGTGCTGGCGGCACGCGGCAGCTCAAAACTCGCGTTTGAAGTGCAATGGAGTTTCTTGCGCCTCGACGAAGCGATGGCACGCCAGGAGCGTTATGCCAGCGATGGCATTCGTGGCTGCTGGTTCTTTCGCAGTCCGCCCGATTGGCTGGTGCGCCACGAACCTAGCGCGCCGCATCAGGACGGCGGCTTGCGGGCGTGGAAAAAATTACCCTTGTTTCATCTGGTAACGTCTGCGACAGGGACATTTTCGGTTAAACTCAACGACGAAATGACCCCGCTCGATCATTTCATCGGCGCGCTGCTCGATGGCAAAATTCGCCACTGCGAAAACGCGCGCGCGGATCGGGGATCGTCACAACGCGCCGACGTTACTTTTTTTGAGGCGCGCTGCCCTAACTGTACCAAGCTGACGCGGACGTTCGCCGTCGATGCCAACTTTATCGCCGTGTGCGGGACGCGCTTCAGCGAGACCAATCACGAAGCGCTGCTTACCCACCCCGAAATCGCCGCCGTATTGGAAAATGACCCCGGTCGTGCCTCACGCGCCTGTCATCACTGCGACACACATCTCAATTCTGAGACGATTTATTACGCTCGCTACGGCGTTCACCGCGATCCTTCACAGGTCTTGGATATTGAACTCGAACGCCCGATCAGCGTCCGCCTCCCGCATTGGTGTTACCCCAAGAGCGGGCGTCACTGCTGCTAAAAAACAGTGATGCGTAGCGAGTGATGAGTGCTGAGTTCGCTATAACCAATCCTCAGCACTCCATAATCGGCGGATTATCTTACACACGCCCCTCGTGTTCAGCCCTCACCCCCTGCCCCTCAACCTTCAGGGCTGAGGGGCAGGGGTGAGGGCAATCTGCGTATGGTGAGTCAAGGCGATCATCACCGAGATGGTTTGCGATCAAGCATTTTGTTTCCGTCCCAAGACACAAGTGCCCGTTTGCCCGTTGACAAGTGCGGTGCGTATATCGCCGTCGCGCTCGGTCAGCCTGACGATCCACATCGGCAGTAAAATCAGCGAGAACGTCATCGATGTCGGAAACGCACTCACCGTGATGCGTATTTTATCGTTTGCACTTTGCGTATGGCGCGCGCGCATGTGTGCGCTGATACGGCTCTGCGCGGTCAGCGCCGCCGCGCTGTAATCGATGCTGTAAATTTCCGCCGGATACCGCGCCAGCAGCGACGGGTCATAGCCAACCATATCACTGATGGCGTAGTCGCTCACCACATCGATCAGCTTGGCGGGCGGCGAACTAAACGCCGCGATCAACAGACCGAGCGCGCCATCGCCGAAGCGGTTGGTCTGCACAGCGCGCGCGAACCCATAGCGGCGCGCAGCATCGCCAAAATCACGCCGATCCTCAATCGTCTGTGTGACATCGACCATCGCGTCGAACATCCAAAACGGCAGATAAACACCCGCCATTGATGCCTGCGCGATCCGGTTATCATCCAGCCACCCGGCGATCTTTTCGCCAAGCCCGTTCAACTCATCGCGGATGATGACTTGCGCCTGTGCGTCAGTGATCGTGAACTTTACCAGTCCGTCCGGTCGCTGAAACGAGCCAAGCGCATCCGATTCGATCACATGACTCGACCCACAAAACGGACACACCAGCGACATCTGCTGTACCGGAATTGTCCGATTGGCGCCGCACTGTTCGCAATGGACGATCCGTTCACCCACCTGCCAGATTGCGCGCCCTTTACCTTTGCGCTCCAGCATCGCCATACTGAACGAATCTGCGCCTGCGTTTGCCACATTGATGTGGGCGTGATACCCGCAAAATTTACACACGACTTGTCCGGTCGCTTCATCGGCGGTCAGCACGCCGCCGCACTGCGGACACCTGAGCGTCTCGGTCTGCGTCGTCACCGCCTCGCTGATGTGCTGGATTATAATCTCGCCGCCCACCCGCGCCTGCTCTGCTTGTTCCGACGTCAGCCGACCGTCGATCACCATCAATTCGCGCAAGGCTTCCGCGCTGCCGGGATCATAGGCGAGCGCTTGCTCGATGTGTGCCCGTTTACGCGACGGGTCGGTGACCAACCGCGCGACTGCCAGATGTGCATCGATAAAGTCCGGCTGAAGTTCCAGCGCGCGCTCGAAAAAGCGCATCGCATCTGCGTCATTGCCGCGTGCCGCTTCGCTGCGCCCATCATCGAACAAGGTGCGCGCGCGTGGATTTAACACCCCACGAAACACGATCGCGGTCGCGGCTTCTTGCATCGCCTTCAAATCGTCGCGCATCCGTACTTGCGCTTCTTCCAACGTCTCGTAACGCTTAAAACCGCAGTGTTCACACACATAGCGCGCGTCGCGCGCGCCGAAGATCATGATCTGGCTGCATTTTGGGCAGGTCACGGTGGTGGTCATAGAAAGCGGACTCCGTGTGGGTTGAGATGACTACACGTATCCTAACATGACTTGTGATGGCATATGCGGAGTTAAAAGAACCTCACCCCCCAGCAAACGCCTAAAGGATCATGCTATCAAATTGTGCGGCAGCGCATGGATATGCATCGTCAAATCCTTTTTCGTGGCACCATTTTTGGCGCGCCGCTCCAAATCATCGATGATTCCGCGCCACACGGCACGCATGGATGCATTTTGTGCGCGGACATGCGTGAGGTGGTCATGTGCGTCGAGTAGTTTTTCTTCGGCTGTGTGGTGCAGCCCAATCAATTGAAAGCGTAAATCCATCAGCGACAGCGCTGTCGCTGCCAGTCCTCTCACCACCTCTACATCATGCGCTGTCCACGAACGCGGCACATGATCGATGACACAAAAGCTGCCCAGCACGATCCCGTCTGCGGTCGTCATCGGCAGCCCCAGATAAGCCACAATGTTCAATTCGCCGATCGCCATATGATCGCAAAACTCCGAGTCGAGCCGCGCATCCGGGATGATCACCGGTTCGTTAGTGATGACGACATGCTTACAAAACGAATGCGAGAGCGGCGTTTCACGCATATGATTCCACGGTGCTGGCAGCCCGATTTGACTCTTAAAAAATTGGCGGTCAGCATCGACCAGCGTGATCAGCGCAATCGGTGCGTTGAGAGTCTGTGCTGCCAGGCATGTCAGACGGTCGAACATAACTTCTGGCGCGGTATCGAGCAAGGTTATGGACTCCAACAGCGCTAAACGTGTCGGGTCGCTCAAAATGGCTTGGATAAGGTCAGTTGAATAGGTCATCAGGTTCCCCTTTTTCATTAATTTACCTTACACAGATTGCCCTCATCCTAAGTCCTTCTCCCTGAGGGAGAAGGACTTTCCCTACCGCGACGGTTTTTCACCCCTCCCTGAGGGAGGGGCAGGGCTGAAAACGAGAGGCTTGCGTAAGGCGAGTCATTAATTTACACTGTAATGTAGAACGTTGAGATTGAGCATATAGATCGTGTGAAATTTATGAAAAATTAATGCTTGTTATAAGCGTATCCACCAATACACCCCTTGCAGCGGCATCATTTGCGAGAAGTTTGGGTATCTGGCGCATCATCATGCGTGTATTGTTAGCGCACGACTCCAAAATCGAGGTTAAAATCGTTTGTAAACAAGCACAGCCTTTATGCAAAGGATGCCTATGATCACTAACAGACACCCTCACGTCGATCTCTCCGATTACGCACCCACCGACGACCTTGCACACGCGCGCACCATGCCCTCGCGCTGGTACACGGACCCGGCAATTCTGGAACTCGAAAAGCCAGCGATTTTCTGGAAAACATGGCAGCCCGTCGGGCGCGTTGACCAGGTGCTGCGACCCGGTGACTTTTTTACCTGTGATGTCGTCGGTGAACGCCTGGTCGTCACACGCGGACTCGATGACCAACTGCGCGCATTCTTCAACGTATGTATGCACCGCGCGGGTCCCGTCGCCGTCGGCAAAGGCAACCGCAAGAGTTTACAATGTCGCTATCACGGCTGGACATACGACCTGACAGGCAAGTTGATGAATGCGCCCGAATTTGAAGGGGTGCAGGATTGGCGCAAAGAAGACGTTTGTCTGCAAACTGTGAAGGTTGAAGCGTGGGGTCCGTTCGTGTTCGTCAACCTTGATCCAAACGCGCCGCCGATGCGCGCAATGTACGGCGATATTCAGGACGAAATCGAGCGCAAGGGCTTCAATATTGGCGCGATGCGCGCCTTTGAACGCCGCGATTACGTCATCGACTGCAACTGGAAGGTCTATGTCGATAATTACCTTGAAGGCTATCACGTCCCGATCGCGCATCCCGGCTTATACCGCGAACTCGATTATGAACAGTACCGCGTCGATACCTTCAGCCAGTATTCATCGCAGTACGCGCCGATCCGCCCCGCCAAGCTCGGCGAAGTGCAGGGACGCGACCGCCGTTATATCCGCACCGAAGCCGAATCGGAAGCGCTGTATTACTGGATTTTCCCCAATGTCATGCTCAACATCTACCCCGATAACATGAGCATCAACATCATTTTGCCGCTGAGTCACGATAAAACGCTGACGATTTTCGAGTGGTATTTTGAAGAACCCGGCACCGGCGATGGCTGGGAAAGTATGCAGCAAACCATCGCGTTCAGTGACGAAATTCAGCAAGAGGATATCGAAATTTGTGTCAACGTTCAGCAAGGGCTGCAATCACGCGCGTATGATGTGGGGCGTTTCAGCGTCAAACGTGAAAACGGCGTGCATCATTTCCAAAAACTCATCCACGACTATCTAACACGTTAACGGCTTTTCCGGGCGGGCACGGCACAGCCGCGCCCCCATATCGAAGGATTATCACGTATGAACCCCACCCAATGGACAGCCGTTGATGGCTATATCGTCGATCATCTCGTGCGCTCGGACGACGCGCTCGACGCTGCCTTACGCGACGCAACTGCCGCCGGACTGCCCGAAATTCAAGTCGCGCCCAATCAAGGCAAACTCCTGCATGTGCTGGCACGGTCGATCAATGCCCGCCACATCCTGGAACTCGGCACGCTCGGCGGCTACAGCACGATCTGGCTGGCGCGCGCGCTCCCTGCCGACGGTACGTTGATCACCTGTGAAGTTGACCCCAAACATGCCGCCGTCGCTCGCGCCAATCTTGATCGGGCGGGTGTGTCGCCGCTCGTCGATATTCGTGTCGGGCGTGCGCTCGAGTCGCTCGCGCAGATCGCCGCCGAAAACCGTCCCGCGTTCGATTTTGTCTTCATCGATGCCGATAAAGTGAATACGGCGGCGTATTTCGAATGGGCGCTCAAGCTGACGCGACCAGGCAGCATGATCATCGTCGATAACGCGATTCGCAAAGGTGATGTGATCGACGCGAACAGCACCGACGAAAATGTACAGGGGATGCGCCGCTATTTCGAGAAGGTGGCGCACGAACCCCGCGTCACCGCGACCGCCGTGCAAACCGTCGGCAGCAAAGGCTACGACGGCTTGGCGGTTGCGATCGTGAACAGTTAAATCAAGCTTTACTGGTAGCGGCTTGCGTAAAAAACGCGCATGAATATAGTATTTATAGGGTATCCAAAATAAAGCGCTTTCACTGCGCCACTTGCAGCCGCCTGTATACCATTCCCTTGTTCATGTTTCACGAAGTTTCCTTGCCGTCTTTTGGAAAAGCGTTACAATGACACAACAGCAATGAAATTTGCTGAAAAAACATGGCACTATCATTCAAGGAGTCAATTTAAAATGTCCCGTCGCAGTACTGTTTTGACCGTTTTTGCATTATTGATGGTTTTTGTTCTTGCCATGCCCGCGCTGTCGCAAGAAGAAGTGACACTGCGTTGGCGTACCCGCCCCGATAACCAGGCAGAAATCGATGTCTACACCGCTGCCAGCGAAACCATTGACGCAGCGTGGAACGAAGTGGCGCTCGCCTACGAACCCGGTGGTTCGGAAAGCGCCAGCTATCAGGACGTACTCGTCACCGAAATTGAAGCTGGCACGGCACCCGATGTGTTCTGGATTCCCGGTACGGACGTGGCGCGCTTCGCAGAAGCGGGCTTGATCCTGAATTTGGCGGATGTCGCGGGCGCAGATGAAGATTATAACGCCGAAGATTTCTACGCCGGCCCGATGGGTTTCTTGCAGACATCGATTGAAGAAGGCACCGACGCGCTGTGGGGTCTCCCCCGTGACGTTTCGGCATTCGGTATTTATTACAACGCCGATCTGTTTGAAGAAGCTGGTTTGGCGCTGCCCGGTGGCGACGACTGGACGTGGGAACGTCTCGTCGACTCGGCGACCGCGATCAGCGAACTGGGTGCCGAAGTCTACGGCTTCGGCATGAACGCATGGTGGGCGAACTGGGGTTACTTCATCAATGCAGCAGGCAGCAGCTTCTTTAATGAAGACTACACCACCTGCGGTTTGGCGAACGATGCCACCGTCGCTGGTTTAGAAACCGCCGCCGGCATGTTTGAAAGCGGCGCGGCTGTGCCGTGGGGCACCGACAGCGAACCGCCATTCCTGGCGGGCAGCGTCGGCATGTTCATGAATGGTCGTTGGGCAACCCCCGGCACCATCGCCAATGCCGATTTCAACTGGAACGTTGCACCGCTCCCCGTCGGTCCTTCGGGCGAAGCCACCAACTGGCTGTTCTGGGGTGCTTATGTCGTTAACGCCAATACCGAAAACCCAGAACAAGCATGGGATTTGGTCACGCGTTTGACCAGCGCCGAAATTCAAGGTCAGATCGCCAGCCTGGGCGCGAACATCCCCAGCCGTGCGACCGACGAAGCGATTGAACTGTTCCTCGGCACGCTGCCCGATAGCGGTGTCAACAATCAGGCGTTTGTCGATGGCACGACCTCGGCGGATGTCCGCACCGAAGCGCCGTTGTTCTTCGGTGATTGGCCTGCGATCGATCAGGCTTACGGCACGGGCGTGACCGCCGTGTTCAATGGCGAACAAACTGCGCAGGAATTTGCCGATACGATTTGCGAAACCACCGCGCCATTGTTTGAAGCGGGTGCGTAGTCTGTGTAAAATCGGGTGATGTTCGTTTCATCACCCTGTCAGTATTTTTACGCGTGAACAGGGGCGGTCTTGACCGCCCCTGCTTTTTATAAATTTCTTGTTGCCAGACATTAACTGTGAGCAAAGGCTGTACCTCATGAGTACGACCCAACAGTTCTTAGGACGATCTTCACCTGCCGTCGGTAAATCACAGCCCGTTGTCATCCCCGCCAGTGTCATCGGCAATATCGTGATTTTTATCGCGTGTGTACTGCTGGCATTAACCATTTTTCAAATCGACCCCGCCGCGCCTGCTGACAACACCGCCGTACAGCAATTGATCCGACTCGGCGCGCCGGTGATTAATTTTATCGGGCTGATCATGCTCATCCCCGCCGCGCTCGCGGTCATCGCCAGTATCCAGTTGATGCGTCGGCAGCTTTCTGGTCGATATATCTCGCTGGGGCTGCAATTCATCGCCGTGGTCGGGGCAGTGGTCGCGCTCATCCATTTGTGGGGGTTCTTCAATAGTTACGAACTGATCGTCGATGGCATCATGGCGGCGCCATGGATGCTGCTCGGCTTTCCGATCGCGTATGGGGTGTATTGGCTGTCAGGGCGGCTGCAACCCGGCGCGCTCCGCGATCGTCTGGAGTCGGTTGGCGTTTTGCTCGGCATGGCGACGCTGATTGTCGTGCTGTTCTTTGCCAATATTCTGACGTTCTCCAACAATATTCTGACCTCATACAGCAGCCTGATCACCTGGGGCGCTACGCTGATCATTTTCGTGTTTGGCGCGCTCGGCTGGCATTTGCTGCACACGGGCGCGTATTTCGGCGAAAAACCAGAACAGTTAGCCGCGTGGCAGGGCTGGCTCATGCTCGCGCCGAACATTCTGGGCTTTACCCTGTTCTTTGCGGGACCTTTGCTGCTCTCGTTTTATTTGAGCTTCACCGATAGCACCGTCGGGCAAGTGCCGAACTTTCAAGGACTGACGAATTACGCGCAAATTTTCGCGCTCGAACTGCAACCTGTGACCGACCCGGATGCGTCGCTGCAAAGCACGCTCACATTCGGTTATACGTCGCTCGGTGCGATCACGCTGGGCACGACGACGTATGTCTTGGGCGCACGCGATTCGCTGTTCTGGTTGAGCTTACGCAACACGCTTTTGTACTGTTCGCTGCTCATCCCGTTGGCGGTCATTCCAGCATTGGGGCTGGCGCTGATCCTGAACTCGAAGCTGCCGGGCACAAAATTCTTTCGCGCGATTTACTTCTTGCCGTCGGTCGCGGCGGTCGTCGGTACGGCGCTGATCTGGCGCTGGCTCTATGACCCGACGATTGGATTCATCAATTTTGCTATCACCGGCGCGATCAACCTGCTTAACAGCATCGGCTTTCAAATCATTGACCCTGAAGTGGCGTGGTTGACGGGACCCGGCACGGTTTTAATCTCGATGGTGTTACTGTCGGCGTGGCAAATCGTCGGTTTTAATACGGTCTTGTTCCTGGCAGGCTTGCAGGGTATCCCCATCGAGTTGAACGAAGCCGCATCGATTGACGGCGCGGATCGCTGGCGCTTGCTGCGCTACATCACGATCCCGATGCTCGCGCCGACCACGTTTTTCGTGCTCATCACGACGGTGATCACGGGCTTACAGGTGTTCAACGAACCGTATGCGCTCTTCCCATCGATACCGATTCCCGAAAACGCGATCACATCAGTCTACTATTTGTACAATCAGGGCTTTTTCAGGTTCAACTTCGGCTATGCGTCGGCAATCGCGTGGGTCGTGTTCGCGCTGATCTTCGCCGTGACGGTGATTCAGTTCCGCTTGCAGCGTGGCAACGCTTACGAAGGATAAAAAACGATGACTCCCCAACAAAAAAACTTTTGGAATCTGATCCTGCCGCGCGCGCTGGCATACGTGTTGCTATCGGCGTTCGCGTTTCTAATGCTGTTTCCGTTCACGTATATGCTGGCAACCTCGGTCAAAAATTCGTCCGATGTCTTTCATTATCCACCGCGTTTGCTGCCGTACACGCCCGAACAACGCGAGATCAACGGCGTCCTGCAAAACGTGTACCGCTTCGACGTGGACGGCGTCGAGCGCGAGTATGTGTTGATCGACGGTGAGCGCGTCAATTTCGGCTTCTTCACGGCTGACGAACTGCTCAACGCCGAGTCGCCGCGCGCGAGCGAAATTCTGGTGCAAGTACCGATTGATCAAGCCGTCGAAACCGCCGACACCGTGACCATCCAGGACAGCGCAGGCGGCGAAGAAACCTTCACCGTCTATGAAGTCGATGTCGAAGGCGAGATTCAGCGCTTACCGTTGGCGTATCGCGGCGCGCTCGATCAGTTCGTGGATATTGAAGACCCGACACAAGTCACGTATGCGGTCGCGCGCACGGCAAACCCGGTCGAAAATGTCGAGTTTCAGTTCGATAATTACGGGCGCGCAATTGGCGAACTCAACCTGAATCGCGCCTTGATCAATACGACCGTCGTCACTATCGGCGTCGTCATTGGTCAGTTGATCACGTCGATCTTCGGCGGCTATGCGTTTTCGCGCGTCGCCTTTCGCGGGCGCAATACGCTGTTTCTGGTGTATCTGGGGTCGATCATGATTCCGTTCGTGGTCTTGATCATCCCGATGTACCGCCTGATGGTCGTGATCGGCTGGGAAAATCGGCTGGTCTCGTTGATCGTGCCGTGGATTTTCACTGCATATGGCACATTCTTGATCCGCCAATTCTTCATCACCATTCCTAAAGACATCGAAGAAGCGGCGTTGATGGATGGCGCGAGCCGTTTGCGTATTTTGTGGACGATTTTCGTGCCGCTCAGCCAGCCCGCGATTGCGACGCTGGCGATCTTTTCGTTCTTGTACGCATGGAACAGCTTCTTGTGGCCCCTGCTCATCATCGGGGAAGGCAATACGCCCAATCACGTTTTAACCTTGTCGATGATCCGGCTGCGCAATGTATTCGCGGATCAACCCAATCTGGTGCTGACGGGCGCGGCGATTGCGATTCTGCCGCCGATCATCATCTTCATTCTGGCGCAGCGTTATTTCATCGCCAGCGTCGCCAGTTCGGGCGTGAAGGGGTAGGCAATGCAAGGGCGAAAAGCATAACGCCAAGACGCAAAGGTACGAAGGCACAAAGAGTGATGTAGGGGCGAGTCTGAGACCCGCCCGCTATTTTTGAACCTAATTTGCGCTCCTCATTTATCAGAAAAGCGCCGTAAAACCCCTGCCTTCAGGCATGGGGATATAAGGCGCAGGGCAATCGCGTTCTAGCAGTCCCTAACGAAAATGAACTCCTCTAGCCCATTGTGACACACAAAACAATGTCAGTAACTCACCTTACGCTGATTGTCCTCATCCTAAATCCTTCTCCCTGAGGGAGAAGGACTCCCTGATAGGGGTAGGTAATTAACACTGCAAAATTTCGAGGGAAGGAGGAGGGGGTGAGGGCTGAAAACGAGCGGCTTGCGTAAGGTGAGTTAAACGTCAAATATACGGTCGTACCCACTTTGATTTGTTGTGCTTGAAGGTCGTCTATTCTTATTATTCCACATAAAGTGAGTTAGTGTCAGATTTTATTATATTTAATGACACTGTAAACGCTGATAGGAATCAAAACATCCTGGCGATACCGTATTGAAATGTCGGTATTACCAGGATGTTTGTTTAGCAGGCGTACTTATACAAAAATACGCGGGCGCGAACGGTGATAATTCCGTTCGGTTCGAGAGCGCTTGTATTGGATGATGAAGGCGCGGATACCCTCCCCAAGTAAAAGCGTGAAAAGATAGACCAGTACGATCAGAATTGCAAAGCTTGCAATCATCCCGATGACCATCGTTGTAACTCCTTGTCAGTCACTTGTAAATAAGCGATGGGTCAAACAGGCTTTGGTTGACGGACGCTTTGTTAAGCACGTTGCCCCTCTGCTTTGTTAACTTAAGATTAAGTATACACCTGATTCGTTAAAGTAAGTAGGGTATTTATCTGATGATTACCCTACTTTTGCGGGGTTTTCATCAAATCGGCGCAAGACGTGAGCAGCAGATCGGCTTCGCCGCTCAACAGATTTGTTTTTGACGCATGGGTGGGTTGAAAGCCAGTGCATGGGTTGCAATGAGCAATCACGGTCGATCAGAAGAGCGTTCATCGAGAACGCCCTTCGTCAACATGCTCGCCTAAAATTGATTTTTTAGTACCGGTTGCCTTCGCCGTACGAGTCCTGATAACCGGAGTTCGCCGGGTAATTCTCTTGCGGGGGTTGTTCGGTGTAAGCGTTCTCGTCGTGCGGCGCGTCGTTGTCGGCGTGTGCGTCGTCACGAACTGCTGTTTCGTGCGGCGCGCTGTTGTCCAACATGACGTCGTCTTGCGTCACGTCGTCATTGATAATCTCTGCGGCGACTTCTTCATGACCCGCTTGATCATGCGCCATTTCTTCGGTGCTGTCATCGGTGACGGGCATCACTTCCGCGACCGCCTGGTCAGCGTTGACGAGTTCATCCGCCAGGTCTTCGTCAAGATCGTCATCATACGCGCCGTCGTCATCATCGTCGTCATCGTCTTCATAAACGTCGTCTTCGTCGTAGATGATCTCTTCTTCGTATTCGACCTCTTCGTCTTCATCGACCTCGGTGGTGACGGTATCCGCATCGAAATTGACGACCAAAACATGATTGCTCAAAACATTAATATTGAGAGAAACACGCGCATCCCCAAAAAATTCCGCCAATGCTTTGATCGCCTGTATGATCAACAGTCCGTCGTTATCACCGTTTGCATGATCCAAGACCGCGAAATCGGCATCGGTGAATAAAAAGGTTTGACCTGAAATAAATTGGATGCGTTCTTCAAACGAATCCACCGACTTGAGTTTGGCAAAATCTCTACCTGCGGCGAGCTGTGCTTCCATGTTATCTATCTCCCGGCGTGACGAAACAAGACGAGGACATCGCGCGTTGCACGATACACGACAGTGTAGACGTAAAGCATGTTAGCACTTGTTTTAAGTAGTTTAAGATTGATGAGGGATTACACGGATTGATTTTTAATTTGCGCGCTTCAAACCCTGTGACGCGCCTTGATCTGCCCCGCCAGATAGTGCGCTAAACCCATGATTGTGAGCATAGGGTTGACGCCGCTCGGCGTCGGCATCGCGGCGCTGTCGGTGACGTACAAATTTTTGACTTCGTAGGTTTGTCCGGTCGGGTCAACCGCGCCGAGCGCGGACGTATGTGCGATGCGCGCCGTTGACATCTGATGGGCGCTGAGCAATGCGAATCGATTCGGGCGCAAGCCTTCGGCGCGCACCGCATCGAGATATGCTTCAAATGACGAATATACATTTTCGACGTGATAAGGCACGGCGTCGGGGCGCGGATAATACACGCGGTAGCTGACGTGGGGACTGGCGATCTCGCGTGCGCCGGAGGCATGGAGGATGCGTAAGCCTTCGATGATGCCGATCATCATGTGATGCGCATCAATCGGGCTGAGTCGATAGTCAATCACTGGCGCGCCCTGTTTATCGAGCGTGACGCGCCCGCCTTTTTTATCGCGCACCAGCACCAGAATGTTGCTCAAATATTCGATCTGGTTCATCAGGCGGCGGTGCTGACGCGCCGACTGCCATGCCGAAACCAACGCACCAATGCCGGGATGCAGCGGCGCGACTTCCAAACGCAAGCCGTAACCATCGCCATCGAGATCGGCAAACTGCGCTGACAAACGGCTCATCGGCGCGCCTTTCCAACCCCGCATCGGTTGATCATAGACGCCATACAACGGCGCAACCGGGTGCAGATGCAAATGTGCGCCGATATGTTTATTTCGCAGACCAGAACGCAGCAGCAGCGCGGGTGTATGCACACTGCCCGCCGCTACCACGACGATTTTCGCGCTGACCGTCACACGATGCACATGCCCAGCACTATCGGTGACACGCATGAACGCGCCGGTCGCCATCCCGCGCTCGACGATGACTTTTTCGACATACGCACCGACGATGATGCGCGCGCCGCGATCATGCGCATCCTGTAAGTAGGTTTTGAGCGTGCCTTGTTTGGCACCATAACGACAGCCGTAGCCGCAAAAACCGCAGCGCATCCCTGCCAGCGCGCCGCCCTCGTCGCCTGCATTCGCATCGTAGCAGCCGACAGTATTGCGCGGGATCGTCGCCAGCGAGTAGCCAAGTTTCTGCGCGCCGATTTCCAACAGGCAGTTCATGTGATTGACGGCGCTTTCGACTTCGCTCACGTTGATGCGCGCCATGATCGCGTCAAGGCTGGCAGCATAAGCGGGCGTGGTGGCGGCAGTGAAGCCAAAATCATCTGCCCATTCTTGCAGCACCGAGTCGGGCGTGCGCAGCGACGCCGACCAGTTGATCGTCGTGCCACCGCCGAGCGCGTTGCCCGCCAGAATGCTCATGCTCAGGTCTTTACTCGCCAGTGAGCCGCCTTTGTCGTACAGCGCACGCATCGAGTCGAGTTCGCGCCCGTGAAAATCGCGCTCGGCGTAATAGCCACCTTTTTCCGCGACGATCACGTCCCATCCGGCGGCGGTCAGCTCGCCCGCGACGACACCACCGCCCGCGCCCGACCCAACGATGAGCGCGTCGGTGGTCAAGCTCGTGTCGGCGTCAATAGTGAAAGGTGTCATGGTGCGTGGCACATCGACGGGCGCGGGCGGATGATAATTCATCACCTCCCACGCGGGATGCACGCCGTTTTCTGGGATAACCGCGTAAAACAAAAACAACGTCAGCCGTTTGAACATCTGAAAGACCTGGCGCGCCATCGGCACCGCACTGAACGCCCATGCGCGCAGTGTATGCTCACGCTGATCAGGACTCATGGCGCTAAAACCACGCGCCGCGCCCGCCGTAATCTGATTGAACAGCGGATTTTCTAGCGCTGCCAGCACGATTTTAATCTGCCCTTGATCCGCCGTCGTGGTAATTAATTCGAGCGCATTTTCGACGTGCGCTGCGGTATCAAATTGGGCAGCGTGCAGGGCGAACAAACGCGGGTCGTCGCCGCGTTCTGGCGTCAATATCGGCGCGAACGCTTCGCAGATGGCGGTCAAGGTGCGTTGTTCGGCGGCGGAAAGAAAGGTCATTTTTCACATCTCACAAAAAATTAAGCATCTTGTGTAGTGTGACGCTCCCCATGCCTAAAGGCAGGGGCTTCTGAACGACGCTTGCGCTTACCGTCACCTTACGGTGTTGGTAAAGGCGCTGCGTTATCGTTCACGGATGCGTCCCATCCGTTTTGCATTAATGCACGATTGAGAATGTTAATAGCCGCATTGTGGTCTCGGTCTAGACTAAGACCACAACCACAATCAACCCAACGGGTCGAAAGGTCGAAGTCTTGAAACAGCATGCCGCAGTTCGAGCAGCATTTGGACGTTGTAGGCAGGCTTTACCGCAATCACTTCACGTCCGGCGCTTACAGCCTTGTATGTGAGGAATTGGCGGAATATACCCCATCCACTATCCAGAATGCTTTTACTCAGGTGGCGGTTTCGCGTCATGTTGCGAATGCGCAAGTCTTCCAAAACCTGATTTGGTTGGCACGATAGAACTTGGGGTTCTCAACCTTATCGCCGTCGCTGGTGGTGAGCAGGGCGGAAATACCCACGTCAATGCCGACAACGCGCCCCGTCTTGGGAAGTTCGGGTTTACCCTCAACTTCACAGGCGAACGCGGCATACCAACGCCCCGCCTTGTGGACGATGCGAACGGTCTTGATCGTGCCTTCGACGCGACGATGCCAACGGACAGGAACGCGCCCGATGCCGAACAGCTTCAGGCGTCGTCCGTCGATTTTCACGCCCGTTCCGTATTGCGGAAAGTGGAAGCTGTGGAAGCGGTTGCGTCCTTTGTAGCGCGGATAACCCGCCTTTTCACCCGCTTTGACGCGACGAAAGAAGGCTTGATAGGCCTTATTCACATCAGCGGCGACGGATTGCATGGTTTGACTGAACACAGATTTGGCTGCCCATGCGAACGTCTTGCGGTAAAGACGCGACTGCTTCACTTGTTCGTATTTAGTGACGCTGCGCCCTTTCAACTTGTACGCCCATGTACGTTCGGAAACGCACATGTTATACCAGTGGCGACAAACCTTCAGCACGAGGAACAGCTGCCGTTCCTGCGCGGGCGTCGGATACAGACGGTATTTGTACATCTTGTGAATGGTGATAGAATC
>JBBRAA010000064.1:0-21292 GCA_038207205.1 Aggregatilineales bacterium
ATAGGGTATGATGAAGGGAGGTTAAGGTACGAGACGTAAAAATCCGACCTCGATCATAATACCGTAGTTAACGTCAAACACAGCGGGGCATCGCTGTGCTACCGGAGCGACGATAAGACGAAGGTTCGCCTTCGCAGTCGCGCTGAGGGTAGAAGCCCCCGCCTTCAGGCATGGGGAGTATGTCACCGCGGGTGTCGTCATGTTGAACTTGCGCGGCGCAGTCGTCCGCCCAGTGTAGCAATGACTACACCCGCAATGATGACCGCACTGCCGGCAAGTTGCCAGGGAAGCGGAATTTCGGCGAACAAAAAGAATGCTGCTGTCGCGCTGATGCTGGGTTCTACCTGTACTGCGACGCTAATGAGCGTCGCAGACATATAGCGCAAGGCATATGTGAACGCGGTATGGGCGATCAACTGCGGAAAAAGTGTGATCAACCCGATATATAAATACGCATCGGTGCTGTAACCCACCAATGATGTACGCGTGAGCACGACCGCGATAAGCAGTGTGATCGCAGCAAATGAATACAGCAGCCAGATAAACGGCAGCAAGCTGACGTATCCGCGCACCCCACGCGAAAGTGTACGCTGAATGGCAACTGCTATCGCAGAACTTATGGCAAACGAGGCGCCGAGCAGCGGATTGCTGCCCATTGCGCCGTCATTGCTACCCGCAAATGCGATAACAATATTGCCGATAATGACCGCGCTCAATCCAATGATGATATAGCGTGTCAGCCGCACCTTGGTAAAGGTGACCTCGATAAGCGCCGCCCAAATCGGAGATGAAGTCACGAGCACGCTGGCGATCAAGACGCCCACATATTCGAGCGACCAATTCCATAATACAAATTGTAAAGCCATCCACATGCCTGCGATCACCGTCACAATCAGTTCGCGGCGGCGTATCTGGCGTAGTTCGCGTCGATAACGCGCCAGCACGATCGGTGTCAGCACCAACGATGCCAGTGCAAGGCGCATGAACGCGATAACCAATGATGGCGCACCAGCGGCTTGCGCATAGCGCGTCAAAATAGCGGCACTAGCGCCTGTGAGTACGCCAAAAACGAGCGCGATAAACACAGGAAATGGAGGACGTTCGGCATTCACCGCCGCGACCGGGGTAAGCTGGGTGACGCGAGTGATCATGAGCGAATTCCGTTAAACAATGCTACTCGAATGTACCGACAGAATCGGACGAAAGCGGCAGGTTTGGCGATGTCTGTTGTAGTTCATAGCGTTCGAGAATGGGCAGCAGCACTATCCACGCGATTAATGGGACGGCACTAGCGAGCGCGGTCACATAAACGACTGTGCGAACTTGATCATTACCGAGCACTTCGAGCGCAAGTCCGGTGACAATGACACTGACGACCGTGGCGAACTGAAAACCCGCGAAATCAAGCGAAAACATGCGTCCAATATACGCACCATCGACGGATTTTTGGAGGATGACAGAGCTATAGGTCCAATAAATGCTGCTGCCAATCGCCTTGACGATGATCGCCAGCGCCGCGACTGCCAATGTCGGCGACCCGCCCAGCAGCAGCCAACCGAGCGTTACCGATGCGTATCCTAAGATGACTAAACGCCGCATCCGTTTAATCGATCCATCATTGCTGCGCGCTAAAATAATAGGACCCAGAACCGCGCCGATGCCGAATGCCCCCCATAACATGCCGAGCGACAGCACACCGTCATCGCCGATGACGAACAGCGCTGTCCCAAAAATGATTAAAATCGTATCGATGCTGCCAATGTTGCCACCAAATTTGATCAACAGAGCAGCCGCAATTGGCGGATTTTTACGCGCGTAACGTAATCCGTCGGTGAAATCGCGCGCCGAGGCTTTTGGTTTTTCATGCGCTTCAGTCGGCGTTCGCTGATCGAGCGGAATGTTGATCGATGCGATCAAGAGTGCGGAGACGGCGAAGGTTGACGCGTCGAAAACGATCGCAGCGCCTGTGCCTAACCAACCGGAAATCAAACCGCCCAACACGCCGCCGACTGCCAACATCACTGACCAAATAGCACTGCTCAGTAAATTGGCAGTGACTAAATCTTCGGCTCGTGTGATGCTCGGCAAAATCGCGCTGCGCCCTGGCTCGAACACCGCTGATGCGCCGAACTGCAAGGCGGTGAGCAGATAGATTAGCCACAGCCGATCGGGAGTGGTCGCCAGCAAAAACCCAAGCACGATAAAAACCCGCGCGACATCGCTGGCAATCAGCATATTCTTGCGGTCAAAGCGATCTAACAGCACGCCCCCTAAAGGACTGACGAGTAACGGGGGTAGAAACCGCGCGAGCAGCAAACCGCTCACCGCCAGACCAGAGCGCGAGGCATCACCGGTCAATTCAAAAGTGTAGCGGCTGACTAAGGCTGCCAGTACGATGGTATTGAACCAATCGCCCAACAAGCTGATGGCTTGGGCGATCCAAACACGTGTAAATGCGGGGTTGCGTCGTAGAACCTGGAGTATGTTGATCATACGCGCAAGCATAATCGATCCCCGCACAGCGCCATAGTGCCAGCATATGCCGCCGATTTGACAGCCTTTTGTTCCGCTACTATCATGCCGTTTTTTTGGGGCTATGGTTAACGAAGCGATCTATGGATACAGTCATAAATTCGGCAGCGGGTTTTTGGCGCAACCGCACCTCATTGATTTTCTATATTGATTAATCATTGGTCTTACGCAGATTGCCCTCATCCTAAGTCCTTCTCCCTCAGGGAGAAGGATTTCCCTACCGCGATGGTTTTTCACCCCTCGCCCTGATGGACTGAGGGGCAGAGGGTAAGGGCTGAAAACGAGGGGCTTGCGTGACTTAATCGTTGGTCTTACGCTCGGCGTGCGTCTTGCCGTATTCTCAGAAAGTAGTGGTGTCGTGATTCAATTCATAGATTTGATCAAAGCGATTGTGCTCGGCATCGTCGAGGGGATTACCGAATTCTTGCCCATTTCTTCAACCGGACACTTGCTTATCGCGGCACGTCTGCTCGATTTTCAGCGTGATGCGAATGGTACGTTCGAGATTTTTATTCAACTTGGCGCGGTCATCGCGGTCGTGATTTTTTATCGAGCAACACTGATTGATCAGATACGGCGCGTGCGCAGCGACCGTTCTGTACAACACTTCTGGTTGGCAATTGTGCTGGCAACGATACCAGCGGCGGTCATCGGCTTCGTTCTGCGTTCCTGGATTAAATCGACCCTGTTCGTACCGCCTGTGATCGCACTTTCGTTCATCATCGGTGGTATTGTGCTCTTATTGGTCGAACGCCGCCCCAAGATTGACGATGTGGTAAACGAGTCGAGTGCCGCGTTGGAGGCGGTTACTTTTCGGCAGGCACTTATAATCGGCTGTGCGCAAGTAATCGCATTGATTCCCGGCGTTTCGCGGTCTGCCGCGTCGATTATCGGTGGTATTTCAGTCGGTTTATCACGACGCACAGCGACCGAATTTTCGTTTTTTCTCGCCATTCCCACCTTGGGCGGCGCGACTATCGTCGATCTGTTCTTAAGTCTGGACGGGATACAGTCCGATGAATGGGTGTATTTGTTTGTGGGTTTGTTCGTGTCTTTTTTGGTAGCGTTGGCAGCCATTGCATGGTTGCTTCGCTATATTTCGAGGCACAGTTTCGCTGTGTTCGGCGTATATCGGATTGTGATGGGGCTGATAATCTTGGTTTTAGTGGCGGCGAAATTCCTATAAACAACTAGGTCAACAGGTTATAAATGAAAGGACAATTTAGGACGTTTTTTGAGTCGATATATCGTACAATGATAGTTACAATAAAAAATATTCATGATCGTGCAACGATTCGAAAGACGCCGAATGCAAAACACGACACATACGGATCTATATTTTCTGATCGTTAGCCCCGATAACGACTTGATCGACTCGCTGCGTGCTTTGCTTGATGAACAAGCCTGCATCGGATTGATAGCCAATGATTCGGCGGCAGCGCGCGACGTGTACATGCGTGTGCATCTGGACGCTGTGATCATCGACTTCAATGAAAGTATCGATGTTGGGTTGGATTTATGCCGCGCGATCCGTACTGATATGTTAACGCAACAACCGTTGGTATTTGTAGTTTCTAATCGCTATGGCGATGTAGCGCTGGTTGATCGTATGCTTGAAGCGGGCATGGATGATCTGCTGCCAATTCGTGTCAATATGCGTTTGGCACGCCGTCGCATCGAGCAATTCGTGCGTTCAACGCGCTATCAACGTCAGTTGGAATTACAACAGCAGAGTCTGCTCGAATCGCAGCACGCCGAACGCGAGCAGCGGCTGTTAGCAGAAACCCTGCGTGATACGACCTCATTGATGACACGCACGCTCAATATGCGAGAGGTGATCGAGCGCATCTTCGAAAATGCCGCCCGTGTTGTCCCGCATGACGCGGCAAACATCGTTCTCATCGAAAATGATGTCGGCTATATTCGTTACACCAACGGCTATGACGATGCAACCACTGCACGTATGCTGAATGTCAGTTATGAAATCAGCAAGACGCCTGCCTTCTATACATCGCTGGCGACGGGCAAGCCGTTTCGTAACAGCAACGTCAAAGGCAACGCGAATTGGGTTGAACAGGAAGAATTGCCACGCTTGCATGACACACAAGCCTATTTGTGTACGCCAATTAAAACGTATGGACAAGTCATCGGCTTTCTCAACCTGGATAACTTCGACGGCGACGCCTTTTCTGACTCCGATGTCGAACGCATGAGTGCATTTGGCGACCAAGCCGCGATTGCGATTGTGAATGCGGAGCTTTATGACGCGATTTTTCGGGATGCTGCCGAACTCAATCAGCTACAACAAGCGACTTCACTGTTATTCAGTTCAAACCTTCTCACATTCGACAATCTGGCAGATGTCGGCGGACAAATTGCCGAAACGGTCGTTCGTGTGTTTAAGAAGGTAGATTGTGGCGTGATGCTGCTCAATGCAGACCAGCGTACGCTCCAGCGTAACCTGCGCGCAGGCAAATTCAATGTCATTGCTGACAGGCATCTTGATATCGATTCACCTGGCTTGGTGCCTACGGCTGTGCGCTTAGGTGAAAATGTTTATGCGCCAAATGTTGATGATGATCCGCGTTATCTGGCGAGCAATTCCGCAACGCGAAGCGAACTCGTAATTCCGCTTCGTACAAAAAACAGGGTGATCGGTGCGCTTGATTTTCAAAGTTCCGATTTGGACGCATTTTCTGAACGTGACCAAGAAACACTCAGTCGTTTCGCGGGCAATGCAGCACTCGTGATCGAAAATATTCAGTTGTTGAGCGCGATCCGCGAACAGGAACGTGCCAACGCGATTCTGACGTATGGAAGCGATGCGATTGCGCTGGCAAATGCGCAAAAAGGCATCCAGCAGGTGAACCCGGCGTTTCTTCGATTATTCGGATACGAACCGGGTGAAATCGATGGAGACCCGCTAGAAGACCTGGCGACACCGCTTTCTCGCCCGGCATTTTTATCGGCGTTAGTAGAAGTTTATGACACCCATGAAAGCCGCCGTTTAGAAATTCTGGCAATGCGCGCTAATGGACGCACGTTTTCGGCGGATATGATGCTCTCGCCCATTCGTGCGCTGAACGACGGATCGGTTACCAATGTGATTTGCAGTGTGCGTGATATTTCGGATCGCAAAAAACTTGAGCTGGATCTGGAACAATCGCTGATTAAAGAACGTGAGCTTGTCGAACTCAAATCACAGTTCATACGCCACGCATCGCATGAACTGCGCAACCCATTGGCGAGTGTGCGTATTTCGACCGAACTTTTGATGATGGTTGGAGAACGCAAGACACCTGCTGAACGGGCAGAGCGCTTAAAGGGAATTTTAGATCAGACGACCATATTGACCCGTGCCTTAGACGAGTTGTTAGATTTGAACAACTTCCAGCATTTGGATTATGCCTTACTGCATCCGAGTACCTTCGATCTGGTCGAGGTGATACAATACGTCATCAATCAAATTGAACGAGTATCGTCGGTGCAGCATCGTTTTGAAGTGATTGATGATGGAAAATGTCATGTTGTCAGCGCTGATCGCGAAAAAGTGGCGAGCATTTTGCGGCATTTGATTCAAAATGCCGTCAAGTTTTCGGATGCTAATACCTGCATTACTTTATCGTTGGAATGCGGCGATATGATCATGATCAGCGTACGCGACGAAGGAATCGGCATTCCTAAAGAACATCATCGCCATATCTACGAGCCATTTTATCGCGTGCGAACCGAACTCCACGAGCAGTATGCATCGCGGAGCACGGGTGTTGGTTTGGGCTTGACGATTGTCAAGCAAGCTGTTGATTTACATCGTGGGCAAATTTTGTTCGAGACAACCGAAGGTCAGGGCACGATATTCAGGGTGGTACTACCGAAACAATAACCCAATTCGTTGAATATTCATTAAACTGATCATCGATGGTTGATTTGAGGGGTTGGTAGCATGAGCGAACCGAAAAAGAAACAAATTCTAGTCGTTGAAGATGCCCATTCGCTGCGGCGCGATATTGTCGAGATGCTCGGTTTCGAAGGCTACGATGTCATTGACGCCGAAAATGGCTTAAAAGGCTTGGAGCGCGCACGTGAGTCGCATCCTGATCTGATCATCTGCGACATCATGATGCCAGTCATGGACGGCTATGAAGTACTGGCGGAGCTTCGCCGAGATCGAACGTTGGAAATGATTCCGTTCATTTTTCTAACCGCACGTGGCGATCGGGTCGATTGGCGCACTGGGATGCAAAGTGGCGCCGATGATTACGTGATCAAACCGTTTACCGCATCGGAACTGCTTGGGACGGTCCGCACGCGCCTGGAACGTAAAGAAATCATCGAAAGCTACACGGAAAGTCTCGTCGATGAAGTGCGCAACAACATCATCACCGCGATGCCGCATGAACTTCGCACGCCATTGAACGTCGTGCTGGGGTTTTCGACGCTGATGATGACCGATGCAGCCGGGTTGGATGCGGCGCGCATTGAAGAAATGTCAACGCATATCCATGTCGCTGGCAATCGGCTGTATCGATTAATCGAAAATTATATTACGTATGCGTATACCGAAATTTTGATGTCAGATGGTAATCGGCGTCAACTGCTGCACGCTGGCTTCCTGTTTTCGCCACAGGTATCTATTCGCAATTATGCTACCGAGCGCGCGCGTATATTCAACCGTGAAAACGATGTGCAATTTTCGCTCCAGGAAACCGCACAACTCGCCATTCATGAAGAATATTTCAAGAAAATTATCGAAGAACTTGTCGATAATGCGTGTAAGTTTTCGCTGCAAGGCACTTCCATACAGATTGACTCGTCTGTGCAAAACGGGCTGTATATCATTGAAATTCTTGATCATGGTCGTGGTATGAAGCCGGAACAAATTGAACGCATCGGCGCGTATATGCAATTTGAGCGACATTTTCATGAACAGCAAGGCAGCGGATTGGGACTGATCATTAGCAAACGTCTGATAGAACTGCATAGCGGCACGTTCGCAATCGATGCGGCCGTTGCCCAAGGCACAATAATCCGATTTGCACTGCCTATGGTGCAGACCACCAATAGCAAGCATTAAGTACCGGTTTATGGCAGTTGTTTGTGTAGGCGACAAACTTCGCTATAATGACGGTAGTATTTTTGTTGTTGCGCCTGCACAATTTTATGGAAGGAAGCCTCGATGCGCGCGTTGATTATGAGCCGCAGGTGGTGGCTGCTCGTCAGTATAGTTACGTTGGTCTTGGTTGCGTCTGCGTGTTTTCAGCCAGCAGGCAGCGCTTTGGAATCGACCAATATTGCGTTTAGTGCTCCAACGTACACCGATACTGTGACGAATACACCGCTTCCAACCGAGTCGCCGTTTCCAACGATTGATTTAACCGCGACCCCAGAAGTCGTCGTGCCAACCGATACGTTGATAGCGACGGAGACGCCGCAAGCTGTCGTCGATGCGGCATTGCAGGATGACCCGTTTGCGCAGACCGCGACCGCGTTCTCTGTGCAGCAAACGCAGCAAGCAGAGCTTTTGTTTGGCGAAGGCGATGTGCCACCTGTGCAGGAAAATCCACCCGCGCAAGCGGACGATTTCTTCTTGACAGCGACATTTATCGTCCAGCAAGCGACGCAGACGTACGGCGTCCCGCTTACGCTTACGGCTGAATTTTTGACGCAGATGGCGCAGTTTCCAACGCCGACACCGCAGCCGTTCATCGACCCAATACAACCTATCCAGCCTATCCAGCCAAGCGGCACCGATTGTATCCATGAAGTGCGTGCGCGTGACCGCAACCTGTTCCGGATCGCGCTCGCTTACGGCTCGACGGTCGATGCGATTGCCGTCGCGACCGGTCTGGCAAATCCGGCGCTCATTCGCGTCGGTGATCGGTTGATTATTCCGGGCTGCGGTACCGTAGGCTTTATTCCGCCGCCGACATCAACCCCTCACCCGACCAGCAGCGCACTGCCACCCGCAGATATCACGTGTGTATCGCCGTATACGGTTCGTCAAGGTGATACGCTGTACCGAATTTCGTTGGCGTGCGGTGTGACAGTCCGCGAAATTCAAAACTTGAACAGCATTGTCGTCCCAGACCTGATCTTCGTGGGAGAGCAATTGTTTATCCCCGGAAGATAGGGGGCGCAGAACGCGCTGAGTCAACTATGCTTTTATGAACGCCAAAAGGCGGGCAGTGAAGTTCTGCGCCCGCCTTTTTTATTCATGAATTTTGAGCATTAATCCTGGAAGTGAGGAACAGATCGTGCTAGAAATACCTGTGCATATTGAAGAAATTTATCATGGCAAAATTGTGCATTTGACGGTTCAAGATGTGCGTTTGCCCGATGGTAAAACTGCCAAACGCGAGATCATCAAGCACGGCGGCGCGGTCGCAATGGTCGCGCTCGACGCAGACCAAAACGTACTTCTGGTGCGCCAATTTCGACTTGCCGCTAATCAGGTCCTGACCGAAATTCCGGCTGGCACGCTTAATCCGAATGAAGCGCCCACCACCTGCGCCGAACGCGAGCTGCAAGAAGAAACGGGCTACAAACCGGGCAAGCTCGAATCGCTCGGCGGCATATTCGTCGCGCCGGGTTATACAACCGAATACATTCATTTATTTCTGGCGACCGACCTGCGCGAGTCCGTCCTCGATAAAGACGAGGACGAATTTCTTGAACTTGACCGCGTGCCTTTAAGCGATGCGATTGCCATGATCGAGCGCGGCGAAATTATCGATGGCAAGAGCGTGACAGCGCTGCTGCGTGTGGCGCGCAAACTCGGCGTGTAAGCGCATATCGTTGGCGTCGCGCGTCACCCTTGAACGTCACCTTTTGCGTGTGATATACTCTATGTCACTTTCGGTAAAATTCCGATGCGCCTACACACCCAACGTGGGCGTATTTTTTTGGTCACTAAAGGAAATGCGTCATGCACGAATTAATCAAATCGCTCGAAGCAGATCTCAAGCCGCATAATCACCCAGAGTTCGGTGCCGGCGACACGCTCAAGGTTCACGTGCGCATCGTGGAAGGTACGAACGAACGCGTTCAAATTTTTCAAGGCGTCGTCATCCGTTTTCGCAAAGGCGGCAACGATCAGAATTTCACCGTGCGTCGTATCGCGTCGCACAATATTGGCGTCGAGCGCACCTTCCTGATCAACAGCCCGCGCATCGACAAAATTGAAGTCATGCGCCGTGCGAAAGTGCGCCGCGCACAGCTTTATTATCTGCGTAACGTGCGTGGTAAGGCAGCCCGTTTGAAGGAAAAGCGCTAATTGAAAGTGCGTCCTTTCATCGGCATTACTTCATCGCTCATCTTTATCGATGGCAATCCGTTTAACCGCGCCTATCAGAAAAATGCTGAAGCGATTGCGCGCGCTGGCGGATTGCCTGTTTATATTCCGACAGGATTGGACGAAGCGACGCTGCGTCTGATTTATGACCGCACAGACGCGATTTTGCTGCCGGGTGGTCCCGACGTAGACCCAGCGCAGTATGGTGAAGCACGACATTTTACTGTCACTGATAAACGGATTGACAGCGCGCGCGATGCGCTCGAACTGACGGTCGCGCGTTGGCAAATCGACGAAGATCGCCCGACATTTGGCATTTGTCGTGGGCATCAGATTCTCAACATCGCGCTGGGCGGCACGTTGGTGCAAGATATTCCCGACGAACTCAAAAGCACGCTGACGCATGATTTGCCGGATGGTGAACCGCGTGGTACACGCCTTCATCCGATTGAAATCACGCCCAATACCCGTTTGGCGGCGATTTTGGGGACGACGCACGCTGATGTCAACAGCTTGCATCATCAATCGGTGCAACGCGCCGCGCCCGGCGTGCTCGTCACCGCGACTGCGCCGGATGGGGTGATCGAAGCGATGGAAGTGCCCGGCAAACGTTTTATGCTCAGTGTGCAATGGCATCCCGAAGATTTGTTTGACAGTGACGATGCCATGATGCGCTTGTTTCAGTCGTTCGTCGATGCGGCGGCGGATTATGCCGAGCGACGTACCGACCGCGTCTAACGCGCTGATTGGCGTATTCGATTCCGGCGTCGGCGGCTTATCGATCTTACGCGAAATTCACCGCGCGCTCCCATTTCATCCCACGTTGTACTACGCCGACCAGGCACATCTTCCCTACGGTACAAAATCTAAAAATCAACTGCTCGATTATGTGAGTGCGATTGTGCGCTATATGATCGCCGATGGCGCACAGGTGATCGTACTGGCGTGCAACACGGCAAGTGCTGCATGTTTACACGACTTGCGCGCGGCGCATCCTGAAATGCCGTTTGTTGGCATGGAACCAGCGATCAAGCCTGCCGTCGAAGCGTCTCGAACGGGGATCGTCGGCGTGCTGGCGACGCAAGTAACTGCTGATGGCGATTTATATCGGGCGACGCTGGCAAAATTCGCAGGTGAGGCGCGTGTAATAACGCAGGTTGCGCCCGCCCTGGTGACGTTGGTGGAAAGTGGCGAGTGGGCGTCATCGGAAGCCAGGCAGCTTATCGCTGAAATTATCGCGCCGATTTTGCACGCGGGCGCGGATCAGGTTGCGCTGGCTTGCACCCATTTTCCATTCTTGATCGAGGCGTTGCAAGCGGTTGCGGGCGAAGGCGTCACGTTTATCGACCCCAGCCCTGCGGTAGCACGTCAAACGCGGCGTGTGTTAATCGAGCGTGGCTTGCTCGTCGAAACTGGCACGGCGCGCGCGACACACCGTTATTTTTCCAGCGCCGCACCAGAACGACTGCGCGCGATGATCACCCGCTTGATCGGCGTTGATGCTGATGTACAGCATTTAATCGTATAGGGGCAAGCCTGTGCCCCAACCAGTAATGCCAAAAGATCACGCGCGCACAGGCGGCATTTTCGGCTGCGTCTGGAAAGGCATCACGCGCCGCGCGTCAGCGGGTGGGGTGATCGGCAGCAAAATCGTAAACATTGAACCGGGAAACTTGACGGGATCATGTCCGAGACTTTCTGCCCAGATGCGCCCACCATGCCCTTCGATCACGCCTTTAGCAATCGTCAATCCTAAACCAGGTCCCGCGCCCATGAATTTGTATGCACCCGTCGAATGCAGTGACGGGTCGTGTCCACGATAAAACTTCTTAAAGATCAATTCAAGGTTGTCGGGGTTGATGCCGACGCCCGTATCTTGGATAGTAATTAACAGGTGATCGACTTCTTCTTCGTTCTGGGCACGGTGCAGCCGCCCGACGATCTCAATGCGCCCGCCATCCGGCGTGAATTTGATCGCGTTGACGATCACATTGCGAAATGCCTGCACCAAACGCTGCGTATCTGCATGAATCGAGGGGAGGTCTTTCAAGCCATCGGCGCGCAGATAAATTTTACGCTGACGCATCGCATCCTGTAGGGGTTCGATGGCAGTACGCACGACGATGGACAGCGTGGTTTGAGCAAAGCGTAAGTCCATTGCGTCAACGTCGATCACGCTGACATCGAGCATGGCGCTGATCAATTCCTCCATGCGTTCGCTGGCTTTACGTAAGCTGCCAACCATGCCGACGACTTGTCCTTGATCGAGCTTGTCGGATTCCAGCACAGCTTCGAGAATGTCGGTATAGCCGCGAATTTGTGCCAGTGGCGTCCGAAGTTCGTGGCTGGCAATCGTCACAAAGTCGGTTTTGACCGAATCGAGCCGCCGCATTTCTGTATTCAGGCGCTGTAAATCGGCGACGAGGCGCATGTTCTCTTGCGATGTGCTGTCGATGCCAGCGGTGATTGGATGTTGTGTCGGCGCGAGCACATCAAGCAGCCGTGTCCCTAACGCGCGTACAGGCAGATAAACCAACGCGATCAAAAGCGCGATACCGACCAGCAGCGTCAGATTTTCCAGCGAAAACGTCGGTTCAACGCCGCGCGCGATCAACAGCGCCACGAATATAAACAACGTGGTGATGCCGATCAACAAGCCAGCGCGCACGACCGACACGACCGCGACGAATAAAGGCGGTATCGGACTCATTGGTTTTGGACGAAGCACAGGGCGTCCGCGTGTTACGTTACTTGAGGATATAATAGGTGCCTTTTTTCGACCCAACTTTGAGCAAAATACCGCGTTCGACCATATCCGCTAAGTCAAGGCGCAATGTTTCGGCGCTGACGCCCGCACACAAGGTGCGGTACTCTCGGTTCGTGATCGAGCCGCGGTCTTTGATGTATTGCAACGCGCGTGCCTGCCGATGATTGGTATTGCGTACCCAATCAGGCATGGTCGCTTTTTCGCGACTGTTGCGCAACGTGACGGCGAAGCTGTACGGGCGTGCGTCGAAGATCGGGTTTGGGTGCCCGGCTTGCTCCATGACTTCGAGCATCCGGTCAATTCCTAGCCCTAGTTCTTCGATATACCCCCATTGAAACAACCCATTGACGATGCGCGGATTGCGGCTGAAATGTTCATCGACGATGTTTTCTACCGTGATGAAGCCGGGCAGTCCTCCCGGACTAATTACTTCCAGCCGATCCGAATACATACGGATTTCGATGCGACGACCCCGCAGGCGATAGTCTCGATGGCAAATAGCGTTGACGATGGCTTCGCGCACCGCGAATTGCGGATATTCGTAGCTTTCTTCGCGTACTAACCCTTTGACGACAGCGCTGACCGCCATTTCGCCCCACACGAGATTCCACGCATTTTCGATCAAGCGCGGCAGCGGTCCTGATAATTCTTCACGGCGCGAATAACCGGCGAGTCCATTGTCGCCGCGTGGCGTTTTACCGACGAATTTGGCAAAGACGACGCCGCTTTGTGGCAGCCAATGCTGCGGATATTCTGCGAATAGTAAAATGCCGCTCACGGTCGGGCGCCCAGCGGTGTCCATCGCGCCGATCTCACGCAGTAGATCGTCGATGCGTCCGTTATAGGGGCGTTTCGTGCGTTCAGCGCGTTTCGCGAGATATTCTTCGAGATATTTTGGGCTAAAATCGTCGCGCGTGGCACCCGGAACGGCTTCGCTTTCAAAGTCGCCTGTGCTTTTGGCGCTGGCAAGTTTGAGAATCTCTTGCCCACCGAGCGGACGCACCGCATTTTCATTGCGGATTACGACACGTCCATCGCTGAGTGCGTGCAGTTCGATGCTGCGCGGAATACGTAAAGCGTAAACGGTGCCCTCGTCGGTTTCGACGGGTTCCCAACTGCCAGTGACAACCGAAGGACTGCACAGCGTATCGGCTTCACGCAGCGATTTGCTCAATCCTTCCAAATCGCTTTTACCGACCATCGCGCCGTCATCACGCAGCCCAACAACCAACGTACCGCCTTCGGTGTTGGCGAACGCTACCATCGCCTCTGCGATCTGTTTTGGATCCGCCTTTTCCAAGAAAGCCAGACGAGGTCCGGGTCCGTTTTTTAGAAAATCAGGGTTCAGCATGACGGGTTAACTTATCGTTTCATACGCTTATCGGCGCAAGTGGTCACGAAATGCCATTATAGCACCCGTTCGCAGACTGTCACATCGAATCATGAGTGCAGTCGTGTTATCGGGTGTTGATTGTCGGGTTAGGCAATTTGGGGCGTATGTTCTATACTCATTTTATGGGAACACGACACGTCTTGAACTTATTCTCGGATCGGTTACGGTCGCTGCCGATTTTGATTCTATATTTGACCGACGGTTGCAACAGCCGCTGTGTGACATGCGACATCTGGCGCAATCCGCGCCGGAACATGCGCGCCGATTTGATCGACTCGTTGGTTGTACAAGTCAAGCCGCTTGGCATTCGCTGGGTGGTATTAAGCGGCGGTGAGGCGATGCAGCATCCAGATTGGGCGGGTATCGCGCAGCGCTTTCGTGTACAAGGTGCGCGTGTGCTGCTGCTCACCAATGGACTATTGATCCGTAAACAAATCGACGACGTGATCGCCAGCGTCGATGAAGTAATTGTCAGCTTGGATGGCGGTACAGCCGCGACCTACGAAGCAATTCGCGGCGTCGATGGCTTCGATTTAATTATGGACGGCATTCGGCATGTGCGCGCAGCGGGTATACCCGTCACGACACGCACGACCGTGCAGCGTGCCAACTTCCGCGAAATACCGACGATCATCGACGTTTGCAAAACCGCTGATGTCAACCATATCAGCTTCTTGACGGTCGATGTCAGCAACCCGGTTGCGTTTGGGGATCGGTTCGCGTCTGATACGTCGATCCCTATGATGAGCGGATTGGCTCCGTCAGAACACCAGCCGCCAACGACCGCGCTGACATCCGATGATGTGCGCGAACTCGCTGGCATTCTCGATGAAGTCGAGCGCCATTACACAGATGAATTTGTGTCCGGTCGCATCGCGGAATCGCCCCTGAAATTACGGCACATGCTGACATATTTTGGCGCGCTCAATAATCAATCGACATTTCCGCGTGTGCGCTGTAACACGCCCCAGCTTTCCGCCGTCGTTGAAGTCGATGGATCACTGCGCCCGTGTTATTTCCTGCCGAAGATGGGCAACGTGAATGATGGAGGACTGAACGTATCGATCAATACATCGGAAGCGTTGGCGTTACGGGCGGCGGTGCGCGACGGCGAGCGCGCAGAGTGTGAACGCTGTGTGTGTCCTTTATACAAAGGGGCGCTGGCGCTCGCGCGGCTGTGACAGTGAGATCATGTTCGATTATCTTGTGTTGCTTGGGCTGGCTGCGTTAAGTGGGTTCTTTTTACTCCGCTTGATTCTGATCATTGCGGGGGTGTTGAAAGCGCCTGTACTGCGTCAACTGCAATCATACTCGGCGGTTTATTCATCTTATTATCCGGTTCCTGCGTTTTTCATCTGGACAGGCGTCTTGCTGCTGTGCGGCGGTATCCTATCGATGCTGGTCACAAAATCACGTTTTCCAGCGTTCATCCCTGGTGTTTTGTGTTTGTGTACAGCGTGGACAAGCCTCCAATACGAACGTTTTTGGGCGCGGCGTGGGCGTTTCTTGTTTCCGCGCTGGTATCGCGAACTGCAAGAACGTGCTGGACGCGACGAACAACGCCGCGTCGCCTATGCGTGGCTGCGGCTGCCGCTTTCGACGCGGCGACGGCTCAGTTTTCAGGATCGAGCGTTTGGGGTGTGGGCAGATTTGGTATTGTTGAGCACAACCGACGCAACAGGTGACACGTTCGTCCACGATTCAGCGTATCGGTTGCTTAAGCGCCGCATGGTGGCTTCATGAGAACGTTTTTTCGACGCGTGTTCCGGCGTACACCGCGCACACTAAGCAGTCTTGAGGCGTATCAATTATGGGCGGAGTTGTATCCGCCGCACGCGCATAATGCGCTGATGCGTGTCGAGCAAGATGCCATGACCGCCTTACTGCCTGCCCTAACGGACTGTCGCGTTCTTGATCTTGCAAGCGGAACCGGACGTTATGCCCATCTCGCGATAGCGCGCGGCGCGCATTCGGTAATCGCGCTCGATAACAGCGCGCCCATGTTAGAACGAAACAAGGCGCACGCGCGCGCCTTAGCGACAATGGAGCGGCTGCCGCTGCGGACTTCGAGTATCGAGGTCGTGCTGTGCGGATTAGCCATCGGTCATTTGGCGGTTGTCGAACCTGTGCTTAACGAGATCGTGCGCGTGTTAACACGACGTGGAGTTGCGTTGATTAGCGATGTGCATCCTTCATTGTTTGTGAACGGTGCGCGCCGCACGTTTCAAGCCCACGGTGCGACGTACGCGGTACAACACACGCCGCATTCGCTGAGCAGTGTCGTCATGTCGGCGCGTGCTGCCGGGCTGGTTTTAACCGCGCTTGCCGAACCCAGTATCGACGCGCAAAAAGATGAGCATTTGTCGCCTGTGCCTGTGGTCGTGGTCTATCGATTTGAGCGTGAAAGGACATAAACGCCCAATATCAATGCGATAATGGCGGGCGGCACGCACAGTGATAAAAATAGGCGCGGGGCACTTTCGACGCTGCTCATTAAAGCGTAAAGCACAAGAAACAATACGATCCCCAAAATGGAGAGGCTCGCGCCGAAGATCAGCGCACGTTGTAAACGCTGACGTTCATTCTGGGGTGACGGTTGTGAGTTCATACGGTTTCTCCTCGCGGGTTTAGGCGCATCGTTGATGAAACGCAGGCTGATTTATACAACTTTTTTGCGATTGTAGGCATGAAAGTTGCATATACTGTAGGTGCAAGTCTCATTCGTTTCGCAACGTATGTTGCATGAGAACACCAGCTTTAGAAAGGGTCACACGTGATCGCGTTTAAGAAATATTCCACCCGATTTGCTCTTGTTTCTATGATCGTTATATTGGCGGCAACTGCCGTAAGCGCGCAAAAGAATTCGCCAGAAGTCCCCCCTGCGGATCCTGAAGATTCGTCATTGTTGACTTTAATGATCTTGCTTGATGGCGATACGCTGGAATTGACGCTGGAAGATTCGGATGGGGCGCTGCTCGCCGCATTCAACGCGAGTGAAGGTGATGAAGTCACCGTGACGATGGAAGCAGAGGATATCGATCCTTATCTCGTATTGTTTGGTGCATCTGGCGCACTCGTCGCGCAAAATGACGATGCCGATGGATTGAATTCGCAGATTGCAGATTTTGAAGTCCCAGCAGATGGCACCTACTTTATTTTGGCGACGACCTATTCCAACCGGAATAATTCGTTGATCGAGTCATCGGATGAGCTCGCCTTTACCTTGACCGTCGAAGGGAATACGCAGCCAGCGAGTGAATCGGAAGATGGTTTTTCCTACTACTCGTATACAACGACTATCGGTGAAACGCTCGAACTGATCATCGACGAGGTGCAGCCCGCGTATTTTGTCACGTTTGAAGGTGCAGAAGGTGACGAATTGACCATCAACGCGCCATCGGAAGACAACGAACTGGATACGCTGATGATGCTGTTCGATGCGTCTGGTAAGCGCTTTGCGGTTGATGACGATAGCGGTGAAGAATCATTCGCGTCGATGATCGAAACCGAACTTCCAATCGATGGGCTGTATTTCTTGATCGTCACTACCTACAATTACTCGGTAATTGCTGTGGGTGATAGCGATGCACTGGACGGCACGATCAATTTGTCGATTGATGGCTAATTGTTCGAGTGCCAGCGACTAGTCAGAAGCGGTGTATATCACAATATACGCCGCTTTTTATTTACGGCGTTAGACAAAAGGCGTGTGTGTGACCTTACCCCAGTTTATCGGGGGTAGACCCGGCGTAGAAAAATAGGCTGATTGGACAACCATATCAGGACATATAGGGATTGACACATATTTACAATCAAATATTATTACGTATATTCGCGTTGTATAGATTAAAGGAAAATAAACATGCTGCGTCGATTAACTCTTATACTTTTTCTAACGGTAGCGATCTTTAGCGGATCGAGGGTCATTGCTCAAACCGAGAACGTGCCTCCACAGGTCGCCGCGGCGGTAGCAGCCTTCAATCGCTACCTGACACAGCCGATCTCGGTCGATCAACTCGATAGTTATCAGCTTACACAAGGAACGTATGGTGATTCTGCGCTGGGTTGTACCCTGGTTGCAGGCGTACCGCTCGCAGCATCGATCAGTGCCTACAAAGTGCAGATCGTTTACCAGTCTGTTCTCTACGAGTTTGAAGTTTCGGAAGATACGCTGCTCATCGTCCCATGCAGCCCGGTGCTTCTTGCTCAGCCCGTCATTATTCCTATCGCTACGCCTGCGCAAGCGACGATTGGATTGACAGGCTGTCCAGTCGATTTTGCCGGATACCTTCCTCCGCGCTTGGTGGCTGGTGGATTTGCGCGTATTGGTGCAGATGGACAGCCGAACCGAATGCGCAACGCACCCAGTATTGATGCTGAACAGATAGGCTTGATCAGCCCAGGTACGACGGTCGAAGTCATTGACGGACCCGTGTGTGAAGCGACAACGCAGATTATCTGGTGGCAAGTACGCGATGGTAGTTTGGTTGGTTACACCGCTGAAGGCTTGGATTCTGATTATTTCCTGGAATCCGTCGAGTTGGGCGCACTGCCGACTCTTCCGCTCGTTCGCGAACCGATTACCGCATTCAATGCCTCAAGTGTCGTCACACTTGCCGCTATCCCGTTCGAGGGTGGAGCAATGGTCGATTTTGGCGGTTTGGCGCAGCTCCTTGTCGCTGGCACATCTGGTGTAACTTTCTATGATCTGGATCAGATGACTGTTGGTGAACTACCGCTCCCGACGGGAATGGTCGCGCTGCACGTCAACTACAGTCCCGACGGTCGTTATATTGCCTATTCGACCGACTCCAATGAGCTTTTCATCTACGATATCTCAGAAGATCAAACTACACAGCTTGATATCGACGACAACGTTGTCATCAATGATCTCGACTTCAGTCCCGATAATCTGCTTGCGGTTGGTGTTGGTGATCCACTTGGCGGACAGGAGTCGATCAATGGCTGGAGTATGTACGAGCCGAGCGATAACAACCGCACCATAAACTATCCGACTGACTCGTGGGTAGGGGATGTGGCGTTTGGTCCTGGCGGCATTCGTCTTGCATGGCTTAGCGACACCGCCAATATGGTACTTTTGCAAGATGGTCTGCCCCTAATCAGTGGACGGCTTGGACAGCCAACGCGTACTGGTCTCGCGTGGCAGCCCGTCGAGGATACGACCGATCCCGATACTGCTTATCGGCTTGCTTATTCTGACGGCAATCTGATTGTGTTATTTGATGTAAATACCGCCGACGTAACGACCTACACGAACGAAGATGATTATCTGCCAGGTACACTGGCATTCAATGAAGACGGTTCGGTGATTGCGGTGCTTAACCGTTCTGTGACGGATGAACCGATGCCGCGAATACTCCGGTTGTTCGACGTGGTGACGAGCAACGTGCTTTACAGCGAGTCGTTAGAGACCGCACGAGGCATGACGTTCAGTCCCGATGGTACGCTCGTCGTGGTGCTGACCGATACGACGCTGCGCTTTTATGGCATCGCGTCGTTCACGGATGCGGTTGGATAAGCGCGCACGCATTCACTTGGGCTCTCGGTCTTGACCTCAATTCGACTTTGCACATCAAGCAGCGTGACACAAGGTCGAAACGAGTATGTCGAACAACGGGTTTGGGATTTTGAGCATGTCGGGTTCTTCTATCGATATTCGAAAAGTCGGATAAACCGTCCAGAGGAATTGACTCACCTTACGCAGATTGCCCTCACCCTAAATCCTTCCCCTACCGCGACGGTTTTTCTCCCCTTCTCCCTCAGGGAGAAGGGGTCGGGGGATGAGGGCTGGTGAACATTCGTGATTCATTGAAACTGGCAAAAAACCGTCTCAATCGGCTGACGCACGGGCGTGCAATGGCACGTCCTGTGCATATTGATCCGTTGCGCGGCGGGGGAAGGGCAAAAGAACCAAAGAAACAGACGACAAAGAAACAGAGATCAAAGATCAGAGATTCAGAGTGCAAAAGAAATTAATAGGGGGCGGCAACACACGCGAAACCCGAAGCCCTCGTACCGTACACTCGGGTAGTAGTTGTTGCGGTACGCCGCGCGCGCGACGAACCGAGGCTCGTTCCACGAGCCGCCGCGCAGCACGCGATATTCTGATTTTGTATTAATATCGTTAGTATTATCGAGGGAATCGGTCAAACACCATTCCCACACATTCCCTACCATATCCGTCACCCCGAACGGGCTGTCGCCTTTATCTTTTCCTTCATACTGGCGCACCGGGGTCGTTTTACCGATGTTACTTTCTCTCGTATTGCAGCGGCTGGCATCCCACCTATCCCCCCAAGGATAAACGCGTCCATCATCGCCTTGAGCAGCGCGCTGCCACTGCTGGTCGGTCGGCAGCATAATCTGCTCACCCGCTGCCTCGCTCAACCAGCGGCAGAACGCCACTGACTCATACCACGTCACGCCGACGACCGGTTGTTCGTCCCCATTCCGTTGGTTGTCCGTCCAGTAACGCGGTTGCGTCCACTTTTCACTCTCGCGCAGCGCCCAGCCGGCATCCGTCCACCATTGGCGCTGCATGTAGCCGTTCGCTTTGTCCACGAACACGCGATACTGCGCGTTCGTCACCGGGTATTTGGCGATTGAGAATGCGGGCACGTCAAAAGTTTGTCCACCCTCCGGCACGTAGCCGCCTGCTTCAAGCGTTACCTTACCCGCCGAGATATCGATCCACGCGAACGGGGCGGGCAGTATGGCATACACCTTGCTGCGTGGCTTAGGTGGCGGGGGTGGGGTTTGTACAGGCGGCGGCGTGGGGGCGACCCCATTCACCATCATATCCAACGCCGTGATCAGCCGTGCCATATCATTGCGGAAATCAGGATCGCGGCGCACGGGCAGCCCGCTGTAATCCGACAAGTCGCGGATCGAGTCGGGCAGATCGGTTTCACGCGGCATTTTCGCGTTCATCACCAGCACCGGGATGATCGGGATGCCGCATCGGATTGCCGTTTCGACTTCGATGCGCACATAATCGCGGGTATGGTGCAGCCGTCGTTCGCCGTCGTCGCCTATGATTGTCACCCACTGCGCGCCGATCACGACCAGCATTACGGCGCACTGCGAGACACGCTCATCGATGTACCTGGGCACGTTCACGCCCAGCGGAATCCCATCCACGTCCATGAAAACCGCGCTGCGGTCGAATTTCTTGGAAATATCGGTCAGGTGTTCAAAAATGCGCCCGGTCACATCGGCGCTGTCATCACGGCGGTAGGAGATGAATATTTTCGTCATGGTCACATCGTCGGCGTATCGTTATAAGTCG
>JBBRAA010000065.1:0-20887 GCA_038207205.1 Aggregatilineales bacterium
CTTGCGCATTCGCAACATGACGCGAAACCGCCACCTGAGTAAAAGCATCATGGACAGTGGTTGGAGTACCTTCCGCCAATTCCTCACGTACAAGGCTGTAAGCGCCGGACGTGAAGTGATTGCGGTAAAGCCTGCCTACACATCCAAATGCTGCTCGAACTGCGGCGTGTTGTTTCAAGACTTCGACCTTTCGACCCGTTGGGTTGATTGTGATTGCGGTCTAGCGCTAGACCGCGATCACAACGCGGCTATCAACATTCTCAATCGTGCTTTAATGCAAGACGGATGGGACGCATCCGTGAACGATAACGTAGCGCCTCTACCAACGCCGTAAGGCGACGGTAAGCGCAAGCGTCGTTCAGAAGCCCCTGCCTTTAGGCATGGGGAGCGTCACCCTGATTGTATTCTTCGCTTTATCGAAATTACCGCGCATCGGCGCGAACGTCATCCGGTGGATCGAACACGCGCCGAATTCATCGAGCGCGGCGCGATGTTTAGCGGTGCCATACCCTTTGTGCAGCGAAAAGCCATAGTGTGGATATTTCAGGCTGATCGCGCGCATATACTCGTCACGGCTGACTTTTGCCAATACACTGGCAGAGGCGATGCTCAACGAGCGTTGATCGCCTTTGACGAGCGCCTGATAAGGCAGCCGCCACGAATCGATATTGACGCATTTGATCGAATCGAGCAGCAAAAAATCGGGTGCAGCCGGGGCGCGTTCCAGCGCGGCATCGAGCGCGCGCTTCATCGCCAGACATGTCGCCGGGACAATCCCAAGCGTATCGATTTCATCGTGCGACGCTGAGCCGACGCCCCACGCCAGCGCCGTTATCTGAATCGTGATGATGAGCAGCGATCGCGCGCGGGCAGTCATCTGTTTGCTATCGCGCACGCCCGCCAGGACAGTCATCAGATCGGGGCGGTCGAGCGGCAGCATGACCGCGCCCGCGAATAGAGGACCTGCCCATGCACCGCGCCCGGCTTCGTCGATGCCGACGATCAGGCGCTGCCCGCGCGCCATACACTCGATCTCAGGCTTCAGACCGGCGGTTTTGGGTAATCGTTGGTTGGTCATACAAGCCTTTGCGCCAATTTACGCGAATATCCCAGATTTCTGTCAGCAGTTTGAGCGAATCCTGCACCAGTTTCATGCGGCTGTCGGCGTCGAAGTACCATGTAATAGGCACCTCGCGGATTTTATACCCGCGCCGCTTGGCGATGTACAAAATCTCGATGTCGAAGCCGATTCCAGTCATTTGCTGCACGCTGAACAAATCTTCGGCACTGGCGGCGTTGAACATCTTGAATCCGCATTGCGTGTCTTCAAAACCACGCAGCGCCGTCAGTTGAATGATCAAATTATTGACGCGCCCAATTAAATGCCGATATTCCGGCTCGCCGATGCGGTTGGCATCCGCGCCTTCGCGTGTGCCGATGCTGATGTCATGACCATCGCTGAACGGCGGCAGAAACTTGACGATTTCTTCGATCGGCATCGATAGATCGGTATCGCAGATAAAGCGATACTCGCCGCGCGCCGCCATCATGCCCGCCTTGACTGCTAATCCTTTACCGCGCGTGGTCACACTGATCACATGCACATTAGGATGGTCAGCGGCGAACGCGTGCGCGACTTCGGTCGTGCGGTCGTGGCTGCCATTTTCGACGATCACGATTTCTGCTTCAAATGGCTGTGTACGCAAAAAAGCGTCTATTTTCGCCAGACTGGGGGGCAGACGGTGTTCTTCGTTATGCGCCGGAATAACAATTGACAACAGGGGGCGCTTTTGCATAGTCAGCCAAAATTCTCCAGAAAGTGGGGTTGATTCAAACCCCGCGCACTCAATAAATGTTTATTGTAGCCTTAATCAACGGTCTGTAAGCATTGCGTCGATCTGTGCATCCGTTGTGCGGCGTGTCGCCTGAATCGTGCGGCGTTTGCGCCATGCGCGCGGAAATTGGATCAATCCGGTCGTCATGCCGCGCAAGCGCGCCCGCGCCGCCTGCCCGCGCCATGCGCGCACTGCGTCGCGCGCGATTTCGAACTGCGCGCGGCGAATACGGTATCCATACTTCGTCCACAACCCGGACGGCATATTTTTGATCAACATCGTTATCAGGTTGCGTCCGTCATAAAAACTCGCGGTAACACCGCCACCTGTCGCTGAAAGTTGATGGTACACGACCGCGCGCGGGGTGTAAAGACACCGCCAGCCCGCGAGATTGGCGCGCCAGCCCAAATCGACATCTTCACCGCTAAAAAAGAAGTCGTCGTCCAGCCCGCCGACCGCATCTAACAGGCTGCGTCGATACGCCGATGAGCCGCCGCACGCGCTGAACATATACGCTTCTTCGTCGTATTGTCCGCTATCCAGTTCCCATACACCACGATTGCCCGCCCGCCCATCAGTGGTGAAATAATCACCCGTCGTGTGGATATGATCGCGCCGCTCGAACAAAAGCATTTTGCTCGCCACCGCGCCCGCTTCTGGGTGACGCGCGAACGCATCGACAATCGCCGCTACCCATGCAGGATCGACTTCCGTGTCGTTGTTCAGCAGCGCGACGATCTCGCCGCGTGCGAACCATAATCCTGTATTGCAAGCACCCGTGAAGCCGCGATTGATGGGCAGTTCGATCAGTTTTACATGTGGATAGCGCGCTTTTATCAACGCTTGCGATCCGTCGTCGCTGGCGTTATCCACGACCATGATCTCAATATTGTAGTAGGTCTGCCGTGCAAGCGACTCCAGGCACGTCGTTAAAAAGCGTGCGCCATTCCAATTCGGGATGATAACTGAGACTAAATCAGGCACGCACTAACCCTTCTTTTTCCAAAAACGCATCGACCGCCGCGTGCCAATCGCGCAGTGTGATCCCTAATGCCGCCGCCGCCGTATTTTTTAATGGGGAAAACATGGGCGGTTGGCTTGGTCGCTGCCATTCGTGTGACGAAATCTTTTCGATCGGCGTATCGGTGTATCCAGCGCGATCCAAACTATAGCGCGCAAAGGCGTAACGCGAACAATAGCCGTCGTTGACGAGATGATAGGTTCCGTAACGCTCGGTTTCTAAAAGTGCTGCGATTCCAGCCGCAAGATCGTCGGTATACGTCGGGTTAGCGATCTCGTTGATGACGACACGGAGTGGTTTACCCGCATCGGCAGCATTCAAAATCGACTGGATAAAATTTTTACCGCCATGCGCGAATAACCACGCCGTGCGCACGATTTGATGGCGCGGGTTGATCGCACGGATCATGCGTTCGCCGATCCATTTGCTAGCGCCATACGCGTTGATCGGATTTTCGCGATCATACTCACCATAGGGCGCGCGCGTGCTGCCGTCGAAAACTTCATTGCTGCTTACATAAAGAATGCCCGCGCCACTATGCGCCGCAGCGGATGCCAGGTTGCCCGTACCAAACCCATTGATCAGGTCAGCGCGCTGCGGGTCGCGGGCACAGCCATCTACATCTGTCCACGCGGCGGGGTGGATGACCATATCAGGGCGGTTCGACCCGACGAACGCGCGTACCGCGCCATAATCGGTAATATCGAGATCAGTGTGCGCGGCGGGGATCACAGCGTGTCCACGCGCCGATAACACGGCGATCAGTTTTGAGCCTAAACGTCCGTTTGCGCCTGTGACCAAAAATTTCAAAATTTGTCCTCGTTAAACCGCCATGACGATCGCGGTATTTTCTTCGTCGCTGGTCTCAAAACTCGCCCAGATCGGACTGAAATAGCGGTTGTGCAAATCGATCACCTCGCTGACATCGGTGACGATCTCGATAACTTCGCGTCCGTGTGCGGCTTTACGCCAGCCAAAATCGGTCATGTTGGCGGAGCCTTTGAACGCCATCAAGCCGTCGATGACGATCATTTTCTGGTGCGGGAAATACTGCCCATCCTGCTGAAACACGCGGGTTTGCAAACGCGGTGCTTCATCGCGAAACGCGGTCAGCTCTCGATACACACCTTCGTTTTTGACACCGCTGACCACGCCGCGAATATCGACGCGATGCGCCGCCGCTTTAAGCGACCCAAGCAGTAACGCGCTGATGCCGTAGGTGGTGAAGTGGACGAAATGACGCGCCTGAGTCAACGCTTCAAGCAAGCCACGCATCGGTGGGTAATCGGGTGCGCTGCCATTCAACGATGCGCGCAGATCGCGGGCGATACGCGCCAGATTACGGCTGTGCGCGAAAATATCGGGCGTTTCGAGGCGTAAACCGCGCGCGGCGAGATAATCGGCGGCAGTAGGATACGCGTCGGTCGGGACATACTCCACGCCGCATACCGGGCAGCGCAGCGTCGGTGCTTTTTTGCCGTCCGGCATCGTACGCGGCAGGCTGGTGATCAGCGCGCAGCAGCGTTCGCATAAATATTCGGGTGGCGTGAAGCGCGTCAGCGCGTCGATATCGAAACCGGGCATACACGATCCTTAGACCAAACGTGCGGATGTTATGCCAGAAAATGGACGGAAATGCAACAGAATCTTAACCGCACACGACGTAACGGGTGAAGCGCGTTAAATTTTCTCTCTGAGTTTCAATGTGTTTCCCAATACGCGAATACATCCGCTAAATCTGCGCGCCAGCGCGTTTCTAAATCGGCATCGGTGTCATGCTCGGTCGCCATGCCGCGAAAATAACCACCGCTCGGCATCCCCGTGATTTTGCTGACGACCAGCGCGCACAACTGCCCGTGACCGTGCTCGTATTCGTCGGCACAAATGCGACGCATGATGTTGGAAAACACGAACGAATGTGGATGTAAATACGCAACTGGGTTGGTCGTCGCCAAATCGGAATACGTGATCGTACGCTTTTCGCGGGCGCAGTCGATAATAATGGCGCGCATCGCTTCTGTGTACGCTGTCCGTTCATCGGATGTGAGCGTAAAAACCCAACCGTGAGTTGTCATGATTATTGCAGGAACAAGGTCGCGGTCGTATCGTCGATGGTGATACGCGAGAGCGAATATTGCGATCCATCTGCTTGCAGGGTGAGCGCGGTCAGCACATCATTCGCGCCGCGTTCCAAATCATTGACGGTCGCGGTGAGTTCGGGCGGGGGATTGGTGAACAATGCGCCGTTGATATCTACGCCGATAAAGTCGAAACGCCGCGCGCTCGAATCGACCCTCAATACGGCGCCGATACGCTGAGCCGCGCCGCCCAACTGGGGCAGTGTCGCGTCGGCATAAACAACCAATCCGTTCGGGCGCAGGTCGAATTCGACATTGCGATATTGCGGATTATCGTTGTTACAGACCGTTGTGCGCTGGCGGCACAGTTCGGTCAAGCCGGATTCGGTAAAGGTGATCGTCGCGGCTTGTGTTTGCGTTGTGCCGACCGACCCGACGGAAAATTCGTACAACTGCGGTTGACTATTGAAGGTTTGCTGACCGAACGTCCCCAGATCGAGCGTGACCTGATCGACGGGCTGCGCGTTTTGCAAGGCGGGCGCGGGCGGCACCGACGACTCGACGAAAACTTGATCGACATCACCGCTCGATGTAAAGCCGATCACCTGCGCAGCAATGTTGGGCAGCGACGGCAGCAGGACAAGCGCGCCGATGACCAGCGCGGCGAGTGTTCCGGCGAACAGGGCGAGACAGCCGCATGTCAAATAGGGTAAATTGCGGCGCGGCGCGGTGACACGTTCAATACGCACGTTGGGTCAAACTCCTAAAACCGATCTGCACCGTATTACGGATACTTTGCATAACCTCTGTCACAACGATAAGTTGTTCGTTAACCGATAACCGCTTAATTTCGCTGATGAGTTCGCCCACACGCATAATCTGCCCTCCAAAAAGTTATCACTCCGCCGCCGCCAAGCGAGCGGCATACTGGCGCTGATAATATTCCAGATACTCGCCCGTTTTGATCTTACGCCACCACCAGCCGTTGTCTTGAAACCACTGCACGGTTTGATCGAGCGCGGTTTCCCATGTAAAGTGGCGCTGCCAACCCAGCGCGCGCAATTTATCACAGTTCATCGCGTAGCGCAGATCATGCCCTTCGCGGTCGGGGACATGCCTGAGCAGCGACTCCGGTTTACCCAACCGCGCCAGCATCGCGCGCGCAACATCGATATTGTGACGCAAATCTTCGCCAGCGATGTTGTAAATTCCACCTGCATCGCCTTGATGCAGCGCCAAATCGATGCCACCGACGTGATCATCGACGTACAGCCAGTCGCGGGTTTGCAAACCGTCGCCGTACAACGGGAGCGGCTTGTCGTCCAGTGCTTCAGTAATAAAGAACGGCAGCAATTTTTCGGGGTATTGATAAGGACCAAACGTGTTGCTGCCGCGCGTGATAATCGTGTTCATGCCATATGTTTCGTGGTACGCGTGTACCATCAACTCGCCGCCCGCCTTCGCGGCGCTGTACGGGTTGCGCGGCGCAAGCGCATCAGCTTCGACCGACTCGCCGACGGGAACATTGCCGTATACTTCATCGGTGCTGACCTGCAAAAAGCGCTCGATGCCGTGCGTGCGCCCTTCATCGAGCAAAATATACACACCGACCGAATTGGTATGGATGAATACGTCGGCGGAAAGAATGCTGCGATCGACATGACTTTCGGCGGCGAAATTGACCACCGTATCGATGTCATGATCTGTCAGCGCGCGGCGCACGGTTTCACGATCCGCAATATCGCCGCGCACAAACTGAAAATTCGGTTCGTCGCTGACGGATAGCAGATTATCCATGTTGCCCGCGTACGTCAGCTTATCGTAGGTGATGATGTTGTAGTGTGGATACACCGCCACCATATGCCGGACAAATGCGCTGCCGATGAAACCTGCGCCGCCGGTGACGAGAATATTTTTCACGACGGTTTTGCTCCGGTGTCGGGTGCTTCTGCGCGTTCATCGAATGGGGGAGTCACAGGTGCTGATGCTTGCGAGGCGTCGTCGCTCGGTTTAACGCTCGCTTCGATTTTCTTGACGACGGGCGGCGGCAGCACAAACTTTTCAATCGCGTCAGCGACGCCATCTTCATCGTTGGTTGGCGCGATATAATCGGCGGCGTCTTTGACCTTCTGTTCAGCATGACCCATCGCCACGCCGACGCCCGCGAATTGCAGCATTTCGATATCGTTTTCGGCGTCACCAATCGCCAACACACTGTCGGCGTTGATGCGTAAATCTTTGGTCAGCAGCTTGAGTGCCGACCCTTTCGAGACGCCGGGCGGCAAAATTTCCAACATATTGGGGATTCCCGCTTGCATCAACCGGATGCCGCCTTCAAGCTGCACGCCCAACTGCCAGCGCAGTGCTTTCGCTGAGCGTTGATCTGTACCAATGGCGACCAGCTTGTTGATCGGCATGACGCCGAGAACATTTTGCAACGCGCCGACTGCTTCGACCGTTTCGTGATACTTCGCCATTTCGTCGAACAATTTCTTGTCATAGGCGCGCGCCATAATTTTGGTGCCAGAATATGCCAGCATCACGAACCCGCGATCTTCGGCAAAAGTGATAATTTGCCGCGCGATGACGGGATTCAGCACTTGCTGATGCGTGATATTGCCGTCGGCGTCATATAACGTCAGTCCTTGTACGAAGATGCCCGGTGCTTTGAAGGCGAGTTTCTCGAATAAGTGCTGCGCGCTCAAATAGGTTTTCCCAGTGGCAAAAGCAACCTGTACGCCTTGTGCCAGCGCCATTTTGAGCGCTTTTTCGTTGCGATCACTCACTTCGTGGTCACTGTTGAGCAGCGTGCCGTCCAAGTCGATCACGATTAGCTTGATGTCTTTTTTGTTGGTGGTTTGGGTCATTCGAATGTCCGTTTTCTAGGGGTCATCGCGGGCGGGTTAAGACCCGCCCCTACTCGCAGTATTATAGCAGTCCAGAAGCGCGAAAACCTTGCGCTTTAGCGCTCGGATGAAAGCGCACGTTGTCCTTGTATTGATCGCTCATACTATACAATGAGGACAGAACTGTGATCGCCCAGATTCATAGTGAGGGTGCGCGGTTTGCCCTCTTTGCGTCCGATTTTGGCGTTGCGTCCGATCAAACTGCCATATAAGCGCGTGCCTAAATCGGTGATACTGGCGCCCTCCAGGATAATGCACCGTTCGATCTCGCAGTTGCGCACCGTTACATCGTGATAAATGCTGGTGTACGGCGCGATATAGCTGTCTTCGATGACGGTGTTGCGCCCAATAATCGTCGGACCGTGGATGGTGCTGTTGATGACGCGCGCGCCGCTTTCGAGTGTGACGCGCTTATCGATGACCGAATTTTCGATCACAGCATCGGGCGCGATATGCGCTGGAATTTCTTCCAGAACCGTCGCGTTGGCGTCGAGCATATCGATGGGGCGTCCGGTATCGATCCACCAGCCCTGATGTACATGTGGTGACACTGTGTATTGATGGTCGATCAGCCATTGAATGGCGTCGGTGATTTCGAGTTCGCCGCGCCGTGATTTTTCAATGCTGTTAACCGCTTCAAAGATGTGTGCATCGAACATATAAATGCCGACTAATGCCAGCTTGCTTGGCGGGTCGGCGGGTTTTTCGATCAGTTGCTCGATTGTGCCGTCCGGTCGCAGCTTGGCGACGCCGAACTGCTGCGGATTTTCGACGTGTTTGAGGACAATCTGCGCGTTCCATTCGGGGTGCCGCGTAAAATCACGGATCAGCGCGCTAATCCCCCCTTGAATGACGTTATCACCGAGAAACATGACAAACGAGTCGTCAGCGAGAAAATCACGCGAAATTTTGACCGCGTGCGCCAAACCGTCCGGGCTCTGCTGGGTAATCGCCGTGATTTTGACACCCCACTGCGCGCCATCCCCGATCGCGGCTTTGACCGCCTCTGCCATATCGCCGACACCAACGACGACGCCGATCTCGTCGATGCCCGCGTCGCGTATGGTTTCGATGACGCGGAATAAAACTGGCTTATTGGCGACAGGGATCAACTGCTTGGCGGTGGTAAACGTCAGCGGATACAGCCGTGTGCCTTTGCCGCCGCTCAGGATTAAACCCTTCATCGATGTCTCCTCGTAAAATCGGCAGAGAATATCAGTGCTGTCCTTCACAAAACGATGGTGCAGTCAACATTCGCACATTTGACTGATAGCCGTCAAATTTTCAGAGCGCGTAAGCATCAGCAATTGATCGCCGATTGCGATGATGCTGCCGCCGTTAGGGACGATGAACGTCCCTGACCGCCCAATCAAGACGATCAAACTGCCTTCGGGCAAGCCCATATTGACAATTTGTTTACCCACCAACTGTGAGTCCGGTTTGACGACGAACTCTCGAATCGCGCTCTGCATCGATTCGGACGGCGTAAATTGAATCGGCATTTTCTCCGGCGGGGGCGGCGACTCATCATAGACGCCCAGTCGTTTGGCTACCCAAACCAATGTCGTCCCTTGCAGTAAAATGGATGACAAAACCACGAAAAAGACCACATTAAAGATAGTCGTCGCATTTTGAACACCCGCCAAAAGCGGAAATGTTGCGATGATGATCGGTGCCGCACCGCGCAGCCCAACCCACGCAATCATGGCTTGATGCCGCCATGATAAACCTGAAAATGCCAAGCTGATCATGACGCTGAGCGGACGCCCGACAACTATCAGGAATAGCGCGACCAACACCCCGTTATCCGCTTGTGCGATTACTTGGGAAGGAAAAACCAACAAGCCGAGCGTCAGAAACATCAAAATCTGCATCAACCATGCTAACGCTTCGTGAAAGCTCGTCAAACTTTGCTTATGACGAAATTCTTGCTGTCCTAAAATCAAGCCTGCCAGATACACCGCAAGAAATCCGCTGCCGCTCACGCTGGCAGTTGCACCAAAGGTGAGCAATACGAACCCGACCGTGATGACCGGATACAACCCATCGACCGAAAGGCGCAACCGATTGAGTGTTTCGCGCATCAGCAGCGCCGCGCCCGCACCACATACGCCGCCGATGGCAAATTGACGAATGAATAACGTAATTAAGTCGAGCGCGCCGGTTTCAGGAATCAGGATGAGTTGAATCAGAGCGAGCGTCAAAAAGACCGCCATCGGGTCGTTGCTGCCGCTTTCCAACTCCAATATTGCTTCCAGGCGTCCTTTCAGGCGGATACGCTGACCACGCAGTACAGAAAAAACCGCCGCTGCATCCGTACACGAGACGATTGCCCCCAACAGCAGCCCTTCAACCAAGCGGAATTGGAACAGCGCCGCCGTAAATACGCCCACGCTGACTGTCGTCACAAGAACACCAACCGTGCTGAGCAGAATGCCATCTTTGAGCGCGGGACGAATCGTTTTCCAACGCGTTTCCATGCCACCCGCAAACAGGATGAACGAAAGTGCTAAGGTTCCGATCAATTGAGCAGAGTAAGCATCGTCGTAATAAATGCCCCCAATGCCTTCTGACCCCGCCAAAATACCGACACCCAAGAACAACAGCAGTGCAGGAATGCCCAAACGCGATGAGAACTTACCCGCAATCACGCTGAGCAAGATCAAAATTGCCGCGCCAAAAATGACATACTCGATACGGATCATGACGGTGATCAGTAACTTGCCATATTTTCGCGCGGCGCATTGGTCATAACCGCGCCCAACACACGCGCGTTGACGCGCTCCAACGTTTGGCGCGCTTGTGCGGTATGATCGCGCCGTGTATGTCCCGCGCGTACGACCAGAATTACACCATCGAGTTTTGCGCCGAGCAGCGCCGCATCGGTCGCTACCAACACAGGTGAGCTGTCAAACAGCAGATAATGCGCGCGCGCCTTGAGCACGCCGATCACATCGTTCATACGTGGGCTGCTCAATATATCCGCCGGGATAGGCGGGAGAATACCCGATGGCAGCACGCTCAAATTCGGGATGTCGGTCGCAATCAGCGGTGGGCTGCTTAACGAGGCATCTTCGAGCATCATCGTCGTCAAGCCGCGTTCATTGCTCACCCCCCATAACTCATGCTGCGCGGGACGGCGTAAATCGGCATCGATGATGATGGTTTTGTGTCCGGCTTGTGCGAACGTGATGGCGAGGTTTGCCAGCACGATTTTCTTATCGTCGTTCGCTGTCGGGGATGTCACCGCTAAAGTGGTGATCGGTTTATCGACGCTGGTGAACATGATGTTGGTACGCAGTGTGCGGTACGCTTCTGCCGCCGCTGAACGCGGGTCGCTGAGCGTGATCAAGTGCGTTTGTGCGTTTGCCATGCGTTCTCCTTATTTGTTTCCGTCGGGAATCGCGGCTAAAACAGGCAGCTCGAGCGCGCGTTCAAGATCATCACGGCGGCGCACAATCGCGCTTTCCATAAATTCGAGGACAAATACGATTATTGCACCGACCAAAAAGCCAAGCGCTGCGCCGATCAGCGCATTGAGCGCGGGACGCGGACGCAGCAAACTGATATCGGGTGCATCTACGAGCAAGGCGCGGATACGGTCTTCTTGCCGCCGCGTTTGATTTTCTGTCTCTTGATAACGTACAAGTAGGTCGCCCCATTCGCTGGCGACCTGTGCGGCGATATTCTGATCCGCCCAATCGAAATCGATGGCAACGGTCAGGCTGTCACGCGTCGATTGAATCGTAACCGCGCCTTCTAATTCGCTTGCCAAAACATCGAGCTGAAGTGCGTCGATGATCTCTTGCGCGCGCGCGGCGCTTTTGAGGTAGACAACATACGTATTGAGCAAGCGCTGTGTCGCGTCGGTCAAGCCGAGGTCATTGCGGTTGGGCTGGACGAGTACCAACTGCGTCGCGCGGTACACAGGTGTTTGTCCGCGACTGAGCACATACGCGCTGCCCGCCGCGATCGCCGCCAGTAAGACGATGATCCATCCCCGACGCACCAACAGGCGCGCGTATTCGAGTAAGCTCATGCACTCTCCAAGAAGTTCATCTGGTTCTGTACGACTCAGACACGCGCGTGCGCGCACTGGTTGCGTGAGTCATAGACAATACGTGATTGTACCGCACTCATGCGGTGCGCTCCATGCTGAGGGTGTGTTGGGATCATTTTAAGCAGTACAGGTCATCAACCTGACGCCTTATTGCAGCAGCACACGTTCGGAAGGGCGTACGAAATCGCGGCGGCGAAACTCGAATTTTGCTGATTCTTCGATGGAATCGCCTTCACCCGCCAGGTATCCGATCACTTCGCCTGCTGTGTGAAAAACCAAGCCCCAAACTATATGTGGCATCGACCGAACCAGCTTGACGGCGCGGCGTTTTTCGGGCGTATCGAGGTGGGCAATAATCCGCTGCAAGCGCACGATGGGGATAAGCGGTGATGCCAGACTGAAGCCGATCCGTTTGCCCCAACCCCAGTGTTCTGCGATTACGCGTGACGCGCCGTACACACGTCCGCCGTGAAAAGCATGACCCGTAAACGCGGGCATGGTCGAATTTGTCCAGTGCAATATGCGCGCGCCCGGCTCGATGTAAATTTGTTCGCCGCGCGCCGCCAATGCACGTTGATAGGCGTATTCCATCGTGAACACCGCGTCCAGATCGGTAAATGCTTCGGTGATAATCTGTTTGCGGTAGCACGAATTATGACCCGGACCTGCATGAATGATGTGTCCGTGATCGGGTGCGAACCATTCGAGAAAACAAATGAGAAAATTGGCGCGGCTGATTGCGGTTTCGGGGTTGCCGATTTCCATCGCAGGGGCGACGACGGCGTAACGTCCGCTTTGATGCGCGCGCACGAACGCCGCCGCCCATTCTGGTTCGACTAAACAATGATCTTCCGCCATCGCCACATACGGCGCGCGCGCGGCTTGAAAAGCGGCGGCGAACGCTTGACCGACGTATTCCATTTCATCGAGTGTGATAATTTGATGTGCACCAAAAGCATCCAGCATTGCGTGATCGATTTGAGCGGCGATGGTTTTGGTTGTCACAATCAGCAGTTCAACTTGATCGACAATCGTTTGCGCTTGCAAATGACGTATGGAAGCGCGAATTTCGTCGAAATCGCGATACAGAATCAAAATCACAGAAATTTCAGGCGTCACGGTCATTATTAAACATCTCGCTGATGATAAATAAAAGTGACCGTGAGTTTAGTGGGTGGGTTTGCCTTGGGCAAGCGCTGCGATCCGCTTGAGAACGCCGGGCAGCGCGGCGGCAAAACGTCCGCCTAATTGTCGCCCGAAGATGCCACCCAACAGACCCTTGAACGTGACTTCATGTACGAACGTGGTTGCCGCACCGTCGCGGAAATAATGTGCGACTTCCAACCGCGCCATCGGCAGAGGCACGGTATATGTGAAGCTGACGCCATCTGTGCATTCCATAATCGTGGATCGAGCGCGAGTGCAGCATAGCGCGCACTTCCAAGACCATGATATTCGCGGTGAGTTTGCTTGACGGCGACCCATCCGGGTTTTCAGCCCCCTGCCCCTCGCCCTGAGGGTACAGGACAGGACAGTTTTAATAAAGAAGCCTTTGGTTTAAGATGAAGTCACCATAACCTATCAAAAAACCAAAGGCTTTTTCATTGTACGCACATTTTATCGTTCTGGTACAGCACTTCACTTTTCTGGGCGCATGGCAAAAACGAGGGTTAGCGTGGTGGTGCTGCGGGGTGTTGCAAGCGCAAAGTTGTCAAATGACCGCAGTAGTGGATGCGTTGACGCGCTCACACGGACAAGCAAGCGCTTGGGTCAAGCGTTTAGGTCGATTTTTGAGCAATCCGCGCATCAGCGATGAGCTGCTAACGCACGGGTGGATCCGCTGGCTGAGTGACCGCTTTGCCAGTCCGCACTGGGTCATTCTGGTGGATGAAACCAAGTTGAGTGACCATTTGTCGGTGATGATGGTCGGTCTGGCGTACCGACAGCGGGCGATCCCACTATTGTGGCGCTGTTACGATCCCAAGCGTTATCCTGCCGAAGGGCAGGTGGCTCTCATTGGCGAACTGCTAACCCGGCTGCGCTTGCTAGTTCCCTCACAAATTCAACTGACCATCCAGACCGACCGCGGTTTGGGAACCTCACCTGACCTGATCCGCTGCTTGTTGGGCTTGCAGGTGATGTTTCTTTTTGCAGGTGCAAGGGACTGTCCGTTTACGCCGTCCACGCCGTCCGCTATTTCGTCGGGGACTGCGTTGGTTGCGCCAACACCTCGCTGATTTTCCCCAAGAGATGCACCCAGATTTCTTCTTTCGCCCCGATGCATCTCTCTTGTGTTAAAACTGTCCTGTCCTGTACGAGGGGTGAAAAACCATCGCGGTAGGGGAAGTCCTTCTCCCTCAGGGAGAAGGACTTAGGATGAGGGCAATCTGCGTAAGGTGAATTATAATCGAAAACACTGCCAATCCTCGTCAGTTCGCGTTATAGTGTCGTCACCATTTAATTTGCGTCTCTCTACCTTTAACTACAGGATTGTTTCATGCGCCGTATCATCCCATTCAACCAAGACTGGCTGTACGCACCCGCCGATCTCCCACTCAATGCCAGCGACGCCGATTTCGCAGCCGTGTGTTTGCCACACACCAATATCGAACTGCCATACCACAACTTCGATAACGCCGATTACCAGTTCATCAGCACCTATCGCAAACATTTTACGCTGACCGAACCGCTCAATGGGCGACGCTTATACATCGATTTTGAAGGCGTCATGATCGCCGCGACTGTGATCGTTAACGGGCGGCGTTATGGCGAACATGGCGGCGGCTATGTACCGTTTTCGTATGATATCACCGACGCCATCGACGAGACGGGCGAAAACCTCATTCAAGTCAGCGTCGATTCGACCGAACGAGCGGATATTCCGCCGTATGGCTACGTCGTCGATTATCTGACGTTCGGCGGCATTTATCGAGACGTGAATTTGCGTTACGTCGAACCTGTGCATATCGAGCACGTCTTTGTCAAAACGCACGATGTATTGACGGCGCAGCCGCGTTTTCAAATCGATGTAAACCTGCACAACACAGGTGAGCACGCGGCGACGGTTGAACTCAAGGCGTATTACATGGACGATATCGAAAGCGACAATCGTATCGATGTGTCGGTGCAGCCGGGTGAACGCCGTACCGAAACCCTGCATTTCAACGAGCTGCTTGGCACATTCGCGTTGTGGTCGCTTGCTGATCCCAGACTGTTTCGTGCGTCGGTTGCGCTTTCGTACCGCGATGACAACAGCTACCGCGATGATCGCATCGATGTACAGTTCGGTTTCCGTGAAGCGATCTTCAAAGATGACGGCTTTTACCTGAACAGTGAGAAAATCCAGATCGTCGGCTTGAACCGCCATCAAACCTACCCGTATATTGGCGCAGCAGCGCCCGTGCGCTTGCAGCGCAAAGATGCCGATATTCTCAAATACGAACTCGGCGTCAACCTGGTGCGCACGTCGCATTACCCACAGTCGCCGCACTTTCTGGATCGCTGCGACGAAATCGGCTTACTGGTGTTTGAAGAAATCCCCGGCTGGCAGTTCATCGGTGATAACGACTGGCAGGCGCTCAGCCTGCGCGATGTGCAAACCATGATCGAACGCGACCGCAATCACCCATCGATGGTGCTGTGGGGTGTGCGTATCAACGAATCGTGGGACGATGAGCAGTTTTACACCACCACCAATGCTTTAGCCCATCAGCTTGACCCGACGCGGCAAACAGGCGGCGTGCGCTTCTTCATGGAAAGTCAGTTTTTGGAAGATGTCTTCACCTTCAACGACTTTACCAACGGCGTGCGCGACCCACTGCATACGCCGCACCTGATCACCGAGTTCAACGGGCATATGTTCCCGACCAAAACATTCGATCAGGAAGAACGCCAGATCGAACATGCACATCGCCACGCACTTATTCAGGATTTAGCGTTCGCCAACCCGCGTGTGACGGGCGCGATCGGCTGGTGCGCGTTCGATTACAACACGCATCGTGAATTCGGGAGCGGCGATCGTATTTGTTATCACGGCATCAGCGATATCTTTCGGCTGCCCAAATGGGCGGCGGCGGTGTATGCCAGCCAGATCGATCCGTTGGTGCGTCCGGTATTGCAAGCGTTGACGTTGTGGACGATGGGCGACCGCAGCGGCGGTGGCAACGATCCGTTAGTGATCGCCACCAACTGCGATTATGTCGATGTCTATGTCGGGGAGGATAACAAGCTCGGTCGTTTCTTGCCTGACCGCGAAAAATATCCACACCTGCCGCACGCGCCGATCACCGCGCAGGGTGGCAATGCACTCGGCGTGTGGGGGCGCGGCTATCAAACCCTGCGGATCGTCGGCTTTGTCAATGATCAAACGGTGATCGAACAATATATTGCGCCCGACGGTGTGCCACGTAAGCTCGAACTGACTGCCGACGATGACGCCATCCATGCCGACGGTTCGGATATGACGCGCATCGTGTTTCGCGTCACCGATGACTATGGCAATCGACTGCCGTATGCGACGGCTGCGCTGCAATTCGAGGTGATGGGCGACGCCGATTTCGTGGGTGAAAACCCGTTCTCGTTGATCGGCGGTCAAGGCGCGATCTATATCCGCTCGCGCCGCACGCCAGGACTCGTCACCGTACGCGCCGAATCCTTGACCGGCTACAAACAGCTTCAACCGGTCAGCGTCACGATTCGTATCGAATAACCTCACTCCGCACGCGGGCGGCGCGTGTTTGCATTCCATATTGTGGGGGACGATAATGCCGTCCTTACGGTCAACGATCAAAATGGGTGACATGACCCTGTTAGCTGATCGAGAGCACGGTTTTAATAGGGGCAAATAAATCGCGTCGATACTGAACCACCAAACGAGGAGCGCAGCCATGTACGCGCAGGTGACAAAGATACGTGTTGGTCTCGATAAAATGACGAGTTTTCGGGCATTCCTCAATCAAACTTATCTCCCTGAACTGCGCCAGCGCGCCGGCTATATCGGTGCGATGTTGCTCGAACAGATCGACGACCGCGATTCGGCGCAGTTGATCGTGATATGGAAAAATCAACAAGCGGTCGAAGCCTTCACCGCGACCGGTTCGCTGTCGTCGGGTGTACAAGCGCTCACGAACGCCTTAGCGGGCGGGCAATTTCAGCGTGAAAGTTATATTGTGACCGAACAGCATGGCTTGACGGTGACGACGGACGCGCAAATAGCGGACGTGTAGGGCACTAACATTTCACATGCGACAAACTTGTATCATCAAGGGGTGGGCTTATGAAAAAGCTCACCCCTTTTATTTTATATCGTGGAGAGAAAAACATGAGTGAAGTCATTATCGACATCACAATGTCGCTGGACGGTTTTGTCACCGGATTGAACGATGGTAAAGGCAATGGGTTAGGCGACGGCGGTGAAGTGCTGCACGAATGGACGTACAACTCAACCGAGGACGACAATTTGCTTCTGTTTGAAGAACCGATGCAAACGCTCGGATCGGGTATTGTCGGAAGACGCACGTTCGATATTGCCGAAGAAGCCTGGGGCGAGAATCCGCCGTTCGGTCCCAGTGAGATTTTCGTGCTCACCCATCGCGCGCACGAACCGTTAAATCGCGGCATGACCACGTTTGTGTTTATCACCGACGGACTAGAAAACGCCTTGCAACACGCGCAAGCCGCCGCCGGTGATAAAGATGTCGCGTTGATGGGCGCGAATATCAGCCAACAATATTTGAAAGCAGGATTGGTAGACGAGATGGAAATTCATGTCGCCAATATCTTACTCGGCGCGGGACGTCCGTTGTTCGCAGCTATCGGGGACGCGCAGATCAAACTTGAACGCACGCGCGTAATTGCCACGCCCGCCGTCACGCATTTGCGCTATCGAGTGATTAAATAAGGTCAATGAGTGCAGGGAGAATGTAGAGGCGGGTTGGCGTGCCAATGTTTCATCCGCGATCACGCCAGTTCGATCCGTTCTCTGTGTCCGCGCTATTGCTGATACAATATTCAAAAGCAAAAGTTCACCGGGAATCCGATCATGACCGTGCATGTCGAGCCGCGCACCATGACCAACGACGCGTTTTATGAGTTCGTCAACCTGCCCGAAAACGAGTTGAAGCGGTTTGAACTCATCGAAGGAGTCTTGTACGAAATGCCATCAGGAAGCGGATCACACGGGTTAATTGGAACTAATGTCACTGTTTTCTTAGACGCGTTTGTGCGACCGCGCAAACGCGGTTTTGTGCTTGCCGACAATAACGATTTTGTGCTTGCGCCGGGTGTTGTCCTCGTGCCAGATGCGTCGTTTACGTCTAAGCAGCGAATGCCAAAAATGCTTAAGCGCATCACCGTCGCACCCGATATCGCCGTCGAAGTGATCTCGCCGAGCAACACGCCGGATGAAATGACCCTCAAAATCGAGACGTATCTACGCTATGGAACACGCATGGTCATCGCGCTGTATCCTGAGTCGCAAACAGTGCGCGTCATGACCCCCAACCCAACGGGCGGTTATACCACCATCACCTTGACGCTCGATGACACGCTGACGGGCGGCGACGTATTGCCCGGCTTCAGTGTCACTGTGCGCGATCTATTTCCGCCCGAAGATTTGAGCGACGAAAGTGTAGAGGAGGTCTGATATGACCGTGCATATCGAGCCGCGCACCATGACCAACGACGCGTTTTATGAGTTCGTCAACCTGCCCGAAAACGAGTTGAAAACCCACGAATTATTCTATGGAGTGTTATACGAGATGCCGTCACCGTCGCCTCTTCATGGATTGATCGTCGTTCGCATCGTCCGTTTTTTGGATACTTTTGTCCACTCCCGTAAGCTTGGGTTTGTGTTCGCTGACAACAACGATTTTGTCCTTGTTGATGGCTTAATCCTCAAACCCGATGTCGCGTTCGTCTCAAAAGAACGGTTGTCGAAAGTACCGCATCGTTTGAAAGTAGCGCCCGATATCGCCGTCGAAGTGATCTCACCGAGCAACACATCCTATGATATTCAGCAAAAAATCGAAGCGTATTTCCGTCATGGCGTCCGCCTGTTTTGGGGTGTATATCCGTTGGAAACAGTTGTGCGCGTGATTACGCCTAATCCTACTGGCGGTTATACCACCATCACCTTGACTGTCGATGACACGCTGACGGGCGGCGACGTATTGCCCGGCTTCAGCGTCGCTGTGCGCGATCTATTTCCGCCCGAAGATTTGAGCGACGAAAGTGACGGCGACTCCAATGAATAACGATGACGGATCAAGCGGCTGGATTGCGTATGCCGACGGCGAAACGCTCGACAAAGTTGGCGCGGAAGGCGGGCGCATTTTTCGCGATGAAGGACACGACGACGGCGCACAAATTACCCTCGAAGGCGAGTGCTTGCGCGCGCCCTACGCCATCACAGCATTGGTCTATGGCTGGCTGGTGCATACGCGCTTTATCGCGGACAAAGCGAGCGCAATGCACGCTTACGAACAGATGCGTGCATCGCTCAGCAGCATTTTGGCGCTGCTCGAACAATCGAATCGCACCGACAACCCCGATGCGATCGACGCAGCCGTCGCTGCGTTCGCGGCACAGTATCCTTAATCAGGCGGCGGTCTAAAGCCGAACCGATCGGCGTACCAGCGCGCCGCTACGACGCCCATGCCGCGTGTGATCGTATAATTGACAACGAAACCGATGAACAACCCAACGCCTGGAATCACCTTGGCAAAACTTTTTTCGACGATGATCACAAACAGCCGCCGCAGCGCATAGCTCGATGCGCGCTGACCGCCCAACAAAATCAACTGATTACTGCTCAACCCCGCGCGCAATGCCAACGCTTCGGCATAATCCAGCACATCCTGTTTTGCCAACACCGCCGTCGGCTGATATGCCCAGGCGATGAAATACAACATTGCGCTTTGCGCGCGCGTCGTCGTCAGCAAATCGATGGTCAAGCCAAATGGCAGCACAGGCAGCCCGCCAACACTGGTGATCGCGCCGATGATCCCCGTGCGCAGCGCCTGCCGCTGAATCACCTGCCGCACCAATTCATCGATGGTCGCGTTCGCATTTTTCGCCTTCAATGCGTTGAAGGTCAACCGTAGATCGTCTACATTTGGCTGGATGATTTTCGGAGCGCGGCGCATGATGAAAAATGCTGCGATGAAAAGGATAATCACCGGCACGATACAGCACGCGACGACGCCGATTAGTAAATATTCGTTGGTTTGCATGTGCCCACTCCATTATGTTGTTTCGGTTGGGGTTAATGCAGTACGCACCAAGTCCACCACAAAGGCGCGCGCATTCAATATTTCCAGTAACACAGGTTCGCCGCTTGATCCGGTGTGCATAATCGATTGACCGACTTGTTCGGCATGATCAACCGGAATATCTTTGGCAAACCAAATCATCAAGACATCATCCTCTTGATCATATCGTACCTGAATATCATTCATAGCGCGTTTTCCTTCCCGGATAAAAGGTGACCACCACGATGTCGTCATCACTTTCTACAAACACAACGCGCAGTACATGCGATGTGCTGATCACTTTTTGCGCGATAGGCGGATACTGCGAACGGATGACATTATCGGGATGCAATATTGTGTCGATGAATTGTTCGCGCGTAATGGTGAACTGCAACGTCGCTAAATCGCTAAATTTTTGTTCCGCGTGTTTTGTGAAACGGACAAGTTTATCCACAAAAAAAACGCGAGTCGTGATTGATCCTGGATTTTAGCGCAGGGCAATCGCGTTCTAGCAATCCCTGACGAAAATGAACTCTTCTAGCCCATTGTGACACACAAAACAATGTCAGTAGTATTTATTCGTATTTATTCACCTATCCATAAAAGGTAGGCTGGCGAGCGAGGACTAAAGAGAGGACATCAAGGATGGTGCGTCGCTGTCGTCGGGCAGTTTCGAGAATCGAGATCATATCGGCGTAGAGATCGGCACCCCAGTGGGTACGAAAACCACCCGTCACT
>JBBRAA010000066.1:0-19868 GCA_038207205.1 Aggregatilineales bacterium
TAAAGGCGGGGGCTTCTACCCTCAGCGCGACTGCGAAGGCGAACCTTCGTCTTATCGTCGCTCCGGTAGCACAGCGATGCCCCGCTGTGTTTGACGTTAACTACGGTATTGCGATATTACGGGATTATGATCGAGGTCGGATTTTTACGTCTCGTACCGCGCACATCAACCTCGCCCTATTATACGCTATTTCAGCAGAAAAAACACAAGACCGACGCCCTATATCCCCGTGCCTGAAGGCAGGGGTCTTACGGCGCTTTTCTGATAAACGACTTGTCAGATCGCTGGGTACGATTACACCCAGCGCCCGCTCACTTGTCCAGTGGCTTTTTCAAGGGCGCGCACGCGCACTTCGTCTTCGGGAAACAAGTCGTTCATCAAGCGGAATACGTCTTCGATGACACCGTCGGAGTTCATATAATGAAACGATCCGGTGCGCCCGACAAGATGCAGGTTGGAGAAACTAGCGACAAATTCTTTGACCGCCCCCAATTTTTTCTCATAGCCGACTCGATAGACCGGATACGCGAACGGCACACGATACACCCAGCCTTTGATCAGTTCGCTTTTGTCGATCAATTTGATGTCGTGCATCTGGTTGACGACGGTCTGTACGATTTCGTCGTCGGTCATCTCCCACACGCCTTCGCCGCGCGATGTGAAAATTTCGGTGCAAAGCGACGTGACATCGGGCGATGGGATCATCGCCGAGCTCCAGTTTTTCGGCTCGTGGGTGCGCCCGAAAATCAGCTCTGGTGCAGGGAAGTATGTCCAGCTATCGGTGCTGACGCGCTCACGATTGAGCGCCAAATCGACGACGATGATATCGCGGTATTCAAGTTGATAATTCTCTGCCATCTCGTTCGCGCCCGTGTCTTCGGGCAGCATCCGCATGAGCAGCGTGATAGGAAGCGTGCTGATGATGATGTCGCCAGAAATCTCGTGCATCGTGCCATCTTTTTCATACGCGACACAGCCCGTACGCGGGTCAACCGTCTTGACGGTCGCGCCGCCGAGCACTTTACCGGTGCCGTTTTCGATCACGTTCGTCAGTTGGTCGGTGACCATACCGAAGCCAGCCCGCGGGTAATAGAATTCATCGATGATGGTCTTGGGGCGATTAGCGCCTTTGCCAGGGAAAAACATGCGATACGCCGCCGCCAGCAGACTGGGAATGCCGATTCGCGCTGCTGCCCATTCTGCGCTCAACTGGCTGGTAGGAATGCCCCACACTTTTTGCGTGTATGGCTGAAAATAGACTTTGTACAGTTCCCAGCCGAAGCGCGCCACGACCCAGTCTTCAAACGAGAGTTCATGTTCTTTGCGTGGGCGGACTTTGGTCGCCAGGTAGCTCAGGATAACTTTCACGGCGGTGAGCGGCGGAAAGCTTGATAATGCATTTGGGAATTGCAGTGGATAATCGATATAGCGCCCGTTCATGCGGATGTGGCTGAAACGCGGCACTGTGAGCAGTTCATCGCCGAGCAGTTCTTTAACCCAATTGACGACATCGGGATTATTGCTGTGGAAGCGATGACCGCCAATATCGAAGCGAAAACCGTCATACACCAGCGTACGCGCCAGACCGCCAACTTCCATGCCTTTTTCCAGCACGACGACATCATGACCACGCCGCACGAGTTCGCGCGCAGTAGCCAACCCAGCGACTCCGCCACCCAGAACGATATAACGCTGCGCTTGTACTTCCATTGGGTTCCTCCTTCACCTAATCAGGTGAAAAGTCGCGTGTTATGCAGACACACAACAATATGATGTAGACGGCAATGCCAATAAGGTGGATTTTTGTGCAATAAATGTACACTTACATTGAGATCAGTAAAGTATCAGATCAATGCCTCATAGTCAAGCAAACCAGACGCAAACTATGTGACACTCTACAGCCGCTAAAGCGGCGTAGCTTCTGACGAACGCTTGCGCTTACCCTTCCCTTGCGGGGTTGGCAGAGGCGCTGCGTTATCCGTCATGGATGCGTCCCATCCGTTTTGCATTAAGGCACGTTGCAGGATATTAATCGCCGCGTTAATGACGAATTTTTGGCGGCGCATAACGCGACACCGAACGAGATCGCGCGCGATACGCTGGCGTGGAATCAGGCGCGTGCTGATAGTAAGCTCAAATCGGGGTTGACGCCAGAACGCGAACGCGACCTGCTCAGTGCATGGTATACACAGCGGTGATCGTGTTACCATGATGTTAAGTTTCAGGATGGTGCGGAGGGGACATCCCCATGTTGATATTACGAACCGAACGCCTCGATGTGATCGCGTGCTCCGAACGGGTGGCGGCAGGCGCTTATGGCGGCATTCGTCAGCTTGAAACCCTGGTTGGCGTGAAAATCACGCCTGACTGGTTGGAAGATGAAGGGCGCGGATTGCTCAACTATTACTGGCATTTTATACATGGCAACGCGACCGAACTGGGCTATGGATTGTGGCTGCTTATCCACTGTGCCGATCAAACTTTATTTGGGACGGCAGGATTCAAAGGCAAGCCAAACGCGCAGGGCGAAATCGAGATCGGCTACGGCATCGATAAAACCTATCGGCGACAGGGCTATACGTATGAAGCCACGCGCGCGCTCGTCGATTGGGGGATGGCACAATCTGGGGTGCGTATCATCACTGCCGAGTGTCTCGATAACAATCTTGGGTCGGTGCGTGTACTGGAAAAACTCGGCATGACCCGCCTTGGCATGACCGGATCGTACATCAACTGGCGTTTGGAAAAAGTATGACGCGCGGCGAAGCTGAAGCCGCGCTGACTCGCGCGATCATCAAATTGGAAAAGGATTATCTCGGTCGCGGTCCGAGCGATGCACGTACCTTTTTCATCGAAGACATGATCGTGATCCGCCTGCGCGGCATTTTGACGCCCGCCGAACAAGAAGTCGCTGCAAGCAGTGAAAATGGATTGGAGTCGGTCAAAGATGCGCGGCGGCGTTTGTTTGAAACGCGCACCCTCCGCCAAGAGATCGAACGAACGGTGCGCGAGATCGTCGATTGCGGGGTGATCAGCCTCCACACCGATGTCAGCACAATCACCGGGGAACGGGTGATCGTGCTGACGGTGGATAAATTGTTGGAGTTCTAGCTCACCACCCGCGTTGGCAGGGGGTGAGGGCTGAAAACGAGCGGCTTGCGTAAGGTGAGCGTATAACAGAAAGGAAAAAGGCGCTATCCCTCCCCATGTCTAAAGATAGGGGTATCTCGCGCCGATTTGATGAGTCGAGATATCATATTGGTATAGATATGCAAAAAACTCGCATCGATTTGTAAATACTCGGTGTTCATCTAATCCTTATGCTATCCCCCTAGAAAAAAGGGGTATTCTCGCGACGATCCCGATGTAATGTAACAACATCAGGCGGAGAGAAATTAAAGTCTCGCCGCAAGACCTGCAAACGAAACGCATTTCGGCGTGGTTTAACTCCCCAAGAGAGAAAACGCGCGGCAAAGCTGGCTCGGACGCACTCACGTAGCAAACGGGTGAGTTCCTGAGTCAGCTTTTTATTTTGTCTGACGACGAAGGACGACACTATCATCGTGATCAATACGCAAGAAAAAACAGGCATCACTCCATCTGGCAGCGACGCTGCTGCATGGCATGTACAAGAAACTGAATACGTCATGTCCACGCTCGATACACGGCTTGAGACTGGGCTGACAGAACGCCAGGTACGCGACCGTTTCGCGGAAATCGGTGCCAACGAACTGACAGAGAAAGGCGTGACTAGTCCTTTCGCTATTTTGTGGGAACAACTGACCAATCCACTCGTGCTGCTGCTGATCGGGGCGGCGGGGGTTTCGGCGCTGTTGGGCAAAGTGGACAGCATGATCGCTATTTCTGCGATTGTCGTCCTGAACGCAATTTTGGGGGTCGTGCAAGAATACCGCGCCGAGAAGGCGATGGCGGCGCTCAAGAAAATGGCAGCGCCATTGGTGCGCGTCCGCCGTGAAAATCTCGTCATGGATTTAGCCGCGCGCGATCTCGTGCCGGGTGATGTGATCTTGCTCGAAGCGGGCAGCATAGTGCCAGCCGACGCGCGCATCGTCGAAGGCGCGAATTTGCGCGCGATGGAAGCCTCGCTGACGGGCGAATCGGCGGCGGTCGAAAAATCGATCCGCGCTCTCACTGATGCGAGCGCCCCATTGGGCGACCGTACCAATATGGTGTTTATGGGGACGAGCATCACCTATGGGCGCGCGTCCGCTGTGGTGGTCGAAACCGGGATGCGCACGCAGTTGGGGCGCATCGCAGAATTGATCCAAACCGTCAAGGATGAGAAGACACCGCTCCAACGTCGTCAAGACGAGCTGGGGAACGTGCTATTGGTCGCGGCACTGATGGTGATGGGTGTTGCCTTCCTCATTGGTTTGATCACTGGACAGGCGATCATCCCTGACCCCAACTTCCCCGAACAAGAATCGGTCTTATTGAACGCGGTCGCAATCGCGGTCGCTGTAGTGCCAGAAGGCTTACCCGCCGTCGTTACGATTGCGCTGGCATTGGGCGCACAGCGTATGCTGCGGCGCAAGGCATTGATCCGCAAGCTGACTGCCGTCGAAACACTCGGCTCTGTCACGACGATTTGCTCGGATAAAACGGGTACGCTCACCGAAAATCGGATGCAAGTCACGGTCGTCGATGTCGCGGGCGATCATTCGACGATGGATGTCGTCGCGGTACAAGGAATCAGTACGTTGATCAGCGCCAACGGCGCGGGCAGCGTGACACATCATGCCGCGCAAGCGCTGGTGTTGACGGGCGGCATGTTGTGCAGTGACGCCATTCTCCAGCGTGGCGCGGATGGCACAATCAGCTTCATCGGTGACCCGACCGAAGGTGCATTGGTCATGGCGGCGGCACGCTGGGGGTTGTTCAAAGACGAAATCGAGCGCGCGTTTGCGCGTATCGATGAACTCCCGTTCGACAGCGAGCGCAAACGCATGTCCACAGTACATCGTATTCGCGATGGCGCGACACTTTCTGCGGCAGAACAAACAATTTTTGCGCTGATTGACAAGCAGGTCAACAGCGGTGTCATGTTCACCAAAGGCGCGGTTGACAGCTTACTCGAGGTCAGCCGCAGCGCGTGGATCGACGGACAAATTGTCGCGATGACGCCCGATGTTCGCGCGCGCATCGACTCCGCTAACAATCGTTTAGCGGCGAATGGTTTGCGCGTGTTGGGCGTCGCGTTTAAGGCGGTTGAACGCGATGACGTGCTCGAAAACGACCTGATTTTCGTCGGCATGGTCGGCATCATCGACCCGCCGCGTAAAGAGGTCAAGGACGCGGTCGCTGTTGCGAAGCGCGCAGGCATCCGCCCGGTCATGATCACGGGTGATCATCCCCTGACCGCGTTCGCCATCGCCAAAGAACTCGGCATCGTCAAAGACGGCGACCGCGTGTTGACCGGTCATGAGCTCGCGCGTATGACGCAAACCGACCTGGAAAACGAAGTCGAGCGTGTCGCGGTGTATGCGCGCGTATCGCCCGAACATAAGCTCAACATTATCGGCGCGCTGCAAACCAAAGGGCATATCGTCGCTATGACGGGCGATGGCGTCAACGACGCGCCCGCGCTCAAACGCGCCGATATTGGCGTGGCGATGGGCATCACCGGGACAGCCGTCACCAAAGAAGCGTCGGATATGGTGATTTTGGACGACAATTTCGCCACTATCGTCGCCGCCGTCGAAGAAGGGCGCACGATTTACGACAATGTGCGCCGTTTCGTCAAATATTTGTTGGCGAGCAATACGGGCGAACTCGTTGTGCTGCTGGCGACGCAGCTCATCACCGGGATGACGCTGCCGTTGACGACGCTGCAAATTCTATGGATGAACTTGATCACCGACGGCATCCCGGCATTGGCGTTGGGCGTAGAAAAACCCGAAAAAGGCGCGATGGATCGTCCGCCGTATGCGCCAAACGAGAGCATCTTCGGGCGCGGTTTGGGGCGGCATATTGTCATCGTCGGCGTGCTGCTCGGCGGTGCTGGTTTGGCGCTCGGTTATTGGGCGTGGTCAACCGATTTGCGAGCGGCAAACGACGCGCCTGCATGGAACACGATGGTGTTCATGTTTTTGACCATCGCGCAGATGGGACACGCGCTCGGTTTGCGCTCGCACCGCGAGTCGCTGTTCAGCATGAACTTGTTCGGTAATCCACTGTTGATCGTGGCAGTCGTGACGACGGTTATTTTGCAGCTCGTGGCGATCTATACCCCATTTTTCAACGATATCTTCGGGACGAATCCGCTCACGCTTGCACAGTTAGGGCTGTGCTTCGCGCTCAGCGCGGTCGTGTTCATCGGCGTCGAACTGGAAAAACTGCTGATCCGACGCGGCGTGCTGAAATAACCGCAAGCTAACATTGTGTTTGCGATGCCAGTTCGTAATAAGAGGCTTTAGAGGGGTGATCAGATCGATTGCCCACAACGACAAGGAAAAAAATCATGCAATGTCCAATCGACCAAACTGCATTAGTCATGACCGAACGGCAGGGTGTCGAGATCGATTACTGCCCGAAGTGTCGTGGTGTGTGGCTGGATCGCGGTGAACTTGACAAAATTATCGAGCGCGCCGCACAAGTTGAAAGCACGGGTCAGCGCCCCGCCGCGCCGTCAGCGCCGCCCGCACCGCAGCAGGGATATCAGCAGCAGCCGTATGTCGCGCCGAATAACCAACCGCCGCAAGGGCAGCAGTATCCACCCCGTTATGACGACGACGATGATGATGATCGGCGTTACAACGACCCGAACAACCCTTCCTACAATCCGAACAATCCGAATCAACGTAAGAAGAAGTCGTTTTTGGGTGATATGTTCGATATTTTCGACTAGTTTTCACTTCGCTGTATTATAGGGGCGGCTGATACAGTCGCCCACATAACGTTGTACCGGACGACCGTAATAGCGGTCGTCTATTTGTGTGAGTTGGTCAGGTTTTCATCCATCAAGGAGCAAAGTGTCATGAGCCGTACCCCGATAACTGTTGCTTATGGCGATGGCATTGGACCCGAAATCATGGAAGCATCGCTGCGGATATTGCAGGCGGCGGGCGCGGACATCGAGATCGAGACGATCGATATTGGCGAAAAGGTATATTTATCCGGCAACAGCACGGGCATCGCTCCTGGCGCATGGGAGTCGCTGCGGCGCACGAAAGTCTTTTACAAAGCGCCGATCACGACGCCACAGGGCGGCGGCTATAAAAGTTTGAACGTGACCACGCGCAAGACGCTCGGTTTATACGCCAACGTCCGCCCAAGCGTGGCGTATGCGCCCTTCGTGCGCACCAAGCATCCCAAAATGGATCTCGTGATCGTCCGTGAAAACGAAGAAGATTTGTACGCGGGCATCGAACACCGCCAAACTGATGAGGTCTATCAATGCTTGAAGTTGATTTCGCGCCCCGGCAGCGAAAAAATCGTGCGCTATGCCTTCGAGTATGCGCGCGCCAACAACCGTAAGAAAGTCACTGCGTTCACCAAAGACAACATCATGAAGATGACCGATGGCTTGTTCCATAAAGTCTTCGACGAGATCGGCGCAGAATATCCCGATTTAGAAAAAGAACATTGGATCATCGATATTGGTGCGGCGAAAATGGCGGATACGCCAGAAGCCTTCGATGTGCTGGTGCTGCCCAACCTGTACGGCGATGTGTTGAGCGATGTGGCTGCGCAAATCGCCGGGTCGGTCGGGTTGGCGGGCAGCGCCAATATCGGCGCGCACGCGGCGATGTTCGAGGCGATCCATGGGTCAGCGCCGCGCCGTGCTGGGCAAAATGTCGCCAATCCATCGGGTTTGCTGCTAGCGGGCGTCATGATGATGGTGCATATCGGGCAGCCACAGGCTGCCGAAACCGTGCATAACGCATGGCTGCGCACGCTTGAAGAAGGTATCCATACCTACGACATTTTCGCGGACGGCATCAGTCGTCAAAAAGTGAGTACGAGCGGCTTTGCTGATGCCGTGATCGAACGCTTGGGCAAACAGCCCGAAACGCTCGCAGCGGTGGCGTACAAAGCGGGCGGCGGTGTCGTGGCGACGGGCGCCTACAGCCAGCGCGAACCGGAACAAAAAGAACTGGTCGGCGTCGATGTATTCTTGCATTACCGCGACCGCGACCCGAACACGCTCGGTCAAGCGGTGGAAGCGGCGACGAACGGCGATGGCGTCGAACTGGTCATGATCAGCAATCGCGGTCAAAAGGTGTATCCACATGGTTTGCCCGAAACCTTTTGTACCGATCATTGGCGCTGCCGCTTCATGGGCGTGGATAATGCCCCGATCACCCACGCGCAGATCATTCGCCTGCTCGGTCGTTTCAGCGATGCGGGTTTCGACTTCATCAAAACCGAACATCTGGTCACGTTCGATGGCGTGGCAGGGTATACGCTCGGTCAAGGACAATAATCTGTACGGGTGGGGCTTGCCCTGCCCGTAACCAAATCCGTCGTCAATGCTTATCCCCATGTTTTTGTGTCTTCGTGCCTTCGTGTTATGTTCTCATTTTTTGCGGGCATGGCAGACCGTTCCGGTCTTCGCCATGCCTCTACATCTTCCGGTTTTGTGTTGAAAAAACGCTTTGTTCGACAGGTGATGTATGCCCGATATGCTCGTCAAACTCTACGCACTACCGCCGATTGAGAACATCTCCACCTTAGACGGCATTGAGCTGCGCCGCGCGCTTGCGCCCGAAAAACACCTCGTTTTGCGCTGGATTCATACGACTTTTGGCGATGGCTGGGTCAGCGAAACCGATGCCACCTTCGCGCGTCAGCCGATTAGCTGTTTCATTGCCACGCAAAATAATCGACCGGTCGGCTTCGCCTGTTATGACGCAACCATGCGCGGCTTTTTCGGTCCGATGGGATCGGACGACTCTGTGCGCGGGCGCGGCGTCGGCAAAATTCTGCTGCTCATGGCGCTGCACGATATGCGCGCGAACGGTTATGGCTACGCGATCATTGGCGGCGTCGGTCCCGCCGAGTTTTATACCAAAGTATCTGGCGCGGTCATCATCCCCGACTCATCGCCAGGTGTGTATCGCGGACTGCTGCACGAGGAATCGGACGTATGACGTATATTGATGTGAGAAATATTGAAAGAAGGTGTGGGGTGTCGAATCATGAACATCTTGCTTTGATCGATCAACAATTTTGGTTGATCGTTCATGATGGAATTCCACCCGATTTTGGTTTGTTTCGTCCAAAACATTGCTTATTTTATCGACTTGGCTCTCGAATTTAAGCGGGATTGTGGTATAATTGTTCTATTCATCCGATGAAACACACAGGCAAAAATAAGACATGGAGTTCACCGATCCTCAGCGACGGATCATCGACTCTCCGGTCGATAAAACCCTCTATTTAACAGGCGCAGCGGGGACAGGTAAAACCACCGCAGCCGTGCAGCGCGTCCTCAGGCTGCGTCAAATCGATATCCCCGCCGAACAAATTTTGGTCATCGTGCCGCAAGCGGTGTTAGCACAGCCGTATCATAAAGCGCTGCGTGCAGCCAATTTGCCACCCGGCGGACAAATCGAAGTCTTGACTTACGGTGGTTTGGTCTTGAACACGGTGCGCTTGTTTTGGGCGCTGGCGGCGAAACGCGCCGGATTACAGCCTGACCAGCCGCCGACATTTTTGACACTCGAAACCGCGCAGTACGTCATGGCAAGTATCGTTGATCCGATGATCGAAGCGCGCGGCGCGTTCGAAGGCGTCACCATTGACCGCAACCGTTTGTACAGCCAGATTATCGACAATCTGGAAAAAGCCGCGCTCAACGGCTTTGCTTATACCGACATCGCCGAGCGCTTGAAAAGCGCGTGGGTGGGTGAAACCAGTCAGGCACGGATGTTCGACGATGTGCAGCGCGCTGCATCCGCGTATCGCGATCACTGCCGCGCGCACAACCTGATCGACTTTTCGCTGCAAGTCGAATTGTTCAATCGTCATTTGTGGTCACAAAAACCTGTGCGCGATTACTGGGCGGCGCGCACCGCGCATTTGATCGTCGATAATGCCGAAGAAAGCGCCTTCATCGTTCATGAGTTGATCGCTGACTTGCTCAAGACATGCGAGAGCGCCCTCATCATCGTGGATGAAGAATCGGGGTTTCGGCGTTTTTTGAGCGCTGCACCCGAACACGCGGAAACACTGCGTGCGCGTTGTGATCAAGCCGTCGAATTTACCGAGTCGTTCGTCACGCCGCCCGTGCTGACGGCGTTGGGTGACGATTTCGCGCGTGCGCTGGGTGACTTTGCGCCCGAACCGACGATCAGTTCGCGCGCGGGCGTCGATTGGGCGATTCGCCGCTTTTACCCGCAAATGTTGAACTGGGTCGCGGATGAGATTACGCTGCTCGTCAAAGAATTTGGGGTGCCGCCGGGACAAATCGCGGTGTTGTCCCCTTATTTGAGCGACGCGCTCCGTTTTACGTTGATGACGCGCTTACAAAGCGAGGGCATTCCGGTGCGTTCGCATCGTCCGTCGCGGGCGCTGCGCGAAGAACCCGCCGCGCGCTGCTTGATCACGCTGGCGATGCTGGCACATCCCGAATGGGGCATGACGCCGACGCCCTATGATGTGGCGTATATGTTCATGGGCGCGGTGGGGTCGGCGGGCGTCGGTAAAACGATGGACTTGATCCGCGCGCAGCTATTGGCGACTACTGCGTACCCCGACCCTACAACCAAATCACGATTGATGCCGTTCGACGCGCTCAAGCCAGATATTCAAGAACGCATCACGTATTTGCTCGCACCGCGCTACGAAGAATTACGCAGATGGCTCGAAGCCTACATCGCGGATCGTCCCGTTCCTCCACCGTCTGTAGGGACAGAATTTATGCCGTCGCCTGTCGAGAATCCCAAACCGAAAGCGCGCGGACGCAAGAAAAAGACCGAAACGACCGAAACGCCGCCTATCGCATCAGTGCGGCTCGATCATTTCTTCAGCCGGATTTTTGGCGAGGTTTTGTCCCAACGTGGCTACGGTTTTCACAACGACTTCGATGCGGCGGCGGTTGCAGGCAACCTAATCGACAGTGCTGCTAATTTCCGGCGCGCGTTTGAAGATCGCGGCTTACTCGAACGACCTGCCGCGCATGAATACGTCCGCATGGTTGAACGCGGCGTGATTGCCGATCAATATGTGCGCGCGTGGACGCTGCCCGATGGGGGCGATGGTGCGGTCTTGATCGCGCCCGCTTACACATTTTTGATGCGCAATCAGCCCGTCGATATTCAGTTCTGGCTCGATTTGGGCAATCGCGGCTGGTTCGAACGCCTGTATCAACCGCTCACCCATCCGTATGTGCTCAGCGCCGACTGGGAAGTCGGTCAATTGTGGACCGACGACGAAGAATACGAAAAGCGGCGCGACACGCTGTTCCGGTTGGTTATGGGCTTGATTCGGCGGGCGCGGCGTAAGATTTATGTCGGCGTCAGCGAACTGGGCGAAAATGGCGCCGAAAGTCAAAGCGAACTCTTACAGGCGTTCAATCGCCTGCTGCGAAAGTACAACGAAGAAAGGGAATAGTGCTAAGTATCGAGTGCTGAGAAATTGAGATTATTGCTTCTAACGCGGTACTCCGCACTCGGCACTTTGTATTGTCAGCACACATGATATGACAACTTTCAAACCCCGACCCAAACAAGCAGAAGTTCTCAAATACAAGGGCGGCAAAATGGGCGTCGCCGCCGTGCCGGGCAGTGGTAAGACCAAAACGCTGTCGGCGCTCGCCGCCAAGCTGATCGCTACAGGCAAGATGCGCGGCGACCAGGAAGTCTTGATTGTGACGTTGGTCAATTCGGCGGTCAATAATTTTGCGCGCCAAATCTACGGATTTTTGGAAGAAGCACGTTTGTTGCCCAACATCGGGTATCGTGTCCGCACGCTGCACAGTTTGTGCGGCGAAATCGTGCGCGAACGTCCCGGCTTGGTTGGTCTGGCGGATGATTTTAGCATTCTCGACGAGCGTGAAGCCTCCAGCGTATTGACCGACGCAGCGCTGGCATGGCTGCGTTCTAATCCCGACAGCGCTGAAAATTTTCTCGCGCCGGATATGGACGCGGATAAACGCGACCGTTTGCGCCAAAACTGGACGGATTTGGTTGTGAATGTGGCGGGCGCGTTCGTGCGCCAGGCAAAGGACGAACAGCTATCGCCCGACGATTTGCGCGGACGCATCGAACAGCGCGGGACGCGATTGCCATTGGCGGCGATGTGCATCGAGGTTTATGCGGCGTATCAGCGCAGTCTCGGCTATCGCGGCGCGGTCGATTTTCAGGACTTGATCCGTTTGGCGCTGACAGCGTTGCAGCAGGACGCAGCATATTTGCGCCGCCTGCACGAACGTTTTCCCTATATTCTGGAGGATGAAGCGCAAGACAGCAGCTTGCTCCAAGAGAAAATTTTGCGCCTGCTCACGGGCGATAATGGCAATTGGGTGCGCGTCGGCGATCCGAATCAGGCGATTTACGAGACATTCACGACCGCGCGCCCCGAAAACCTGATCGCGTTCACGCATGAACCTGGCGTTACGCGCAAAGAGCTGCCCAACAGCGGACGCAGCACGGTCGCAATTTTAGAGCTGGCGAACGCGCTCATTCGCTGGTCGGCGCAGCACCCCAACCCGCGCATCGCCGCCAAAAAGCCGCTCACACCGCCCTACATTGAACCGACGACCAAAAAAGACCCGCAGCCGAACCCACCGCCTGACGGTGTCGCTGTGCATTTGTTCCCCGAAGCGCTGACGCCCGCCGCCGAAATTCAATTGATCGCCAATTCTTTGGCGCGCTGGCTGCCCGATCACCCAGACCAGACCTGTGCGGTGCTGGTGCCGCGCAATAAACGCGGCTTCGAAATCGTCGATGCACTGAAAACTGCCAATCTGCCGTATGTCGAACTGCTGCGTTCGACGACATCGACGCGCGAAGCGGCAGGGGCGCTGGCGATCATGCTTGCTTATCTCGCCAAACCCGATGATGCGAATTTACTGGCGCGTACGTATCTGGTGTATAAACGCGATGACCGCGACGATGAAGTGCTCGCGCTCAAAGCTGATAATGTGGCGAAAGCGCTGCGCAAGCTGACGCGGGTCGAAGATTTTCTGTGGAACACGATTGGCGGCGACTGGCTGGACGACTCGCCGGAGATCGCAGAACTCGAAACCGATGATCCATTCGTCAAAGGGGGTTTGGAGTTGTTCCGCGTCATCGTGCGGCGCTGGCAGGAAGCGGTGATCCTACCCATCGACCAGTTGATCCTGTTGATCGCAGGTGAGTTGTTTCTTGCCGAAGCCGACATCGCCATCGCGCACAGCATCGCGGTGCTGCTGCGCGGGCGCGCGGATAATCATCGTGATTGGCGCTTGCCGCAGTTTATCGATGAACTGACCGCGATTGCGCGCAATGAGCGCGGCTTTTTGGGCATGACCGAAGATGATCGCGGCTTTAACCCTGATGATCATCGCGGTACAGTAACAGTAGCGACGATGCACAGTGCTAAAGGGCTGGAATGGGATCGCGTGTATCTGCTTTCGGTCAACAACTACGATTTTCCGTCCGCGATGCCCGGTGACGAATACATTGGAGAGCGCTGGTTCATCCGCGACAGCCTTAATCTGGAAGCCGAAGCGTTGGGTCAGCTCCGCGCATTGATCGATAACGGTGATTATTACGAAGGTGCAGCAACCGCTACGGCGCGTGTCGATTATGCGTCCGAGCGCCTGCGTTTATTGTACGTCGGCATCACGCGCGCCAAACGCGAATTGATCGTGACGACCAACACAGGACGCAAGGGCAATGTGCCGCCCGCCGTCGCCTTTGAAGCGATGCGTGGCTTTATAGACGGGCAAAAATCATAACCACAGATCACACAGACGAAAGAATCAAAACCGTCTGTGTGATCTGTAGGTCAAAGAAAGGATCGTATGATGCTGCAAGATGATTTTGCGTTCAGCCAAACCAGCCTGCAAGACTTCGCGGAATGTCCGGCGCTGTTCGATTTACGTTATCGCCGCCATATCGTGTATCCGGCTGCCCAAAGTGAGCCGCTGGATCAATTGGAAGATCACATGGCGCGTGGCGCGACATTTCATACACTCGTGCAGCAGCATCAAGTTGGTGTGCCGCCCGACGCACTTGAGGAAAGTATCGACGATGATCAGTTATTCGAGTGGTGGCAGGCATACTTGACTACGCCTTACGCGGCAGCGCCCACGCCAACCCGCGTCGAGATCAGCCTGAGCGCGCCGGTCGCGGGGAATCGACTGATCGCCAAATACGACTTGATCGCAATTGACGCCGACGGCGTGTTCACGATCATCGATTGGAAAACATCGATCAAGCGCCCGAAACGCGAATTTTTGGCGGCGCGCTGGCAAACGCGCGTGTATCCGTATGTGCTGGTCGAAGCCGGACGCGGCTTGAACGGCGGAAAAGCGATCTCGCCGGAAAAAGTACGGATGGTGTATTGGTTTCCAGAACACCCGCGCCAGCCCGAAGTTTTCAGCTACGATAGTGACCAGCACGCGGCGACGGGTATGTCACTTACGACCTTGATCCAGGATATTGCGCGGCGCGGTGACGACGACTTTCCGCTCACCGATGAGGTGCGCCGCTGTGGTTTTTGCGAGTATCGCGGATTGCACACGCGCGGCATCAAGGCGAGCGATTGGATGGGGGAAGACAACGACATCGAGTTGAATGACGCCGACGCGATCCCAGATTTTACGCTCGATCAAATCGCAGAAGTCGAGTTTTAGCGCTAAGTGTAACTGCTCAGGTATGCCTCACCCGAAGTCCCTTTCCCGCAAGCAAGGGGAGAGGGACTTTCTACCGCGTTTCTCCCCTGCTCCCGTTTGTGGGAGCAGGGGTCGGGGGATGAGGGATACCTGAGCAGTTAGCTTTTTTCCAATTCGCCGACCGTGCGTTCGATCAAATCGACCGCCGTGCCGAGCGTTTCAGCATCCCATGCGAACTTCGCGCCCGCCGCGCTGAATAATTCTGGCAGGGGTCGTGTGCCGCCCAACGCCAACGCCTTGCGATAACTCGCCACCGATTGTGCTTGATCCTTGAGCGCATTGCCCCATACCTGCACCGCGCCTAACTGCGCCAAGCCATATTCGACGTAGTAGAACGGAATTTGGAAGATGTGCAGTTTGCGATGCCAGCCATCGGCACGTGCGGATTCTATGCCTGTGAAATCGATACCGGGTTGGAAGCGCTGTTGCAGTTCTGCCCATTTCTGATCGCAGTTATCGGTGTTGAGCGCGTCTTGCGGGTGCGTATACACCCACTGCTGAAACGCATCGACGATTGCCATGTAGGGCCAAAACAAAATCGTTTCTTCAAGGTGTTCGATGCGCGCCCGCGCGGCTTCGTCATCGCTGTAAAAGCCACCTTCACTAGCGGTCAGATAGGGTGCGGCGAGCAGTTCCATCGACATGCTGGCGACTTCACAAAACTCGATTGGGATGTCGTTCTGCTGGTAATCGGGCAAGCCGCGCGCCTCAAAATCGTGGAAAGCGTGACCGCCTTCGTGCAGCAGCGTTTGTACATCGTCGTGAATGCCGACGGCGTTCATGAAGATGAACGGGCGTTTGCTGTGCGCGAACGAGGTGCAGTAGCCGCCTGGCGCTTTATTTTTGCGGTTATCCAGGTCGAGCAGGTTTTCGCGCATCATCGTGTCGAAATAATTGCCCAGAACCAGATCAACCTTGTGAAAGATCGCGCTCGATGTGTGATTCAAACGGTCGATATCGGACGCGGCGAATGGCGCGAGTGGGGCGCGATTGAGCGGGTCAGCCATGACATCCCATGGTCGCATCGTGTCGATTTGGAGTTGGCGGCGGCGTTTTTCGTAGATGCGATTGGCGGCTGGCACGGCGACTTGCTCAATCGCGGCGTGAAAGGCTTCGCAATCGTCGGGCGTGTAATCGAAACGGTTAGACTCGCGCCACTTATACGCGCGGTAATCGGGCAGATCGGCATTTTCCGCGATCTTCATACGGAGCGTGAGAAATTGAACCCACAAATCATCGAGCTTTTGGTTATCGGCAAGCTGGCGGTTGCTGACCAAGCGCCATGCTTGTTCGCGCGTCGCCCGATCCGGATCGAGATAAAATGGCTTCATCGAGGGAATCGTGCGTTCTTCGCCGTGCCACATCACGGTTTGCGCGCCGATCATTTTATCGTATTCCGTGCCTAAACGGTCTTGTTCGACCATGAGCGCCAAATTTGCTTCGCGGAACAACTCGGCTTCGACGCGCATATTTCGCAGCGCGATTTCGTAACCGGGCGGCTGTAAATTTGTTGCCAACAGCTTGTGATTGAGCGTATTGTCCGCGCTTCGCACGGGGGTAACCACGTCCTCGTTGTAACGCATATACTTCTCGACCGCCGCCTCATCGCTGGTATCGAGCGTGGTCGCTACCTCCAAACGGATGAAGGTTTCGTCGATCAAATGCCACAGCCGCGCGCGCTCATCGAGCCATTGCACGACGTTGCCATCACTTAACGTGGTTGCCTCCAGGTGTTTGAAAAACGGCTCAATTTGCGTCCATGACCATGTGCCAAAGGTTTGTAAATCAGGTAGCTGGTTGAACATGTTTGTCCTCAAGTAAAAGAAGGTGAAAGATACGAGATAGTTAAAAATTGAAAACCAGTGTGGAGTCGTCTCATTCAACTTTTAACTGGGTTTAGTATTCCCCGACGATCTCCCAGCCGTTCGGCGCGACACCACTGCGGGTGAGGCGCAGCGCCAGGCGTGCTGTGCCGTAATCGAGATACCAGTAATCATTTCGGTTTTGTGGAAATTGTACCCGTCCGGTGAACGGGGTTGCAAGCGTATACGCCCAACCGAGCGCGGTACGCACCGACGGATTCTCACGCCAGATTTTACCCATGCTTTCGATGGGTTGTAACAGCCCATCAGGTGGCACAATCGTCTCATCGCGTGCAGGCTGTGACGCATCCCAGGTATCGGGGAATGATTGCCAAAAACCGTTGTTGAAAATGACAAAAATCAGTGGCGTCGGTTCGTTACTCGTCGGGTTGGAGACCATGCGGATCATGCGTCCACCCTGAAAATCCTGACCAAGCGCATCGATAGTCAGAATTGGGTTTGGGCACGCGATCGTGATCTCGTTTTTGTTCGTCCTAAACGTGAAGAACCAACGATCGACACACGCCGCGTTTTCGGGTGGGGGGGCGGGCGGCAGCAGTGCGACAGGCACACGTACGCCTTCACCCGCGTTTAACGCTATGTCGGTGTCGATACAATTGGCGTCTGCCACTGCCGATGCTGCCGCACCTGCACGCAGTGCGATGCCCGCCAGCGAATCGCCACTATTGACTGTGTAGACGAACCAGTCATCGCGCGGCATACATGGCAGATCAGTGGGGAGCGGCGTCTCAGTCGGCGGGCGCGTCGCCAACTGCGGGACAAGCGTCGCGGTCGATACTTGTGTGGCGGTACTTGCCGGCGTCACCGTGACATACGTTGGGGCGGCGTCACTCGGCGCGGTCAACGAACAAGCGCTCAACAGGCACATCACCAACAGCGCCAACCCGCCGCCGAAACGACGCTGTGAAAACAGCGGTGGAGAGGCACTGCGCGCTATGCCCACCGTATCAGGATAAAGCGGCGGCGGTGAATTACGAGGCAAATTTCACCCATCCTGCGCCATGATGTCCGAAATTGAAGGTTTCGGGATGCAAAATCTCCGCCAGAATTTCCAGCGAATCGACCAAACGGGGACCTGGTCGATTGAAATACTGATTGCCATCGGTCAACACGACATGACCATTGTGGACTGCGCGCAGCGTTTCCCATCCTGGCTGACGGGTGAGCGCGGTCATTTCGTCGTGCGCTTTATCGATACCATAACCGCACGGCAAAACGATGATTATATCGGGGTCTGCCGCCCATAAATCATCCCATTCCAGCCATGGAGAATGGACGCCCGCCTTGCCGAATAAATTGACCCCGCCCGCCATTTCGACGAGTTCTGGCATCCAGTTACCCGCCGTCATCAGCGGATCGATCCATTCGACGGTTGCGACGGTTGGTTTATGCGCTATATCACGCGCTGCCGTTGTGATCGCGTCGATGCGTCCGGTCAATTCACGCACGAGCGGTTCGCCATCGACGCCGAGCGCGCTCGCTACGCGTCGCAGATCGTCCCAAACATCGCGCAGCCAGATCGGTTCGAGCGATATCACACGTGCATCGGTCAAGCCGCACGCTTGTACCGCCGCTTGCACGTCGTTCAAGCTGACCGCGCAGACTTCACACTGCGCCTGTGTGACAATGACATCGGGGTTGAGCGCTGTCAGCAGATCACTATCGACGCGATAGACCGAGAGCGACTCGCTCAAAATCTGCTTGACACGGTCATCGACCTCACGGCTGCTGCCTTGTGGGTTGAACTTTGGCGCGGTCAGCGCTGGCAAGGTTTCAATTCCCGGCGGATAATCGCATTCGTGCGAGCGCCCTACCAGTTGATCCTGAAAGCCAAGCCGACACACAATCTCGGTCGCGCTGGGTATAAGCGAAACAATACGCATGAAAAATCCTTTTATGCTGCGTTTAAGGCGCGCGTTCGCACCACTCAGCGGCGCACGAGAGCGTGGCGCTTATACCGTCGAGCGTAGGCAGCGCCATGAAAATGTCGTTGGTGACAGGCGTGTAGATGAAGTCGGTGTACACCTGAAAATCGGGACCCTGAATCAACATCATGTTGCTAAAGTCGTTGGTGCTGCGACCAACCGGCGTAAAGCCTGTGCCCACTGGAAGCACGCCCAAGCGCACCCGTGCGTTGATATCCGCGAACGCGATGACATACGCGCTTTCGACGAAATACGCTTGCTGTGCATTAACGGCGGCGGCTTCTCCGCCTTGCGGCTGGATCAACGACGATTCGACGTAGCGGCTGACCTGTAATTCGAGCTGGGTGCAGTAATCCGTTTGTGTGTAATCGATATTGGCTTCAAATTGATACACGCGCTCCAAGACAAATAACAGATTTTGTGCGGCACGGCTGCATTTGAACAACGGATCATCGCCGACCCAGCCGCCGGGTCGCAGCGTAGAGGCGCCAATTGCCGCGTCCGCCAATACTTCTAAGTCGTGGCGCAAATCGCGCGCGACCGCGAGCGGTACGCTGGCGACCACGCCAAAATAGGTTGGTGGGCGCACGCCAGCGCCCAGTATCGCATCTGCGAGTCGATCAATGTCGGCGCGCAGCAAGGCAGCGAAATCGAGCGCGGCGGGGTCGGTGACTCCACTCCAGCCTTCTGGGCGTGGTGCGTCCGCGCCGAGTCTATCGGTCGCCAATGTCTCTAAGTCGGTGCGGGCGGCGATCAAAATTGGCAGCGCTTCGGCATTTTGCGCGCTCAGCACATCGCCGGAAGGGGCTGCGCCATCGGGTGGGGGCGGCAGCGTCGCAACGCCGGGATCAGGCGTGAATGTCGGCGGGGCGTCGGCGGGCGGCAGCGTTGGCGCTTCTTGTGCCAAACCGGGCATCGTCAATGGAGTAATTAAGAGCCAAAAAGCGAAAGCGCACACAAGCGCGATGGCGGCGTAAGCGAATCGTTTCGTCATGCACATATCCTGTGAGTTTATCTGTCAACGAACAGCATTATAACTGATGTTCAAACAAGATGAGGATGAAGGTTCTTGCAGCCCCAGCGCCCATGCACCGCCGTGCCGTGAAATCTGATACAGCAAGTCGTCTTTATCAGAAAAGCGCCGTAAAACCCCTGCCTTCAGGCATGGGGATATAAGGCGTCGGTCTTGTGTTTTTTCTGCTGAAACAGCGTATG